>CP020563.1:800000-1402315 GCA_002082585.1 Kitasatospora albolonga
GCCACCTCCGACGGGCACAAGGTGCCGCTGCTCGCCAATGTCGGCGGTCCGGGCGATGTGCCCGCCGCTGTCGAGGCGGGGGCCGAGGGTGTGGGGCTGTTCCGCACCGAGTTCCTCTTCCTGGACGACAGCAAGCAGGCTCCTTCCGAGGAGAAGCAGGTCGCGGCCTACCGGGCGGTGCTGGAGGCGTTCCCCGAGGGGCGTGTCGTCGTACGCGTACTGGATGCCGGGGCCGACAAGCCGCTGGACTTCCTGACGCCGGCCGACGAGCCGAACCCGGCGCTGGGTGTGCGCGGGCTGCGGAGCCTGCTGGATCACCCCGAGGTGCTGCGTACCCAGCTGACCGCGCTGGCGAAGGCCGCCGAGGGGCTGCCGGTCTACCTGGAGGTCATGGCCCCCATGGTGGCCGACCGCACCGACGCCAAGGCGTTCGCGGACGCGTGCCGCGAGGCCGGGCTGCGGGCGAAGTTCGGCGCGATGGTGGAGATTCCGTCCGCCGCTCTGCGGGCGCGGTCGATCCTCCAGGAGGTCGAGTTCCTGTCGCTGGGCACCAATGACCTGGCGCAGTACACCTTCGCCGCCGACCGTCAGGTGGGCGCGGTGTCGCGGCTCCAGGACCCGTGGCAGCCGGCGCTGCTGGACCTGGTGGCGCTGTCCGCCGAGGCCGCCCGTGCCGAGGGCAAAAGCTGTGGTGTCTGCGGGGAGGCCGCGTCCGATCCGCTGCTGGCCTGTGTGCTGACGGGGCTGGGGGTCACCTCGCTCTCGATGGGTGCCGCGTCCATTCCTTATGTGCGCGCCACGCTGGCCAAGTACACGCTGGCGCAGTGCGAGCGTGCGGCGAACGCCGCCCGTTCGGCCGACTCCGCCGACGAGGCCCGCAAGGCCGCTCAGGCTGTGCTGTCCGGCGAGTAGGCACGCCGCGGGTGGTGTGTGTTGCAGGAGGGGCTTTCCGCCTGGGGGCGGGGAGCCCCTCCTGTTGTGTGTCGGCGTCAGTGGTGCGGTTCCGCGGGGTCGGCTCCGATGTCGAAGCCCGCGCAGTACTCCACGCCGGATTCCGGGGAGACGGGCTCTCCGGTCTCGGCGTCGGTGCAGTAGGCGTTGAAGACCTCGCCCGCGGTGAGCGGGGCGAGGGCGCCGTGGGCCAGGCGCCAGCCGTGGACGCGGTCCGGGGTGTCGGGGGCGCTGGTGCGGAGCACCACTCCCCCGGGTTTCTCCAGGGCGATGGCCACCGCGAGCACGGTGGCGAACTCCGCTCCTTCCGAGGTGTCCAGGCGGGCCGGGCCCGTGGGGTCGCGGTGGGTGTGGAGCACCGCCAGGAGCTGGTCGTTCTCCGTGGGGGTGGAGCAGACCAGGTGGTGGGTGCCCGGTCCGGCCCGCTCCAGCAGCCGGGTCAGGAGGTGGGAGGCCCGGTCGAAGGCCGCGCGTCCGATGTCCTGGCCGCAGTCCGCGCAGGCTCCGAGGTCGGTGAGGACGAGGGTGGCGTACTCCCAGGTGGCACGGCGGACCGCGCGGGAGACCAGGAGGGGGATGAGGTCGGTCAGGCGTTGGCCGGTGTAGGCGACCGTGGCTCCGGCGGCGGCGATCTCGGCGGTGAAGCGGCTGCGGCTGGCGCCGGTGTCCGCGTCGAGTCCGGACTCCGCGCAGAACTCGGCGTAGTCCTCGGGGTCGAAGAGGGCGATCGTGGTGTGCACGCCCTGGGCCGTCAGCGTCTTGAGCAGGCGCTCGACCTGGTGGAGGTAAGCGGCGTGGTCGTCGAAGGGGAAAGTGCGGTAGCGCCGCATGGCCGCGAAGTCCTGCTCGTCGACCAGGAGGCCGACGGTGCTGGGGGCTTCGCGGCGCAGGATGCGTCGCAGGGTGGTGCCGGGTGCCGTGCGGTGTTTCGAGCTGTGCTCGGTGGTGCGCTTGGTGTTGTTCGTCTGCGCCATGTGTCGTGTCCCCCTGTGCACGGTGAATCCTTGCTCACTCAGCGTAATCAGGGGGACTGACAACCGGTCCGGGACGGCTTCTAGCGGCGGCGGCTCGCGGCCAGTTCGGCGTAGAAGTGGAGCAGGTCGAGGTTGTCGACCGAGCCCGGGTTGACCGCCTTGGCCAGCTCGGTGCCCTGGAGCAGGCGTTTGACCGGGACCTCGATGCGCTTGCCGGTGAGGGTGTGCGGGATGGCGGGGACCTCGATGACCTCGTCCGGGACGTGGCGCGGGGAGAGGTTCTCGCGGATGGTCGCCTTGATCGCGGCGCGCAGATCGTCGTCGAGGGTGGCGCCTTCGGCGAGGTGGACGAAGAGCGGCATCCAGTAGCCGCCGTCGGGTTCCTCGATCCCGATGACGAGGGACTCGCGGATCTCGGGGAGCCGTTCGACGGCCTCGTAGATGTCGGCGGAGCCCATGCGGACGCCCTGGCGGTTGAGGGTGGAGTCGGAGCGGCCGTGGATGATCACCGAGCCGTGGTCGGTGAGGGTGATCCAGTCGCCGTGGCGCCAGACGCCGGGGTACATGTCGAAGTAGCTGTCGTGGTACCGGCTGCCGTCGGGGTCGTTCCAGAAGCGGATCGGCATGGAGGGGAGCGGGTTGGTGACGACGAGTTCGCCGACCTCGTCGGTGAGGGGTTTGCCCGCCGGGTCCCAGGACTGGAGGTCGGTGCCGAGGCAGGGGGCCTGGAGTTCGCCGATGTGGACGGGGAGCGTGGGGACGGCTCCGGCGAAGCAGGAGCAGACGTCGGTGCCGCCGCTGACCGAGGCGATCCAGAGGTCGTCGGCGACCTCGTCGTGGAGCCAGCGGAAGCCGTCGGGCGGGAGCGGGGAGCCGGTGGTGGCGACGCACTGGACGCGGGAGAGGTCGAAGTCGCGGCCGGGGTGGATGTCGGCCTTGCGGCAGGCCATGACGTACGCGGCGGAGGTGCCGTAGAGGGTGGCGCCGGTCTGTTCGGCGATCCGCCACTGGGCGCTGACGTCGGGGTAGCCGGGGCTGCCGTCGTACAGGACGACGGTGGTGCCGGTGAGGAGGCCGGAGACGAGGAAGTTCCACATCATCCAGCCGGTGGAGGTGTACCAGAAGAAGCGGTCCTCGGGGCCGAGGTCGCAGTGCAGGCCGAGCTGCTTGAAGTGTTCGAGCAGGATGCCGCCCTGGGACTGGACGATGGCCTTGGGCAGGCCGGTGGTGCCGGAGGAGTAGAGGACCCAGAGCGGGTGGTCGAAGGGGACCTGCTCGAAGACGGGCTCGGTGTCGGCGGAGGTGAGGGCGGCCCAGGCGAGGGCGCCTTCGGGGGCGTCGGTGCCGAGCAGCGGGATGTGGACGACGGCGCGGAGGGTGGGCAGTTCGCGGCGGAGTTCGGCGACGGTCTCCGTACGGTCGTGCTCCTTGCCGCCGTAGCGGTAGCCGTCGACGGTGAAGAGGACGACGGGTTCGATCTGCTGGAACCGGTCGAGGACGCTGCGGGCGCCGAAGTCGGGGGCGCAGGAGGTCCAGACGCCGCCGACAGCCGCGGTGGCGAGGAAGGCGACGACGGCCTGCGGGATGTTGGGGAGGTAGCCGCTGACGCGGTCGCCGGGGGTGACGCCGAGGGCGCGGAGTTCGGCGGCCAGTGCGCCGACCTGGCGGCGGAGGTCGGACCAGCTGATGGGGACCTGGGTGTGGGTCTCGTCGACGTACAGGAGGGCGGGGGTGTCGGCGCGGGCCGGGTCCTCGGAGGTGCGCAGGGCGTGTTCGGCGTAGTTGAGGGTGGCGCCGGGGAACCAGGTGGCGCCGGGCATGGTGCGGTCGCCGAGGACGCTCTCGTACGGGGTGGAGAAGCGGATGTCGAACCAGTCGGCGACGGCCTGCCAGAAGGTGTCGAGCTCGTCGACGGACCAGCGGTGCAGGGCCGCGTACCCGCCCTCGGCCGGGGCTCCGTAGCGGCTCGCGGCCCAGCTCTGGAAGCGGGTGACGGCCGCGGCGGCGATGCGTTCGGGGCCGGGCTGCCAGAGAGGGGCGTCGGGCGTGGCTGCGGTCATGGGGCGGCTCCCTGGCTGGACGACGGGTACGCGGGTGGCGTGTCGGCGCGCACGGCTGGGGTGTGCGCGTGGGCGGCTGACACGGACGATGCCATGTGATCGTCTTCGGCACCAGGGTGGGTCGACGTGATGCGGGGCTCGGTGGGGGTGGGTGCCGGGCCGTCGGTGGGCCGGGCGGTTGCGCGGCGGAGCGGGTGAACGGGAGTTGAACGGGAGGTTCTGCGGTCCGGGCGGGTGGCATGGTGTGCGCCATGGACGGTCGTGACCTGGTGCGTCGGGTGAAGCTGGTCGGTTCGGTACGGGGGCTGCGCACGGTGCGTGCTGCCTGGCGGCGCCGGTCGGCGGACGCGCGTGCGCTGCCCGCGCGCGGTGCCGAGCGGGCCCGGGTGCCCGGTGCTCTGGTGGGGGCGGAGCCGGGTCCGGGCGGGGGTGTGGTGCGGTTCGCCCGTTCGGAGCTGCGGATCAGGGTGGCGGTGGGCGGTGCGGTGTTCTGGGCGTGGGACGGGGCCGGTCCGCTGCCGTCGTACGCACCGGCGGGCGAGGTGCCCGCGGCCGATCCGCGGGCGGTGCTGGAGCCGGGTCAGGACGGTGGCTGGCAGGTGGTGTCCGAGCGGCTGACGGTGCTGGTGTCGCGTTCCGGTGCGGTGGAGCTGCGGACGCCGGGCGGGGTGCTGCTGCGGCGGGAGCTGCCGCCGCGCTGGTGGGAGCCGGTGGGCGGGGGTTCGGTGCGGTGGGTGCAGCGGTCGGAGGTGCCTGCGGACGCGCGGTTCTTCGGGCTGGGCGGGCGGGCGTCGGGGCCCCGGCTGCGGGACGGGGCGTACGGGCTGTGGAACACCGATCCGGGCGGGCGGTTCGGTCCGGGGGACGATCCGCTGTATCTGACGATGCCGGTGCAGGTGGTGGTCTCGGACGCGGGTACGCATCTGGCGTTCCACGACAACACCTGGGCGGGCCGGGTGGTGGTGCGCGAGGGCGAGGAGGGCGCGGGGTCCGGGCACGACCGGCCGGGCACGTGCGAGGTGCGGATGGAGGGCGGTCCGCTGCGCTGCTGGGTGGTGGCGGGGACACCGGCCCGGGTGCTCCAGGGGTGGACGGCGCTGACGGGTGCGCCGGCGGTGCCGCCGTCGTGGGCGCTGGGGCCGCAGCACGCCCGGTGGGGGTTCGGCAGCGAGCGGGAGGTGCGGCGGGTGGTGGCCGGGTACCGGGAGCGGGGGCTGCCGCTGTCCGTGCTGCATCTGGACATCGACCACTACGACGGGCACCGGGTGTTCACGGTCGACCGGGAGCGGTTCCCCGATCTGCCCGGGCTGGCGAAGGAGTTGCGGGCGGAGGGCGTGCGGCTGGTGTCGATCGTCGATCCGGCGGTGAAGGCGGCGCCGGGCGACGCGGTGTTCGACGCGGGGCTGGCGGTCGGGGAGCGGGGGGCGTACGTCCGGGACGCGCGGGGGCGGGTGGTGGTGGGCGAGGTGTGGCCCGGGGCCTGCGTCTATCCGGATTTCACCGATCCGCTTGTGCGGGAATGGTGGGGATCTCTGTACGGGGAGCGGCTTGCGCAGGGCTTCTCGGGGGTCTGGCACGACATGAACGAGCCGGTGTCGTTCGCGGCTTTCGGGGACCCGTCGCTCCCCCGTTCCGCCCGGCACGTCCTGGAGGGCCACGGCGGGGACCACCGGGAGGCGCACAACGTGTACGGGCTGGCGATGGCGCGCGCCGGGTACGAGGGGCTGCTCCGGCTGCGCCCGGAGGAGCGGCCGTTCCTGTTCTCGCGGTCGGGGTGGGTGGGGATGCAGCGGTACGGGGGCACCTGGTCCGGTGATGTGTCGTCCGGGTGGCCGGGGCTGCGGGCCTCGCTCTCGCTGGTGCTGGGCCTCGGGCTGTGCGGGGTGCCGTACTCGGGGCCGGATGTGGGCGGGTTCGACGGGTTCCCGTCGCCGGAGCTGTATCTGCGGTGGTTCCAGCTGGGCGCGTACCTGCCGTTGTTCCGGACCCATGCGGCGATCGACGCGGGGCGCCGGGAGCCGTGGGAGTTCGGGCCCGAGGTGCTGGAGCACGCGCGGGCGGCGCTGGTGGAGCGGGAGCGGCTGCACCCGTACTTCGTGACGCTGTCGCAGGTGGCGCGGCTGACGGGGGCGCCCTATGTGCGGCCGGTGTGGTGGGGGGCGCCGGGCGACCGGGGGCTGCGGGGGTGCGAGGACGCGTTCCTGCTGGGCGACGCGCTGCTGGTGGCGCCGGTGCTGGAGGCGGGTGCGGACCGGCGGGTGGTGCGGCTGCCCCGGGGGCGCTGGTACGACACGGTGACCGGGCGGGCGTACGAGGGGCCGGGGCCGGTGGTGGTCGAGGCGCCGCTCTCGCGGATTCCGGTGCTGGCGCGGGCGGGGGCGGTGATTCCGGTGCGGGACGCGGACGGGGAGCTGGAGCTGGAGGTGTGGGCCCCGGCGCCGGGGCGTACCGGGGGCGGGCTGGTGGTCCGGGACCCGGGTGACGGGTGGGCGGAGGCCGAGGTCGAGCGGTATGTGGCGCGGTGGGAGGGGGACCGTGTGGTGGTGGAGCGGGACGGCGGTGGGGAGGGGGTGGAGGCGGTGGGGCTTCCGGTGCGGGTGCGGGGGGTGGTGGAGGGGTGAGCGGGCCCCTTGAGGGGTCCTCTGCCGGGCGGAGCCCGTACACCGGGGGTCTCAGCCGTAGCGGCCCGCGAACCAGGCGTTCACGGCCTCGGTGTGGAGCGGGAACGTCAGCGGGCGCGGGGCGTGGAGGATCTCGTACCCCGAGGTCTCGTGGGTGGGGGTGGAGGGCGGCAGGGCCGACAGGGGCCGTTGCGGGAGGAGGCCGAAGAGCAGGAGGTGGCCCGCGGTGTCGCTGAGGGCGTCGGCCAGGCGGACGTCCTGTTCGGCGGCCTCGATCCCGGTCTCCTCGCGCAGTTCCCGGACGACCGCGTGGCGCCAGTCCTCGGCGTGGTCGATGAAGCCGCCGGGCAGCGCGGTGCCGCCCTTCCCCGGTTCGATGGTGCGGGTGATCACGACGAGGCCGGTCGGGCCGGGGCCGGTCACGGGGAGCAGGGCCACGGCGACCGGGAGCGGGTTGCGGTAGGCGGTGGCACCGCAGCGGGCGCAGGTGCGGGGCCAGGTGCCGGGGGCCGGGAGGGCCGTGTACGGGGCTCCGCAGGTGGAGCAGTGGGAGTCCCTGACGTACGGGGAGGGCTGCCGACCGGCCGTCGGGGCGGGGCTGTTGGTGGGCTCGGGCACGGGCGGACTGTATCCGATGGTGCTCTTGTGCGTGTTGCGAAGCCGGTGATCGTGCTCTCGTGTGTGCCGTGAAGCGGCGATCGTGCTCTCTCGCGCCTGCCGCGAAGCCGGTGGTCGTCCTCTCGCCCGTGCCGTGAAGCCGGTGGACGATGTGGGCCATGACAGGAATGCGTACCGCCCTCCGTGCCCTGGCCACCGCTGCCGCCGCCGCTGCCCTGCTCGCCGGTGCGGTCGTCTCCCCGGCGCCGGCCCGGGCGCGCCCCGAACCCACGGCTCCCCGGGAGTTCGTGGCGCTGCGTTCGGTCGATCCGACGATCATCCAGGAGATGCGTTACACCACCGCGCACACCTTCCTCGGCGAGCGGGTCGACGGCTACCGGCAGCCGGTCTGCATCCTGACCCGGCCCGCCGCCCGTGCGCTGCACCTCGCGCAGAAGCGGCTGCTGCGCCAGGGGTATTCGCTGAAGGTGTACGACTGTTACCGGCCGCAGCGGGCGGTGGACCACTTCGTGCGGTGGGCGGAGGATCTCGAAGAACAGTCGATGAAGGGGGAGTTCTATCCGCTGGTCGGCAAGCACCGGCTTTTCGAGGACGGTTACATCGCGGAGAGGTCCGGGCACAGCAGGGGCAGCACGGTGGACCTGACGCTGGTCCGGCTTCCGGCGCTGCCGACCAGGCCGTACCGTCCGGGTGAGAGGCTGACGCCCTGCTTCGCGCCCCGGGGCGAGCGGTTTCCCGACAACTCGGTGGACATGGGCACCGGTTACGACTGTTTCGACACCCTCTCGCACACGGACGACCCCCGGATTCAGGGGACCCAGCGCGCCAACCGGCAGTTCCTGAAGCGGACGTTGGCCGAGGTGGGGTTCGTGAATCTGCCGGAGGAGTGGTGGCACTTCACCCATAGGCCCGAGCTGTTCCCGGACACCTATTTCGACTTTCCGGTGGCTCTCGGGTCGGTCGCCGGGCACTGAGCGGGGCGGGTGCCGGAGGGAGGTGAACGGGCGGACCGGGACCACCCCCGTGGGCTCCGGCCGCCCGTTCTTCCCTTCGGACGCGCAAGGACCGTTTTCGGTTGCGGTCCGGGCGGCTACGGTGCCCGTATGTCACAGCAGACGTTCGATTCGTACGAGGAATTCTGGCCGTACTACGTCGCGATGCACTCCCGCGCCGCCACCCGCTGGGTCCATCTGACCGGCACACTGACCGGTCTCACCGTCGCCGCCTACGGGCTGGCCCGGGGCCGGAAGCGGTATCTGGCGGCCCTGCCGCTGATCGGGTACGGCACGGCCTGGCCCGCGCACTTCCTGATCGAGAAGAACAACCCCGCCACCTTCGGGCATCCGGCGTGGTCGCTGCGCGGGGATGCGCGGATGATCCGAATGATGCTCGCGGGACGGGACGCGGAGCTGGCGGAGACCGCGGCGAAGTGGCGGGCCGAGCACGGCTGAGCCGCGTACAGAGCAGGGCTCCGGGCCGCGCCTCTCGTCGGGGGCGGCCTCCCGTGGCACACTTCTGACGTTCCGTCAGAAGTGATGCCGGGGAGGGGTTTTGTCGCGTACACGCATACCGGTGGTGGCCGGTTGGTTCACCGGGGACGGCCCCGGGGAGGAGTTCCGGCTGCTGGGCACCCGCTGCTCCGGGTGCCGGACCGTGCACTTCCCCCGGGAGGACGGCCACTGCCGCAATCCGGGCTGTCCCGGCGGCGAGTTGGAGGAGGTGCCGCTGTCCCGGCGGGGCACGGTGTGGTCCTGCACCGACGGGCGCTACCGGCCCCCTCCCCCGTACGTCAGCGATCCCGGGGCGCCCTGGGTGCCGTACACCCTGGTCGCCGTGGAGCTGGCGGCCGAGCGCATGGTGGTGCTGGGGCAGGCCGCGCCCGGGGTGGGCGTGGCCGATCTGCCCGTCGGGTCGGCGGTGGAGGTGGTGCCGGGCGTCCTGGACGAGGACGCGGGGGCCAACACCGTACATACGACCTGGAATTGGCGGCCCGTGGCGGCGGAGGCCGGACCGGAGGAGCCGGGAACCGTACCGGCGGCGGAGGGGGCGGTGTCGTGACCGGTGATGTGGCCGTTCTCGGGGCCGGGATGCATCCGTGGGGCAAGTGGGGGCGCGGCTTCGTCGCGTACGGGCGGGTCGCCGCGCGCGCCGCCCTCGCCGACGCGGGGATCGGCTGGCCCGAGGTGGGGTCGGTGGTCGGCGCGCAGACGGTCCGGGGCGGCTATCCGGGGTATGTGGCCGGGGCGACGTTCGCGCGGGCGCTGGGGTGGCAGGGGGCGCGGGTGACCTCCGTGTACGCCGCGTGCGCGTCGGGGGCCCAGGCGATCGATACCGCGCGGGCCCAGATCCTGGCGGGGATGGCGGACGTGGTGCTGGTGGTGGGGGCCGACGCGGCGCCCAAGGGGTTCTTCGCCCCGGCGGGCGGGGAGCGGCCGGATGATCCGGACTGGCTGCGCTTCCGGGTGCTCGGGGCGACGAACCCGGCGTACTTCGGGCTGTACGCGCGCCGCCGGATGGCCCTGTACGGGGATACGCCCGAGGACTTCGCGCTGGTCAAGGTGAAGAACGCGGCGGCGGGCGCGCTCAACGCGTACGCCCGCTACCGGAAGCCGGTGACGGCCGAGGAGGTCGCCGCCTCCGCGATGGTCGCCGATCCGCTGCGGCTGCTGGACATCTGCGCCACCTCCGACGGGGCGGCGGCGCTGGTGCTGTGCGGCATGGAGTTCGCGCGGCGGCGCGGGGTGGCCGATCCGGTGCGTATCCGGGCCGTTTCCACGGTGACGCCGACCTTCCCCCGGACCGTGCTCGATCTGCCGGACATCGGCACCGACTCGGCGGTGGCCGTGGAGCCGTCGCCGGAGAGCTTCCGGGCGTCGCTCGCGCGGGCCGCGTACGAGGAGGCGGGGGCCGGGCCGGAGGATCTGTCGCTGGCGGAGGTCTACGACCTGTCCACGGCACTGGAGTTGGAGTGGTACGAGGACATCGGCTTGTGCGGTCCCGGCGAGGGGGCCGGGCTCGTGCGCGCGGGCACCACCGCGCTGGGCGGCCGGATTCCCGTCAACGCGAGCGGGGGGCTGGCCTCGTTCGGCGAGGCGGTGCCCGCGCAGGCGATCGCCCAGGTCTGCGAGCTGACGCAGCAGTTGCGCGGCCGGGCCGGGGACCGGCAGGTGCCGGGGGCCAGGGTGGGCATCACGGCCAACCAGGGTCTCTTCGGGCACGGTTCGGCGGTGATCGCCGTCCGCTAGAACAGGTGCGGCAGAACGGGTCGGGTGCGCCCATGACTTGACGAGCCGTCACGGCCGCAGAACACTCACAGCCCGGTCCGCCGGACGACGTGCGGCCCGTACCCCTGTCGGCGGGGGTACGGGCCGCACGCGTAAACCCGTTCAGGTGGCGACGGGCTGGCGGTCCCGGGCCGCGCGCTCCAGGGCGTGTTCGACCACCGCGACCAGAACGTCACGCACCGAGGAGCGGTCCCGCGCGTCGCACAGCAGCACCGGGACCTCGGGGTCGAGATCGAGTGCGGCCCGTACCGTTTCGGCGGGGAACCGGCCCGCCCCCTCGAAGCAGTTGACGGCCACGGTGAACGGGATGCGCCGGCGCTCGAAGTAGTCCACCGCGGCGAAGCAGTCCTCCAGGCGCCGGGTGTCGGCGAGGACGACCGCGCCCAGGGCGCCCTGGGCCAGCTCGTCCCAGAGGAACCAGAAGCGGTCCTGGCCCGGCGTGCCGAAGAGGTAGAGGACGAGGTCCTCCCGGAGCGTGATCCGGCCGAAGTCCATGGCGACCGTGGTGGTGGTCTTCCCCTCGACCCCCTCCAGATCGTCCACCGGGCGGCCCGCCTCGCTGAGGCGTTCCTCCGTGCGCAGCGGTCTGATCTCGCTGACCGCGCCGACCGCGGTCGTCTTGCCGACGCCGAACCCTCCCGCCACCAGGATCTTCAGAGTGACGGGCTCGACGGGCCGCTGGGAGCGGCGGCTAGAGCGCCCGAAGGCCATTGATTACCTCGCGAAGAATGTTCACGTCCGGCAGCTCGGCCGGTGGAACGGGACGGGTGACGTGCACCAGCTCGTCCTCGACGAGATCGCCGACCAGGACCCGTACCACCCCTACCGGGAGGTCGAGTCCGGCGGCGAGCTCGGCGATCGACTGGGGCGTGTCGCTGCAGAGTTCGACGATCTGTACGTGTTCGGGCGCGAGCGTCTGGTCCCGGCCGGGGTCCTCGGCGGCCGGTTCGGGCACGACGAGGGCGATCAGGTCGAGCCGGTGCCGGGAGGCGCTGCTGGTACGCCCCCGGGTCATGGCGTACGGGCGGACCACCGGCCCCGCCTCCGCGTCGTACCAACGCGAGGACTGGGGGTCGGCGGCCCCGTCCGGAGAGGCGGGGTCCATGCCCCGGGGGGAGTCAGCGCTCATTCCCGCCCCTCACCCTCCGGCGGGCAGACCGGTCGTCCGCGGGGCGTTGGCCAGATGAGCCCCCACGCGCTTGACCATGAGCGTCATCTCGTACGCCACCTGGCCCACGTCGGAGTCGGCATCGGCCAGGACGGCGAGACAGCTGCCGTCCCCCGCCGCGGTGACGAAGAGGAACGCCTCGTCGAGTTCGACGATGGTCTGGCGTACCTGCCCCGCGTCGAAGTGGCGTCCCACGCCCTTGGCGAGGCTGTGGAACCCGGAGGCGACGGCGGCCAGATGCTCGCTGTCCTCCCGGGTCAGGTCCTGCGAGGTGCCGGTGGCGAGCCCGTCGCTGGAGAGCACCAGCGCCTTGCGGATGCTGGCGACGCGCTGGACGAGTTCGTCGAGCAGCCAGTTCAGTTCGCCCGAGCCGTGGCGTGCGGGGTTGGGTGCTGCGGCGTTCGGTGCGGTCATCGACCGTCCCCTCCCGGAGTGGTTCCTGGTGCTGTTCCCTCGGAGCCGGCCGTGTCGTCGGTGTTCTCGGCGTGTTCGGCGTTCTGCCGACGACCGCGCTGCCAGCCGCGTTGGAGTGAGGCCATACGGTTGCGTACTTCGTCCGCGTCACGCTCGACGTCGTCGGCCGTGTCCACGGGCGCCCGGTGCGGAGTCCGGTCTGCGGAGTCCTCACGGAGCTGGGGGGCGAGGCTGGCCTGCCGGACCCGCCGGGGCAGGCCGCCCACGGTGTCGGGGGCGGCCGGGCCGTCCGGCGCGGGGGTGGTGCCGCGCCGGGCCTCGGGGATGCGGGGTGGTTCGGGGGTGCGCGGGGGTTCTGTGGTGTCGTGCGAGGGCTTCGTGGTGCCGTGCGGGGGTTCCGTACTGCCACGCGGGGCTTCCGTACTGCCACGCGGGGCTTCCGTGCTGCCGTTCCGTGGTTCCGTGCTGCCGAGTGGCGTGGGGGTGCGGAGTGCGGCGCGGGCGGCCCAGGGGGTGGTGGGGGTGATCTGTGATGCGCCCGGGGACCGTGGTGCGTCGGGGGTGTGCGTTACGTGGGTGGCGCGGGATGCGTCCGGGGCTCCGGCGCCCCGGGGCGATCGCGGGGGTTCCTTGTGCGCGACCGGGCCGGTCGGGGTGCGGGGAGCGGTCGCGGACCGGTCGGCCGCCCCCGGGTCCTGGTCGTCCACGCGGCGGCCCCGGTCGGTGACCAGGGTCGGCGGGGTGCGGCGCGGCAGCGGGACCGGTCCGGCGGGGCGCATCGGACGGACGGCGGCCGTGGGGCCGTCGCCGTGGTCGCGGGCCTGCTGGTGCTGTTCGCGGCCTGCGGCGCGGCGCGCGTTCCCGGCGTCACCGCGGCGCAGCTTGACGGCGTCCTCGCTGCGGAGGCCCCGGGCGTCGTCGCGGCGCGCACCCAGGTCGTCGTCCCGGCGGGCGCTCAGGTCGTCGTCGCGGCGCGCGCCCAGGGCGTCGTCGTGGTCGTCGTCGCGGCGCAGGTCACGGGCGCGGAAGATGCCGCCGCGTTCGCTCTCGGTGTCCTCCAGGTCGGAGACTCCGTCGAGCACGGGCCCCAGGGCCGGGTCCAGTGCCGGGTCCGGGGTGCGGTCCAGCGGGTCGTCCACGAGGTCCAGCGGGCCGACCGGGGCCTCCAGCTCGACCGGGCCGTCGAGGACGGCCGGTCCGGTGAGCCCGGTGGGGACCGGGGAGAGGACGGTGGAGCGGCCACCGGCCCTGCGGTCGCCGCCCTCGGCCGCGGAGTCCCGGCCGCCCCCGGTGCCCGGCGCGTCGCCGTTGGTACGGCCGCTGCCGATCGCCCGCTCCGCACGGCGGTCGAGGCGGAATCCGGTGCCGTGGGTGTCGGGGGCCTCGGTGAGGAGGGCGGCCGGGATGAACACGACCGCCGTCGTGCCTCCGTACGGCGATTTCTGGAGGGAGACCCGGACGTTCTGCCGCTGGGCGAGGCGGCTGACCACGAAGAGGCCGAGGCGGTCGGTGTCGGAGAGCTCGAAGTCGGGGGTCTCGGCGAGCCTCAGGTTGGCGTCGAGCAGGACCTCGGGGGGCATGCCGAGGCCCCGGTCGTGGATTTCGAGGGTGAAGCCGTTGGAGACGCGTTCGCCGTGCACCTGGACCGCCGTGTGCGGGGGCGAGAAGACGGTGGCGTTCTCCAGGAGTTCGGCGATGAGGTGGGTGAGGTCGGCGACGGCGGGGCCGCCCACCCCGATCCGGGGCAGCCGCCGGACCTCGATGCGTTCGTAGTCCTCGACCTCGGCGACGGCCGCCCGCACCACGTCCATGAGCTGGATGGGCTTGCGCCACTGGCGGGAGGGGGCGGCGCCGGAGAGGATCACGAGCCCCTCGGCGTGGCGGCGCATACGGGTGGTGAGGTGGTCCAGGCGGAACAGGTCGGCGAGCTCGTCACTGTTCTCGGTGCGGCGCTCCATGGTGTCGAGCAGGGTCAGCTGGCGGTGCAGGAGGACCTGGTTGCGGCGGGCGAGGTTGACGAAGACCTCGGAGACGCCGCGCCGCATGTCCGCCTGCTTGACCGCGGCCTCGACGGCGGCCCGCTGGAGGGTGTTGAGCGCCTGGCCGACCTGGCCGATCTCGTCGCGCTCGTAGGTGAGGTGCGGGGCCTCGGTCTCGACGTCGACCTGTTCGCCCGCGGCCAGTCGGCGCATCACGCTCGGCAGCCGGACGCCGGAGACCTCGTGGGCGTCCTTGCGGAGCCGGGAGAGGTCACGGACGAGTTCGCGGCCGATCCGTACGGAGACGAAGATCGAGACGACCAGGGCCAGGAAGCCGAGGACTCCGGCGGCACCGGCCTGCGCGAGGACCCGGTACCCGACCGGTTCGGCGCGGTCCTGGAAGCGGTCGCGCATCTCCGTGGATTCGTGTGCCAGCCGGTCGAGGACGGGCAGGGCCGCCTCCTGCCACCGCTCGGTGTCGACGGCGCCCGGGCGCTCGGTGGGCCCGGCGGCGATCAGGGTGTCCTCGGCGGTGCGCAGCGGTTCGGCGTCCGGGCTGCTCCAGAACTGCTCGACGCGTCGGCGTTCGGTGGCGGGGAGGTTCTCGAGGCTGACCTCGTAGAGCAGTTCGCGCTGGGCCACCAGGCCGGATATCTGACGGAGTTCGGCGGTGGTGAAGCGGCCCGCGATGAGCCCCGAAGCGACCAGCGCGTCCTCGCGGGAGAGCATCTCCCGGGCGCGGGACACCCCGGCCAGGGCCCGCATCTGCCGGTCCACCGACCCGTTCCCGGTCGTGTGGAGACCGTTGAGGAAGCGGTACGCGGGGTCGACGAGGCCGTTGTAGAAGTCCAGGGCCTTCGCCCGGCCGATGGTGCGCCTCTCGACCGATTCGCGCAGGGAGCCCAGGCCGTCGACGGCGCTCAGGATCGCGTCGAGACGGGTGCGGGCCTCGGGGGTCAGCTCCTCGCGGACGTCGTTCCGCCGGGCGCTGTCCCTGACCTCGGCCACCACCCGGTCGGTGTCGGCGCGCTGGCGCAGCAGGACGGGCAGGGCGTCGGAGGCGCGGGGGTCCGCCAGATAGACCAGGGTCTGCCGACGTTCCGCCTGGACGGCCCGGACGGTCTCCTCCAGCGGTCCGCCGACCTTCTCCACGATGCTGCCGGCGGTCATCAGTTCGCTCGCCTGACGGCCGGTGACATAGGTGGCGAGGACCCACAGGCCCGTGAGGGAGACGAGCGGCACCAGCAGCAACGCCACGATCTTCCTGCGGATGGACTTCCCGCGAAAGCGCATGGCCTCCCCCAGATCGGCCCCGCACCGCGGGGGTGGTCTTCTCCCGGTCGTCCCTCGACCCTGCCCCGACATTCGCCGTGCGTACACCGGCGCGCATCGGACGAACGCGGGCGAGGGTCCGTCCTGCGTCAATAAACGGCGCGAGCCTACTACTGACACAGAGACAACTCGAAGACACGTCCGGATGATTTTCAGCCGTCCGGCCAGGCGTTGATCATGAATTGTCCCGGTATTCCCGGAGATGAAATTCGCGAAAGCGACACAGGATCACCGCCGACCCACCGCGTACAGGCCCACATCAGTTGGCTGGAATTCTTCGTTCCGTGACTTTCGGGGCTCTGTGGTGGCTTTCAGGGGGAATCTTCGGAGCGGGTGGTTCGTCCATATGTACGGGGTAGACGCACGGCGGGGGCGTGCGCGGCGGTACGGAGTCCAACCGCCCGCGTAGAACCGGCGCGAGCCGGGCAGCCACCCTGAAGTCGGACAGCGGTGGGGAGTTGAAGGACCTTGAGCACGCAGGAACGCGGAAGCGCCGGAGCACCGGTGGGCACCGCGAGGACGGACACCGTGGACGGGGCGAGGATTCCGCGACAGCGGCAGTTGTGGGTGGAGGAGCCGGCGAAGAGACGGCGGATGCCGGATGCGGTGCGGACGGCCGCCGTGCGGGCCGTCCTCATCATGTCGCTGACGATCATCCAGGCGGTGGTCGCTTTCCTCTGCACACTGGCCGGTTCCTGGCTGGCCTTCCCGATGGTGCTCAGCAGTGTGGCCAGCACGGTGGTCGCCACCTGGGCGGTGCTGGACGTCTGGGTCACCCGGCAGGTGTGGAACCAGCGCCATGGCGTGGTGTCCGAGCCGAGCAGCACCGCCCGGCAGATGCGCCGGGAGCGGCGCCGGGCCCAGCGGGCGGCGCGAGCCGCCGAACGGAGCGATGCGGGCGGCGGCATACGCGACCGCCGGAGCACCGGCGATCTCTCCCGGGCGTAAGGGACTCCCGGCGCTGAGACTCTCCCGGGCGTAAGGGTCCCCCGGGCGTGAGTCCGCCCGGGGGCCCGTCACGCCTCCGGCTGCGATTCGGCGGTCATGCCTCCGGCTGCGGTCCGCTCGGCTGCGGCCCGCTCCGCTTGAACATGCGGGTCGCCGTGATCTCGCCGTGGACCGTCTCGCCCTCCGGGTCCTGCTGGGGCAGCCCGGGGCGCAGGTGCTCCTCCACGCTGATGTACTTCAGCCCCGCCCTCAGGTCGGCGTCGTTGCGCAACCGGATGACCAGGGGGAATTCGGCGAGCGCGGTCGTGTCGAAGAGGCCGGTCGTATAGAGCAGCTGGACGCCCAGCGCATCGGAGACCGCTCGCTGGAGCTCCAGCAGATACGTGGCGTTGGCCCGGCCGATCGGGTTGTCCAGGAACAGGGTGCCCGCGTGGCGGTGGCGGTCGCGGCCCCGGTCGTTGCTGCGCAGTGCCGCCATCGTGCAGTAGAGGGCGATGGCGGCGGTGAGCAGCTGGCCGCCGGAGAAGACGTCCCCCATCTGCCCGACCGGGACCCGCTCGGCGCGCAGCACCGCGTCCGGCTTGAGGATCTCCACGGCGATGCCCTTGGGCCGCAGCGCCGCCTCGACGCCCCGCAGCAGCAGGGACATGCCGTCCCGGCGGAGGTCGGAGTTCTTCTTGAGGGCGGCGTGCGTCGCCTCGTCGATGACCTCGCCGAGGCGTTCGGTGAGGGTGGCCTGGTCCGGCTCCTCGAAGCGAATCCGGAGGAACTCCTGCCCCGACCACTCCCCCAGCCCCTCGGGGAGCTGGGAGAGCCGCTGGGCGGAGCGGAGCGTGGCGAGGGCCGACTCGACCAGGCCGCGCAGCCGGTCGACGATGGAGTCGCGGTTGCGCTCCAGCTGGACCAGCTCGTCGGTCAGGACACGGAGCCGGGGGGCGAAGGCGTCGGCCCACTTCTGGGCGTGCTCCGGGAGCGCGGACGCGGGCAGTTCGCGGATCTGCTGGCGGGCCGGGGTGCGGACCTGCTCGTAGCGGGTGGAGTTGGCGTGCCGGACGAGGATGTCGCTCGCCTCCCGCACGGCGCTCTCGGCGGCGGAGAGGTCGGTGGTGCAGCCGCGCAGGGAGCGGCGGGCCTCGGCGGCGGAGTGCCGGGCCTCCTCCAGGGTGCCGGGATACGGCTCGGGGGTCTCGGTGACCTCCTCCGTACCGTGGTCGCGGAGCAGGTCGCGCAGGAGGGCGGCGGTCTCGTCGAAGCCGCCCGCGGAGTCCTCGGCGGTGCGGTGGGCGTGGAGCAGCTCGCTGTGGGCGGCGCGGGCGGTGTCCAGGGCGGCGGTGGCGGAGGCCAGTTCGCCGGTGGCCGTACGCAGGAAGGTCTGGGCCTGTTCGGCGTCGGCCGGGACCAGCTCGTCGGGCAGCTCGGTGTGGTGGGGCCGCTCGTCGTCGGGGGCGAGCCGCTCGGCCTCGCCGCGGAACCGGCCCAGCTGCTCGCTGGCGGTGGAGGCGCGCGTCTCCAGGAGCTGTACGTGGGACTCGGCGCGGGCGGCCGCCGCCTGGCGGGAGGGGCCGTCGGCCCCGTCGGTGCCTTCGAGGAGCTGGGCGGCGCGGGTGCGGACCTTGTTGGTGAGGCGGTCCAGCTCGGCGAGGGCGGCGCTCTCGTCGCTCTCGGCGCGGGCCTGTTCGGCGCGCAGGTCGGCGCCGACGCCGACCTTCTCGTACAGCTGGGAGGCAGCGCGGTATGCCTCGCGGAGGGTGGGCAGCGCGGTGCGGGGTTTGGTCGCGTCGGGCTCCGGGAGGGTCTCCGGGGCGCCGGCGATCTCGGCGCGTTCGGCGCGCAGGGCGCGGGCAGTGCGGCGGGCGTCGTCGCCTGCGCGCTGGGCGGCCCTGCGGTCCTCGTCTGCGGAGCGGGCGAGGTCGAGGCAGACGGCGGCGCGGGCCTCGGACTCGGCGGCCTCGTCGGCCAGTTCGCGCAGCCGGACCTGCCAGCGGGCCCGCTCCCGCAGCCGGTGGGCGAGCCCGGCCAGCGCGTCCGCGACCCGGCGGGCGCGCTGGGCGGCCTCCTGGCGTTCGTCGCGGACCCGGGCGGTGTCGGCGGCGGCCTCGTCGGCCTCGGCGCGGGCGGTACGGGCCTCGGCGAGGACGGCTTCGGCGCTTTCGGCCGCCGTACGGGCGGTGGCGGCGGCCTCCGCCAGCTCGGCGAGCATGCCGGGCGGGCAGTCGGCGCGCCAGGAGCCGATGCGGGCGGCGAGGGCGCGGTCCCCGGAGAGCCGGGCGGCGAGGGCGCGGATGTCCTCGTCGCGGGCGGCGGCGCGGGAGCGCAGGGCGTGGCGCTCCTCGTCGGCGGCGTGTTCGTCGTGCATGGCCGGGTTCGGCGGGACGAGGAAGACGCCGTCGTGCTGGGCGTCGGACCCGGTGGCCGGGTCCGGGACGGGGGCGAGGAGGGCGGCGGCGGTGCCGACGGCGACGGCCGAGCGGGGCAGCAGGGCGGCGCTGCCGAGGACTTCGCGGGCGCGGGTGTGGGCGTCGGGGTCGGTGATGACGACGCCGTCGACGAGCTCGGGGCGGGCGGCGAGGACGGCGGCGTGGTCGGCCGGGTCGACGGCCTGGGCGAGGTAGCGCCAGCCGGGCAGGGCGGGGATGCCGTGCTCGCCCAGGTATTCCACGGTGGCGAGGACGTCGGGGCCGGGCGGCAGCAGTCCGCCCTCACCGAGGGCGCCGAGGATGCGGGCGTCGTCGGCGGCGGCGGTGCGCAGGTCGAAGAGGCGGCGCTCGGCGGCGGTGACGGACTGGTCGAGCAGCTCGCGCAGCTCGTCGGCGCTGCGGTCGAACTCCTGGGCGGTGAGGGGCTGGTGGGCGGGGGCGGGCTGGTCGGCGAGGGCGAGGGCGCTGTCCGGTGCGGTCTCGGTGGCGGTGGTGCCTGTGCCGTCGCCCGGGTGGCCGGGGCCCGTGCCGGTCGTGCCGTCGTTCCGGGGGCCGGTCGCGGTGCCGTCGGCGGTGCGCGCGGCGGCCCCCCGGTCCGGTCCCGGTGTCTCCTCGGCCGCTCCCCGGCGGGGGTGCGGGACGCCCGTGCCGGAGGGAAGGCCGAGCAGGTCGGCGAGGCGGGGGTCGGCGGCGATGGACTCGGCGGCCCTGAGCTCGTCCTCGTAACTCTGCTCCGCCGCCTTGGCCGCGTCGGCGGCGCGGGCGGCGGCCAGTTCGGCGCGGCTCTCGGTGGCCGCGGCCTCGCGGGCGTGGTCGGCGGCGGTGCGGGCGGCCTCGCGGGCGGTGTCCCAGGCGGCGACAGCGGACTGTTCGGCGTCGCTGGCGGCGAGGGCGGCGCGGGCCGGGTCGGCGTCGGGCGCGGTGTTGTCGAGCCAGCCCGCCCGGACGGCCTCGCCGGTCTCCTGCTCGACCTCGGCGAGGCGCTGGCGCAGGTGTCCGGCCTCGCTGCGGGCGCGCTGGGCCTCGGTGGCGGCGGTGGTGGCGTCGCGGTGGGCGCGCTCGCCGGTGGCCTGGAGGGTCTCGGCGCGCTCCTCCTGCTCGTTGGCGACGCGCTCACCGTCCTCGGCGGCGAGGTGCAGGGCCCGTACGAGATCGGCGGCGGCGGCGGCGCGCGCGGCGAGGGCGGGGGCGGCGTCGCGCTCGGCCTCGCGGATGGCGGCGGCGACCCTGGCGGAGCGGTCGGCGGCGGCGCGGTGGCGCAGGACGGCTTCGGCGGCCTGCCAGGCGGCGTGCAGGGTGCGGGCCTCGGCCAGCTCCTTGCGTCCGGCGGCGGCGCTCTTCTCGGCCCCGGCCAGGGCCAGGGAGGCGTGCCGGTAGGCGAGTTCGGCGGCGATGAGGGAGCGGTGGCCCCGGGTGGACTCGGCCTCGGTGACGGTGTGGGCGGCGGCGGTGACGCGCTCGGCCAGCTCGGCGGTGCGGCCGCGCTCCTCGGCGGCGCGGGCGGAGAGGCGGCGGGCCAGGGTGCGGGTGCGGCGCTCGGCGGCGGCGTGGATGTCACGGCTGCGGGCGCGGGCCCCGGTCGCTTCGACGATGCGGCCGAGCAGGTCGACGGAGCCCGCGGTGAAGTCGCGTTCGGCGGTCAGCTCGGCCCGGCGGCCCAGCTTGTTGCCGAAGCCGCTGACCAGGTCGGCGAGGCCGTCGGTGTCGCGGGTGTCGGTGACGGCGCGGAGCAGCAGGTCGGTGAAGTCGGAGTCCTTCTTGACCGCGAAGAGTCCGGCGGCCTCGCCCTCGTCGGCGTTCATCTCGCGCTGGTAGCGGAAGAGTTCGGGGTCGAGTCCGAGGTCGCCGAGGTGTTCGTTCCAGCGGTCGTGGATCTCTTCCCAGTGCACGTCGAGGTGCTGGTAGAACTTGCCCGCGTCCACCAGGGCGTCGCGGAACCCCTTCATGGTGCGGCGCCTGCCCCGGGCCCCGGAGACCCCTTCGGCGGGGCGGCCGACGGCGGTGGCCTCCGCGACGGGCAGGCTGTCCAGGCTGAGCCCGGGGCCGGGCCGGAAGGAGTACCACGCCTCCGCGAACTTCCGCGGGTCGTTGGAGACCTGCCGCCCCCGCCACTCGCTGACCTTGCCCACGACGACGCACTCGCCGGTGAGCGTGTGCTGCCACTCCAGGGCGACATGGCCGCAGTCGTCGGCGAGCAGGAACTTGCGGAGCACACCGGAGCTGGCGCCGCCGAGGGTGTTGCGGTGGCCGGGGAGCATCACCGAGAAGATCAGCTTGAGCAGGACGGACTTACCGCCGCCGTTCTCCAGGAAGAGCACACCCGCCGGGGCGGGGCGGCGCGGCGGGCCGACCGGCTCGTCCTCGAAGAACTCCGCCTGGGCGGGCGCGGGGCTGGGGACGGGTTCGCCGACGCCGCGCAGGTCGAGGACGGTGTCGGCGTAGCGCGCACCGGCAGGCCCGATGGAGTAGAGGCGGACCCGGGACAACTCGTACATGGCGGCGGACTCTCGTCGTTCGGAGAAGCGGTGGCGGAGCTGGGCGGTGCGGGCGGGGTCAGGAGGAGTGGAAGGGCAGGCCCGCGTCGGCGGCCAGCTCGATGTCGTCGGGGTCGGGCGGCGGCAGCAGGGTGGCGGAGCCGTCGGTGACGGGGACGACGCCGAGCTCCAGCAGCTCGGCCATGGCGGCGCCGCCCGCCAGGTCGCGGACCTGGAGCTGGTAGCGGGCGGTGGTGCGGTAGGTGCCGCCCGCGTCGTCCCCGGTGCGCTGGAGGAAGCCGGAGTCGGTGAGGAAGGCGACGGCCTTGCCGATGATGCCGGTGGTGGAGCCCGCGAGGCGGCGGGCGTCCTTGGTGGCGCCGGTGGAGCTGCGGCGGGCGTAGATCCGCCAGCCGGATTCGAGGCCGGGAGTGTCGGTGGCGGGGTCGGTGTTGTCGCCCTGCTCCTCGGCGCGCTCCTCCAGCCGCTTGCAAGTCTGGCGTACGAAGGCGTCGACGCCGTTGACCGTGATGCGGCCGATGTACGCGTCGTCGGCGAGGTCCTCGGGGCGGGGGAAGGCGAGGGCGGCGACGGCGAGGTGGGCGAGGCCGTGGAGGAAGCGGTCGGCGGCGTCGGAGGAGGCGCGGCGGGCGTAGTCGCCCATGCGGACGGCGAAGACGGAGTCCTCGCCCGCCGTGACGGCCATCCCGGCGCGCGGGGAGACCTCCAGGACGATGAGGCCGAGCCCGGTGGCGACGGCGTCGGCGAGCCGGGCGAAGGCGCTCTCCTCCCGGTAGCGGCGGAGCAGGTCGGCGTATTCGGCGTCGCGGGCGGGGAGCAGCTTGGGCTGGAGCCCGAAGGAGACCAGACGGGCCGCGTCGGCGGCGTCGGCGGGGGTGACGGGTGCCTGGCCGGTGGGCTCGGCGGCGTGCGGGTGCGGGGAGTCGCCCGCGTACGCCGTGGAGGAGCCCGCGTACGTCTGCGGGGAGGCGGCGTACGCGGTGGGCTCGGTCCACGCGTCGGGGTGCTCGGCGGCGCGGTCGCTCACGGCTGGGACTCCTCGGTACGGAAAGGGTGGGGGTGCGCGGGGCGTACGGAGCCGGTCATGAGACCTCCTGGCGGTCCGCGGCCATTCCGGCGGCGTCCAGCAGGGCGGTGCCCACGATCAGGTCGGCGCCGCCGAACTCCGGGTCCTCCAGCTGCGTACCGTCGTCCACCGCGAAGAGCAGGCGGCGCTCGCCCTGGCGGTAGGCGGTGCCGACGGGCGGGCTGGCGGCGTGGACGGCGAGCAGGGCGACCAGGTAGGGCAGGTCGGGGTCGCTGCGGCGGGCCTCGGCGAGCAGCCCGGAGAGCCGGCGGGGGGCGTCGTGCTCCAGGTCGAGGAGGGCCATGGCGCTGCTCAGCTGGGCGTCGCTGAAGCGGCTGTCGTCGGGGGTGGCGATCAGGTCGGGCTCGGGCATCTCCATGCCGAGGTGCTCCCGCTCCAGCGGCGGGGTGAGGAGCATGTCGACCAGGTCGCCGACGCGCACGGAGGTGGGGGTGCGCAGTCCGGTGCCGTGGGCGAAGAACGCGTCGGTGGCCCGGAGGGACTGCTCCACGGGGAGCGGGAGGAGCGGGGCGAGGAGCTGCCCGTACAGATCGAGGCCCGCGTGGGCGGCGGGGGCGGCGAACGCCTGCCGGTCCTGCTCGGCGCGGAAGAGCGGTCCGGCCTCGAGGAGGCGGGACTGGAGCTGGGTGTGGCGGCGGATGCAGTCCTTGACGATGTCGACGAGCTCGGCGGCCCGGCGCTTGTGCTCGGGGTCCTCGGCCTCGTCGCGCGCCTTGCGGATGTTGGTGAGGATCGCGTTCTCGTGGCGGTAGCGGTCGGCCACGTGGTCGAGGGCCTCGGCGATCATGTCCGGGACGGTGGTGAGCCAGTCGACCGCGCGGACGTTGCGCCGGGTGGCCTCCAGGGTGCGGCGGAGCGTCTCGGCGTACTGCACGGTGCGGTAGCGGGCCTGTTCGGCGGCGAGCTGGGCGTCGGCGAGGCGGCCCCGGCTGATCAGCACCTCCAGTTTGACCTCGGCGGCGATCTGGGCGCTGGTGACATCGGTGTCCAGGGCCCCGACGAGGACGTTGACCGCTTCGTCGGTGGCGCGGAGGTAGACCGTGCCGCCGTATCCGGGGACCTCCTCGATCAGCTTGAAGTCGTAGTCCCGGCGGACGTAGACCCCGTCGGGCCCGAAGGTGCCGTAGACCGCGCGGAAGCCGCGGTCGACGCTGCCGACGTTGATCAGGTTGTCCAGGACCCAGCGCGCGACCCGCTCGTGCTCGGCGACGGGGCGGTCCGGGGCCTGGGCGCCGACGCGGGGCAGCAGTTTCGCCACTATCTGGTCGTGGTCGGCGCCCGTGTCGAAGTCCATGTTGAGCGTGACGTGGTCGATCGCCGCGAGGGCGACCTCCGCCATGGCGTAGACCGTGTACTCGCCTGCCAGATTCGCCTTGCGCACGTCGAGGTCGTGCAGCGGCGCGGTGCACGCGAGCGCGCGCAGCCGCCGCGAGAGCCCCTCGTCGGCGGCGGGGCCCGGGGCGGGCCTCGGCCCCGCGCTGAGCTGCGGCGCAGCGTTTTCCGTGTCGGCAGGCGAAGTCACGAGGGACAGATTAGGTCCTCGCACTGACAACGGTCGAAACGGCGTTTATGCGACCGGCGGCAGCCGCTCGCGCCACGGCTTCCGGGCGGCTCCGCGCGCCCCCGGGTCACGCTCGCGCCTGCCCGTACCCCCCGCCGCCCGGCGTCCGCACCACCAGCACGTCACCGGCCTCCAGTTCGGCGGTGTCGCATCCCTCCAGCCGGTCGACGCCGCCGCCCGCCCGCTCGATGTACTGCTCCCCGAGCTCCCCCGGCTCCCCGCCCCCGGCCCCGTACGGAGGGATACGGCGGTGCCCGGAGAGCAGCGCCACCGTGACCGGCTCCAGGAAGCGCAGCCGCCGCTCCACGCCCCGGCCGCCGTGCCACCGACCCGCGCCCCCGCTGCCGTCCCGGACCGCGAAGCCCTCCAGGAGCACGGGCAGCCGCCATTCCAGGATCTCGGGGTCGGTGAGCCGGGAGTTGGTCATATGGGTCTGTACGGCGTCGGTGCCGTCGAAGCCGTCGCCCGCCCCGGAGCCGCTGGCGACCGTCTCGTAGTACTGGACGCGGTCGTTGCCGAAGGTGAGGTTGTTCATGGTGCCCGACCCCTCGGCCTGGCCGCCGAGCGCTCCGTAGAGGGCCCCGGTGACGGCCTGGGAGGTCTCCACGTTGCCCGCCACGGTCGCCGCCGGGTAGGCGGGGTCGAGCATCGAGCCGGGCGGAATCCGCACGTCCAGCGGTTTCAGACAGCCGCTGTTGAGCGGGATGTCCTCCCCCACGAGCGTGCGGAAGACGTACAGGACGGCGGCCGTCACCACCGAGCGGGGCGCGTTGGTGTTGCCGGGCTGCTGCGGGGAGGTCCCGGTGAAGTCGATCACCGCGCTGCGGGCGTCCCGGTCCACGGTCAGGGTCACCTGGATCACGGCCCCGCCGTCGGCCTCGTACCGGAAGCTGCCGTCCTTGAGCCCGGCGACGATCCGGCGTACGGACTCCTCCGCGTTGTCCTGGACGTGGCCCATATAGGCATGCACGACGTCGGCCCCGAACTGGCCGGTCATGCGGCGGAGTTCCTCGATGCCCTTCTCGTTGGCGGCGATCTGGGCGCGGAGGTCGGCGAGGTTGGTGTCCGGGGAGCGGGAGGGGTACGGGGTGCGGGTGAGCAGTTCGCGGGTCTCGGCCTCCCGGAGGCAGCCGTCGCGGACCAGGAGCCAGTTGTCGAAGAGGACGCCCTCCTCGTGGACCGTCCGGCTGAAGGCGGGCATGGAGCCGGGGGTGGTGCCGCCGATCTCGGCGTGGTGGCCGCGCGAGGCGACGAGGAACTGGAGCTTCCCCCCGTCGAACACGGGCGTCACCACGGTGACGTCGGGGAGGTGGGTGCCCCCGTGGTACGGGTCGTTGACGGCGTACACGTCCCCGGGGCGCAGGGTGCCCTCGTTGCGCCGGAGCACCTCCTTGATGGACTCCCTCATGGAGCCGAGGTGCACCGGGATGTGCGGGGCGTTGGCGATCAGGTTGCCCTCGGCGTCGAAGAGGGCGCAGGAGAAGTCGAGGCGCTCCTTGATGTTGACGGAGTGGGCGGTGTTCTCCAGGCGGACGCCCATCTGCTCGGCGATCGACATGAAGAGGCTGTTGAAGACCTCCAGCATCACCGGGTCCACCCGGGTGCCGACGGCCGTCCGGTCCGGCCGGGGCGTGGCGCGGGTGAGCACCAGGTGGCCGGTGGCGCTGCCCGCCGCCTGCCAGCCGGGGTCGACGACGGTGGTGGCGTCGTCCTCGGCGATGACGGCGGGCCCGGTGACGGTGTCGGTGGGGCGGAGGTCCTCGCGCCGGTGGAGGGGGGCCTGCCGCTCCCGCCCCCCGGCGTACAGGGTGACGGTGGCGCGGGGCCGGAGGGGGCCCTCGCGGGGTTCGGGGTCCGGAGGGCTCGTACGGTGTTCCCCGGTCGTGCCCGTGGCCTCGACGGAGACGGTCTCGACCACGACCGGCTTGTCCATGGTGAAGCCGAACCGGGTGCGGTGGGCGGCGGCGAACTCCTCGCCCATCGCGGCCACGGAGTCCGGTTCCACGCCGAGCGCCGCGTCCGTCCCCGCGTACCGCAGCAGGACCCGGGCGCGGGTGCTGATCGCGGAATCGGGCACTCCGTCGGCGCGCAGGGCGTCCCGGGTGCGGTCGGCCAGCTCGGCGCAGAGCCGCTCGGCCCGTTCCCGTACGGTCTCGTCGAGCTCGGCCTCCACGGACTGTTCGCGCATCGCGGTGGCGTCGGCCAGGCCGATGCCGTACGCGGAGAGCACCCCGGCGAGCGGCGGGATCAGGACGGTGTCGATGGACAGGGCGTCGGCGACGGCGCAGACGTGCTGGCCGCCCGCGCCGCCGAAGCCGGTGAGGGCGTAGCGGGTGATGTCGTGGCCGCGCTGCACGGAGATCTTCTTGACGGCGTTGGCCATGTTGAGGACGGCGATCTCCAGGAAGCCCGCCGCCACGTCGGCCTCGGTGGGCCTCTGCCCGGTGGCGCGCCCGATCTCGTCGGCGAGGGCCGCGAACCGTTCCCGTACGGCGTCGGCGTCGAGCGGCTGGTCTCCGTCGGGGCCGAAGACGGCGGGGAAGTGGGCGGGCTGGACGCGGCCGAGCATGACGTTGGCGTCGGTGACGGTGAGGGGGCCGCCCCGGCGGTAGCAGGCGGGGCCCGGTTCGGCGCCCGCGGAGTCGGGGCCCACCCGGTAGCGGCGGCCGTCGAAGTGGAGCAGGGAGCCGCCGCCCGCCGCGACGGTGTGGATGCTCATCATCGGGGCGCGCATCCGTACCCCGGCGACCTGGGTGCCCAGCTCCCGTTCGAACTCCCCGGCGTAGTGGGACACGTCGGTGGAGGTGCCGCCCATGTCGAAGCCGATGACCCGGTCGTGTCCGGCCTGCCGCGAGGTGCGGGCCATGCCGACGACTCCCCCGGCCGGGCCGGAGAGGACGGCGTCCTTGCCCCGGAACGCGGCGGCTTCGCGCAGTCCGCCGTTGGACTGCATGAACAGCAGCCGGATGCCTTCGAGGCGGGCGGCGACCTCGTCGACGTACCGGCGCAGCACGGGTGAGAGGTAGGCGTCGACGACGGTGGTGTCGCCCCGGGGCACGAGCCGGATGAGCGGGCTGACCTCGTGGGAGGTGCTGACCTGGGTGAACCCGGCCTCCCGGGCCGCTTCGGCGACGGCCCGCTCATGGGCGGGGTGGCGGTAGCCGTGCATCAGGACGACGGCGGCGCTGCGCAGCCCGTCGGCGTGGGCGGCCCGCAACCGCTCGCGTACGGCGTCGAGTTCGAGGGGCCGTACGGTGCGGCCTTCGGCGTCGATCCGTTCGGGGACCTCGATCACGCGCTCGTGGACGGCCTCCGGGAGGAGGATGTGCCGGTCGAAGAGGCGGGGCCGGTTCTGGTACGCGATGCGCAGCGCGTCCCGGAAGCCCTCGGTGATGAGCAGGACCGTCGGCTCTCCCCGCCGCTCCAGCAGGGCGTTGGTGGCGACGGTGGTGCCCATGCGGACGGCGGCGACCCGGTCGGCGGGCACGGGCTCGCCGTCGCCGAGGCCGAGGAGCAGCCGGATTCCGGCCACGGCGGCGTCGTCGTAGCGGTCCGGGTCGTGGGAGAGCAGTTTGCGGGTGACCAGCCGGCCGTCGGGGCGGCGGCCGACCACGTCGGTGAAGGTGCCGCCCCGGTCGATCCAGAACTCCCAGCGTCCGGTCATGGCGCCATTCTCTGCCCGCGGACGCGCCCCCGCAGGGAGAGAGCCCCGGCCGGGCGGCCCCGTGCTCAGGACCTGTGCCGACCCGTTCCCGGCCCCGGCCCAGCTGAGGACGCCTCACTCCAGGAAGAGCGCCGCCAGCCGGGGCAGGTGCCGGCGGGTGAGGCCGTCGTCCTCGGGGTCCCAGGTCGCGCCGCCCGGTTCCCCGGTCCGTATGCGGCCCCGGTCGGCCGCCTCCACCGCCGTACGGAACGCGTCGGCCGTGCCCCCGGTGCGCTCGTACGCCCTTCTCACCGGGCCCTCCAGGGTCTCGTAGCCGATCCAGCCGCTCTCGCCGCGGCTCATCCGGACCACGACGGGCAGTGCGGCCAGGGAGTCGGGGTCGGCCACCGCCCGGGTGAAGACCTCCCGCCCGAGCAGGACGAGCCCGTCACGGAAGTCCATGAACCCGTCGTCGCCGCAGCCGCCCTCGATGACGTACGCCGCGTTCCACAGGGGCCACCGGCAGGCCGAGGCGGTCACCTCGTCCGCCGTCACGGCGAAGTCCACGATCCGCGCGGGCTCCAGGGCCGCGAGCACGTCGGTCAGGGCGTCCGGCAGGGGGTCGTCGGGCGGGTCCCGGTCGTCCGCCCGGTCCCCGGCCGCCTCGCGCGCCCGTTCGACGAGCCCCCACCACTCGTTGATGTCCATGGTGAGAAGCGTAGGAGGGGGGTCTGACAACGCCCCCCTCCCACGGAATCACGCAGTCGGCGGGAGGTTCAGAGAGCCGGTGCGTCCGGCCCGATCCGGCTCCGGACCGCCGTCTGCACCTCGGCCTCCTCGGCCGGGTCGGCGGCGAGGCGGCGCAGCCGTTCGGCGACGCGGATGTCTCCGGTCTCGGCGTGCAGGGCGGCGACCTCGCGGGTGGTCTCCTCGCAGTCCCAGAGGCACTCCACCGCGAACCCGGTCGGGAAGGAGGGGTCGGTGGCGGCGAGGGCGCGGGCGGTGCGGCCGCGCAGGTGGGAGGAGGACGTCTCCCGGTAGATGTGGCGCAGTACGGGGGCGGCGCAGGCGATGCCGAGGCGGCCGGCGCCGTCGACCAGGCACCAGAGCCGGGGGGCGTCGGGGCCCTCGCCGCGTACGGCCTCCCGCAGCGCGCCGAGGACTTGGGGAGCGTCCTGGGCGGTGCCGCGGCAGGCGAGGATTCCGGCGGCGGAGGCGCCGAGGGCGTCGGGCCGCCGGGCCCAGCGCCGGGCGCGTTCCACGGCGTCGTCCCCGCACATCCGCTCGAAGGCGGCGACGGCCGCGTCGGCGACCGTGCGGGACGGGCTGAGGGCGGCGGACTCGATGAGGTCGAGGACGGCGGGGTCGGCCGCCTCGGCGAGGTAGTGCAGGGCGGCGCAGCGGGCGCCCTCGGAGCCGGTGCGGGCGGCCTCGACGATCTGGGGACGGTCGTCGGGTCCGGCGACGGCGGAGAGGCAGCGGGCCGCGGGGACGTGCAGTTCGCTGCCGCGTTCCAGGGCCTGCTGGGCCCAGTCGAAGACGGCCTGGACGCTCCAGCCGGGGCGGGGGCCGCCGGGGCGCAGCTGGCGCTGCCAGCGGTCGAACGAGCCCTGTTCGGTGGCGGCCCGCACGCGGGCGCCGACCGCTTCGCGCGGGTCGTCGGCCCAGAGCCGCCAGGGGCGCGGCTCGAAGGAGTCCCGTACGGCGGCGGCGAGCTCGGCGGTGCCTTCTTCTGTGGCCGGAAAACGACTCAGGACGGGCAGGGCGAGGGAGCGCAGCCCCGCGTCGTCGTCGCGCAGGGCGAGCTCGTCCAGGGCCCAGGCCCAGTTGGCTCCGGTGGCCGCGTAGCGGCGGAGGAGGGCCAGGGCGTCGTCGCGTCCGTAGGAGGCGAGGTGGCCGAGGACGGAGAGCGCGAGACCGGTGCGGGAGTCGTCGGTGTCCGTGTGGTCGTCGGGGTCACCGAGGTGGCGCTCGATCTCCTCGATGCCGCCGTCGAGGTCCAGGTACAGGCGGGCGTAGTAGAGGGAGCGGTTCTCCACCTGCCAGTCGTGGCGGGGGTCGCTCACGACGCAGTGGTTGAGGGCCGCGAGGGCCTCGGGGCGCGGTGCGGCGAGCGCGTGGAGGGTGCCGTCGCCGCGGCCCCTCTGCAACAGGCCGAGCAGGGTGCCGCTCGGCGCTATGAACGGATCGAACATGGGAGAAAGCCTCACATCAAGCTGTCGACACAACCGGGAACTGTGCAGTGCCTGGGCCCGCGGGGCACAGGGGGATGTCCGGGAAACATCCCTACGCCGCCCCGCGACATGATCGGCCGACCGCCGTCTTCCGCTTGATGTAGACCATCATCCTCTGCCTCTCGTCGGTGGCCCGAAACGGACCCTCGACGTCATGATGACCCAGCCATTTCGCCACCGCGACCACATTTACGACGGACCGGTCAGCAGCCCACGCGGCGGACACACCTCCGGGTGCGCCCGCCCTCGTCTCAACGGGCACCGAAGCGTTCCAGCAGGTCGGCCTTGCCGAACATCCGGGCCGTGTCCCGCGCGGACGGCGTTCCGGCGGCGGGGTCGGCGCCCGCGGCGAGGAGGGCCTCGATGACGGCATCCTCGCTCTTGAAGACGGCTCCGGCCAGCGGGGTCTGGCCCCGGTCGTTGGCCCGGTCCGGGTCGGCGCCGCGGGCGACGAGCGCGGTGACCGCCTCGGCGTGCCCGTGGTAGGCGGCGAGCATCAGCAGCGAGTCCCCCCGGTCGTTGGTGAGGTTGGCGGGAACGCCCGCGTCGACGTACGCGACGAGCGTCCCGGTCTCGCCGGTGCGGGCCAGGTCGAAGACCTTGGTCGCCAGCTCGACCACCTCGGGATCGGGAGTTTCGCTCATCGGGCGGGCCGCCTTCCTTGACCTCGCGGCGGCCGGCGCCACCGCTGCTGACCGGGGTGTACGGCCGGGGCCGTACGAGTGAATCGACAGGGTACTGCTCCGGGCCGCACATGACCGGGCCCGGATGCGGCAAAGGATCACCGCGGGTGGTTCCTGCCCGGCACGGACCCGGAAATACCGCGCGCGGGCCACGGTCTTCACTCAGCCAGTCAAGTGAAAATGCGTTTTATTCACCCGATTGCACCTTTTATCGTATAGATACTTCGCGTGATCCTGGAAGGACTCATGGTGACTGTCCCCTCAACCAGGAGATCCGCTCATGATCCTTTCCATCTCGGGCGTGGTACTGCTCGCCATCGTCGTCTTCCTGTTCTTCAAGAAGGACGGGCTCAAGGCGTCCCACGCCATCGTCTGCGCACTGTTCGGCTTCTACCTGGCCGGCACCGCGATCGCGCCCAGCATCACGGCGGGCGGGGCGAGCCTCGCCGGTCTGCTGGGCGGGATCAAGTTCTGACGCTCCGCGACCGCTCCCACCCCTTCAGGAGACAGCTGTGGCCCGGCGACCACTCCCCCGCATTCTGAGCAGCGGCAGCGCTTCGATCACTCGCGGCAGAGATCGCGGCAGAGAGATCGCGCGCACGGCCGCCGACGGTGCCACCGATGTCCTCCATCCGCTGATCACGATCCTGCGTGGTCTGCGGCTGCTGGCCGTGTCCGGCCGGCAGAAGTGGGTCGCGACCCCCAAGGAACGGCGTGGTCCCAAGCTGTTCCTGGCCGCGGCCTGCCTGCTCGCCGTGGCGCTCGTGCCGTACGGGCCGATCCTGGCCCTGATCACGGTGATGGGCGCCGCCGCGTGGAAGGGGCGGGAGCGGACCCCCGTGAAGACCGGCCCGGACGACGCGGAGACCGCGCGGCTGCGCGGCCTGTACGAGGCGCTCGTGCCGTACTTCTCGGTGCCCGACGACCCCAGCCCCCTGTTCGCCCACGGCGGCGACTGGGAGAAGGCGCTCGACGGGTACGTCTTCGACGACGACGGGCGGCTCACCCGCCTCCAGATCTCCTACCCGGCGTACTTCACCGACGGCGAGGCCGCCGCGCGGTCCCGGATCGAGCAGCTGCTGCACACCAAGTCGGGGCGCGGCCGGGAGTACCGCTTCGCCTGGGACGAGGAGGCCAACCGCCTCGTCATGACCGTCCCGGCCCCCCTGTCGACCTCGGTCGCCGCCCAGCGCTTCGTCACCGCCCCCGGCGAGACGGTCCTCGGCTTCACGGACCCCGACGCGGTCCGCCGTACGGTCCCGGTGCGCGACGGCGACACCACCGTGGACGCCTCCCCCGTCGTCTGGCGGACCGGCGGCCGCTCCACCGAACCCCACCTCCTGGCCGTCGGACAGCCCGGCAGCGGCACCACCACCCTGGTCCGCTCCATCGCCCTCCAGGCCCTCCAGCAGGGCGACGTCCTCGTCATCGACGGCAGCGGGACCGGTGAGTACGGCGCCCTCACCGGGCGCACCGGAGTCCTCGCCGTGGAGTCCGGCCTGGGCGGTGCGCTGGCCACCCTGGAGTGGGCGGCGCACGAGACGGAGCGGCGGCTGATCTTCGCCAACCGGGCGCGGCAGGGCGGGCACCCCCTTCCCGAGGACATCAAGCGCCCGCTCTGGGTGCTGCTCGACCGCCCCGGCGTCCTCGGCCACCTCGCGGCGGCCGACGGCAGGCCCGACCCTCTGGAGCTGCTCCAGGTGCCGCTGCGGCACGGGCGGGCGGCGGGGGTCACCGTCGTCCTGGCCGACCAGTTCGACGCCGTGGAGACCCTCACCGAGACCGTACGGACCCACACCCGGGCCCGGGTCGTCCTCGGCCCGGCCTCCCGCGAGCAGATCGTCTCCGTCCTGGGCGCCGAGCCGAGCACCACCCCGCCGCCGGAGGTCCCGGCCGGGCGGGGGTACGTACGCCTGGGCACCGGTCCTGTCCTGCGCCTCCAGGTCCCGGCGACCCCCGACCCGTACGACGAGGACGCCCCCGAGGCGCACCGGCAGGCGGTGCTGGACGTGCTGCCCGGGCTGCCCGGCGTCTCCCCGAAGCAGGCCCCGGTGCCCGACAAGCCGGTGGCGGACGCCCGCGACGGCCAGGACACCGAGCAGGTCCCCGTGGCGGTGGAGGCCGGGCCGACCGGGCAGCTGACCAAGGCCCAGGCGGCGATCGCGGAGGGGTGAGCCCCCGGCCCGCGGGAAAGACGTGACAGGAGGGCGGGGAGACGGACCGGACGGCCGTCTCCCCGCCCGCTGCCGTTCCCCGTCCCCTCAGGCCACGAAGCTGCGCGGCGCGTCGGCCCCCGCCCCCGCGCCGGACCGCACCAGCTCCACCGCCGCCGCGAGCCGCACCGCCGCCTCGTCCGCCACCGCGCCGCCCACCGTGAAGGGCAGCCGCACATAACCCTCGAACGCCCCGTCGACCCCGAACCGGGGGCCCGAGGGCACCCGTACGCCGACGCGCTCGCCCGCCACCGCCAGCCGGGAGCCGGAGAGGCCGCCCGTGCGCACCCAGAGGGTGAGCCCGCCGCGCGGCACGGCGAACTCCCAGTCCGGCAGCTCCCGGCGCACCGCCGCGACCAGCTGGTCCCGGTTGTCCCGGGCCTGGTCCCGCCGGATGTCGACCGCCTGCTCCCAGCCGCCCGCGCCCATCAGCCAGTTGACGGCGAGCTGTTCCAGGACCGGGGTGCCCATGTCGGCGTAGGCGCGGGCGGAGACCAGGGAACGGATGACATCGGGGGCGGCCCGCACCCAGCCGATCCGCATCCCGGCCCAGAACGCCTTGCTGGCCGAGCCCACGGTCAGCACCGTGCTGCCGGCCGGGTCGAAGGCACAGACCCGGCGGGGCATGTCCACGTCCGGGTCCAGCCGGAGTTCGGTCATGGTCTCGTCGACGACCAGCACGGTCCCGGCGGAGCGGGCGGCGTCGACGAGGTCGCGGCGCTGCCGCTCGTCGGCGAGCGCGCCGGTCGGGTTGTGGAAGTCGGCCACCACGTACGCGAGCCGGGGCGCCGAGTCCCGCAGCACCTGCCGCCACCGGTTCATGTCCCAGCCGCCGATGCCCTCCTCCATCGCGACGGGGACGAGGCGGGCGCCCGCCTCGCGCATCAGCTGGAGGATGTTGGCGTAACTGGGCGACTCGACCGCGATCCGTTCGCCGCGGCCCGCGAAGAGGTGGCAGATGGCGTCGATGGCGCCCATCGCCCCGGTGGTGACCATGATCTGCTCGGGCATCGTGGGGATGCCGAGCGCGGTGTAGCGGTCGGCGATCGTCTGCCGCAGCGCGGGGAGCCCGGCCGGGTAGTCGCCGTGCGTGTGGGCGTACGGGGGCAGTTCCTCCACCGCCCCCTGGAAGGCCCGGGTCAGCCAGGGCTCGGGCGCGGGCAGGGAGGCGCAGCCCAGGTCGATCATCGAGCCGAGCGACTCCGGGGGCAGCGGTTCGAGGCCCCGGGCGGGCAGCGGATTCCCGGCCGGGACGGCGGTCCAGCTGCCCGCGCCGCGCCGCGACTCCAGGAACCCTTCCGCGCGCAGCGCCTCGTAGGCGGCGGCGACGGTGGTGCGGCTGACGGAGAGGGCGAGGGCCAGTTCGCGTTCGGCGGGCAGCCGGGCGGCGACCGGAACCCGGCCCTCCAGCACCAGCAGCCGTACGCCGTCGGCCAGCGCGCGGTAGGCGGGCGGCTTCCGTCCGCCGGGTCCGGTGGGCCGGGGCTGCTGGGCCTGGAGCTGCCGGGCGAGCTGGGCCGCCCCCACGGTCGAAGTCCACTGCGCCATCGAAATCAGTCCACCTTCCTCGAATTGGCCATGTCTGGTGGCCGATGCCCTGCCACAGAGTGACACGCAGCAGTCCACTACCACCACACCAGGGGGCAACACGTGTCCAGGACCACCGCCCGGAGCACCACCCACCTCACCCGGCGGCTGGTCCAGCTGTACGCCGGTCTGGCGCTGTACGGGGCGAGTTCGGCGCTCCTGGTCCGCGCCGGACTCGGTCTGGAGCCGTGGGGCGTCCTGCACCAGGGCCTCGCGGAGCTGACCGGTATCTCGATCGGGGTCGTCTCGATCATCGTCGGCGCGGTCGTGCTGCTCCTGTGGATACCGCTGCGGCAGCGCCCGGGGCTCGGCACCGTCTCGAACGTCTTCGTGGTGGGCCTCGCGATGGACGGGACGCTCGCCCTGGTCGGCGGCCTCGACGGCCTCGGGGTCCGGGTCCCGGTGCTGGTCCTGGGCATCGTGCTGAACGGGGTGGCGACCGGGCTGTACATCGCGGCCCGCTTCGGCCCGGGGCCGCGCGACGGGCTGATGACCGGGCTGAACCGGGTCACGGGCCGCTCCATCCGGCTGGTCCGCACCGCGATCGAGGTGGCCGTGGTGGTCACCGGCTTCCTGCTGGGCGGTTCGCTGGGGGCCGGTACGGTCCTCTACGCCCTGGCGATCGGCCCGCTGGCCCAGCTGTTCCTGCGGGTCTTCCGGCTCCCCGCCCCCGCCGCGGCGACGGTCGCCCCCGCGTCCCCCGCCGGACCCGCCTCGGCCGTCACCGCCCCGTCCCCCGCCGGACCCGCCCCCGTTGCCGCTCCGCCGTCCGGGCAGGCCATACTGCCGCAGTGAAACCGAGCCGCCACCCCTATCTCGACCACGCGACGCCGATCCCCTTCGCCCACCGCGGCGGGGCGGCGGACGGTGTGGAGAACACCGCGGCCGCCTTCCGCCGGGCGGCCGCGGCGGGCTACCGCTACTTCGAGACCGACGTCCACACCACGGCGGACGGCCGGCTGGTCGCCTTCCACGACGCGACGCTCGACCGGGTCACCGACGCCCGGGGCCGGATCTCCGCCCTGCCCTGGAGCGAGGTCCGCCGGGCCAGGGTCGGGGGCACCGAACCGCTCCCCCTCTTCGAGGAGCTGCTGGAGGAGTTCCCCGAGGCCCGCTGGAACGTGGACCTCAAGGCGGAACCGGCGCTGGAACCCCTTCTGGAGCTGATCCGCAGGACGGACGCCTGGGACCGGGTCTGCGTCGGCTCGTTCTCGGAGGCCCGGGTGGCCCGCGCGCACCGCCTGGCGGGCCCACGACTGGCCACCTCGTACGGGGTGCGCGGCGTCCTGGGGCTGCGGCTGCGCTCGTACGGGATTCCGGCGGCGCTGCGCGCGGGGGCGGTCTGCGCGCAGGTTCCGGAGCGGCAGAGCGGCATCCCGGTGGTCGACGCCCGTTTCGTGCGGACGGCGCACGCGCTGGGGCTCCAGGTGCATGTCTGGACGGTCAACGAACCCGAACGGATGGCGGCCCTCCTGGACCTCGGGGTGGATGGCATCATGACCGATCACATCGAGACGCTGCGTACGGTGCTGAGCGAGCGGGGGGCCTGGTCCTGACGCCGGGCCGGGCCGCGTCCGCACGCGACGACCGAGGGGGCGCGGGTTGAGCACCGGAACCACAGGAGCGGCCGATCCGGCCGGAAAGCAGCCGGGCGGCAGGGCGGCGGCCCGCAGACGCGAACAGCACGGCTGGTACTTCTACGACTTCGCGTGCTCCGTCTACTCCACGAGTGTGCTGACCGTCTTCCTCGGTCCGTATCTGACGTCGGTCGCCAAGGCGGCGGCCGACCCCGACGGCTTCGTGCACCCACTGGGCATACCCGTGCGGGCGGGCTCGCTGTTCGCGTACTCCGTGTCGGCCTCCATCGTGGTGGCCGTGATCCTGATGCCGATCGTGGGCGCGGCGGCCGACCGTACGGGCCGTAAGAAGCCGCTGCTGGCGGCGGCTGCCTATACGGGTGCCGCGGCGACCGCCGGGATGTTCTTCCTGGACGGCCACCGCTATCTGCTGGGCGCCTTCCTGCTGATCGTGGCGAACGCGTCGATCTCGGTGTCGATGGTCCTGTACAACGCCTATCTGCCGCAGATCGCCGAGCCGGAGGAGCGGGACGCGGTCTCCTCGCGCGGCTGGGCCTTCGGCTACACCTCGGGCGCCCTGGTGCTGGTGCTCAACCTGATCCTGTACAGCGGCCACGAGTCGTTCGGGCTGACGGAGTCCGACGCGGTGCGGATCTGTCTCGCCTCGGCGGGTGTGTGGTGGGGCGCCTTCACCCTCGTACCGCTGCGCAGGCTGCGCGACCGGCGGGTGGCGGCGGACGGCGAGGGGGCGGTGGGCTCCGGCTGGAAGCAGCTGCGGGAGACCCTGAAGGACATGCGGCGCCATCCGCTGACGCTCTCGTTCCTGCTCGCCTACCTGGTCTACAACGACGGCATCCAGACGGTGATCTCCCAGGCGTCGCTGTACGGCTCCGAGGAGCTGGGCCTCGACCAGACGACCCTGATCATCGCCGTCCTGCTGGTGCAGATCCTGGCGGTGGCGGGGGCGCTCGGCATGGGGCGGCTCGCCCGGGTGTACGGCGCCAAGCGCACGATCCTGGGCTCGCTGGTCGTGTGGACCGCGATCCTGGTGGCCGCCTATCTGCTGCCCTCCGACGCGCCGGTCTTCTTCTTCGTCCTCGCGGCGGCCATCGGGCTGGTGCTGGGCGGCAGCCAGGCCCTGTCGCGTTCGCTGTTCTCCCATCTGGTGCCGCGCGGCAAGGAGGCGGAGTACTTCTCGGCCTACGAGATGAGCGACCGGGGACTGAGCTGGCTGGGGCCCCTGGTGTTCGGCCTGGCGTACCAGCTGACCGGCAGCTACCGGGAGGCGATCATCTCGCTGATCGTGTTCTTCGCCCTCGGCGCGGTGCTGCTCGCGCGGGTCCCGGTGAGGCGGGCGATCACGGCCGCAGGCAATCCCGTACCGGAACGGATTTAGACGTTGAAGTCAAAGGCCGGTAGTGTACGCCTTTGGCCTGCCCGGAGGACCGTTACTGCGAGTGGAAGCAGCTCAACCGTTGGGTGACAACACCCACCAGAGGTGACAAACCGGGCAAGGGTGGGTACTCAACCCAGATAAAGCAGCGGCACGAACGGGCGACGCATGACCGGCGACGGGAATCTTTGCCAGCGACCGGACGTTGACCGGATGACGACGACAGCGACATTTTGTCCTGTGGGCGACAAGCCCGGGAGGCACGATTCATGAGTGAGCGAGCTCTTCGCGGCACGCGACTTGTGGTTACCAGCTACGAGACGGACCGCGGCATCGATCTGGCCCCGCGCCAGGCGGTGGAGTACGCATGCCAGAACGGACATCGATTCGAGATGCCGTTCTCGGTGGAGGCGGAGATTCCGCCGGAGTGGGAGTGCAAGGCGTGCGGCGCCCAGGCACTCCTGGTGGACGGGGACGGCCCCGAGGAGAAGAAGGGCAAGCCTGCGCGTACGCACTGGGACATGCTCATGGAGCGGCGCACCCGCGAGGAGCTGGAGGAGGTGCTGGCCGAGAGGCTGGCGGTCCTGCGCTCCGGCGCCATGAACATCGCCGTGCACCCGCGTGACAGCAGGAAGTCCGCCTGACCGCACAAGCACCACCGCACTCCGCGTAACCAACCGCATGAGCGCGACAACAGCACAGCACCAAGAGCCGCGGGCCGTGACACAGAACGTGTGTCACGGCCCGCGGCTCTTGGCATCCCGGGGGCCGGGGCCGACGTCAGGGGGTGAGCGGCGGGCGCGGGCCCCGGGAGTCGTCGTCGGGGCCGGAAGGGCCGGAGGGGGGCCGGGTGCCGTCCTCGCGGATGACCTCGCCCTGGACGACCTTGCCGTCCGGCCGGTGCATCCGGGCCTGCTGGAAGGCGTCCGAGAGGCTGCCGGGGGACGCGGCCCGCATCCGGCGCTCCAGGGACCGCTCCGCGCGGCGGCTGATCAGGGTGCGCACGGGCGGCACCAGCAGGAGCAGACCCGCTGCGTCCGAGATCAGGCCGGGGATCAGGAGCAGCAGCCCGCCGAGCATCAGCAGCCCGTTGCCGCGGCTGCCCCTGCCTCCGGTGACCTGCGGGGCCTCGGTGGCGCCGGGCTGCCCCGGCATCTGCTGGAGGGTCTCGGTGAGGTTCTTGAAGGCGCGGCGTCCGGCGCGCTTGATCACCACGGTGCCGAGCACCGCTCCGGCGACCAGGATCAGCAGGACGGTGAGCCCGCCGGCGGCCGAGGCGACCATGGTCAGGAGCCAGACCTCCAGGACCAGCCAGGCGGCGAGGGCCAGGGGCAGGAATCTACGGGCGCGCGAGCGCCGGGGACGGGTCGGGGGCGGAGTGCCGGTCGTCATGCGTCCAGTGTGCCCGTACGGAGGTGGAAGCGGCGTAAGGGGGTGATCATGGACCGCCCCGCACCGCCGTGAGCGGGGACCGCCTCCGTACGGCTGCCGCCGCGGAGCGCCCCCGCGGGTACGGGGTCACGTACGGGGTCAGGGTCTCTTCCGGCCCAGGACCTTGTTGGCACGGGAGGTGATGCCCCAGCCGGTGACCCGCCACAGCGCCTCGACGAGGATGTCCCGGCTCATCTTGGAGTCGCCGACCTCGCGGTCCACGAAGGTGATGGGCACCTCGACCACGTGGTAGCCCGCCTCGACGGAGCGGCGGGCCAGGTCGACCTGGAAGCAGTACCCCTGCGAGGCGACCTCGCCGAGGCCGAGGCCCTGGAGGGTCTCGGTCCGGAAGGCGCGGTAGCCGCCGGTGACGTCGCGGACCGAGAGGCCGAGGGCGAGGCGGGAGTAGAGGCTGCCGCCCCGGGAGATCACCTCGCGGCTCCTGGGCCAGTTGACCACCCGGCCGCCGGGCACCCAGCGGGAGCCGAGCACCAGGTCGGCGCCCTTGAGCGCGGTGAGCAGCCGGGGCAGCTCCTCGGGCTGGTGGGAGCCGTCGGCGTCCATCTCGACGAGGACGCCGTAGCCGTGCTCGGTGCCCCAGGCGAAGCCCGCGAGGTAGGCGGCGCCGAGCCCTTCCTTGCCCTTGCGGTGCAGGACGTGGACCTGGCCGTCGGTGGCCGCGAGCTCGTCGGCGGCCTTTCCGGTGCCGTCGGGGCTGTTGTCGTCGGCCACCAGGATGTCGGCATCCGGCACGGCCGCGCGCACCCGGCCGACGATCGGCCCGATGTTCTCGACCTCGTTGTAGGTCGGAATGATCACCAGGACCTTGCCGAGCGGGCCGAACTGCCTCTGACCGCCGTCGTTCACTACTGCCCCTTAGAGTCCGTACACAGAGGGACACCATATCCAGCGCGCCGCCTCCGGGCTGCTACGCGGTGGCACGGGCGCGTGGCACAGGCCGGGCAGATGGACGGAACTGCGGACAGAACGCGGACAGAACACGGAGAGGACGGCGGACGGAACTGCGGATCGGGGCCCGGCGCCCTTCGGGCCGACCTGGGACCCGCTGGCTGCGGGTCGACCGAAAGCCGTTGTCTACTGAACGTCCGGGCCCCACCCGGGTCGCACCCTCCGTCCGGCTGAAACCTTCCCTCGCCCCCGAGGCGCGGGCGCTGAACCTGGCTGTCAGTGGTGGTGCGCCGGTGCGGCACACCACCCCATGACCCAGCGGCGTTCGACGACTGCGTGGAGGTTTAACCGGTCGGACGTCCTGTGGTGGACCCGGCCGAACCTACCGGCCCGTGGGCGCGTTCTGTCAACACCCGTGCGACCTGCGGCTTTTGCCCAAATTGCCTGGTCAGTGCCGAAAATCCGCAGGTCGCGAACGAGCGCCCGAGCCATCGATCGGCGGTACGGAACGCCCCGACGTCACTCGTTCGGGCGTACGTAGACCGTTTGTCCGGAGACCACCGTCCGCAGGCAGACCGGCAGCTCGGCGCCGGGGGTCAGGTCCGGCAGGCCGGGCGTGCCGGAGCGGGGGTCGGTGGACCACCGGGCGACCCGGTCGTCGGGGGCCTGGACCAGGAGTTCGGCGGTCCGCCAGAGCGCGTAGTCGGCCGGGGCGCCCGGCACCAGGAGCCCGGCGTCGTCGCGGCCGATGGCCCGCCAGCCGCCCCGGGTGTGGGCGGTGAACCCGGCCCGGACGGAGATCCGGTGCTCGGGGGTGCGGTGGTGGGCGGCGGCCCGCACGGTGCCCCAGGGGTCGAGCGGGGTGACCGGGCTGTCGGAGCCGAAGGCGAGCGGCACTCCGGCGCGCAGGAGGGCGGCGTACGGGTTCAGGGTCGCCGCCCGCTCCGCGCCCAGGCGCTGGGCGTACATGCCCTCGGGGCCGCCCCAGGCCGCGTCGAAGGCGGGCTGGACGGAGGCGGTGAGGCCCAGCTCCGCGAAGGCGGCGACCGTCTCGGGGGTGAGCATCTCGGCGTGCTCGACCCGGTGGCGCGCGGCGCGGACCCGGGCGAGGCCCAGGGTTCCGGCGGCGGCCCGGACGCCCGCCACGACGGCGGTGACGGCCGCGTCGCCGATGGCGTGGAAGCCCGCCTGGAGTCCGGCCTCGGTGCAGGCGGTGACGTGGGCGGCGATCCGTGCGGCGTCCAGGTGGGCGGTGCCGGTCCGCGGGGCGTCGGCGTACGGCTCGTGCAGGCAGGCGGTGTGCGAGCCGAGGGAGCCGTCCACGAAGAGGTCGCCGGCCGCGCCGATCGCGCCGAGCTCCCGGATGCGGCGGGCGCCCTTCCCGTCCGCGATCTCCTCGGCCCAGAGACCGAAGACCCGGGGGCCGGGGCGCTCGGCGGCGAGGGCCAGGAGGGAGGTGAAGTCCTCCTCGTCGGAGATCTCGGGGCCGCCGCACTCATGGAGGGTGCCGATGCCGAGGGACGCGGCGTGGTCGAGCGCGGCGCACTGGGCCGCGCTCCGCTGGGCGGGGGTGAGGGCGTTGTGCGCGGCGGCGCGTACGGCGTGGTGGGCGTCGCCGGTCAGCGGGGCGTCGGGGTCGTATCCGGTCATGCCGGTGACGCCCGGGACGAGGTCCAGCAGGGCGGTGGTGACGACGGCGGAGTGCACGTCGATCCGGGGCAGGTAGAGGGCCCGGCCACCGGCCGCCTCGTCGAGTTCGGCGCGCGAGGGGTGGCGCCGCTCGGGCCACCGCGCGGCGTCCCAGCCGTGGCCGAGCAGGACGTCCCCGGCGCCGTGCCGGTTCGCGAACGCACGGACGAGGCCAAGGGCTTCGGGGAGCGTACGGGCGCCGGAGAGGTCGAGCCCGGTGAGGGCCAGGCCGGTCGCGGTGGTGTGGACATGGGCGTCGGTGAAGGCGGGGGTGACCAGGGCGCCCTCCAGGTCGACCACCTCGTCGACACCGCTCGCGAAGGCGTCGGCGGCCCCTTCGGAGCCCACCCAGGCGATCTGCCCGCGCTCCACGACCATCGCGGTGGCGAACGGGTCGGCCGGGCTGTGGACGTCTCCCCCGCGCAGCAGCAGGGTGCGGTGGTCGGGGGCGCTCTGGGGGGCGGTGCTCTCGGTCATGGGACCAGTCTCGCGCCTGCCGGGAGCCGCCCGGCCCGCGACCCCCCTGAGGGGCTCCCGGGGCCCCTCAGACGCGCGGGGGCCGGGCCTCGTACGGGGTGGACAGGACGACGGTCGTACGGGTCGAGACGCCCGCCAGCGAGCGGATGCGGGTGAGCAGGTGCTCCAGCTCCAGCGGGGTCGCCACCCGCACCTTGAGGATGTAGTTCTCGTCCCCGGCCACGCTGTGGCACGCCTCCAGCTCCGGCACCCCGGCGAGCCGCTCCGCGATGTCGTCGGGCGCGCTGGGGTCGAACGGCTTCACCGAGATGAACGCGGTGAGGGGCAGCCCGACGGCCTCGGGGTCGACCACCGCGGCATAGCCGCGGATCACCCCGCGCTGCTCGAGTCGGCGGACGCGCTGATGAACGGCCGAGGTGGACAGGCCGGTGGCCTTGCCCAGGTCGGTGTAGCTCATCCGCCCGTCCTTGACGAGCAACTCCACAATCTGACGGTCCAGCTCCTCCATACGGATCAACCTATGGCCCCGGACGCCTCCCGGCACAGTCGTACGGGGTCACGGAACGGCACCTGCGGGCGGCATGTGACGAAGACCACAGACCTACGGGTCGGTAGCGGGCTCCCTCGCGGTTACCGGCCATGCGCGGAGGGAAGTGCTTGCTGTGGTCGAGGCCGTGGCGCCCTGCCGGCCCACCCGAGGGGGGAAGATCCCATGCAGAGCCTGAAGCTCACCGGACGTACCGAACCGGAGCCCGTCGATCCGGACGAGGACGACAGCGCCGATGTGGACGACATGTTCGAGATGTTCCGGGTGATCTGCCCGGACTGCGCCCAGCCGATCGCGCTGCTGGCCGACGAGGACGTCCTGCCGGAGCACGCCCGGTGCCCCTCCCCGTGGAACCCGTTCGGGCTCACCGTCTGCTCCGGCACCGGCCGCGGCGCGGCGGACGCCCGGCCCGCCGACGAGTCGCTGGACCCCCAGGAGCAGGAGGCGGGGCTGCTGCTGACGCTCCCCCAGGGGCTCGACTGGCGGATGCAGCCCTTCTCCCACGCCGGGGGTCCCGGCTCCCGGCCGCTGCGCGTGCCCCGGATGCGGCGCGAGGCCGCCTGAGCCGCCCGCTGCCGGGCTCTCCGGCAGCCGTTCGCCCCGTCTGCCCGCATCACGTCGGCCCGTCCGGCGTGGTGCCCGCAGAGCGGCTCCCTCCGCCCGGGAGCACCTAACTCTCCGCACGGAGGCACCTGCCCTTCACCGTACGGAAGCGCCTGCCTGCTCCGCCGGAGCACCCGGCTCTCCGTCCGGGAGCACCTGGCTCTCTCCGTACGGGAGCACGCGCCGAACTGGCACTCGGGCCGTGACGGCAGTGACCGGGCCCGCCCCGGCGCGTTGACCCCCGTATGACGACGCTGCATTCACCAGTCGGCTCGGGCCGCCGCCGTCTCGCTCCCCCGGCCCCCGAAGAATCGGTTCCGCAGCCGCTGCCCCGGTCGACGGGGAGTTCGCCGATGGCCTCCCCCGTCGACCCGCCCATCTACAGCGCCCTGCTGCGGCAGTGGGCGAGCAGCGGCCGGACCGTGCCGGGGAGCCGGGACCAGGAGTGGAACCGGGCCGTGGCGCTGCCCGTGTGGCCGGACCGGCCGCTGGGGGGTGCCGGACGCCCTCTGGGGGTCAGCGGGTCTCCGGACCCGCGAGGTGGCGCGCGATGACCATGCGCTGGATCTGGTTGGTGCCCTCCACGATCTGGAGCACCTTGGCCTCGCGCATCAGCCGTTCGACCGGGAAGTCCAGCGTGTAGCCGTAGCCGCCGAGCACCTGGACGGCGTCGGTGGTGACCCGCATGGCCGCGTCCGTGCAGAAGAGTTTGGCCATGGCCGCCTGGCGGGAGAAGGGCTCCCCCGCGTCGCGCAGCCGGGCCGCCTCCAGGTAGAGCGCCCGGCCGGCCTCGATCTGGGTGGCCATGTCGGCGAGCATGAACCGCAGCCCCTGGAAGTCCGCGATGGGGCGGCCGAACTGGCGCCGGTCGGTGGCGTACGCGACGGCCTCGTCCAGGGCCGCCTGGGCGACCCCGATGGCGCAGGCGGCGATGCCCAGGCGGCCGGAGTCGAGCGCGGACAGGGCGATGGCGAAGCCCTGGCCCTCCTCGCCGATACGGCGGTCGTCCGCGATCCGTACGCCGTCGAAGTTGAGCTGGGCCGTGGGCGAGCCCTTCATCCCCATCTTCTTCTCGGGGAGGGCGGCGTTCAGCCCCTCGGCGTCACCGGGGACGAGGAAGGCGGTGATGCCGCGCGGGCCGTCGACGCCGGTACGGGCGAGCACGGTGTAGAAGTCGGCGACACCGCCGTGGGTGATCCATGCCTTGGTCCCGGTGATCACCCAGTCCTCGCCGTCACGTACGGCCTTGGTGCGCAGGGAGGCGGCGTCGGAGCCGGAGGCGGGCTCGGAGAGGCAGTAGGCGCCCAGCAGACCGCCGGAGAGCATCGCCGGGAGGTACGCGGCGCGCTGCTCCTCGGTGCCGTATCCGGCGAGCGCGTGGCAGGACAGCGAGTGGACGCTGACGCCGAGGCCGACGGTGAGGCGGGCCGCGGCCAGCTCCTCCAGGACCTGGAGGTAGACCTCGTAGGGCTGATCGCCGCCGCCGTGCTCGGAGCCGTAGGGAAGTCCGAGGAGGCCGGATTCGGAGAGGAGGGTGAAGATCTCGCGCGGGAAGCGGCCCGCGTCCTCCTCCTCGGCCGCCCGGGGGGCGATCTCCTTGGACACGATGTCGCGGACGAGCGCGACGAGCTGCCGGGACTCCTCGGTGGGCAGACGGCGTTCCACCGGCTGCGGGGCACGGTCGGACATGACGGCGCTCTCCTCCCTGTCGGGCGTTGCGACGGTCGCGCGCTCGGGGTGGGAGAGGCGCCGCCGGGTGGTCTCCCGGAACGGAGCCGGGAAAAACAGACTGAACGGCCGATCCTGCCCTCCCGGGTCTCGGGGGGCGCGGCTCAGCGGCTGTGGCGGGTCGAGTATGCCCGATCGGATGTCTCCCGTCACGGGGTAACGGCTGGTCATGAGGCAGGAACGGCGTCCCGGTGATCGCCGGAATGGTCCGAACCATTGACCCAACTGGTCTAGTCCTTCTACGGTTCCACCGAACGCCTTACCGCGTTCATGCCAAACCGGGCGCGTACGGCCCGGCGTTCCCCCCGCACCCCCCACGCACCAGCCCTCCCCCACGAGGAGCCACGATGCTCGCACCGCACCGTCCCCGCGCCCGGCTCCGGGCGCTCGCCGCGGCCGTCTGTACGGCGGCGCTCGGCGCCACCCTGCTCGGCGTCGCCGGTACGTCACCGGCCGGCGCGGCCCCCGCCGCACAGCCCGCCGCAGCCACCGCCGCCGAGACCGCCCCCACAGCGGCCGGCGACAAGGTGATCGGATACTTCACCAACTGGGGTGTCTACGACCGGAATTACCACGTCAAGAACATCGTGACGTCGGGTTCCGCGGAGAAGCTCACCCACATCAACTACGCGTTCGGCAATGTACAGAACGGCAAGTGCACGATCGGCGACGCCTATGCCGACTTCGAGAAGGCGTACACCGCCGAGGAGTCGGTCGACGGGGTCGCCGACACCTGGGACCAGGAACTGCGCGGCAACTTCAACCAGTTGCGCAAGCTGAAGGAGCTCCACCCGGACCTCAAGATCCTCTGGTCCTTCGGCGGCTGGAGCTGGTCCGGCGGTTTCGGTGAGGCCGCGCAGAACCCCGCCGCCTTCGCGCAGTCCTGCTACGACCTGGTGGAGGACCCCCGCTGGGCCGATGTCTTCGACGGCATCGACATCGACTGGGAGTACCCCAACGCCTGCGGCCTGACCTGCGACACAAGCGGCCGTGACGCCTACGGCGAGCTGCTCGGCGAACTGCGGAAGACCTTCGGGGACGACAACCTGATCACCTCGGCGATCACGGCGGACGGCTCCGACGGCGGCAAGATCGACGCGGTGGACTACGCGGGGGCGGCCAAGCACCTCGACTGGTACCTGCCGATGACGTACGACTTCTTCGGCGCGTTCGCGGCCAAGGGCCCGACGGCCCCGCACTCCCCGCTGACCTCCTACCCGGGCATCCCGACGGAGGGCTTCAACTCCGACGCCGCGATCTCCAAGCTGAAGTCGCTCGGCATCCCGTCGGAGAAGCTGCTGCTGGGCATCGGCTTCTACGGCCGGGGCTGGACCGGGGTCACCCAGTCCGAGCCGGGCGGCAGCGCGACCGGAGCGGCGCCGGGCACGTACGAGGCGGGCATCGAGGACTACAAGGTCCTCAAGAACAGCTGCCCCGCCTCGGGCACGGTGGCCGGTACGGCGTACGCCCACTGCGGCGACGACTGGTGGAGCTACGACACCCCGGAGACCATCGGCACCAAGATGGCGTACAAGAACGAACAGTCCCTGGGAGGAACCTTCTTCTGGGAGCTGAGCGGTGACACCGCGAACGGCGAGCTGATCAAGGCGATCGACTAGCCGGTCACGGGGTACACGGACCGGGGGTGGGGTGCCGGGCGGGCGCCCCGCCCCCTCGGCGTTCCCGCCGGACGGCCGCGCGGGAACCCCGAACGGCCGTACATGAAGGTTGCGTTGCCAGGCCCGGGAAGCGATTGACCCGGTTCCGGCGGCCTCCGTACGTTACGGCCAGACCGGCCCCGTACCGCTGCCTCCTGCTGCACAGGGAACCCCATCGTGGCCACCGCCCGCACTCCGCTCACCGTCCTCGACCTCGTGCCGGTCCCCAGCGGATCAACGGCCTCGGACGCCTTGCGCAACAGCCTCGACCTGGTCCGCCGCACCGAGCAACTCGGCTACAGCCGCTACTGGTTCGCCGAACACCACTTCAACCCCGGCGTCGCGGGGACCTCCCCGGCCGTGCTCCTGGCGCTCGCCGCTTCGGCCACCTCCGCCATCCGGCTCGGCTCCGGGGCGCTCCAGCTCGGACACCGTACGGCCCTGTCGACGGTGGAGGAGTTCGGGCTGCTGGACGCGGCACACCCGGGCCGGTTCGACCTCGGGCTCGGCCGCTCGGGCGGGCCGGTGGAGCGTGACGTACCGGCGAAGGAGGCGGCCGGTTCCGGCGGGCGGACCGCCAACGGCCTTCTTGTGCCCGGCCGTTACTCCAACGAGCACCTGCTGCGTTCACCGCGCCTCGCCCTGCACCGCGGGCTGCTCCAGCTGCCGGGGGCCGAATCGCAGGCGTACGACGAACAAGTGGCCGACATCCTGGCCCTGCTGGCGGGCACCTACGCCCCGGACGCGGGGTTCGAGACCTCTGTGGTGCCGGGGGAAGGCGCCGCGCTGCAACTGTGGGTCCTGGGCAGCAGCGCCGGGATCAGCGCCCGGGTGGCCGGGGCCAACGGGCTCCGGTTCGCGGCCAATTACCACGTCAGCCCGGGCACGGTGCTGGAGGCCGTCGAGGGATACCGGCAGGCGTTCAGGCCGTCGGCCGAGCTGGACCGGCCCCATGTGAGCGTCTCCGCCGATGTCGTGGTCGCCGACGACGAGGACACCGCCCGCGAACTGGCCACGGGGTACGGCCTGTGGGTGCGGAGCATCCGCAGCGGCGAGGGCGCCATCGCCTTCCCCGCCCCGGAGGAGGCCCGCCGCCACATCTGGAGCGAGGAGGACCGGGCGCTGGTCGCCGACCGGACCGGTACCCAGTTCATCGGGACCGCGCCCCGGGTCGCCGAGCGGCTGCGGACCCTGCGGGACGCGACGGGGGCGGACGAGCTGATCGTCACGACCATCACGCACGACCACGCCGACCGGGTGCGGAGCTATGAACTGCTCGCCGCGGAATGGGGGTTGACGGCCGGGTGAGGGGCGGGCGGTACGTCCGGCGGGCCTCCGGGACCGGAGACCCGCCGGGGACGGGACCGGCTCAGTGCCTGCCCCAGCCGGGGCGGGAGGTCGTCCCGTCCAGGGTCAGTTCGAACTGGTCGTACCGGGCCATGAGATCGAGCAGTTCGTCCTCGGTGGGCCTGTTCCCGTCCGCGTACAGCTCGGCCAGACCCCGGAAGTACTCCTCGCGGTTGATGGCGGGCGTGAAGATGATGAGCATGGTCGCCTGGTCCTGGTAAGGGTTGCGGAACCCGTGCGACATGTTCTCGGGGACGTTCACATAGGTGCCCGGCGGCGCGGCGAACGTCTTCCCGTCCAGGTGCAGTTCGACGACGCCGTCCAGGACGTAGAAGGCTTCCAGCTGTTCGCGGTGGATGTGCGGCGACGCACCCGGGGCGCCGGGCTCCATCCGGTGTTCGAAGAGGCCGAGGCGGTCGTCGGTCTCGGCGCCGACGGCCTTGAACGTGGTCTTGGTCGTCGTGCCTATCTGCACCGCTTCGCCTTCACCGGGAAGCAGTATGCGGGGAAGCATGGTCATCCGGACTCACTCCTCAAATCTTCGCGACGGTTTCGGTGCCGTGCACTCCGCCGGCCTGCTCCTCCTCGTCGGCGGCGGCCTCGAGCCATGACAGATACCTCTCGCCGGTGTCGGGGAAGACCGTGACGATGGTCCTGCCCGCGTACGCGGGGCGCCCGGCCAGGAGTCGGCAGGCGTGGGCCGCCGCCCCGGAGGAGACCCCCACCAGCAGGCCGAAGGTGCGGGCCAGGAAGCGGGCGGTGGCGAAAGCCTCGGCGTCGGAGACGGTGACCACCTCGTCGATCACGTCGACGTCGGTCGTGTCCGCCACGAACCCGCCGTTCAGCCCCGGGATGCGGTGCGGGCCGCCCCAGCCCTCGGTGAGGACGGGAGAGCGGACCGGCTCGACCGCGACCACCCGGAGGTCGGGATTGCGCTCCCTGAGGTAGCGCGCGGTGCCGCTCAGGGTGCCGCCGGTGCCGACCCCGCAGACCAGGACGTCGACCCGGCCCCCGGTGTCGTGCCAGATCTCCGGGCCGGTGGTGGCGTAGTGCGCCCGCACGTTGTCGGGGTTCTCGTGCTGGCAGGCGAACCAGGAGCCGGGGCGCTCGCGGTGGATCTCCTGGGCCTTCTCGATCGCCGCCGCGTACCCCTGCTCGTGCGGTGTCCGCACCACCTCGGCGCCGAACGCGCGCAGCAGCTGGACCCGTTCGTTGGTGGCGTTGTCCGGGAGGACGATGACGCAGGTGTAGCCCCGGGCGGCGCACAGGGCGGCCAGCGAGATGCCGGTGTTCCCGGAGGTGGCCTCCACGACGGTGGAGCGGCCGGGGGTCAGCTCGCCGCGCTTCTCGGCCGCCTCCAGCATGTACAGGCCGGTGCGGTCCTTCACGCTGGAGAGCGGGTTGGCCATCTCCAGCTTGGCGTAGACGGTGGTGCCGGACTCCGTCCCGCCCAGGTCGAGCCGGATGACGGGGGTTCTGCCGATCAGATCGTCGAGCGAGGTCGCGGGCCTGCGTCGGTCCGGGGCGAGCATGGGCTTCTCCGTTTCGGTGGATCGGGTCGCCGGGGAGCCGGATCACCACGAGCGGGTCACCGGAGGGTCACCAGGCGGGGAAGAGAACGGTGACCTCCTTCTCACGCGACGGGCGCGACGGGAGGGGCTGATGGGGCGTACGGCGCGGGCGCGGTGCGGCGGCCACCGGGGCGAGCACCCGGGAGTGGCTCGGCACATCGCGGATCACCAGGGCCTGCGCGCCGACGACGGTGTCGTGGCCGACGGTGATCGGCCCGAGCAGGGTGGCGTTGGCGCCGATCACGACCCGGTCCCCCACCTCGGGGTGGCGGCGCGCGCCCTCGGCCCTGGCCTCGTCGTGCCACCAGCCGACCGCGCCCAGTGTCACCTGGTGGAAGACCGTGACGTCGTCGCCGACAACGGCGGTCTCACCGATCACCACCCCGGCTCCGTGGTCGACGAAGAAGCCTCGGCCGATCGTGGCGCCCGGGTGGATCTCGATCCCGCCCGACGCCAGCCGCGCGGCGGCGGAGACCAGCCGCGCGGTGCGGCGCAGCCCCCTGAGGTGCAGCCGGTGCGCCACGCGGTGGCCCCAGACGGCGGGGACGGCGGGGTGCAGCAGGGCCTCGGTGCGCGAGTGCACCGACGGGTCGCGCGACCTGATCATGTCGAGGTCGCCGACCGCCCGGCGGTAGAGGCCCGGCGGGCTCACCGGGGCCCCTCGGTGCCGCCGGGGCGGCTGCCCGCGGCCGGTTCGGCGCCTTCGGCGGCTCCGGGTTCCGGCGTCGTGGCCGTGGGCGGGCCCGAGGGCGTGTCCGCCGTCGTCTCCGGAGCCGAGCGGGCGGGCGGGTCGGCGGGCGCCGGGTCCTTGGGGCGGAGCTGCCGTAGGCGGTTCTCCGCGTACGCCACACCCGCGAGCACCACCAGGCCGCCGACCAGCAGGTTCCAGGTGACGGACTCGCCGAGCGCCACCACGCCGATGAGGACGGAGGCGACCGGGACCACGTAGTTCACGGCGGAGGCGGTGGTGGCGCCGACGTCACCGATGAGGCGGAAGTAGAGCACGTACGCCAGACCGGTGCTGAACAGGCCGAGCGCGACGATGCTGAACGTCACCTCGAGGGTGAACTCCGGGGTTCGCCAGGTGAGGAAGGGGGTGACCACGGCCTGGAGCACGGTGGCGGCGAGGAGCTGGGAGGCCGCGGCGGCCATGGGGGCGAGGCCGAGCGGGGAGAGGTACTTGCGTACGTACACGAAGCCGCACGCGTAGCTCAGTGCGGCGCCGAGGCAGGCGAGCTGTCCGCCGAGGGAGCCGAGGGCGTCGGTCCACGGGCCGATCAGGAGCACCACGCCGACGAATCCGATGATGAGCCCGAGGACCTTGCGCCGGGTCGCCCGCTCGGTGGGCAGCGCGGCGGCGGCGATGGTCAGGGTCAGCAGCGGGGTGGCGCCGATGAGGACGCCCGCGATACCGGCCCCCGTGGTCTGTTCGCCGTAGGAGAGCAGCAGGAACGGGATGACGTTGCCGAAGAGGGCGGCGGCGGCGACATGGCCCCAGACGCGGGCGGACCGGGGAAGGCCGATCCTGCGGAACGCGACGATGGCGAGCAGGACGGCGGCACCCAGCACCAGGCGGCTGAGCACGAGCTGACCGGGGGTCAGCCCGTCCAGTGACACCTTGATGAAGGTGAAGCTGCCTCCCCACAGGAATGCCAGCAGCAGGAACCGGCCGACGGTTGCGTTCTTCATGCACCCTCCCTTTGTGTTACGGATTTCTTCTCTGTTCCACCGGACACCTCAGTAGTTCGGCGTCTTGAGCAGCAGGTTCTTTCTCTGGACTATCTCCGGTATGTAGACGCGTTCGTTCCACACCTCTTTCTCCACCGGTTCGAGGGCCACCGATATCGCTCCCTCGTCGCAGCGGAAGGCGCTCGTGACCGCCCGGGTCACGGCCGCGACCAGCTCCGACTGCTGGTCCTCGCTGAGCGGAACGGGAAAGTGCTTGATGTTGACGTGCGGCACGACGGTTTCCTCTTTCCTGATGGGGAGACGCCTTCCCGTGGAGAGACGGTGGCGGATCTGCTGGGTCAGCTCGTTCAGACCGGGGCTTCTCAGCATGGTGTAGTGCCCGCAGGCCAGTTCGACGACGGTCGGCTCCGCCTCGGAATACCCGCTGCTGCTCTCGATGAACGAGTAGTCGTCACCGCGCGCCTTGAAGAGGGTGATCGGCGCCTTGACCTTCCGTTCCCGCAGTTCCTGGAACGTGTACCGCAGTTGGAAGGTGCGGCGGACGATCCGGATGATTCTCCCCACCAGTTCGGCGTCGAGCTCCGGCCGTTTTCCGCGGATGAATTCCGTGAAGCTCTCGTCGTCCTCGGCGTGGGCGACGCAGGCGTCCGCCTCCTCACCGGTGATGGTGCCGGCGAAGACGGAGTGGAGAATGCGCACGTACGCCTTGTTCGTGTAGACGGGATCGTCGTCGCCGTGCGGGCGGGCGCCGCCGTCCGGCTGCGGGAGGACGGGCGAGCCGGGCGCCAGGAGGAAGAGGTTCTCGACCGTTCCGCCCGCCCGCTCGATCTGGTGGGCGGCTTCGAAGGCCACCCGGGCGCCGAAGGAGTAGCCCCACAAGGTGTACGGGCCGTTCCTCTGGAGCCGTTCGATGGCGCGCACATCCGCGGCGGCCATCTCCTGGATGGTGGCGTACGGGATTTCCCCGGGGTTGATCCCGTAGGACTGCACACCGTAGAACGGCCGACCGATGCCGAGTTCACCGGCGAGGGGCCGCAGATTCATGGTGTATCCGCCGAGCCCCGGCCAGCAGAACACCGGGTTTCCCGCGCCTTCGGTGTGCAGGCGTACGAGGCGTGAGGCGGGTTCGGTGTCCGTGCTTTCCAGTGCGCGGGCGAGTTTCTCGATGGTCGGGGAGTCGAAGAGGATCTGGAGCGGCAGTGCGCTCCCGAACGCGCGGTTGATCCTGTTGACGAGTCCGACGGCCAGCAGGGAGTTCCCTCCGGAGGCGAAGAAGTCGTCCTGGACCGATGAGCCGTCCTGTTTCATCACCTTCTCCCAGATGTCCCGGATTCTCTCCTCGGTCTTCGTCCGGGGTGCGACGAATACCCGACCGGTGTTCAGCGCGGTGATCCGGTCCGAGGATTCGAGCGCCTTGACATCGATCTTTCCGTTCGCGGAGAGGGGGAGCCCGTCCATGACGACGACCCGGTTCGGCATCATGTAGTCCGGCACAAAGCGGCTGAGGTCCTCCCGGATGATCTCCGCCGGTCCTTTCATGTGCACGATGTCCTCGCGCATTCCCTCACTGCGCAGCTGCCCCTCACTGATGCGGCCGCCCACAGCGAAGTACGAGGCTCCCGCGCTCTCGCCCAGGGCCCCGAGGATGCCCGCCATCCTGGTCGCGGCCGGCAGGTCGTGCCCGGTCTTCGAGCTGTATCCCGAGGACATCAGGCCGATGCGGAGGCCGTTCATCTGGAGGTGCTGGAGTTCCCTGCCGAGATCGGCGTAGTCGAGCCATGCCTCCCGGGCGCGGCTGATGACGGTGATCCCGAAGGCGGCCTTCTCGTAGACCTGTTGGTTGATCGCGATGACGTGTCTCTTGTGGACCAGCGCGTCGGAAACCCTGTCCAGTACGCCGTTCCGGTACCGGTACTGGCCCTCGGGCAGACCGGTGACCTTTCCCACGTGCGCCTGCACATAGATGTCGGGGCGGGGCCGGGAGCGTACGGCGGCCAGGGGGAGCATCTCGAACGTGCCGAGGTAGAAGTCCTCCTCGGCGCAGTCCAGGTGGTCCATGGCGGCCGGTTCGTACGCCGTGGCCTCCAGGCCCAGTCCGTGGGCGGGCAGGACGCGGTCGAAGAGACCGGCCATATGGCCCGCCTCGATCTCCAGGACCTCCAGGATGTTGTTCTTGTAGACGGGCTCGATGGCCCGGCGCTTCCCCGCGAAATGCAGCCTGATCCGCGCCCGCGGTTCCGGGGCCCCGGTCCTGGGGGTGATGAGGATCAGCCGGTGCTCCACCGGGTGGTAGTAGTGGAAGCCGGGGGCCAGGAAGGGGAGGCCGTCGGTCTCGAGGTAGAGCTGTGTGGCGTACAGGGCACCCGGTGACGCGTAGGCGTACTTCGGCAGCAGGCGTTCCTCGCTGAGGAACTGCCCGAAGTTGCGCAGGAGTTCACCGAGTCCGGCGAGGTCCAGGTCGCTGATGTCCCGGGATTCCGCCGCAGGTGCGCCGGGCCCGGCGAGCAGGGCGAGAAGGTCGGCCGCGGTGACCTCTCCGCCCTCGAAGGACCGGTAGGTCTTCCGTGCGAAGGCGAGCCGCCGCTGCTCCGGGGTGGGCGTCCGGCCCGGCAGGTCGACCGCCTTCCGGCCGCCGGTCTCCCGGTCGTCCCGTGTCCCCGGGTTCGCGAGCTGGGCCCTCACCTGGAGCTTGCTCTCCTTGGACTGGTGGTGGGCGCCGTGACTGCCCTGGTCCATCAGCGCCGCTTCTTTGGGGCTGAGCTCGATGCAGGCGATCAGGTTCTGGAATCCGGTGGCCGGGTCCTCCTTGACGAGAACCGCCGCGTTCTTGACCCAGTCATGGGTCTCGATCGCCAGCCGTATCTCGTCCAGCTCGACCCGGAAACCGCGCAGCTTGATCTGATTGTCCGCCCGGCCTGCGAACCGGACGGTGCCGTCGTCGCTCCAGTGGGCGAGGTCTCCCGTCCGGTACAGCCGTACGGAGTTCTTCTCACCGTCGCACGTATGGGCGATAAATCTTTCCGCGGTCAGTTCGGGCCGGTTCAGATATCCCCGGGCGAGCTGGACGCCGCCGATGTAGAGCTCCCCCACTTCTCCGGCGCCCACCGGTTTCCGGTCACCGTCAAGAATATGGAACCGGGTCCCCGGGACGGGTCTGCCGATGGGGACCATCTGCGGGGACTCCGCGAGAGTGCGGCGGTCCACCGTGAAAGCCGACGCGTTGACCGTGGTCTCGGTCGGCCCGTAGAGATTGGTCAGAGCGCTCCCGGGCAGCGTATCGAGGAATTTCTCCGCGAGGTTCCCGGAAAGGGCCTCACCACCGCTGAAGACCCGGGTGAGCGAGGTGCAGGAGGAGAACTCCTCGGTGTCCAGGAGCGCCTGGAGCAGAGTGGGAACGCATTGCAGGGCGGTGACCCGATGCGCGATGACGGTCTCGATGATCCTTTCAGGGTCGCGGTGCAGGCCGGGGGCGCCGACCACGACCCTGCTTCCGCAGACGGGGGCCAGGATCTCCCACTGGGCCGCGTCGAAGCTCATGGGGGTCTTCTGAAGGACGGTGGTCGACCGGTCCAGCGCGCCGGACTCCGCCAGCCAGCGCATCTGATGGACGATGCTGCGCTGCTCGATCATGACGCCCTTCGGCTTCCCCGTGCTGCCGGAGGTGTAGATGACGTACGCCAGCCGGTCCGGCGTGAGGCCCGCGGGGGCGGTCCACTCCGGCGGCGGACCACCCGGCGCGCCGAATACCGCCGGGCTCTCCGGGCTCTCCGGGCAGATGATCCGGGTGCCGGGCGGGGCCAGCAGGGAGAGCTGCGGACGGAGGTCCTCCGACGTGATGACGACGCGCACCCCGGAGTCCTCGATCATGTAGCGGAGGCGCTCCTCCGGGTATTCCGGCGAGAGCGGAAGATAGGCGCCGCCCGCGAGGAGAACGCCCCAGACACTCGTCATCAATGCGATCGACGGTTCGACGAAGATTCCGACGGAATCATCGGGGACAACCCCGAGATTCCTCAGATCATCAGCAATTCCCGCACTGCGGACGGCCAGGTCGCGATAGCTGAGAAGCTCGCTCCCGTGAACGACGGCCGTACGGTCGGGATGTTCCCGCACCCGCTCCATGAGGAGATGAGGGAGGCACTGTTCTTCGGCGGTATCACGTTCCGTCTGTTCGATGTCATTGATGACCATGGTCTTCTTTCGCCTCGAAAGAAAAATGGGCTCGGGAGCCACCGAACAGGTTGGCCGAATCGTGCCCATGTAAGGGTCTCTCACGGCGAGCCTTGCATTCAACCACCCATGGGGCCATGATGCTGCAAACAGCAACCTGCACGGGGGTAAAGATGGACAGAAGCGGCTTTATCGACGATGTGGTGGGCGATCACCGGCTTAACGCGACCGCCATTCGTGTTTACAAATGGTCAGTATCCCGGGGATTTGTTTCAATCGCCGAAACGATTGACCTCCTGGGGTTGACGCAGTGCGAGGCGAGAGACTCACTGGACCGTCTGGTTTCCGCACACCTGATGTCCTTACAGGTGGACCCCGAAAAGGCGGAGGACCCCGGCGGCATGCGGTGGCGGGCGCTCGATCCGCAGATCGCCGCCGCGGGTATCGCCTCGGCCGAGTCCCGGCTGCGCCGGACGATGGCGGAGCTGAGCGGGTCACGGCAGAACCTCGACGAGCTCTCCCGGGTCTACTCCGTCCTCTCCTCCACCGCGAACCGCGGCCGGGACGCCGTCGAGGTCTTCGACTCGCCCGCGGAGACGGCCCTGCTCTTCGAGGAGGCCGCGAGCAGATGCCGGACCGAGGTGGTCAACGCGCAGCCCGGCGAGGGGCGTCCGGCGGACGAGACGCAGCGGGCCGCGGTGCGGGACACCGAACTGCTCGGCCGCGGGGTGCGGATCAGGGCCCTGTACCAGGAATCGTCCCTCCACCACCCGCCCACCCGTTCCCACATCGGCAGGATCACCGCGGCGGGAGCCGAAGTGCGGACGAGCGCCGAGCTGTTCGGGCGGCTCGTGGTCTTCGACCGCTCCGTGGCCTTCGTACCGCATCACCGTGTCACCGGCGGGGCGGCCGTGGTCCGGGACCGGTCGGTCGTCGCCCTGCTCTGCGAGGCGTTCGACCACGCCTGGGGCCGGGCGGACTGCGCCGAGGCCGGCCGGGCGGAGCCGGTGGAGCTGAGCGATCTGCACCGGACGGTCCTGCGGCTGCTCAGCGAAGGGGCCCGGGACGAGACGATCGCCCGTCGGCTGGGGGTGTCGCTGCGCACCTGCCGCAAGTACGTGGCGGAGATCTTCGAGGCGATCGGTGCGGAGAGCCGGTTCCAGGCCGGGTACCTGGCCACGCACCGGGGGCTCCTCAAGTGAGCCGCTCCTGTTCCGGGGGCCGGTCGGCGTGGTCTGCGGCGGACCCGGCCGACGGTCCCTCGAACCGTCGCTCGCGCCAGGCCGGTCCGAGCACGGCCAGCAGGAGCGCGGCGGTGACGGCGAACCCCCACGGGTAGCCGGTCCGGTCGATCAGCAGCCCGAACCCGACCGCGCCGAGCCCCATGCCCGCGTCGAAGGCGAGGTTCCACACGACGCTGACCCGGCCGAAGCCGGAGCGGGGGACGCGTTCGAACATCGCGGCCAGGGTGAGGTTCTGCACCGCGCCGAACCCCGCGCCGAAGAGGACCATGCTCACGATCACCACGACCGGGCTCTCCAGCCGTACGAGCCCCGCCGTGCCGAGGGCGACGGCGAGCACGGAGGGCAGGAGCAGCGAGGAGGCGCCGTGCCGGTCGCCCCACCATCCGGCCCCCCAGCGGGCGAGGGGGGCGACGGACGACTGGACGAACAGGGCCACCACCGCCAGGTGGGCGGGCCCGCCCAGCAGGGCCAGCGGCAGGAACGTGACGAGGACACCGGCGGCGAAGGTCGCGGCGGCCAGGATCAGCACCGGCCCGGCGAGCGAACCAGCCCCCGGACCGCCGAGGAGACCGCTCAGCACTGAGCTCCGGCGCTCGGGCAGGCCGCCCTCGCGGCGGCGGCGGAGGCCCGGACTCCACTGCCCGGACCGCCCGCCTTCACGGCCAGGGCCGCCTCCACGGCCAGGACCGGGGCCGGGGCCAGGACTGCCAGGACTCCGCCGCCCGGGCCGGGTCCGCCCCGAGGGGAGGCCCGCGACGGCGGGGAGCGCCAGCAGGGTCAGGGCGGCGGTCGCGAGGAAGACCGGCGCGAAGCCGTAGCGGTCGCTCAGCCAGACCCCGGCGGGCAGGCCGAGCACCGCGGGGACGCCCAGGCTGACTCCGTACAGGCCGAGGTTCTCGGACCGCCGTCCGGGCGGCGCGAGTTCGGCGGCCAGCTTCGTCCCCGCGACGACGACGATGCCCAGGCCCACCCCGCGCGCCAGACAGACGCCCAGCGTCAGCGGGAACGCGGACCACAGGGTCAGCGCCGCCGCCGGAACGCCGAGCAGCAGCAGGCCCGCCCCCACGACCGCGCGGTGGCCGAACCGCGCGAGGAACCACGGGACCGCCGGCTCCGCCACCACGGTGGCCAGCATCATGGCCCCGGTGGTCAGCCCGGCGCCCACCCCGCCTCCACCGGCCGTGGCCGCGTACAGGGGGATCACCGACAGCAGGAGGTAGAAGCCGCCCATCCCGCCGACCGAGGCCACCAGCAGCATGAGCATCGGCCGGGTGAGCAGGCGGACCGTACCGGTGGCCGCCGCCGGGCCTTCCCGCCCGCTCATCGAGCGGGCCGCGCGGACCTCGGCATGGCCGGTCCTCCGATGCGATGAGGGGGCAGGGTGTCTGCCGGACGTCCCGGGGACCGGTGCCGTGTCCGTGGCACCGGCCTCCGGAGCGTAGGGGAGACGCGCCTCCGGGGTGGGCGCTTCGGGGGCCCGGCAACACGGTGTTCGCGAAGCGGCAATGTTCGTCTTTTCGTACGGGGAACTTTTTCGGCCACATGGCCGACTACTGCCCCATGGGAAGAGACGGCGGCAGAGATAACGGAAGAGACCGTGACGGAGGACCCCGGGTCGGAACGCGCGGGGGCGGTGACTACCTTGTGTCCATGCGTGCACCGGGCGGCTGGCCGACACGAGCGGCCAGGGGCCTGCTCTGCGGTTCCGCATGCCTGTTCCTCGGTGCGGTGAGCCATGTCGCGGCGGGCGGAACGCTGCCCGGCGCGGGAGTGCTCGCCCTGCTGCTCCTCGCCCTGACCGTGCAGGGAGTTCTCCTGTTCGGCGGCCCGCGACGCCTCCGCTTCGACGTGGTGACGCTGGTGCTGGGCGGAACGCAGTTCGGCCTGCACGGCGCGTTCCACTTCCTCCCGGCGCCCGGGCCCGCGTCGGCGGCCCCGGCCGGACACGGGCACCACCACGGGGCGGGGCCGTCCGGCGGCCACGGTACGGACGCGGGCGCCGGGCACGTCATGGGTGCCGGTGGCGGACACGTCATGGATGCCGGGATGACCCTGGCCCATGCGGCGGCCACCCTCGGAACGGCGCTCTGCGTGATCCACGGGGAGCGGGTGCTGCGGCGCCTCGCCGCCCTGCTCCTCCCCCGCCTCGCCCTCCGGCAGGCTCCTTCCCTCCCCTGTCTCCCCCGGTCGCGCCCGGCGCCGCCGGTGGTCGTACGCATACGCTTCGGGGCGCTCCTCGCCCGGTCCCGCCACCGGCGCGGGCCACCGTCGGCGGCTGTGGCCTGACGGCCTCCGCTTCCCACCACCCGGGCCAGGACCCGGTCCCCCCATCGGCAGGTTCACGGAGTCTTCCTTCGGCCTGCCCTCCGAGGAGCACCCATGTCTCAGACATCGCAGAGACCCGAGCAAGTACCGCAGAACGACCATGATCCCGCTGAGGCCACGACGCCCGGCCCGGACACCGGCAGCACAGCCACCGACAGCACGGAGACCGGCGGCCAGGAGTCCGACAGCGCGGACAGCCCCGCGAAACCCGGCCCCGGACAGCCCCGACCGGCCCGTTCCTGGGAGGCGGTCCGGCACCTCCTGGTCCGGCTGCACTTCTACGCGGGCGTGCTCGTCGCCCCCTTCCTGCTGGTGGCGGCCCTGACCGGGCTGGCCTACACCTTCACGCCCCAGCTCGACCAGCTGCTGTACGGCGACCAGCTGCGGGTCGAGCGGGTCGGGGACGCGCCGCGCCCGCTGGCCGAGCAGATAGCCGCCGCGCGGGCGGCGCACCCGGAGGGCACCACGGCCTCGGTGATCACCCCGCCGGGCCCCGAGGACACCACCCGGGTGGTGCTCGCGGTGCCGGAGCTGGGCGACAAGCAGCGCACGGTGTTCGTCGACCCGTACACCGCCGAGGTGCGCGGTGAGCTGACGACCTGGTACGGGTCGACGCCGCTCACCACATGGCTCGACGACCTGCACCGCAACCTCAACCTCGGCGAGACCGGCCGCCTGTACTCCGAGGTCGCCGCGAGCTGGCTGTGGGTGGCCGTCGCGGGCGGCCTCGTCCTGTGGATCGGGCGCAGCCGGGGGCAGCGCGCGAAGTCGGCCCGGGGCGTCCTGCTTCCGGACCGGGGGGCGCGCGGAGTGCGCCGGACGCGCGGCTGGCACGCCGCCACCGGGGTGTGGCTGGCGCTGGGGCTGCTGTTCCTGAGCGCCACCGGCCTGACCTGGTCGAACTACGCGGGTGAGCGGTTCGGGCGGCTGCTGGACGCGGTGAACGGCAACGCCCCTGCCCTGAACACCGCGCTCCCGGGTGCGGAGGCTCCCGCCGAGGACCACTCGGAGCACGCCGGGCACGGCGGTTCCGGCGGGGCGACGGCCGACGCCGACCCGGCCGGGTTCGACACGGCCCTCGCCGCCGCGCGGGACGCGGGTCTCGGCGGCACGGTGGTGGTCACCCCCGCGGCGGACGCGGCGAGCGCGTGGACCGTGGCGCAGAACGACAACGTCTGGCCGGTGCACTACGACCGGGTCGCCGTGGACATCTCCGACGGCGAGATCACCTCGCGCACCCGCTGGGCCGACCACCCGGCCCTGAACAAGCTCAGCAAGCTCGGTGTGCAGGGGCACATGGGCGTGCTGTTCGGGGTCGTCAACCAGATCGTGCTGGCGGTGATCGCGCTGGGTCTGACGGCGGTGATCGTCTGGGGCTACCGCATGTGGTGGCAGCGGCGTCCCACCCGCGCCGACCGCACGGCACCCGTCGGCCGGGCCCCGGAGCGCGGGGCGTGGCGGCGGCTCCCGCTGCCGGTCCTGGTCCTGGGCATCCCGGCGGTGGCCGCCCTGGGCTGGGCGCTGCCGGTGCTGGGGGTGACGCTGGCCGGGTTCCTGGTGGTCGACGCGGTGGTGGGGGCGGTGCGGCGGCACCGTACAGCCTGAGTGTCCGACAGGAGGCGCCCGGCCGGGACCATCCGGCCGGGCGCCTCACCATGACGTCACTTGCGCCCGACGCCCGCGTACATCGCGACGTCCGGGGTGTCCTGCTCCGGCCGCCACGCGGAGCAGGACACCACGCCCGGCTCCAGCAGTTCCAGGCCGTCGAAGTAGCGCGCGACGGCGGCGGGGGTCCGCTGGGTGAGCTTCGGGGTGCCGTGCTCGTTCCAGAACGCCACCGCCTCGTCGACGTCCGGCATGCCGGGGTGGGTGACCGTGTGGGAGAGGACGAGATGGCTGCCGGGGGCGAGTTCGCCCATGAGCCGGCGGACGATCCCGTACGACTCCTCGTCGTCCTCGATGAAGATGACGACCCCGAGGAGCATCAGCGCGACGGGCTGCGAGAGGTCGAGCGTCTTCGCGGCGGCGGCCAGGATCGTGTCGATGTCCCGCAGGTCGGCGTCCAGGTAGTCGGTGCGCCCCTCGGGTGTGCCGACGAGCAGGGCGCGGGCGTGCGCCAGTACGAGCGGGTCGTTGTCCACGTAGACGACCCGCGCGTCGGGGGCGACGCGCTGGGCGACCTCGTGCGTGTTGTCGGCGCTCGGCAGCCCCGTACCGATGTCCAGGAACTGCCGGATGCCCTCGCGCTCGGCCAGGTGACGTACCGCCCGCCCCAGGAACAGCCGGTCAGCCTTCGCGTACTCCCCGATCCCGGGGTGCAGCGCCCGGATGCGGTCACCGGCCTCCCGGTCGACCGGGTAGTTGTCCTTGCCGCCGGTCCAGTAGTTCCATATCCGGGCGGTGTGCGGCCGGGACGTGTCGATGCGCGCTTCGATGTCGGTCACTTCGTCAACGTAGCGCACGGACCCGTCAACTCCCCGTCGTTCGCAGCGCCTTGACCCTGTCTGTCCGTCCGGGTCAGGAACCGGTCGCCGCGTACGCTCCGAGCCATTCCGCCGCCAGCCGGTCACCGCGGGTGAAGACGGCGGCGCCGCGGTTCCCGGCGGAGGGGTCGGCGGGGTCGGCGGGCGGAAGGAGCAGGGTGGTCTCCTCCCCGTCGGCGAGGTGCTCCGTGGTGACCGCCCCGTTCCAGAGCCGGATCACCGCTCCGGGCGGGGCCTGTACCCGTACCTCTCCGTCCTGGAGCGTCAGGCGCGTGCCGGTGGCGCGCTCCGCGAGCAGCGCCCGGTAGCGGTCCGGGGTGAGGGCGCAGTCGCCGGGCGGTGTCGTGCCGCGCCAGTCGGGGGCATCGATACCGCGGGCCCGGGCCGCGTTCCACATACGGGGGACGAGAGCGGGCGCGTTCGGGGGCGTGGCCATGCGCTCGCACATCCGGAGCAGCCGTCCGGACCCCCGGCCCGCGCCCAGCGTGCGCCAGCGGATGCGCAGCGCGAGGTCGTCGGCGACGACGGCCACCCAGGGGTGGACCGTGCCGAGGGGCCCCTGCGCGCCGAGCCAGGCCAGATAGCGCTGGGCCTCTTCCAGGATGCCGGTCATGGAGTCGACGGGGATGCCCATGACGTACGCGGGACGGCCCCGGAAGAGGTGCGGGCGTACCGCCGCCAGCAGCAGGACCGCGCGGGCCAGGTCTCCGGCCTGCGGGCGCTGCTCGTCGTCGTCCGGTGCCGGTTCCGCCGCCGGACCGAGCCCCCAGGGGTCGTCCGGGCCGGTGCCCTCCTGCCCGGTCTCCCGCAGGACCCGGCGCAGGGCCGCCTTCGCCCGCTCGGTGAACGGCGCCTGTTCGAGGGCGGGGAGGAGGGCGCTGAGCAGGGCCGCGATCAGCTGCTCGGCGGCGAGCGGGTCCTCGGGGACCGGGGCGAGCCGCAGCGCCGTCGCCACCTGGTCGGCGAGGGTGGCGTCGACCATGAAGCGGCTGGTCAGCCGGCCGAGCGCGGTGGGCTCCAGGCGGTCCTGGTCGGCGACGGGCCGCAGGCAGCCCACCGAGGCGAGGAACCGCGCCGCCTCGTGCAGCGGTTCGACGCTGTCGTGCCCCTGGTACGCGGCGAACGTCCCGGCCCACCAGTCCTCCGCCTCGTCGAGAGTCGACAGCCGCTCCTGCACGGCCTCGGCGAGGAGATGGTCGGCCAGGTGCTCGTCCAGCCGCGACCGTACGGTGTATCCGGCGGCCAGCCGGGCCTGCCAGTGCGGCCGTTCCGCCAGGTCGGTGAGCAGGAACGCCCAGCCCTCGCGCTCTCCCGCGCCGATACGCCCGGCGCGTCCGAACATCTGCTGGACCATCGACACCTCGACCCGGTCCATGCCGAGCGTGGTGTCGCAGACGATCACCGCGCGGGCGGGGAGGTTGACACCGGCCGCCACGGTGGAGGTGGCGACCAGGATCTCCGCCTCGCGGGCGCGGAACGCCTGCTCGGCCTCCCTCTTGTAGGGCCAGTCCCGGTAGTGCAGCCGTACGCCCGCCTCGGTGCAGAGCCGCTCGACCAGTTCGGCGTCGTCGGCGTCGACTCCGGCGGTGGGTACGCCCCGGTCGGCGGCGAGCGCGAGCGCCGTGGACCGGACCCGGCGCTTGCTGCCGCAGAAGGCGAGCACGCTGCCGCCGTCGGCGGTGACCTGCCGGGCGATGCGGACGGCGGCCTCGGTGCGGACGGCCGCCCGGGCCGCCCAGTCCGTCTCGTCGACCGGGGGCAGGAGGGGCAGTTGCCAGGTGAGCCGGGTCGGCCGCCAGGTGGTGCGGACCAGGCGGGCGCCCAGCCACCGGGCGACCTCGTCGGCGTTGGCGACCGTCGCGGACAGGCCGACGATCCGGGTGGCCGCGCTGTCCTCCCGTACCCGGGCCAGCAGCGCTTCCAGTACGGCGCCGCGCGTCGGGTCGCCGAGCAGATGGATCTCGTCCACCACCAGGCAGCCGACCTCCGCGAGCGCGTCCCGCAGCGAGCCCGCACGGCAGATCGCCTCGAACTTCTCGGTGGTGGCCACCCACACGTCGGCCGACCGGATCAGCTCCGTGTCGACCGCGGCCTCACCGGTCAGGCGCACCACCCGCAGCCCCTGTCGGCGCCACAGCTGGAGTTCGCGGTCGAGTTCGTCGGTGAGCGAGCGCTGCGGCACCAGCCAGGCCGCCTTGCGGCCCCGGGCGTGCGCCTCCAGCGCCGCGACCATCCCGATCGGGGTCTTCCCCGCCCCCGTCGGCGCGACGACGACCAGATGCCCGGTGCCCTCCAGGACCACCGGGACGGCGGCGGCCTGCACCGGGTTGAACGACGGGTGCGGCAGCAGCCCGGCCCACCCGTCCGGCACCAGCTCGCCGACGGGGACGTACGCGTCTCCGTCCGGCAGCTCCTCCAGCGCGTCCCACTGGGCGGCGAAGGCGTCCCGGGACGCCGTCGCCCAGGGCCCGGCGGCGGGAGCCGCGCCGCCCGGACCCGCGACCGTGACCAGCTCCGTACGATCGCCCGTGTCGCTGACCGTGCCGACCTCTCCGGCCTCCTCCCAGTAGCGGCTGACGCGGTACGGGACGTCCCGCTCCTTCAGCCACATCCGCAGCGCCTCGTACTCCGGCCCGTCGGGGAGGATCACCCGTACGTCCTCGGCCGCCGTGAGCGCCGCGTCGGCCGGGCGCCACGCGGGATCGGTCACCGTGCACCAGAGCAGGGCCCGCCGCTCGGTCCCCTCGGGCACCGCCAGGTCCTCCGGCCACACCGGGCCGCGCCCCGGGCCCGTCCCCGGACGCGGCCGCTCCGGAACCCGGGCGACCACGGTCACGGTGAGCCCCGGCCCGTCCGGGCAGGGGCCGAGCGGCACGGGCACCGGCCGGGCGGCCTGGCGGGGCACGGCGCCGGTCAGCTGGTCGTACCGCTTCACGCCGAGATCCGCGAGGGTGAAGGCGGCGGGGCAGGCGGGGCAGACGAGCGCCGTGTACCGGTAGGCGCGGCCCTGCGACTCGTACGGTCTGCGCAGGGCGTGCAGTCCGCCGCCGCACACCGGGCAGCGGCGGTCGACGGCCTCCTCGTGGGCCCACCCCGGCTCCGCGAACCGCGCCGGGAGCTCGCCGCCCAGCGTGACTCCCCACCGCTCCCGCACCAGGTCGGTGACCGATCCCGTCATTCCGGCTTCGTCACTGCGCATGCCCCGACTGTGGCATCCCATGATCACCGCCCGCACCCGGTTCGCGAGGTTTCCCGCCGGACGGCAGGACCCGCTGGAGCCGACAGCGGCCCAGGACCGAACCGGTGGGCCCCCATCCGCCTCACGGGCCTCCAGCGCGCCGGGGCCCCGGCGTCTCCACACGGACAAGGCGTACGACGTCCCTCACCTGCGGCGATGGCTCTGGGGCAAGCACATCGGGGTGCGCATCGCCCGCAAGGGAGTCGAGTCCAGCGAACGCTTAGGATGCCGCAGATGGGTCATCGAGCGGACCATGTCCTGGCGACCGGCTACCGCGGACTCAACCACCGCTACGAACGCCACCCCCGCAACTACCTGGCCTCTCTCGGCCTCGCAGCCGCCCTCTACGGCCGTCTCCCGTCGAAAACGCGGTCAGTCACCGTTCTTGCATGGAACTGGCGCGCCGCCAAGCCCGGCCAGCACGATCCAGGCGGCCTTGGCGCCGCGTTCCGTGACGCGGAACCCCCACTGTCCCTGTGCCAGCTCGTTCACAATGTGAAGTCCTCGTCCACGCTCGACAAGGACCCTGCCCGGCCCCTTGGCCGGTTCGGCATCCGAAGGCGTCGTGGCACCGCTGTAGAGGCCCGGGGGGAGCAGAGGGTCTCTGTCATGGATCTCGCAGATGTACCTCCCGGCGGCTAAGCAGACGTGCATCTCGTACGGGCCGCACGCGTGCTCGTGCGCGTTTGCCACGAGCTCCGAGACGGCCAGGACGCCGTCACTGACGACGTCCCCGGACAGCCCCAGGTCCTTGAGGACACGTCGCAGGACCGCGCGGGCTTCGCCCGTCGGGTTGGGAGTGCGGTCGGTCCAGCGGTACACGAGGCCGAGAGCGGCGGATGGCGCGCTGATCATCGGGCGACGGACCTCCTGCAGGTGACGACGATGGCCTACTCCCGGGGCTGCGACTTGGTCGCGGAAATGCGGCCAGTACGCCGCTGAGAGGCACATGACCGCAGGAAGCACCTGGCTTCGGGCACTCCACCCAGGAAGAATCGTGACTCGCGACCGGCCTCGTGGCCGGTCGCGAGTCACGTACTCAACGATGAGTGTCGGTGTCCCTGGTGCTCATGGGCGTTTATGAGCACCAGGGGGTGCGAGCGGGCGACAGGGTGCTCTAGCGAGACCGCCGACCCGCCGCCGACCTTCGCCACTCTGATCACTGGGAGTATGAGCAGGTGAGTGCTGACGTGTTGGGACGCTGGGTGCCGGATCGCCCCGTGGATGTGGCCGCGGTCTTCGCCAAGGCGGACTTCCCTTGGTGGATCGCCGGTGGCTACGCGATCGAACTCGCGGTCGGCCGCGAGCTGCGCGCACACGGCGATCTCGATGTCCTCGTCCTCCGGCGTGACCAGGCCCTCGTACGTGAACTGCTAGCCGACTGGGACCTGTACGTGGCGGACCCGCCCGGCCGGGGGGAGCTTCGACCATGGCGTTCCGGAGATGTCCTTCAGCCGCCGCTGCACGACATCTGGTGCCGCCGCACGCCCGAGGCACCCTGGTCGGTGCAGCTCATGCTGGACGAGGCCGAGGACACCCAGTGGGTATCGCGGCGCGACCCGGCGGTTCGCCTCCCGATCGACCAGTTCGGACGCACGACCGCGATGGGCATCCCGTATCTCGCGCCCGAGGTGCAGCTCTTCTACAAGGCCAAGGCGACCCGCGACAAGGATGAGACCGACTTCGAAGCGGTACTGCCGCTGCTGGACACTCCGGCACGTGCCTGGCTGGCGGACGCGATCAAGGTGATCGCGCCCGGCCACCACTGGCTCCGCCAGCTCCTGCCGGTCAGCCGAACGTGAGCAGCGGTACGTCGTAGAGGTCGGGGTTCCGGGGCCGGGTCATCGTGGGCGACGTGACCTCCACGATCAGCAGCTCGCTGAGGAACTGGACCTTGGCGCTGAGGAGATGGCTCGTCCTGCCGTCGGCCGACTGGGCCTTCAGACCGGCGGAGACGTGGATGTGCGGGAGTGTCCCGCCGGTGGCGGGGTCATGGGCGAGGGTGCCGGCGCCGAACGCCTCGACGTTGGTGACGTATGTCTTCGCCCAGACCGGTGCGTCCGGGTCGGCGAGCTTCTCGCAGGCACCCACGATCTCGGCCTCCGCGAAGGCTCCGATGAACGAGGGGATGTAGCCCTGCTGGACGCCGTTGTCACGGCAGAAGGCGGACAGCGCCTCGAAGAAGTCCTCCCCGTGGTCGAAGGTGACGCCGAAGGTACGGCCAACGGTCAGCTCGTGAGCACGCATGTGCGGGTGTCTCCTGAAGAGGTGGGGTCAGCGGGCGAAGGCGGCGATGAAGGTCTCTCGGACCGCCGCCCCGTCGGCGCCCTGGGCGAGCTGGGCCTGCAGCAGGAGCCGGGCCTGGTACGGGCCGAGGTCGCCGGCGCCGATGAGTCCTCGTCCGAGGAGGTCCTTCTCGGAGCCGGGGAAGCCGTACGTGTCGGACAGGACGGGGCCGTTGCCGATGCGGGAGGCAAGGACCACGGGGATGCGGGACGCGAGCTTGGTGAGCCCTTCCACGAGACGCTCCGGGACGTGGCCGACGCCGAAGGCCGCGACCACGAGCCCGTCGCAGTTGCCGTCCCACAGGTCGAGCAGTGCACCGTCGTCGCCAAGGGTGACGACGTAGAGCCCGACACGTGCCTCACGGTCGGGGGCTCCGACGAGCGGTCCGCGGGGCGGTAGGCCGCCCGCAATCCGCACCCGGTTCTCCGCGACCCGCGCGATCGGTCCGCACGACGGGGAGGTGAAGGCGGCTGGGCTGGTGGTGTGGGACTTGCGGACGGTCCGGGCCGAGTGGATCTCGTCGCCGAGGACGACGAGGCAGCCGGCGCCCCGGAGTCCAGGGTCGGCGGCGGCCAGGACAGCGGCGTAGAGGTTGGCCGGACCGTCGGCGCCGGGGAGGGTGGGGTTGCGCATCGCGCCGGTGACGACGACCGGCTGCTCGTGGCCGTGGTAGAGGTCGAGGAGGAAGGCGGTCTCCTCGATGGTGTCGGTTCCCTGGGTGATGACGACGCCGTCGACGTCTCCGGTCTCCAGCTCCGCCGCGATCGCGACCGACAGTGCGGTGAGGTCCTCGAAGGTCAGGGAGGCGCCGGGCAGACGTCGGAAGTCCCGAACCTTGAGGCCGATGCCACTCGTGGCCAGGGCGGGTACCGCGGCGAGGAGTTCGTGCGCCGAGAGCGCCGGTACGACGCCTCCGGTGGCGGGATCGGTGGTCATGGCGATCGTGCCGCCGAGGGAGAAGACCGCCACGTTCCTGACCGACTCCGTCATATCCCCTGCTCCCCTGTCCGGACGCCGCCGAGCGCGGCCTCGCAAGTGGTCCAGGCAGGCTATCGGGTCGGTGCCGTCCGGGTACGCGGAATGATCACCAGCTGTTCGGCCACGAAGCGGCAGGCGGCCTCCAGCCCTTCGAGGCCCAGCAGCCGACTGCGCGGCCGGGCCAGCCGCTCCGTGCCGGCGGCCGACAGCTGCGCGCACCGGCGTCCGAGCCAGGAAGCGTCGAGACCGAGGTACTCCGCCGTTGCCGCGAGGCGCTGTCCGGCCTGCTCGGCCGCCGTGGCCGAGTGGTGGCTGACGTGGCCGGTCACGTCGGCGAACGTCCGCAAAGCCCCCGGCCGCGCGGTGACCGCGAGGTGGGACGCCCCCTCGGTGCGTACCCATGAGGCGATGACAGCTCGGCGCCCGTGAGAGAGGACGAAACCGTCGGTGTGGGCGAAGCCTCCGTCACCGGTCACCCAGGTGCGGATACTGAAGGACTCCATGAGCGCGATGGCGAGGAACATCAGGACGCGCTCGTACGCCGGCGAGGAGGCGACCGCCGTCTCGGGGACGCAGAACCCCCGGCCGCTGGTACTGCCTGGACGCCGGGGCGCCATTCGTTCGAGGTAGCGGTACTTGTGCCGGAAGAACAGCCAGGTGGCGGCCTCCTCACCGCGCTGTTCTCTGGTCCAGAAGACGGGCGCATCGCCCAGGTGGTCACGGTGGCCCAGGATGTACCGGGCTGCGGTCTCTGAGCCGATCAGCATCGTGGAAACTTCGGTCAGGCCGTGGTCGGAGGCGAGCGGCGAGCCCGGGGAAGCGGTGAGCGAAGCCAGCAAGGTGTGCAGGGCCTGGTCGTCGCCGAGCAGGGCCGCCTCGAATCCCGACATGGCCCACAGGATGCCGTAAGTCAGGTCGTCCAGTTCGTACGCGGCGGGAATGTCGACCGGGCCGGAGGCGGTGGTGCGTACGCCGCTCGGTCGGGCGTCGGTGACGAACTGCCGGACCGCCCCGTCCACCGTGCGGTTCGCGACGACGAGAGCGCGCATCGGCATCGCGCGCCAGTCATCCAGCTCCGGGCGGGAGTCGAGTCTCAGGCTGTGCCCGAGGAAGGAGGCCGCGGGAAGGGTCAACACGGGAATCGCCGTCGTCGAGACGAACCGACCGACGGGTAACAGAAGCTGGCCCGGACCTTCAGGTAGCGCCGCGTACCCACAGCCCCTCGTGTCCGCGTATCCCGGTCTGCTCGTGGCGCCTGGGATGTGCGGATCGGCCGCGGGCAGGAGCCCGAGCAGCTCCTCCGGAACTCCCAGCGCATCGGTCCACTGAACGAACTGCCGTCGGTCGCGGATCTGTTTGAGGCCACGTTCCAGTCTGCTGACCTCGGCCTGGTCGATGTTGACCATCCGCGCCACGCCAGCCTGGGAGAGGCCCGTGTGCTTCCTGAACAGCTTGACGACGGTGCCCAGTTCCCATGCGGCCACGGCTCGCCGGACCGTCGGATCACGCCAGAAGGCCGGGTCGGCCCGTCGGGCGGCCGGCCCGTCCTGGCACGAGGCGCATCGAGTACCGGCGTTGAAGCGACTGAGAAGGGCACCGCAGCGCGTACACCGCCGCTGTCCGCTGTCGACCATGGTCGGCATTCTCCCTCGCTCTGCGACCGCCCGGACACGTTCCGCTGGTGGGGCTCATAAACACTCATGGGCGTGGGCCTTCGTGGCGTCCATCGTGGTGGGGCACCACCGACCGGAGCCGCGTGCCGCGACTCCCCGGACGTGAGGATCCGACCTGTGACCTCCTTGACCCTGCCGCCACGGCACCCCGGGTCGCCGCCGCTGGCCCACGCCTGGCAGACGCTGGCAGACGGGCTGCTGACCCAGCGGCTCCATCTCCATCTCGACGAATGGCGGGCTGCCGTCGCCGAGAAGAAGGCGCTGCCCGACGTGCCGGGCGCCGATGTCTCCGTGCTGGCCCAGCGCCCGTCTCCGCTGCCAGCAACCGACGGGTCCGCGATGGCGCTGCTGGAGGACGCCGAGCTCGGCTTCTGGTGGGAGCCGCCCCAGCGACACGGAGCGGAGTCGCGGAACCGGCACGGGGCACTTCAGCGCGCCGCCGACGCCGCTGTCCAGAGCATCCTCGCTGAGCAGTCCGGGGCGGCCTGGTCCGACGCTGTGACCGCCGCCAGCGCCGCCGCCGCGTGGTGGGTGGGCTTCTTCACGGTCATCCGCCACCGCGGGGTGCACCACATCACGCTGGAGCCACACCCGAGCCCGCTCCATGAGCAGGCCCTGGGCGCCGCAGCGGGCGTCGTGGCCCACGGCATGGCCACGCGGGTGCTGGAGGCGGCGCTGCGTGACTCCGACGCCGACCCGGACCTCCGCGCCGCGTACTGCCGGGCCATCGAGGCCGGCATCTGCGCCGAGCCCGAGCTGCCCCGCCTCATCGACGAGTTGGCGGAGCTCCGGCTCGTGGACCTGGTGTCCACCACGGTGCACTGGCGGGGCCGCTTCACCAAGTACGCAGGCGGCACGGGGGCGGGGCAGGTCGAATGAACCACCGCTATCCGTTCATCGTCATCGAGGGGCTCGACGGCACCGGCAAGACGACGCTGCGCAAGGGCCTGTTCCGGCTCTGGGAGGGGCTCTACGGCGTCACCCCGCTGTGCATGCTCACGACCAACTTCCTCGCCGCCGACCAGGCCGCCGCCATCGTCACGGGCAAGTACCAGCCGAACGCCGGGAACCGTGACGCCTATCTGTCCGCGATCGCGGCGGACAAGCGGGCCACGCTGGATCGTCTCGTGCTCCCCCAGCGGTCGGCACGGCCCGTGATCGCGGATCGCTGGCTCCTCAGCGAGCTGGCCTTCTTCGCCGTGAAGCACGGCATGAGGGTGTCGGAGGCGTACGAGGTGCTGGCCGCGCAGCTCACCGCGGCCCCGGATCTCACGCTCGTCTTGGACCTGGAGACCGACGCCTCGATGAGCCGGGCGCAGGCCCGCCAGGGTGACGCCGTCCGGGCCGACTGGGACGTGCACGACGTCCAGAGCCGGGTGCGCGAGACCTACGAGGCCGTGGTCACGAAGCCCGACGAATTCCCGCTTCTCGGCGACGTGGTCCGCCTGGACGCCCGCCGACCCCGGTCCGAAGTGCTGCTCGCCGCCTGGGACGTACTGCGCGAACGGCAGCTGGTGCCGCCGGTCGCCGCCCGCACGGAGGGAGGAGAGACCTATGGCTGACGACACGAAGGCGATGCATCTGCGCAAGGCCCTCGACGACAACGATCGGAAGCACCCACTCCTGGCGATCGGTGCGGTTAACGCACTCGCCGCGCACGTCGCGGCGGAAGCGGGCTTCGACGCCCTGTGGGTGAGCGGTCTGGAGGTGTCCGCGGCCTCCGGGCTGCCGGACGCCAACGTCCTGGGCCCCCGGGACCTGTCCGACGTGGTCGCCTCGCTCGGCCGTGTCACCGATCTGCCCGTCATCGTGGACATCGACAACGCGGGCGGTTCGGGGCGCACGGCGGAGCGGTTCGCGTACGACCTGATGCGCGCCGGAGCCGCGGCGGTGTGTGTCGAGGACAGCGCGTACCCGAAGTGCAACAGCTTTGCGGTCCACCGGGCCCAGACCCTCGCCGACCGGGACCTGCTGTGCGAGCAGGTGGGGCGCATACGGAAGGTCGTCGGCGACGGCCTCGTGGTCGTGGCCCGCACCGAGGCCCTGATCGCCGGCGAGGATATGGCCACGGCGATCGCCCGTGCCGAGGCGTACGCCGAGGCCGGCGCGGATGCCGTACTCATCCACTCCAAGGACGCGGCCGGTGAGCAGGCGCGGGCCATCGGGCGAGCGTGGAGTCACGGCGTGCCGCTGGTCAGCGTGCCCACAGCGTTCCCCGACCTGAGCGCCGCCGAACTCGGCGAGGCCGGCTTCCGCCTTTGCATCTACGCGAACCAGCTCAGTCGTGCCGCCCTCGCGGGCATGCGCGCCGCCGCCCGTCAGTTCCGGCGCGGAGGGAGTTTCCGCTCCACCGTCGCGGGGTCTCTGGCGGAGGTCGGCGACCTGATGCGCGTCGGCGAGCCGGAGGCGCTGTCGTGCCTCTGACGCCCGAGCTGCCTCGGATCAGCGTGTCCGTGAAGGCAGCGATCGTGCGCAACGGCGCCGTCCTGCTGCTGTCGTACGACGACGTGGCCGGGTTCCACTACAACCTCCCGGGCGGCAAGGCCCAGGTCGGCGAGGACCTGCGCCAGGCCGTGAACCGCAAGGTCGCGCAGGAGACCGGCCTGCAGGTCGTGGCCCGGCGTCTGCTCTGCGTTGTCGAGTACGTCCCCGAGTCGTGGAAGGGCAAGTTCGGGGACGTACAGAAGGTTCAGTTCAACTTCCTCGCGGAGCAGGTGGACGACGCAGAGCCGTGCATGCCGGAACCGCCGGACCCCATCCAGGTGGGCTTCGAGTGGGTCCCGCTGGAACGCCTGGGCGACGTGTATCTGCTACCCCGGATCAACCGCCCGCTGTCCGCGGCGTTGAGCGGGGAACTCGCCGACCCCTTCGTGGACAGGTGGTGACCTTCATGTATCCGGCGTTGAAGGATCTGCGGGAGTGGCTGCTGCGGGAGCACTCCGGAACGGTCTGTGCCGACCGGCTCCGGGTGATCGCCGACGAGCTCGCCAACCTGGCCGCCCGCGGTGTGCCGGGCGCCGTGGTGGAACTCGGCTGCTACAGGGGCGCGATGGCCCTCTGGATTCGTAGCGTGCTCGACTCGCTGGGCGACCGCGACCGCGAGATCCACGTCTACGACTCCTTCCAGGGCATGCCCGCGCCCGGCGCCGAGGACTCGGACCATCTGGCAGCGGGCGAGCTCCGGTCATCCCCGGACGACGTGCGAGCCACGCACGCGGCCTGGGGCAGGCCGGCGCCGGTCATCCACCCGGGATGGTTCGACGAGACCCTTCCCAAGGAGTTGCCTGACGAGATCGCGTTCGCCTACCTGGACGGCGACTTCTACGACTCGACCCTCACGGGACTCACGCACTGCGTCACCCGCCTGATGCCGACGGGCGTGCTGCTCGTCGACGACTACGCGGACACGGCGCTCAATCCACGGGCCTGGGACGGGCTCCCGGGGGTGAAGCGCGCCTGCGACGTGTACTTCGGCGCGCCTTTGCCCGTAACCGTCGTCGTCGGCGAGGGCGATCTCGCCTTCGGCCGGTACGAGAAGCCGGAGTTGCCCGGATGAGCGCTGTCCTGGTGCTGCGCGGTGCGGCGGACGCGAGCTCGATCCGCCGCGCCCTGCCCGATGTCCTCGTACACGAGTTGCCGGACCTGGACTCGCCTCCGCCCGCCGACACGGCCGTGCTCGTCCTGCGTTCCGGCGTTCGTCTCGGCGAGAGGGAGCTGGACGCGCTCCCTAACCTGCGGCACGTCGTACGGACCGGCTCCGGCATCGACCACATCGACGTGAGCGCCCTCCGGCACCGTGGCATCACGCTGAACCGCAACGCCGAGGTCGGCGCGGACGCCGTGGGCGAGTGGGTCCTCGCCGCTGCCCTCTCCCTGGCCCGACGGATCCCCTTGGGGCAGCACGCGCTCCTGCTCGGCCGGCACGAGAAGCAGTCGTGCATGGGAGCGTCACTCGGCACCCTGGCCGCGGGTATCTGGGGCGCAGGCCCGGTGGGGCTGGCCGCCGACTGGGCCCTGGGCCCCTTCATGGGCAGGACGGCCTTCGCCGCGTGGCCGTCGAACCCTCCCGGTCTGCGGGAGCTGTCGCCGACAGCCCTCGTGGAGCAGTCCCAGGTACACGTGATCGCTCTGCCGCTGCGTCGCACGACCGAACAGCTCATCGGCGAGGACTTCCTGGCACGCGTCGCTCCGCAGCGGCCTCTGCTCATCTGCGCAGGGCGGCTGGAGACCCTCGACGTCGCCGCCTGCCTGCGGGCGCTAGCGGATGGGAGGCTCTCGGGCCTCGCCCTCGACCCAGTCGAGCGGGAGCACCTGCCGCTCCTGACCGGCTCCACGACACCGCTCAACCTCCTGGCCTCGCCCCACATCGGCGCCCAGCGGTCCGACGTGCGCGGCGCGCTCGACATATGGGCCATAGATCTCCTCAGGGAGATCACCGCTGACGACAAGATCCTGATCGAGGGAGGCCACCGGTGAACCCATCGGCACGACTGCGCCGGGAGATCGCCGACAGAGTCGCCCAAGCGCTGGTCGCGTCCGGCCAAGCTCGTGAGGTCTGGCTGGAGGGAGCCCTCGCCTGCGGCTTCGCCCACGCGGCGAGCGACATCGACTTGCGTGGCATCGTGGACGGCGACCTTCCGACGTGGGAGTCACGCATCGTGGACGGCGTCCGCGTCGACCTCCAGGCGACAGCGCCGCAGCGGGTGGAGGAACTCCGTCACCTGCTCCGCTCCTTCGGCGTCCGCCGCGACGACCTCGGATCGTTCCGCCGGGTCCGCGCCTCGATGCACGACCTCATGTGTCTGCGTACCGCCCTCTCGTACGGCTCCGGGCGCTGGTATCCGGTGCTCGTTCCCGAGGAGCGCCAGGGCTACCGACGCTGGGCGGTCGCCGACCAGGCAGAGGTCGCGGCGAGTCTCGCGGAGGACCTGACGGGCCTCGTCGAGGACGGCCTGGCCGAATCGGTCGGCGTCGTGTGCCGGAAGCTGGAGAGCTGCCTTACCGCGCTCGGCTGCGCGGCGGCCGGCCACCCGGTCCTGGGCGACAAGTGGCTGCCGCTGCTTGCCGGCGCGCAGCCCCGCCCGTCGATCGACCCGGCTCGCGCGGAGACGTGGGAGTGGTTCCGTCCGGTTCAGCGAGCCGTGACGAGAGCGCTGCTGGACTGCTGGCCCGTCGACGACCCGCTGCAGAAGCCTCCCAGTCCAGGTGCCCCTGACGCCGGCTGGCTGCCCCAGCGGTATGCCGACGGGTGGTTCCTTCGCCGCGGCGACGTCCACATCCCCATCACCGGCGGACAGCTTCTCGGGTGGCTGTCCACGGTCTCCACCGATGGCGCGTAGACCGCGCCTTTCCCCCTCGGGAGGCTTCTGATGCCCGTCACCCCCACCGCCCCCACGGACCTGGAGAGTCTCTACGCCCCGTTGTCGAGCACCGGGCGGGACACGGCGGTCTCCGTCATCCTCAAGCTCCGGGGAGAGACCTGCGACATCGACTGCCTGTACTGCTTCGAGAAGCGCAAGGAGTCACCGGGCGGCGCCCGGATCGACGCGGCACAGGTCCACCGCCTCGGTCCGATCTTCTCCGGGCGCCCGCTCAGCATCGAACTCCACGGCGGGGAGCCCCTGACCGCCGGCCCGGAACGGATCGCGGAGATCCTGGACGCGCTCGCCGCACAGCCGAACGTCATCCGCGTGAGCCTCCAGACCAACGGCCTCCAGCTCGACGACGCGTGGCTGGATCTGTTCGAGCGGCACTGCCCGGAGCTGGAGATCGGCATCTCCCTCGACGGGGACGCGCTTGGGAACTCGTGGCGCGTCAGGTACGACGGCCGCCCCACGTACCCCCGGGTGGTCGAAGCCCTGGAACTCCTCGGCCGTCGGGAACACCGCGTCGGCGTCATCTGCGCCGTCACCCCATACATCCTCGGCCGGGCCTCCGAGGTCATGGAGCACCTCGCCTCCTTTCCCGCCGTGACGACGGTCAGCCTGGTGCCGTGCTTCGACACGTCGGTCACCCGGTCGACCACGGTGGCCGGATCCCGTACGCCGACCAGCCGGGCACTCCAGCGACGGGCCATCGGCCCCACCGGCCCGGCCTGGGCCGTCACGCCGGGTCAGTACGCCGACTTCGTGCTGGAGGCCGCCCACCACTGGGTCGCCGACGGCCTGTTCCGCCGCGTCAAGCTGGAGCCCGTCGTCTCCGTCATCCGCCGCCTGAGGGGTCTACAAACCCGTTCCTGTCACTTCTCCGACTTGAAGTGCGACCACGTCCTCACCCTTTATCCCGATGACCGACTAGGAAGCTGCGACGAGCTGCCCTGGCCGCAGGCCGGCCTGGCCGCACTCGGTGACGTACACGCTGAGGTGGACCTGGCCGGCGCCCAGGGCAGCTCTCCCCTGCTTCAGCAGGCACGCTCCCTGGTCACGAAGTGCACGACCTGCGACTACCGCGACACCTGCGGCGCGGGCTGCCCGGCGGTCCGCCTCCGCTTCGCCGCCGCGGGCGACGAAGACGCGTACTGCGACCACCGCATGCGCCTGATCGACGGGGTCGCCGCCCTGCTCGCCCAGCCGGATCTCCCGCCCGGTGCTTCCTGTTCCCGGCTGCACTGGCGTCCCGTCCGCCCCAACGACATGCACCACGTCGTGGCGTTCCTGGCCCGCTGGGACGACCCCGCCGCACCGCGCCCGCCAGCACGCCTCCAGGTAAGCGCCCACGGCAACATCAACACCGTCGGCCTCCCCGGCATTCACGAGGCAGACGATCTCGACCCGCGACACCCCCAGTGGTACGAGGGCATCGAGCCCGGCGTCCGCCCGGTCGTCGACGCGCTCACCGCGGGCTGGAACACCGTCACCTATGACAGCTGCCAGGGCCACGCCTACGCCGACCTCCCCGGAGCCGAGCCCCGGTTCCTCTCGGTCGGCGTCCTGCCGCGCGACCGCGCCGAGTACGCGCGAACAGCCGCGCGCCTGTGCCGTGCCGCCGGCCGAGCCGAGTCCTCCCTGCCCGGAGCGTGTTCGCTGGTCCTCGGCCGCAACGAGCTCACGTGCCGCACCACCGGCCGGGTGTATCCGACGCTCGACCTCCATCTCGTACCCTCTGCCGGCACCACGCCTGCCGAGTACTTCGAGGACCTCGTCGAGGCCGTGCACGTACTCACGGAGGCCCTGGCCGAAGCCGCTTCTGCCTCGCCGTCCGCCCTCTGCGCCTGCGCGACCGAAGCCCACTCCAGCGATGGAGGCGAGCAGTGATCCACATCGCCGAGACGCTGTCCATCCGGACCGTGGAGAGCTTCCTCAAACCGAACGAGATCGAGCGCCTCAACGACGTCATGGACGACGCGCTCGGCCCCCTCGGGCGCGACCGGTACGGCGCGGGCCGCCATACGACCATCCACGAGATCCCCGGCCACTCCCCCGCCGAGGCGCAGGACGTCTACGAGCCAGTCGGTCGGATCGAGATGACCGGCATCCCGTACGGGGCGACCGTCCTCCTCGACCAGGCCCTCAAGCTCCACATGGCCGCCATCACGCGCACCCTGCCGTCGGTCACCGGCCACCGGCCGTGGATCTACCTCGAATACGGCGCCGGTCAGTACATCACCCCGCATGCGGACGGCATCGCCCCCGATCCCCTCTCGCGTCCCCGGCAGATCGCCGCCGCGACGGTCACGCTCACGGACACCCAGGACACGGGCGGGGCGTTCTACGTGGAGACCACGGGCAGCGACACCGTCTGGAACGTCAACGAGGCGCCAGCCGGGTCAGGTTACGCCCCGGGGATGCGCTTCGCACACGACGGGACGGACTTGTCCTCTCCCTGGTTTCGCAACATGTCGCGCACGCGATGGAGCGTCGCCCCCTCTCCGGGAACGCTCGTTGTCTTCGGCAGCCAGCTCGTCCACGGCACCGAACCGGTCCGCGTCGGCCGCGTTCGTAAGTTCCTGACGCTCTTCGTCTCCGAGTAAGGAGCCATGCATCCGTGACCGGCCCCCGCGGCCCGCCCGCACCAGCCCTTCGCCCCAACCCACCGCCCCGACCTGAGGAGAGAGCGAGCAGTGGCAGACGACAAGACGTTCGACGAGTTCCTGGGGGCGGTCGCGTCCCTGCGTGACAGCGACCCTGTGCGCACCACCGCGCACACCTCCAACGCGGCCACCGAGACCTGGCTGGCCACCACGGTGCAGCCCAACGCCGCTGAGCCCACCACCGAGTCCTGACCCTCCACGGGGCCGGGCCCGTCCCGGTCCGGCCCCGTTCCACTCCCGGAGCCCCAGATGAGCACTCACTCCCCGGAAGCCCTGGTCGCCCTCGACGGTATCGCCGACCACCAACGCCAACGGACCAGCCGTATCGCCTCCGTACTCGGCAACCGCCTCGGCTCATCCGCCCTCGACTACGCCGTCGCCCACCACCTACTCGAAGGCGCCGAACACGCGGCGCGCGCCCGGGACGCGGATCGCCTCGCCTGGTACCGCCGTACGACGGTCCGAGACCTGACCCACCTGTCGGCCGGCCCGCACATCGTGCTCAGCCCGCGCCCCGCGGATCTGCTCCGCTCGGAAATCTCCGAAACCGCGTACTACCTCGTCGGCCCCGACACCGACCCTGCCCCACCCGAGGCCCATCGCCTCGTTGGTGCCGCCCTTGCCTCCGCGACCGAGCACGGCTTCGGCACCCTGCTCACCCAGCACGCCCCCGTCATCTGCCTGCTCAACCGCCGCCGGCTCGACGAGACCCTCCACAGCTGGGCCCTCACCCGCCTCCCGGGCACAGTCTTCACCGACTACACCACCCACCCCAAGGTCCTGGCCCGCGACCTGATCCACGAGGCCGCCCACAACTGGCTCAACGACGCCCTGGCCGCACACGACGTGCACCTCCCCGCCGACGTCACCTTCTTCTCCCCCTGGCGAGGCGCTCCGCGCCCCGTCTACGGCTTCCTCCACGCGTGCTGGGCCTTCTCCCTCACCGTGCTGTACGTGCGCAGGGTCAGGCAGTCCGCAACGGGGCCCGTGGTTTGCTTCCTTGACGACCACCTGCGCCAACAGGAGGACCAGTTCGCCTCCGTGACTGACTCGCTGACAGAGGCGCTCTCCTACGTGTCCGCCAAAGTGATCCGTGATCACGTCAACCGCGCCGCCAGCAGAGCCGTTCTACCGTCGTAGCATCGGCGGTCCATTACCGCTCGCCCTCAGTCATGCCCGACACCCGCTTCCTGGGGAACCGTCCTCACCGGCGACACCATCCACTTCGAAGATGCCCACGACCCAGTCCACGAGGCCGCTCATCAGTGGATCAACATCGCCCTGGCCACGCACGGCGTGAACCTCCCCATGGCCGGGAACTCGTCGTCCGGTCCACGGATTCCTGCACGCCAGCCGGCCCACTGCCTCAGTTTCCTGCGAGAGTGCACGTGGCCGCCTGATCCGAACCCGCCCCGAGTACTGCCGCCGACCGCCAGAACCGGACTCGGCACCATGTAGCCCATACTGTCGGAGGCTGGCCTCGGAGCTCCTCCAACCGGGCGGGCCACTCCTACCTGCCCGTAAGCCACATCAACACCCGACGCGGCAAAGGAACATGCAGCTAAGGTCTCGTGCGGTGAACAAAGATGAATCCGGACTGACCAAGGCGGTTGCCGACGCGCTGGGCACTCAGCGCACCGCTGCCCTCACGGAACTCGCTGGCCGTGTCACCGCACTGCGGCGCATGAGCGAAGATGCGGGAACCAACGAAGTGCTGCTGACCCCCTTGACAGGCCGCGCCGCAGAGAGATGGGAGCGCCTCGCCCGGCGCGAGGCCGAGGACTGGGTCTATGTCCGTTCGGACGACGGTGCAACCGTCCTGGCAGTGGACCAGGCATCCGAAGCCGGAGTCCGCGATCCGGCGGCAGCTGTCATCTACCCTGAGCTGCACACACGACTGGTCAGCTGGTGGCTCGTCCACGCCTGGCGCAGCGCCGACCTCCTCGCTGACACCCTGGACAACCTGACCCGGTGGCGTATCACCTCCGGCGCCGTCGCAGCCCGGGCCGTGATTGAAGAGGCAGGATCGCTGGTCGACGAGCAGAACGCCATCGCCCAGGCATGGCAGACCGGCAAGGCTGCTGCCGAAGACTCCGTGAAACGGCCCACCCTGGTCCGCGCGGCGCTCGCTCCCGTCCTGCTGAAAGCCGGGTTCGGCTCCAGGATGAACGGCAGCCACGAAGGTCTTCAGGCCACCAACGTCCTCACCCTCGTGAAAAAGCTGACCAAAGCAACAGGCGAAGGCGAGTTCCCGAAGTGGTACGACCTGCTCTCCGACGCCGCGCACCCCGCCTTCGGAGCCAGGATCGCCTTCGCCACACCACCGCTCGTGCACACTTCGAAAGCTGTCACGGTGCGCAGCTACGCCCGATCGCCCATGTCACTCACCGACGGAGAATCTCTCCAAACTCTGGAACCGACCGTCGCCTTCGCAGTCGCCGACTCCCTGATCGCCGCCGGGACGCACATGTTGAACCTTCTCGAAGACGGCCTGGCCATCGTGGACGACTTCGGCCTGACGACATCAGCGGCCACGCTCACCCGCCGTACGTACTGGCGCGCCTTCCACCCCACACGCGGCGGCCGCGCCTGCCCCTGCGGCCGTGGTAAGTGGTCTGCCTGCGGTCACCACTGGGGAAGTCAGATCCCTACGTCCCGCGCCCGTTGACGACCACAGCGGCACGGAAACGCAAGACCACCGGCCGGTGAGTCTGCCCCTCACCGGCCCGCCGCCTCCAGCCGCCCCTGGTCGCCACCGACAGGCCACGGCAACCGATCAGAGAACCTGTGCCAAACCCGCCCCGCAGCCGATCAGGTCGATCCGTGACCGGGTTCCGGGTTGTACCCTCGCGTGCCAACAGAGCTGTGGCCAGGCACACCACCGTCCCTGAGTCTGCTCACGGCGCCGCTGGACCCCGTTCCATTGAATGGGCACCATCTCGCTCTCGCAGACGATTCATCACTCTCGGGCGGTCTTCGAGCGTCGACAGCCTCGAGTCGTACGAGCACATCGTCCACCTCCACGTGGTCCCCCGCCTGGGGAACAAGATGCTTCTGCAGGTCACCGCAGCGGACATCAAGGGTCTGTACGCACGTTGGCGTCAGGATGGGACGGCCCTCAACATCATCGAGTCCCGGCACGTAGCCCTCTCGGCACTGTTCTCCCACGCTGTGCGCCACAGGCGGATTCCCGTGAGTCCCAGGAAGGTCAGGAGCGCTGCCGTCAGGCCGTCGAGACGGCCGTCGGGCCGCACATGCTCAAACCAGCCCGAACGAGCGCAGGACCCGGCGCTGCCCCCGTGTCGGCCCCTCGGGCCAGTACACGTAACAGACCCCGCCCGTACCGCTCCTGACCCGGCCGTTCGCGTCGTACCGCTTGGTGCGGAGCCAGATGTTCTCCCACTCGCGCCGCCGGTAGACACGGCGTACCGCCTCGTTGTCCGGGGAGGCGGGGTCGTTGGCGATCACATCGCCCTCCGGGGTGAAGCCGACCACCGTCATCAGATGGCCCGCCGTCCCGTAGCCCGCCCCCGTCAGCTCCTTCTCCAGGAAGGACTGCGAGGTGATGACGGGGATTCCGGCGTGGACCAGCCGTTCCAGGTCGGTGAGGGAGCCGAGGCGGGTGACGGCCGCGTTCAGGTCCCGGTAGGTGGCGGCGTAGGCGGCGTTGAAGGGCCAGTTGCCGCAGCCGCCGTACTCGTAGTCGTACGTGTACCGGGCGGCGTGGCAGACCTGAGGGTCGGGCAGGCCGGGCCTGACCCAGGCGAGGTCCTCGGCGGTGGGGCGGCGGCCCCAGTACTCGACGATCATCTGCGAGGAGGTGGGGCTGCACCATGCCTCGCCGCCATTGTCGTACTCGGGGTACTGGCCGATGTGGACGTTCTGCGAGTAGCGCGGGACCCGCAGTTCGCGGGCGTGGGCCGGGGTGCTCGCCGGGACCTCGAAGCGGTCGGGGACGGCGGAGGCCATCGCGCCGACGCGCCACACGGTGGGGGTGAGGCGGCTGCCGGGGGTGCGGTACAGGGTGAGGCGGAGGCGGTACGCGGTGAACCGTACGCCGGTCGCCGCGTCGTCCACGGAGAGCGTGTCGGTCCAGACCGAGCTGTGCGGGTCCCCCTGGCCGTCCACCGAGGTGCGCCGGATGTCGCCGTCGCCCGAGGCCCAGCGGCCCATCACGAACCAGGGGGTGGCCGTGCCGTCCGCGTAGGCGGCGCTCAGCTCGACGGCGATCCAGGTGCCCGCGGGCGTCCGGGCGTTCCAGGAGGCGATCAGTTCGGTGGCGGGGACGGCGGAGCGGTGGAGCGGCGAGGTCCAGGTGGCGTACTCCCAGGCGGCGGTCTCCCCCGTGTGGGGGTCGGTGTGGTCGGTGCGGCCCACGGGGGTGGCGATGGCCAGGCCGGGGCGGGGGCCGGTGAGGACCCGGGTGCCGTCGCCGGAGCCCCGGCGCCAGTCGGTGTACGTGTGCCAGAAGCGGTTGTCCACGAGGGGTGCGGCTGCCTGGGGTGCGGAGGGACGGGCGGGAGATGCCGGTGCGGCCGACGCGGGCCCGGCGGACGCGGTGATGCCCGCGCCGGCCGCTGCCGCGAGCGCGGCGGTCAGGAGGGTCCTGCGTGAGGTCGGACTGGTCATGGGCGAGACCCCCGGTCATGGGTGGGAGTGGGGCCAGGGCCTGCCGTCGCCCGGCGGACGGCGGTTCGGCGACAGATCCTGCGGATGCCGATCGGTGCGTCAACTATCCCGGTTCCAAGGGGCGGCGGGCCAGCGATCCGGCCCGCGCCACGCCACCAATATGGGTCTGGACCACTGGCATGACCTGCGGCGGGCCGGGGGCGGCCGGGGCCGGGCCCGTACCCTGGCACCATGACCGACCTGTCCCGCCACGCCGACGCCCTGCGCGCGCTCCCGCCGTCCTGCGGGCCGGTCCGGCTCGTCGCGGTGGACGGGCACGCGGGGTCGGGCAAGAGCACGTTCGCCGGGCGGCTGGCGGCGGCGCTCGGGGGTGCGCCGGTGCTCCATCTGGACGATCTCGCCACCCACGAGGAGCTGTTCGGCTGGGTGGGGCGGCTGCGGGAGCAGGTGCTCCTGCCCCTCTCGCGCGGGGAGCCCGCCCGGTATGCGCCGTACGACTGGACCGGGCGGCGCTTCGGACCGGCGCGGACCCTGGAACCGGCCCCGGTGGTGCTGGTCGAGGGCGTCGGGGCGGGCCGCCGGGAGGTGCGGCCGTGGCTGGCGGCGCTGTGCTGGATGGAGCTGGAGCGGGAGGTCTCCTGGGGGCGGGGCAGGGCGCGGGACGGCGCCGGGCTCACGGAGTTCTGGAACGGCTGGACGCTCGCCGAGGAGCGGCATTTCGCCGATGACCCGTCCCGTCCTTACGCGGATCTGCTGGTACGTCAGATGCCCGAGGGGTACGCGTGGCAGGAGGGACCCGGCGCGACAGCGGGAGCGAACCGTTTCGTCACCGACGGTAGGGGGAGCACCCCTCCGTACTGAGCAGTCGGAAATCGGCCCGGAAGTGCCTCAACTCGGCTTGACCGGGGGGCCTTACTGGTCTTACGTTCTCATTGTGCGGCTTTTCGGAGCCCCCGCAGACGCGAAGCCCCCGGTTGTTCCCCCGTGATCGGGGGCTTCGTCCTGTGCGCGCACCGCCGCCCGGCGACCACACAGAGCGATCTGTTCACCCTCGGTGACCGCTCCCCCGGGGTCCCCCGTTGACCGGCCCCCTCCGTCCTGCGCAGGTACGATGCACCTCGGTGTGGTCAATTCCCTTCCTCCGCGCAGTGATTCGGCACGCTCCGGTGGGCATGCTGTGCGGGCGGGACATCCTGGGGGAACGGTTGGCGTGGGGGACCTGATGGACATCGGCACACAGGGCGCGCAGGCTCCCGCCGACCTCGCCTGGCTGCGTGGCATGGACGCCTACACGATGGGCGCCTACCCGCAGGCCGAGGAGGAGTTCAGGGCTGCGGTACGGATCGATCCCGGCATGGCGGACGGCTGGCTCGGCCTCCACGCGCTGCGCATCGACACCGCCACCGCCCTGTTACGCATGTACCGGCACCGCGACCGCTTCGGCGAACAGCGGGCCCGCCACCGTCGGCCGCTCAACTCCTGGTACTGGCTGGGCTGGTGGGTGCAGCCGCTGCTGGAGAGCCCGCGCGATCTGCTGCTCGCCCACGCCTCGCACTGGCTGGACGGGCGCCATGTGCCGGAGCTGGACCGGGCGCTCGCGGGGCTGCCGCCGGTGGACACGGACCCGCAGGTGCGGTTCCTGCACGCCTGCCGCTCGTATCTGGTCAAGGACTGGGAGCAGCTCGTCCGGTACACCGAGCAGCTGGTGGACGATCCGATGCTGGGCATCGAGGCGGGGCTCTTCGGCGGGATGGCCCGGGTCCGGCTGGAGATGTACGGGCAGGCCGAACCGCTGCTCTCGGCGGCCCTGATGCGCTGCCGCAGCGAGCAGCCGCAGCGCAAGGAGCTGCGCTACTGGCTGGCCCGGGCCCACGAGGGCACCGGGCGCAGTGCGGCGGCGCTGCCGCTCTACCGGGCGGTGCACCGGATCGACCCGGCGTTCATGGACACCTCGGCCCGTCTCGCCGCGCTCGTAGAGGGCGACGGGTACGACGAGTCCGCCGATCTGGCCGCCGTGATGCTGACCGGTTTCGGCTCGGGCGGGGCGGAGGGCCCGGGGGCGCAGCCGGAGGGCGACGGGGTGCTCGGGACGGATCTGGTGGACGGCCGCGAACCGTGGCCGGTCGGCGAGGCCGGGCTGCTCGACGACGATCCGGGGCCCCTGCCGCCCCCGCCCGTCGGGGGCGTACGCCGGGAGAAGCTCCGGAACCCGTCGGTCTTCCCGGCCGGGCCGAGCGACCCCGTCCTGCTGGCCGAGGCGCTGGCCCAGCTGGAGCGCATGGTGGGCCTGGAACCGGTGAAGCGGCAGGTGAAGGCGGTCTCCGCGCAGCTGAACATGGCCCGGCTCCGGTCCGAGCAGGGGCTCCCGGTCCAGCCGCCGAAGCGGCACTTCGTCTTCTCCGGCCCCTCCGGCACCGGCAAGACGACGGTGGCGCGCATCCTGGGCCGGGTCTTCTACGCCCTGGGGCTGCTCGGCGGCGACCATCTGATCGAGGCCCAACGCGCGGATCTGGTGGGCGAGTTCCTGGGCCAGACGGCGGTGAAGGCCAATGAGCTGATCGACTCGGCGCTGGGCGGGGTGCTCTTCGTGGACGAGGCGTACAGCCTGGCCAACTCCGGTTACAGCAAGGGCGACGCGTACGGGGACGAGGCCCTCCAGGTCCTGCTGAAGCGGGCCGAGGACAACCGGGACCATCTCGTCGTCATCCTCGCGGGTTACCCCGAGGGGATGGACCGGCTGCTGGCCACCAACCCCGGGCTCTCCTCCCGCTTCACCAGCCGGGTCGACTTCCCGAGCTACCGCCCGCTCGAACTCACCGCGATCGGCACGGTGCTGGCCGCCGAGAACGACGACGTGTGGGACGAGGAGGCGGTCGACGAGCTGCGCTCCATCAGCGGCCATGTGGTGGACCAGGGCTGGATCGACGAGCTGGGCAACGGCCGCTTCCTGCGCACGCTGTACGAGAAGAGCTGCGCCTACCGCGATCTGCGGCTCTCCGGGTACACCGGGGAGCTGAGCCGGGAGGACCTGTCCACGCTGCGGCTGCCGGATCTGATGCAGGCGTACGGCGAGGTGCTGTCGGGGCGCGGTCCGGTGGGCCGGGGAAAGCCGGAGCCGGGCGGGGGGTGACCGCCGCCGGTGATCCGCCGGTCAGCCGGTGGTGTCGCCCGCGGACCGGGCCTCGGTGAGGGCCCGCAGGGCGCGGGCGTCGCGGATGGCCTGCTGCTTGGCCATGCCGGGCTGGATGCCGAGGACGGGCAGGCTGGTGCCGTCGCTGAGGTCGAGGAAGACCCAGGGGTCGCCGGAGCGCAGGTTGACGCGGAGGATCTCCTCCCAGGCCAGTTTGCGGGTCCGGGTGAGGTTGACGACGGTGACCCCGGCCTCGTCGGCCTCCACCTTGGGCCTGCTGAGCAGGGCCAGGACGCCGAAGAAGAGCGCGGCGACGAAGACGAAGCTGATCCGCTCCGCCACGTTGAGCCGCTCCAGCATCAGCGCGACAACGGTGATGACGAGGAACATCGCCAGCCCCACACTCAGCAGGACCACCCGGGTGAGGGTGGGCCGGAAGGTGACCGGGAGGGCGGGGGCTTCGGGCCGGGGCGCGGACATCGGGGTCTTCTCTCGCGGGGGTGTGCGGTGGCGCGGAGGGCGCCCCGGGCGGGGCGCCCGGGGCGCTCAGAGGCGGCAGGCGTGAATGGCCGTGGTGAGGATGGCGCGGGCGCCGAGCTCGTACAGGTCGTCCATGATCCGCTGGGCCTCCTTGGCGGCGACCATGGAGCGGACGGCGACCCAGCCCTCGTGGTGCAGCGGGGAGATGGTCGGCGACTCCAGGCCCGGGGTGAGGGCGACGGCGCGCTCCAGGTGCTCGACGCGGCAGTCGTAGTCCATCATCACGTAGGACCGGGCGACCAGGACGCCCTGGAGGCGGCGGAGGAACTGCTGCACCTTGGGGTCGTCGGCGGGGGCGCCATTGCGGCGGATGACGACGGCCTCGGAGGTCATGATCGGGTCGCCGATCACTACGAGTCCGGCGTTGCGCATGCTGGTGCCGGTCTCGACGACGTCCGCGATGATCTGGGCGACGCCGAGCTCGATCGCGGTCTCGACCGCGCCGTCGAGGTGGACGATGGACGCCTTGACGCCGGACTCCTTGAGGTGGGCGTCGACGATGCCCTCGTAGGAGGTGGCGATCGTCATGCCGTCGAAGTCCTGCGGGCCCGTGGCGGTGCCGGGCTTGGTGGCGTAGCGGAAGGTGGAGCGGGCGAAGCCGAGCTGGAGGATCTCCTCGGCGTCGGCGCCGGAGTCCAGGAGCAGATCGCGGCCGGTGATGCCGATGTCGAGCTTGCCGGAGCTGACGTAGATGGCGATGTCCCGGGGGCGGAGGTAGAAGAACTCCACCTCGTTCTCCGGGTCGACCAGGACCAGTTCCTTGGACTCCTTGCGCTGCTGGTACCCGGCCTCATGGAGCATGGCCATCGCAGAGCCGGAGAGTGCACCCTTGTTGGGGACGGCGATGCGCAGCATGAGGTCAGGTTCCTTTGTGCGGAGGGGGAAGGAGGGAAGGGCTGTGACGTGCGGTGCTCGGGGTGTGCTCAGAGATGGGCGTAGACGTCGTCGAGCGAGATCCCGCGGGCGACCATCATCACCTGGATGTGGTACAGCAGCTGGGAGATCTCCTCGGCGGCGGCTTCCTTGCCCTCGTACTCGGCGGCCATCCAGACCTCGGCGGCCTCCTCGACGACCTTCTTGCCGATGGCATGCACGCCCTTGTCCACCAGTTCGGCGGTGCGCGAGGTGGAGGGGTCGCCTTCGGCGGCCTTGAGCTGGAGCTCGGCGAAGAGCTCTTCGAAGGTTTTGTTCGCCATGATGGTCCTCAGAATACGGGGTCGCCGGAGGGCACTCAGCGCCAGGGTTCGCTGACGGTCCGCAGCGTGGCCGCCGTGGCCACGGCGGCGGTGACCGCTTCGTGCCCCTTGTCCTCGTTGGACCCCTCGATGCCCGCGCGGTCGAGCGCCTGCTCCTCGGTGTCGCACGTCAGCACGCCGAAGCCGACGGGAACGCCGGTGTCGACGGTGACCTGGGTGAGGCCGACGGTGACGCCCTGGGACACGTACTCGAAGTGGGGGGTGCCGCCCCGGATGATCACGCCGAGGGCGACGATCGCGTCGTAGCCCCGGCCGGCGAGCACCTTGGCGACGACGGGCAGCTCGAAGGAGCCGGGGACGCGGAGCAGGGTCGGCTCGTCGATGCCCAGCTCGTGCAGGGCGCGCAGGGCGCCGTCGACGAGACCGTCCATGACCTTCTCGTGCCACTGCGCCGCGATGACGGCCACCCGCAGGTCGGAGCAGTTGCGTACGGACAGTTCGGGTGCACCCTTGCCGCTCATGGTTCTCCTGATCGCTGGTTGAGAGGTGTTCGTTACTGGTTGGCGCAGGGCGACGCGGGGGCGCCGTCGAGCCAGGGCAGGTCGTGGCCCATGCGGTCGCGCTTGGTGCGCAGATACCGCAGATTGTGCTCACCGGCCTGCACGGGCATGGGCTCGCGGCCGGTGACGGCGAGTCCGTGGCGCAGGACGGCCTCGGTCTTGTCGGGGTTGTTGGTCATCAGCCGCAGGCTGCGTACGCCGAGGTCGGCGAGGATCTGGGCGCCCGCCGCGTAGTCGCGGGCGTCGGCGGGCAGGCCGAGCTCCAGGTTGGCGTCCAGGGTGTCCACGCCGCGCTCCTGGAGCTCGTACGCGCGGAGCTTGGAGAGCAGGCCGATGCCGCGCCCCTCGTGGCCCCGGAGGTAGACGACGACGCCCCGGCCCTCCTCGGTGATCCGGCGCATGGAGGCGTGCAGCTGGGGGCCGCAGTCGCAGCGAGCGGACTGGAAGATGTCGCCGGTCAGGCACTCGGAGTGGATGCGGACGAGGACGTCCTCGCCGCCGTTCCCGGTGACATCGCCGTGGACGAGGGCGACGTGTTCGACGCCGTCGACGGTGGAGCGGTAGCCGTACGCGGTGAAGTCGCCGAACGCGGTGGGCAGGCGGGTGGCGGCCTCGCGGCGGACGGTGGGCTCGGCGCTGCGGCGGTAGGCGATCAGGTCCTCGATGGAGATGATCGTCAGGCCGTGCTTGCGGGCGAAGGGGATCAGCTCGGGCAGCCGCAGCATGGTGCCGTCCTCCCCCGCGATCTCCACGATGGCCCCGGCGGGGCGCAGTCCGGCGAGCCGGGCGAGGTCGACGGCGGCCTCGGTGTGGCCGTTGCGGACGAGGACGCCGCCGGAGCGGGCGCGCAGCGGGAAGATATGGCCGGGGCGGACGAAGTCGGCGGGGCCCGCGACGCCGCCCGCGAGCATCCGGAGGGTGGTGGCGCGGTCGGCGGCGGAGATGCCGGTGGTGACGCCGTGGGCGGCGGAGGCGTCGACGGAGACGGTGAAGGCGGTCTGCATCGACTCGGTGTTGTCGGCGACCATCTGCGGGAGTTCGAGCCGCTCCAGCTCGTCGCTCTCCATGGGCGCGCAGATCAGGCCCCGGCACTCGCTCATCATGAAGGCGACGATCTCCGGGGTCGCCATCTCGGCGGCGATGACGAGGTCGCCCTCGTTCTCGCGGTCCTCGTCGTCCACGACGACGACGGGGCGGCCCGCGGCGATGTCACGGATGGCCTGCTCGACCGGGTCCAGGGAGAGGTCCTCGGCGAGCGGGTCGTGGCCGGGGTGCAGCCAGGTGGGCTGGGCAGTCATGCCGGGGCTCCTTCCAGAGCGGGTGTCCGCGTACGCAGCCACCAGTCGCGCATGCCCCACAGGACGAGGGCGCCGTAGATGATGTAGACGAAGCCGGAGAAGGCGAAGCCGTTGGCGAAGTTCAGCGGGACGCCGACGAGGTCGACCAGGAGCCAGGCGAACCAGAACTCGACCATGCCCTTGGCCTGGGCGTACATCGCCACGATCGTGCCGACGAAGATGTACGCGTCCGGCCACGGGTCCCAGGAGAGCGAGGGGAAGGCGGTGAACAGGCCGCCGACGGCGAGGGTGCCGAGGGCCGCCCCGCCGATCAGCACCCCGCGCTCGCGCCAGGTGGCGAAGCGGACGGCGATGGAGCCGTCCTGGGCCTGCTGCTTGCCCCGGTTCCAGGACTGCCAGCCCCACAGGGCCACGGCGATGACGACGAGCTGCTTGCCCGCGCTGCCGGAGAGGTGCGCGGAGGCGAAGGCGATGAAGAGGATGGCACCGGCGAGGAGCTGGGCGGGCCAGGTCCAGATGGAGCGCCGCCAGCCGAGGGCGAGGGCGGTGAGGCCGATGAGGTTGCCGATCATGTCGGCCCACTTGATGTGCTGGCCGAACACGGTGAAGGCTTCGGAGTTGAGCCAGGAGACGGCGTTCATCGCGGGTCCTGCCCGGGGGCCTGCTCTCCGAGGGGCAGGTGCTGCCCGGCGAGCGGGCCCTGTGCGGACCCGGACCGGTCGCCGAGGAGCCGCTCGACGTACTTGGCGATGACGTCCACCTCCAGGTTGACCGGGTCGCCGGGCTGCTTGTGGCCGAGCGTGGTCAGGGCGAGGGTGGTGGGGATGAGGCTGATGGTGAAGTAATCGGCCGCCGCCTCGACGACGGTGAGGCTGACGCCGTCGACGGTGATGGAGCCCTTCTCCACGACGTACCGGGTCAGCTCGGGCGGCAGGGAGACCTTGACGATCTCCCAGTGCTCGGAGGGGGTGCGCTCCACGATGGTGCCGGTGCCGTCCACATGCCCCTGGACGATGTGTCCGCCGAGCCGCCCGCCGAGCGCCATCGGTCGCTCCAGGTTGACCCGGGAGCCCGTGGTGAGGGCGCCGAGACCGGAACGTTTGAGGGTCTCGGCCATCACGTCGGCGGTGAACTCGCCGTCACCGGTCTCCACGACGGTGAGGCAGACGCCGTTCACCGCGATGGAGTCGCCGTGCTTCGCGCCCTCGGTGACGAGGGGGCCGCGCAGCCGGAAGCGGGAGGCGTCGGCGAGCTGCTCGACGGCGGTGACCTCACCCAGTTCTTCGACAATTCCGGTGAACACTCAGTTTCCCTTCCGAGCAGGGGCGGGGGCGGCGGTGATGCGCAGATCGGGGCCGAGGCGGACGGTCTCGGTCACTTCGAGGCGCAACGCCTGCGCGATCGTGGTGATTCCGGCGTCGCCGAGGGCGGCCGGGCCCGCGCCGAGCAGGACCGGGGCGAGATAGCCGACGACCTTGTCGACCTTTCCCGCGGCGACGAAGGCGCCGGCCAGGGTCGGCCCGCCTTCGAGGAGTACGGAGCGGACGCCCCGGGTGTGCAGGGCGCCGAGGAGGGCGTCGAGGTCCAGGCCGGGGCCGGTGGCGGCGCGGGGCAGCCGCAGGACGACATCCTGCGGGAGGTGGTCGGCGGGTGCGTCGCCGGCGACCGCGATGAGCGTGGGCGCGGTGGCGTCCAGGACCCTGGCGCCGGGCTTGACGGCCGTGGCGTTCGTGTCGACGACGACGCGCAGGGGCTGGGTGGCGCCGTCGATGCCGCGTACGCCCAGCTGGGGGTCGTCGGCGCGGGCGGTGCCGGAGCCCACGAGCACCGCGTCGGCCTCGGCACGGAGCCGGTGGACGTCGGCGCGGGCCTCGGGGGAGGTGATCCAGCGGCTGGTGGCGTCGGCGGCGGCGATGCGGCCGTCGAGGGTGGCGGCGTACTTCCACAGGACGTACGGGCGGCCGAGGCGCACCGAGGTGAGCCAGGCGGCGTTGCCCGCCCCGGCCTCCTCGGCGAGGAGCCCCTGCTCGACCTGGAGCCCGGCCGCGCGCAGGGTCTCGGCACCGCCGGTGGCCCGCGGGTCCGGGTCGCCGACCGCGTACACGACCCGGCTGATCCCGGCGGCCAGGAGTGCCTGGGCGCAGGGGCCGGTGCGGCCGGTGTGGTTACAGGGTTCGAGGGTGACGTAGGCGGTGCCGCCCCGGGCCCGCTCACCGGCCGCGCGCAGGGCGTGGACCTCGGCGTGCGGCCCTCCGGCGCGCTGGTGGAAGCCTTCACCGGCCACGGCTCCGGAGGCGTCGGTGATCACGCATCCGACGACCGGATTGGGGCTGGTGGAGCCGAGACCGTGCGCCGCGAGCGTGATCGCTCGGCGCATGGCGGTGATGTCGGCTGCGGTGGCCACCGGGTCCTCCTGCCTCTTCGGGCACGGACTCCGGGGCCTGTCGATGACGACAGAATGAAACGGATCGCCGGGGCAGACGCCGAGAACCGAAGAAGGGACGCAGGGGTCCGGCGAAACCCGGCCATGCGTCCGCCTACGGCGGCGTACCCGATGACGAACCGCCGCGCACTGCCTCCCATCCGGACTTTAACCGTCGGTCCAGGAATCCCACCTGGTCAACCGGCCGCTGGCTGCGGACGGGTCGCGGACTATAACCGCCGGTTCGGAATTGCACCGACCCCGGAGTGCGCTGCTACTGGTACGGAACCAGTCTGCCACGGACGCTCCTCGGCCATGCGGGTGAGCACTGTGTCCTGGGTCACAGATGCATGGCTCATTCCCATCGTTTCAGTCGACTAGAAACCGACTAGCGGGCTCGACAACGTAGTCATTCAGAAAGTTGAGCGATGAAGGTCCAGACCTATTGACGCACTGGTCTAGTCCTCTTAATCTCTGCGTCACCTCCGAGGTTCGGTCCCAACGGTGATGCGCACACCGGGACCCCGACACGACCCACCCCCTTTAGCCAGTTGTGTTCTGCCGACCTCCACAGGAGGAACGACCACATGCTGTCCCCCACCCGAGCGAGAGCCACGCTCCTCGCCGCAGGCGCCGCGATCGCCGGCCTGCTCATGACCTCCCTCGCGGCCACCCCGTCGGCCGCCGCCACCGACCACGAGTCCTGTCGCCCGGACGGGCTGTACAAGACGCCCGGGGTCAACACCCCGTACTGCACCGTCTACGACACCGACGGCCGCGAGAAGATGGGCGACGACCACCAGCGCCGCGTCATCGGCTACTTCACCAACTGGCGTACCGGCAAGGACGGCAAGGACGCCTACCTGGTCCCCAACATCCCCTGGACCAAGGTCACCCACCTCAACTACGCCTTCGCGCACGTCGACAGCTCCAACAAGCTGTCGGTCGGCCCCGACAGCCCGGACAACGCCTCCACCGGCATGACGTGGCCCGGTGTCGCGGGCGCCGAGATGGACCCGGCGCTCCCCTACAAGGGGCACTTCAACCTGCTGACGAAGTACAAGAAGCAGTACCCGGACGTGAAGACCCTGGTCTCCGTGGGCGGCTGGGCCGAGACCGGCGGCTACTTCGCCCCGGACGGCACGCGCGTCAACTCCGGCGGCTTCTACTCGATGGCCACCAACGCCGACGGCTCGGTCAACACGGCGGGCATCAACACCTTCGCCGACTCGGCCGTCGCCTTCATCAAGAAGTACGGCTTCAACGGCGTCGACATCGACTACGAGTACGCGACGTCCATGAAGGACGCGGGCAACCCCATGGACCACGCGCTGGCCAACGGGCGCCGCGCGGGCCTGGTCAAGGGCTACGACGTCCTCATGAAGACGCTGCGCGAGAAGCTCGACCGCGCGGGCGAGGCCGACGGCAAGCACTACCTGCTGACCGTCGCCGCCCCTTCCTCCGGCTACCTGCTGCGGGGCATGGAGACGTACCAGATGCAGAAGTACCTGGACTACGTCAACATCATGTCCTACGACCTGCACGGCGCCTGGAACGAGTACGTCGGCCCGAACGCCACCCTGTTCGACGACGGCAAGGACAACGAGCTGGCGCAGGCGGGCGTGTACACCACCTCGCAGTACGGCGGTGTCGGCTACCTCAACACCGACTGGGCCTACCACTACTTCCGCGGCTCCATGCCGGCCGGCCGCATCAACATCGGCCTGCCGTACTACACCCGCGGCTTCAAGAACGTCCAGGGCGGCACCAACGGTCTGTGGGGCAAGGCCGCCGCGACCAACTGCCCGGCCGGTTCCGGTCTGACCAAGTGCGGTGACGGCGCGGTCGGCATCGACAACCTGTGGCACGACAAGGACGACAACGGCCAGGAAGCCCCGGCCGGTTCCAACCCGATGTGGCACGCGAAGAACCTGGAGAAGGGGATCGTCGGCGACTACCTCACCGACTACGGCTTCCCCGCGAACACCCAGCTGACCGGCTCCTACGTCCGCAACTACGACTCGACGCTCACCGCCCCGTGGCTGTGGAACGCCCAGAAGAAGGTCTTCCTCTCCACCGAGGACGAGCAGTCGGTGAAGGCCAAGGCCGACTACGTGGTCGACAAGGGCATCGGCGGCACGATGATCTGGGAGCTGGCGGGCGACTACCAGTGGAACGCGGCCAAGGGCCAGTACGAGAACGGCAACACGCTGACCACCGCGATGTACGACGCCTTCAAGTCGGCGACCCCGTACGGCGCGAAGCGCTCCACGATCGACCTGCCCACCGAGGCCGTCGACATCGACGTCTCCTTCGGACAGTTCGCGCTCGGTGACTCCAACTACCCGATCAGCCCCAAGCTGAAGATCACCAACAAGACCCAGGCCACGCTGCCCGGCGGCACGGAGTTCCAGTTCGACTACGCCACCTCGGCCCCGGCCAACGCCAAGGACCAGTCCGGCTTCGGTACGTCGATCATCCGCAGCGACCACACCGCGGCCAACAACATCGGCGGCCTCAAGGGCCTGTACAACCGGGTCTCCCTGAAGCTCCCGGCCTGGCAGACCCTGGCCCCCGGCGCCTCGGTGGAGCTGGACTTCGTCTACTACCTGCCCACCTCCACCCCGTCCAACTGGACCGTGACCTTCGGCGGGAAGACCTACTCCCTCGCCGGTGACCTGGCCCGCGGCACCACCCTGGTCGAGCCCGGCACCGGCACCAACCCGACGCCGACCCCGACCCCGACCGGCCCCACCCCCACCCCGACCCCGACGGCCCCGGGCGGTGAGTGCACGGCCCCGCCGTGGAACGCAGACACCGCGTACAACGGCGGCGCCGTCGTCAGCCAGGACGGCCGCCAGTGGAAGGCGTCGTGGTGGACGAAGGGCGAGAAGCCCGGCACCACGGGCGAGTGGGGCGTCTGGAAGGACCAGGGCGCCTGCTAGATCCCGTACGGGGGTGAGCACATCGCCCCCGTGACCTCCCCGCACCACAGGTGAAGCCCCGGCAGCCGCTGCCGGGGCTTCCCGCGCTCCCGCCGCGGTGCCGCGCCGCCGGGCCCCGACACCGCGCGGCCCTACGGCGGCTCAGCCCCCCGGCGCGAACAGCGCGTCCTGGGCCGCGTCCCGGGCGGCGAGCAGCGCCCCGCGCAGTACGGCCCCGTCCCCCAGCGAACCGGCCCTGACCTCGGTACGCAGCGGTGACATCCGGGCGAGCCGCTCCTCCACCCGGGCGGCAAGCGCGGGCCCGCCCGCCTGGCCGACCGCGCCCGCCAGGAGGACGCAGCCGGGGTCCAGGACCGAGACCACGGCGGCGGCCCCGAGGGCGAGACGGTCGGCCAGTTCGCCGAGGAAGGGCTCCCCCCGCTCCCCCGCCTCCAGCGCGGTGCGTACGGCGGCCGCGGCGGAGGCGTCCGGCGGGGCCTGTCCGGACAGGCCGATGCCGTGCCGGGCGGCCAGCGCGCAGATGGCCGCCGAACCGGCCAGGGAGAAGAACCCGCCCGCGCAGTCGACGGCCGAGGGCAGCCCGCCCGCCCCCGGCACCGGCAGGAAGCCGATCTCCCCCGCGCCCCCTGAGGCGCCCTGCCGCAGCCTGCCGTCCAGCATGACGGCGGCCCCGATGCCCTGGCCCAGCCAGATCAGGACGAAGGTCTCCCGGTCGGCGGCGGCCCCCGCCCGGTGTTCCGCGACGGCGGCGAGATTGGTCTCGTTCTCGACCAGTACGGTCGCGGGCAGCCGCTCCTGGAGCACCCGGACCAGATCCCGGTGCCAGGCGGGCAGCCCGGAGCTGTCCCGCAGCTCGCCGGTGGCCGGGTCGATCAGCCCCGGGGCCCCGATGCCGACGCTGTGCAGGGGGACGGACCCCGCCTCGCGGGCGGTGCGCTCCAGCAGGGCGACGGACTGCTCGACGGCGGCCCCGGTCCCGGTGCCGTCCGCGATCGGCAGGGCCGCCTCGGCGAGCGTGGCCCCCAGCAGATCGGCGACGACCACGGAGACGCTTCCGGTGCGTACGTCGAGGGCGGCGAGGTGGGCCCGGTCGGCGACGATCCCGTACAGCTTCGCGTTGGGGCCCCGGCGGACGGCCCCGGACTCGCCGACGACATGGATCAGCCCGGCGTCCCCGAGCCGTTCGACCAGATCGGCGACCGTGGGGCGGGAGAGCCCGGTCAGGGTCTTGAGCTGCGCGGCCGTCAACGGGCCGTCCTGCTGGAGCAGTCGCAGGGCGAGCCGGTCGTTGATGGCCCGAGCCGTGCTCGGTGATGCGGGCATACCGCGATCCTTCCAGATCACTGCGAGCCTCTTCCCCGGGTCGACGGCGAGGGCTGCCCGAAAGAACTATTTATCAGGCAGGGTTCCTGATAGTTTACGCGACGCAGTCCGGCTGCCTCGCGACGCAGGCCGGCACTCTCAGGGGAGGGCACAGCCCGTATGACGAAGGAACCGGCCGTCACGGCCTACGGCAGGGAGCGGGTGAGGCGGGCCCGGTACGCCGTCGCCGCCGTCTTCACGGTGCACGGGGCGGTGACCGGCAGCTTCGCGACCCGGGTGCCCTGGATTCAGGACCACGCGGGGGTGAGCGCGGGGCAGTTGGGGCTCGCGCTGGCCTTCCCGGCGATCGGCGCCTCGATCGCGATGCCGCTGGCGGGCCGGATCAGCCACCGCTTCGGCGCCCGGACCGCCCTGCGCGGACTGCTCACCCTGTGGACGCTGGCGCTGATCCTGCCCGCGCTGGCGCCAAACCTGCTGACGCTGTGCGCCGCCCTGTTCGTCTACGGGGCGACGGCGGGCATGTCCGACGTGGCGATGAACGCCCTGGGCGTGGAGGTGGAGAACCGGCTCGAAAAGTCGATCATGTCCGGGCTGCACGGGATGTGGAGCGTGGGCGCGCTGATCGGTTCGGCGGCGGGCACGGTCGCCGCGCACATCGGCGCCGACGCCCGGCTCCACCACACGATCGCCGCCCTGGTGCTGACGGCGCTGGGGCTGCTCGCCTGCCGGGGCGTGCTGGACCTGCGCGGCGAGCCGGACGAGGAGCCGCCGCCGCGTTTCACGCTGCCGCCGAAGTCGGCGCTGATCATCGGGGCCGTCGGCTTCTGCGCGGTGTTCGCGGAGGGGGCCAGCCTGGACTGGTCGGCGGTCTACCTGCGGGACGTCCTGGGCAGCTCGGACGGGGTCGCGGCGGCCTCCACCACGGCCTTCGCCCTGACGATGGCGGTGGCGCGGCTCGCCGGGGACCGGATCGTCGACCGGTTCGGCGCGGTGCGGACCGTACGGGTGGGAGGGGCGCTGGCCACCGCGGGCGGGCTGCTCGTGGTGTTCTCGCCGTCCCCGGCGGCGGCGCTGGGCGGGTTCGGGCTGCTGGGGCTCGGTGTGGCGGTCGTGGTGCCGCTGGCCTTCGCGGCGGCCGGGCGCAGCGGGCCCAACCCGAGCCAGGCCATCGCGGGCGTCGCCACCATCACGTACACCTCCGGTCTGATCGCCCCCTCGGCGATCGGGGCGCTGGCGGAGACGACCTCGCTGGTGGTCTCCTTCGGCGTGGTGACCGCGCTGGCGTTCGGCCTGGTGCTGGGGGCCGGGGTGCTGCGGGCGGGCGACCGGAAGGTCACCGGTTCCGGCTCGGCGGTGGGCGGTACGGCGGCGAAGAGCCCGTCCGGGAGCTGAGCCCGCCCCGGCGGCGGGGCGGGCCGCCGCACCATTACCATGGCGCTGATCTTTTCCGCAGGTGAACACCGCACACCGGATCGCAGACCGGTCGGCACACCGAGCAGACCTTCAGGGAGCAGACCATGAGCCTCGGCGTGCGCTGGACCTTGCACGGCGACGGGAAGACCCCCGCGCCCGGGGCGGTGGTCCGTCCCGACGAACGGCTCTCCTGGCCCCGTACGTTCGGACTCGGCGCCCAGCATGTGGTGGCGATGTTCGGGGCCTCGTTCGTCGCCCCGGTTCTGATGGGGCTCGACCCGAACCTCGCGATCATGATGTCCGGGGTGGCGACCGCGATCTTCCTGCTGGCCACCAAGGGCCGGGTGCCGAGCTACCTCGGCTGCTCGCTCTCCTTCGTCGGGGTCGCGGCCACGATCCGGGCGAGCGGCGGTGACAGCGCGACCATCACGGGTGCGGTGCTGGTGGTCGCCGCCGTCCTGTTCCTGGTGGGCCTCGCGGTGCAGCGGTTCGGCGCGCGGATCATCCACGCGGCGATGCCTCCGGTGGTGACGGGCGCGGTGGTGATGCTGATCGGCTTCAACCTGGCGCCGGTGACCGCGTCGACGTACTGGCCGCAGGACCAGTGGACGGCGCTGGCGGTGATGCTGGTCACCGGCCTCGCCGTGGTGTGCCTGCGCGGCTTCCTCTCCCGGATCGCGATCTTCCTCGGGCTGGTCTTCGGCTATCTGCTCTCCTGGGTGCTGGACCTGGTCTTCGGCAAGATCCACTCCCCGGCGGGCGGCGCGGAGGCCGTCGACCACTGGCGCCTGGACCTCTCCGCCGTCGGCCAGGCCGACTGGATCGGCCTCCCCTCCTTCCACGCCCCGGCCTTCGAGTGGTCCGCGATCCTGGTGGCCCTGCCCGTGGTGATCGCGCTGGTCGCGGAGAACGCGGGCCATGTGAAGGCCGTGGGCGAGATGACCGGCGACCCGCTGGACGACAAGCTCGGCACCGCCATCGCGGCGGACGGCGCGGCGTCGATGCTCTCCACCGCCGTGGGCGGCCCGCCCAACACCACGTACTCCGAGAACATCGGTGTGATGGCCGCGACCCGCGTCTACTCCACGGCCGCCTACTGGGCGGCGGCCTGCTTCGCGCTGCTCTTCGGCCTCTGCCCCAAGTTCGGCGCGGTCGTAGCCGCGATCCCGGGCGGGGTGCTCGGCGGCATCACCGTGATCCTGTACGGGATGATCGGCCTGCTCGGCGCCCAGATCTGGCTCAACGGCCGGGTGGACCTGCGCAATCCGCTCAACCTGGTCCCGGCCGCGGCGGGCATCATCATCGGCGTCGGCGGGGTCAGCCTGAAGATCACCGACAACTTCGAGTTGGGCGGCATCGCGCTCGGCACCCTCGTCGTGATCACCGGCTACCACGTGCTGCGCGCCTTCGCCCCGGCCCACCTGAAGGGCGGGGAACCGCTGCTGGACGCCGGGACGTCGGCGTACGACGAGGGCTCCGGGCGCGAGAAGCACTGACCGTACGGGCGCGGCCCGGGATTCAGCCGGTGGCCAGGGCGTACGCGTACTCCGGGGTGAAGGAGCCCGCCGCGCCCGAGCAGCCGTCGGACTCCCCCGGCAGCTTCACCCACAGATACGCGTCGATCCCGCTCTCACCGGTCCGGGTCGTCGGGGGCTGCCCCAGCGCCCGGCCCGCCGGGTCGCACCACTGGCCCGCCGCCGGGGCGCCGTTGCCGTTGCGGCTGGTGTCGATGACAGCGCCGAGACCGGGCGGGCCGCCGAGCGCCGCCAGGACCCGGCGGGCGTAGGCGGTCTCGTCGGCGGTGCGGTGGAAGTTGGCCACATTGGTGAAGATGCCGTCGCCGCTGGTGGCCGCCCCGGCCGCCCGGAGCGCCGCCGCCTGTTTCGCGGGGGCGTGCCAGCCGGAGTGGCCGCCGTCGAAGTAGACCCTGGCCTGCGGGTTGGCGGCGCGCAGGGTGTCCCCGGCGCGGGCCAGCGCGGCGAAGCGGGCCGCGCGTTCCGGTGCGGTGAGGCAGTCGGAGAGGGCGATGGCGTCCGGCTCCAGGATGATGATCGCCGGGCCCGCGCCGAGCCCCTGGGCGAACTCCCCTATCCAGGTGCCGTACGCCGCGAGATCCGGCGCCCCGCCCTGCGAGGCCCCGCCGCAGTCCCGGTCGGGGATGGCGTACGGCACGAGCACCGGGGTCCGTCCGGCGGCGGCCGCGCCCCGGGTGACGGCGCGGACCTGTCCGGCGATCTCCCCCGGGTTGTGGGCCGCGAACCAGACCGCCGCCGGCTGCGCCGCGATCCGGGACTCGATCAGCGGGCGGCGCGGGTCGTCGGGGTGGGCCCGTACCCAGTCCAGGACCTGGGAGCGCGGGTGGCGGAAGAGGCGGTTCCGCGGGGCCGGGGCGGGTGCGGGCGCGGGAGTCACCGCCGTGGGCGCGGCGCTCGTACGGGAAGCGGCGGGCGACGGGGGCGGTGACGGCGGCCGGGTCGGCGCGGGGGCGGTGGAGGGGGACGGGGGCGCGGTGGGCGGCGCGGTCGTGGGGGTCGGCACGGCGGGCAGCGGCTGGAGGACCGGCGGAGGCGTCGGTTCCGGGACGGCCGTGGTCCGCCGCTCGTCGTGCCCGGCGTCGATCAGCCCGGCCGTGGCCCCGATCGCCACGACGGCCGACGCGACGGCCAGCAGTCCGTGCCGACGGGCGGCCCGTCGGCGTTCCCGGTGTGCGATGCGGTGTTGCGCGCGTATGCCCGGCACTCCTCGATCCCCTTTTCCGGCACCGCCGTTCGCCCGTTCCGATGAACCTGCGGCCGGTCGGTGCCAGGGCGAGCCTATGACTGGGACGCTCCGCACATGGCGCAGATCGAACAGTTCACGGAACCGGCCGGACCCGGCACCCTGGGGGCGGGCGCACCGCCGGTGATCGAACGGATGCGGGCGTTCCGCTCGCGGTGGCCGTCCGGGGACGGGGTCGCGGTCTTCAACCGGGTCTATCTGACGGCCGTCGGGACCACCGCCCCGGAACGCGGCTGCGACGGCCCCGGAGCCGCCACCGCGCTGGGTGCGCACCTCACCGGGCGCTATCTGTCGGCCCTGGACACGGTGGCGGCGGGAGGCCGCCCGCCGGAGTGCTGGCGTCCGCTCGTCCAGTACCGGCACCATCCCGGCGTACGCCCGGTGCAGTTCGCCCTGAGCGGCCTCCAGGCGCACGTCGGTCACGACCTCGTGCTCGCGGTGGTGGACACCTGTCGTACGCTCGGCTGCGCTCCGCCGGACCTGGAAGGGGAGTTCGAGCGCGTGGGCGATCTCCTCGTGTTGCTGGAGGAGCGCATCCGCGACGATCTGATGCCCGGCCCCGACCTCCTGCGGATCGCGGACCCGCTGACCCATGTGGTGAGCGCCTGGAGCCTGGACCGGGCCCGCGAGGCCGCCTGGACGGCGGCCCTGGCCCTCTGGCGGCTGCGCGGATTCCCCGCGCTGGCCGAGGAGTTCAGGCAGCGTACAGACGCGGGGGCCGGTCTGGTGGGGCGGTTCCTGCTCACTCCGTGCGGCGGCTGAGGGGGCGGTTCCCGAAGGCCCCGTAGTCCCATATCGCTTATCGCTTATCGCTGCCCGGCGCCGGGTCGGCGGGGGCGGGGCGGGACCAGCCCGGCTCCGTACGCGGCGATGGCCGCCTCCACCCGGTTGCGTACGCCCAGCTTGGCGAGCACCGCGCTCACGTGCGCCTTCACCGTGCCCTCGACCAGATGCAACAGGCCCGCGATCTCCGCGTTGGACAGCCCCGCCCCGACTCCGGCCAGCACCTCGCGCTCCCGTTCCGTGAGCCGGTCCAGCGAGCGGTGCGGATGGGCCGCCCGGTGCGCGCGCAGCCCCGCGATGACCCGGCCCGCGACCCGGGGGGACAGATAGGCGCCGCCTGCCCCCACCGCCCGTACCCCGTTGAGCAGTTCCCTCGGGTCGTCCGCCTTCAGCAGGAACCCGTCGGCGCCCTCCTCCAGGGCGCGTGTGACGTACTCGTCCTGGCCGAAGGTCGTCAGCATGATCACACCGACCGCCCTCGGCTCCCGGTGAAGCCGCGCCGCCACCGTCAGCCCGTCCAGGCCGGGCATCTGGATGTCCAGCAGGACCACGTCCGGCCGGTGGCGGCCGGTGAGCAGGACCGCCTCGTGGCCGTCCCCCGCCTCGGCGACCACCTCGATCTGCGGGTCCCTGGCGAGGATGGCCCGCACCCCCGCCCTGACCATCGCCTCGTCGTCGGCCACCAGGACCCGGACCGGTCGGCTGCTCGGTGTCGTCTCTGCCACCCGGCGAGCCTACGGCGGGCGCGGCACCGGACGGACGGCGAGGCGCCGGATCTCGTCCCCCGGGCCGGGCCGCACCCCGACGAAAGGCAGGGTGCCGCTGCCGTTCGTCCGATGGGCGCCGGGGCCACGGACTCCTAGCGTCGCTTCCGTACGGGAAACGAGCCCGTACGGGAACCGGGCCCGCCGCCGCTCCCGGACCGGTCCCGGCCGTATCGCGCGACCCGCGACCGACACGAAGGAACTCCGTGATCACCCTCAGAGGACTGACCAAACGCTATGGCCGCACCCTCGCCGTGGACGGGCTGACACTGGACGTCGAGGCCGGTCGTGTGACCGGCTTCCTCGGCCCCAACGGGTCCGGCAAGTCCACCACGATGCGCATGATCCTGGGCCTGGACCACCCCACCGGGGGCCGGGCCCTGATCGCGGGCCGCCCCTACGCGGATCTGCGCCGCCCGCTCCGCGCGGTCGGCGCCATGCTGGACGCCCGGGCGGTCCACCCCGCCCGTTCCGGCCGCACGCACCTCGTCGCCCAGGCACGGGCCAACGGCATCCCCGTACGCCGGGTGGACGAGGTGCTGGAGACCGTGGGCCTGACGAAGGCGGCCCGTCGCCCGGCGGGCACGTACTCGCTCGGCATGAGCGGGCGGCTCGGGGTGGCGGGCGCCCTGCTCGGCGATCCGCCGGTGCTCGTCCTGGACGAGCCGGTCAACGGCCTCGACCCGGACGGCGTGCGGTGGATTCGCCGACTTGTCCGGGACCGGGCGGCGGAGGGCCGCACCGTGTTCCTCTCCAGCCATCTGATGAGCGAGATGGAGCTGACGGCCGACCACCTCGTCGTCATCGGACGCGGGCGGCTGCTGAGCGACACCTCCATGGCGGAGTTCCTCGCCGCCGCCTCTCCCCCGTCGGCACGCGCGATGGTGCCCGACCCCGAGGAACGGGCGACGCTGGTACGGCGCCTGAGGACGGCCGACGGGGTGCGTGTCGGGACGGGGGCGACCGGCGAACTCACCGTCGAGGGGCGCACCGCGGCCGAGATCGGCGATCTGGCCCACCACTGCCGGGTCCGGCTGCACCGGCTGGACGACGTCCGGGTCTCGCTGGAGCAGGCGTACATGGACCTGACCGCGCGCAGCGTCGAGTACGCGACGGCAGGCGGCGGCCGGGACACGGCGGACAGCACCGGCACAGCAGAAATGGCAGGCGTGGCCGACAGATCCGACGAGGCACCGGCACCGGACCGAGGGGGACAGCTGTGACCACGACGGCACCCGGTGGCTTCGCCGGAGCGGTCGCCTGCGAGAGGACCAAACTGTGGTCCGTCCGGGCCCCCTACCTCTGCCTCGCGGCCGGGCTCGCGGCCACCTGCGTCTTCACCTTCTACTACGCGTCGATCGCCCGTATCAACGAGCATCCCGTCCAGCCCGTCGGGAACGCGGCGGCCTCCTCCGTAATACTCGTCCAGTTCGCCATCGTCGTCCTGGCCACGGTCGCGGTGACCTCCGAGTACGCGACGGGGAGCGTGCGGGCGTCCCTGCTCTGGGTGCCCCGGCGGCACCGGGTCCAGGCGGCGAAGGCACTGGTGGCGGCGGTGGTCGCGTTCGTCGCCGGGGTCTCGTTCGCCGTCGTCGGTACGGCGGTGGCCTGGGCCGCGTTCGGCGGCCGGGCCTCCTTCGAGGCAGGCCCGGCCCTCCGCCAGATCCTCGCGATCGGTGTCTACCAGGCGCTGGTCGCCGTGCTGACCACCGGGGTGGCGTTCGCCGCGCGCCATCCTGCCGGGGCCCTGTCGATCCTCGCCACCCTCCTGTGGGCCCTGCCGAGCGTGCTCCTGGGGCTCGGGGGCCCGGCGCTCGCGAAGCTCAATGGCCTGCTGCCGCACGGTGCCGGGGACCACTTCATGCGGATCGGCGGCGACGCCGCGTACGCTCCGGCGACGGCGGTTCTGATCGTGACGGTGTGGGCCGGGGCCGCGCATCTGACCGGCCTGTACGTGCTGCGCCGCCGGGACGCCTGACGAGGCGGGGGGTCCGGCGGCGGGACGGGCCCGGGCGCCCTGACCCCGTACCGCCCCCGCCCCCCCCTCGCCGGGCCGCCCCGCCCGTCCCCCAGAATCGCCCTGGGGCGGATGGGGGGGGCACCCACCGGAGAGTCCACCTGAGGGGACGGTCGACGCACGATGCTGCTGCACACGCGCATACTCGCGGCCAGGTCGGGGTACGGCGACGCGGCCCTGTGGGGCGTACTCGCGGCGGCCACCGCCTACGGGTTCCGGGAGACGGACTCGGCCTCGCCCGTCCGGGACCTGCTCCTCCCGCTGGCCGTCCTGGCGGTGGCCGTGCCGCTGTCCCGCCGTCGGCCCGGGGGCGCGGTCGCTCTCGTCAACGGGCTGTGCGCGCTGGGCCTGACCGGCTCCTCGACCCCGGCCAACGCCCAGGTCGTCTCCCTGGCCGCCCTGAGCTGTCTGCTGGGCGCCCGGGTGGCCGCCGCACGGGGACCGGCCATGGTGCTCGCCGGGTGCCTCGCGGCCGATCTCGCGCTGTGCGCGGTGCTGGGGGTGCGGGCCGTCTGGTGGTTCTACGCGCTGACCGTGCTGCCCGCCGCCCTGCTGCTGCCCTGGCTGGCCGGACGGCACTGGCGCGGGCGGCGCGAACTCGTACGGGAGGGCTGGCGGTTGGCCCGGACCCTGGAGGAACGGCAGCACCTGGTCGCGGAGCGGGCCCGGCTGACCGAGCGCGCGGACATCGCGGCCGACATGCACGACTCCCTCGGCCACGCCCTGAGCCTGGTCGCCCTGCGCGCCGGGGCCCTGGAGCTCTCCCCCGACCTCACGGACCGCGATCGGGCCGACCTCGCCGAGCTGCGCGGGACGATCGCGGACGCCGTGGAGCAGCTGCGGGAGACCGTCGCCGTCCTGCACGATCCGCCCGGGACGGCGACGGACGCGGGCCCGCCGGGCGGCGACACCGTCGAGGACCTCCTCGTACGGGCGCACGCCTCCGGGGTGCCGGTGCGCTGGGAGCGGCACGGTGCGGTGCCCGCCCTGTCCTCGCTGGTCGAGCACGGTATCCACCGTGTGGTGCGGGAGGCCCTCACCAATGCCGTGAAGCACGCGCCGGGCGGGGCGATCCGGGTACGGATCACGCACGAGGCCGACCGGACCCGTGTGAGCGTAGTGAACACCGCCGCCCCACCGGGCCGTGCGGCAGAGGCCCCGGCCCCCGGCGTCGGCGGCGGCCGGGGGCTGGCAGGGCTCCGTGAACGGGTGACGGTCCTCGGCGGCTCCTTGCGGACCGGACCGTACGAAGGCGGATTCCGCGTCACCGCGGTCCTCCCGCACCGGCCCCCGGCCCGCCCCACGACGTCGGCCCCTGCCCCGGCCCCCGGAAGACCGGCCGGGCCCCGGGGCCGGCACGCCGGTTCCGTATCAGAACCCGGAAAGGCACTCCTGCCGGGCTCGGGACCGGGCTCGGGGTCGCGGCAGGGCGGGGACCCGGACCTGCCTCCGACCCAGGCTCCAACACCCCACGCCCCCGACTCGGGCCCGGCCCGAACCCCAGCCTCCGCCCCGCCCCCGGAGTCCGCCCGGCGGTTCGGCCGTGTGCGGAGGGCCGCCCGGCGCCGCTCCGCCGCCGCCTTCGTGGCGCCTGTCGTGGCGGCGGCCTTCTTCATACCCGCCGCCGTCCATCTGGCCTGGCAGCTGACGACGAGCGTGCTGCCGCCGTCGCGGTTCGAGGAGCTGACGGTCGGCCGGTCGCGCGCCGACCTCACGCCCCTGCTGCCGGCCCGCGCCTACCCCTACCCGCCCGACCACGCCCGTTCCACGCCCCGGCCGCCCGGTACCGCGTGCGACTTCTACCGGTCCGGGCGCGACGTGCTGGCCGAGGTCGACCTCTACCGGCTCTGCTGGTCCGGCGGAACACTGGTGGCGAAGGACATCGTGCCGGCCGCCCGGCCCTGACCCGCGCCGGGCCGCACCGGCAACGCCCGCCACGCCGACCGCACCGAGCCCCGCAGGCCCGGGCGCTCCCGGCTCAGTCCTCCGGAAGCTCCACCGGCGCGATCTCGTCGTAGAGGTCGCCGGGACCGGGGTTGGTCGGGTCGGTGGCCCCGCCGAACTGGTGCATGACGCCCCACACCGCGTTGAGCGCGGTCTGCACGGCGCCCTCGGCCCAGCCGGCCGTCCAGGAGATGTCGTCCCCGGCGAGGAAGATCCCGCGCTTGTCCTCGGGCAGCCGGTCCTGCATGAAGTGGGTGAACAGCCGCCGCTGGTAGCGGTAGTGGCCGGGCAGGTTGGCCTTGAACGCGCCCATGAACCAGGGCTCGTTCTCCCAGGAGACGGTGACCGGGTTGCCGATGATGTGGCTGCGGATGTCGACGTTCGGGTAGATCTCGCCGAGCGACTTGAGCATGACCTCCATGCGCTCCTTCGGGGAGAGCGGCAGCCACTTCAGGCTGTCGTCGCACCACGTGTAGGAGAGGCAGATGACGGCGGGCTTGTCCGGGCCGTCGTCCAGGAGGTACGTCCCCCGGGTCATCCGGTCGGTGAGCGTCATCGACATGGTGTCGCGGCCGGTGAGCTCGTCCTTGTCGAGCCAGAACGGCCGGTCGACCGGGACGAACAGCTTGGACGACTCCATGTAGTGGGTGCGCTCCATCGCCGTCCAGTGGTCGATCGGGAAGAGCGCGTCATCGCAGTCGATCTTGGAGAGCAGCAGCCAGGACTGGCCGGTGAAGACGGCGGCCCGGAAGGTGCGGATGTCCCCGGTGGCGTCGGTGACCGTGATGCGGTTGCCCGCCGTACGGGTCAGCCGGGTGACCGCGCCGCGCGGCTCGCCGCCGTGCAGGGAGGCCAGCGAGGTGCCCAGCGGCCAGTGGACGATCTTCTGCGGCTCGCGGTCCCACAGGCGCAGCGGGAGCTGCTGGCTGCCGCCGACGATGCCCCGGTGGTGGTCGTCGGCCTCGGTGTAGACGACCCGCAGGATCTCCAGGATGGAGTTGGGGAAGTCGGTGTCCCAGCCGCCGGTGCCGAAGCCGACCTGGCCGAAGATCTCACGGTGGCGGAAGGACCTGAACGCCTCGGACTCGCAGAGGAAGCCGTAGAAGGTCTGGTTGTCGAGCCGCTCGACGAGCCGCGACCAGATCTCCCGGATGCGCGGGACATCGCGCTCGCGCAGCGCCCGGTTCATGTCGGAGAAGTCGGCGCCCTCCTCCAGGCAGGCGTTCCAGGCGTTCGCCACATCCCGGTAGACCTGGGGCAGGTCGTCGATGGTCTCGGCGTAGTGCGACTCGCCCTTGAGGTCCACGACGGTGGAGGGGGTGGCCGGGGAGAGCGGGTTGGGGAAGGCCCGGGTCTCCAGGCCGACGAGGTCGATGTAGTGCTGGAGCGCCGTGGAGGACGGCGGGAAGCGCATGGCGCCCATCTCGGCGGTGAGCGAGGGGTCGCAGCCGTCGAAGCCGACGGTGCGCAGCCGGCCACCGATCTGGTCCGCCTCGTAGACGACGGGCTTGAGGCCCATCTTCATCAGCTCGTACGCGGCGATGATGCCCGACAGCCCGCCGCCGATGACGGCGACCTCCTGGCCGTGCTCGGTCGCCGGTATCTGGCCGAGCCCGGCCGGGTGGGCGAGGAAGTCGTCGTACGCGTACGGGAAGTCCGGCCCGAACATGGTGATCGGCGGGGCGGTGGCGTCGGTGTGCTGGACGGCGTTGGGCACCGTGGACGTCATGGGGTACGGACTCCTTGCGCTGTACGGAAGTTCGGGGAGGGGGCGGGCTCAGGCGAGGGAGCCGTAGAGGCCGGGGCGGCGGTCGTGCAGATACGGGTTGGCGGTACGCGACGCGGCCAGGAACTCCGGGTCCACCTCGCCGGTCACGAGCTCCTCGCCGCGGCCCGCGCGGGTGCGGACGGTGCCGTCGGGCCCGGCCAGGCAGCTCAGCCCGACGAACTCGAACTCGCCTTCCGGGCCGGTCCGGTTGACGTACGCCACGTACATCTGGCTCTCGAAGGCCCGTACGGGGATGACGGATTCGGCGACGAACTGGAAGGGGTGCATCTGCGCGGTGGGCACCAGCAGCAGATCGGTCCCGGCGAGGGCGTGCGCCCGTACGTTCTCCGGGAACTCGACGTCGTAGCAGATCAGCAGGCCGATGCGGATGCCGTCCAGCTCCGCCTGGACGACGGTCTCCTCGCCCGGGGTGAACCACTCCTGCTCGAAGCAGCCGAAGAGGTGGGTCTTGCGGTAGTTCGCCAGGCGCGTGCCGTCGGGGCCGATCAGCTGGGAGGAGTTGAAGATCCGCTCGCCGTCGCGCTCCGGGTAGCCGTAGTGGACCGCGAGGCCGTGGCGTACGGCGATCTCCGCGACGGCCTGGGCGCCGGGGCCGTCGACGGGCTCGGCCAGCCCGGGGACGGCGTCCCCGATCGCGTACCCGGTCAGGAACAGCTCGGGGGCGACCAGCAGCCGGGCCCCGGCCGCGGCGGCGCGTGCGGCGGCCTCGTCCAGCGCCTTCAGGTTCTCGGCGACGGCACCGGGCCGTCCGGAGCTCTGGAGCAGGGCGGTGCGCAACGGCGGCATGGCTGACCTCGGGAGGTGCGGGCGGGGCGGGGAGACGTATCGAAGGTACGTGTCCCCGCTCGGCCCGGACAAGGCGCGAGTGTTGCGCACCGACCGTCGATCCGTTGCGTGCGGGGGGCCTGTGGCGGCGAAACGTTGCACAGGGCATCACCGCAGGTCAGCGGGGTGATGTGGGCCACTCTTCCCGATCACACACGTTCAGGCTTAAAAATCCGGCCACCAACAGCTTTGCGTCAACCTTGCACCCTCTTTGCCTATTCATGATTGAACGGCTTTCTCAGTGGGGGGTTTGACGTCGCCGTGGACAACCCACGCACCGCACCCACCACGTGAATCAGTCGGAGGACATGTGAACTCCCATGCAAAACTCCTCGCCGTCACGGCCGTATCTGTTCTTGCACTTGCGCCGATTACCATGTCGATGTCGCCCACAAGTACACCTGCCGTGCCGCGCGGAGCAATCACTGTCGGCGCAGTCGGGCAGCACGTTCCCGGCCCGAGCCTGAGAGCGGGCGAAAAACGCACAGATGGTGCCGCAGTCGCACTGTCCGATCCTCGTATGGCCAACCAGCAGAAAGCTCAGGAGATCGCGGACGCCCTCGACACCGTGGTGAACAAGGAGCGCCTGAAGGGATTCACTGGCCTGACGGTCGCCCCCGATGCCGTGACACTGCACTGGAAGGGCAAGGTCCCTGCCCGCATCACCTCGGTCATCGGCACAGCGACGGTTCCTGTGAACGTCAAGGCAGCACCGTTCTCCCTGGCTGAGCTCGATGCAGCTGCCCGCGCTGTCGGCGCCACGCCTCCGGCGTCGCTGGCAGGAAAAGTTACCCGGGTCGGACCCACGAGCGACTTCGCGGCCATCGAGGTCGCCACGGACACCGCTGTACCGGGCACCGGCCATAAGGCCGCCCCCGCCGAATCTGTGAATGGCATCCCCATCCGCTATGTGGTCGAAGCCCGCTCCGTCGGCGCCAGCCGGTGGGACGACACCGCACCGTTCTGGGGCGGCAACGCGATCGACCGGCTCGTGGACCCTATATTTCGGACCTACGCGTACTGCACAACAGCTTTCCCGGTCCGTAGGAGCAACGGCAGCGAGGCTCTGCTCACCGCGGAGCATTGCGGGGCGAACAAGAAGTGGAACACACCTTATGGAGACCGCCTCGTCGGCAACAGCAACGGGGGCAGCAAGCCGCTCGACGCGATGCTCCTCACCGGCTCGACCTACGGAAACGCCATCTTCGTGGGTGATCACAACTCCAACCAGGGCGTCTTGGTAGGCGGGGCCGCCAACCCGGCAGTCAGTTCCTACATCTTTGCTTCGGGTTCCTTCTCCGGCGCCTCGGTGTTGCGGGTCCAGAGCGTCAACCAGTACCTGGCCAATAGCGAAGGCGTCCTGGTCGGTCCAGGCTTCTGGGCCATCAATGAGGAGGGCGACGCCAGCGTGGGTGAGGGAGACAGCGGCGGCCCGGTCGCCGGCACTCACAGCAACCCGCAACGAGTCACAGCACGCGGGCTGATATCCCACATCTCCACCGGGAGCTACCTGGGTAGCTGTGTGGGCGTCGTGCATGACGGCAGGCTCTGCTCCACGCGTTCGTTTCACGTGAACATCGGCGCGATCACCAGTGGGCTGAGCGTCACCGTCAAGACCAGCTGACACGGAGAGCGGCGGTGCACGTCCGGCGCGCAGCATGTTCCCCGGGCAGTCCATCATTTCAGGAAGCAGCACCGCTGCTTCAAGGAACAGCACCGCGATCGACTGTCCACGCCGTGGTTCGCTGACTATGGTCGACTCATGACCTCCATGTCATCAGCACATTCAACTCCCCTCCGCGTTGCCGGAGTTGCCCTGTTCCTGGTGCTTACGGTCTGTAGCTGCACAGCCGATGGGGCGGGTGCCGAACGCTCGAGCAACGAGCGCTCGGCACCCGCGGTGGACACGCAGGGTTCCGGCGCTGCGACCGCATCCGAAGAGATCGGGCAGTTCGCCGGCGAACGGTTCCCCAAGCTCTTCGCCCAGGTGTCCGTCGAGGGGGAGAACGTCGTCGTCCATCGGGTCCGTACCGATGGCAGCCCTCTGGACACCGCGGTACGCAAGCAGTTCCCCGCCCATCCCGTACGGTTCGCGGATGCCCCGCGCAGCGCGACCGAACTCGATGCCCTGACCAGACGTGTCGTGGATGACCACCGAACCCTGGAGGCCGAGGGTATTCGGGTCGGTGCCGTGGGCCCCGACTATGTGCGGGGCATCGTGATCGTCAACGTCGAGAACCCCGCGTCGGCCCGCACCGCCCTGACCGAGCGGTACGGCAAGGCTCTGCGGGTGTCGGCTCCTGGACCTGATGTGATCCCGGCGGGCTGACAGCTGTGGCCGGGTGCGCCGTGCGGGCGGCGCGGGTGTCGTATCCGGTCCCCGCCGGACCGGATCGCCTCAGGCGGGCGGGGCCTCCGCCGAGTAGCGGCGCAGCAGGGGCGAGAGCACGAGTACGGACTTGGTGCGCTCGACGTACGGCTCCCCCGCGATCCGCTCCAGCACCTGTTCGAAGTGGCGCATGTCGGCGGCGAAGACCTGGACCACCGCGTCGGCGTCTCCGGTGACGGTGGAGGCCGAGGCGATCTCCGGGTAGCGGGCGAGGCCCTGCTTGATCGCGTCCGGGGAGGTGTTGCGGCTGCAGTAGATCTCGATGAAGCCCTCGGTCTCCCAGCCCAGCGCGGCCGGGTCGACGCGTACGGTGAAGCCGGTGATCGCGCCCTCGGCGCGGAGCCGGTCGACGCGGCGTTTGACGGCGGGGGCGGAGAGGCCGACGATCGCGCCGATGTCGGCGTAGGAGCGCCGGGCGTCTTCGGCGAGGGCGTGGACGATGCGTTCGTCGAGGTCGTTCAGGCGCACGTCGGGCGGTTCACTTCTCTGCGGTGGGGCCGGTTGCGGGAGGCGGACGGGTGCCGCCTCCCGCAGTAGACCATGAGCGGGCCGCGCGGGCGTGCTCGGCGCAGGGGCAGTGGGTGGCCCGAGGGTCAGAACGGGAACCGCGAGCGGCCGTGCTGGATGGAGATCCACTTCTGGGTGGTGAACGCCTCGACCATCGACTCGCCGTTCAGCCGGCCGAGGCCCGAGCTCTTCTCGCCGCCGAAGGGGACGATCGGCTCGTCGTGGACGGTGCCGTCGTTGATGTGGATCATGCCGGTGTGGATGCGCTGCCCGACCCGCACACCGCGCTCGATGTTCGCGGTGTGGACGGCGCCGCTGAGCCCGTACGGGGTGTCGTTGGCGATACGGACGGCCTCGTCCTCGCCGTCGAAGGGGATGAGCAGGGCGACGGGGCCGAAGATCTCCTGCTGGAGGACCGGCGAGTCGGCGGCGAGGCCGGTCAGCACGGAGGGGCTGACCAGGTTGCCGTCGGCGCGGCCGTGCAGGAGGGCGGTGGCACCGGCCTCGACGGTCTGGTCGACGATCCGGGAGACGGACTCGGCCTGCGAGGAGTTGATCAGCGGGCCGATCTGGGTGGCCGGGTCGGCCGGGTCGCCGACGGTGAGGGAGGCGACCTTGGCGACGAACTTCTCGGTGAACTCCGCCTCGACGGCCCGGTCGACCAGGATGCGGTTGGCGGCCATGCAGACCTGGCCCTGGTGGACGTAACGGCTGAAGACCGCGGCGTCGACCGCGTAGTCCACATCGGCGTCGTCGAGAACGATCAGGGCGCTGTTGCCGCCGAGTTCGAGCACGACGCGCTTGAGGTTGGCGGCGCAGACGGTGGCGACGTGCCGGCCGACCTTGTCCGAGCCGGTGAAGGAGATGACCTGCGGTACGGGGTGCTCCAGCAGGGTGTCGCCGATCTCCGCGATGTCGGTGACGACGACGTTGAGCAGTCCGGCGGGCAGCCCGGCGTCCTCGAAGACCTTGGCGAGCAGGGTGCCGCCGCAGATCGGGGTGTTCTGGTGCGGCTTGAGGACGACGGCGTTGCCGAGAGCGAGGGCGGGCGCGACCGACTTGAGGGAGAGCAGGAAGGGGAAGTTGAAGGGGCTGATGACCCCGACGACCCCGACCGGCACCCGGTAGACGCGGTTCTCCTTGCCCTCGGTCGGCGAGGGGAGGATCTGGCCGGCCGGGCGCAGGGCGAGCTGGATGGCCTCGCGCAGGAACTCCTTGGCCAGGTGGAGTTCGAAGCCCGCCTTCAGCCGGGTGCCGCCCAGCTCGGCGACGATCGCCTCGCTGATCTCCGCCTCGCGCTCCTCGACGATGCGCAGCGCCTTCTCCAGGACCGTGCGCCGGGCGTACGGGTTGGTGTCGGCCCACGCCTGCTGGGCCTGCTCGGCGGCGCGGTACGCCTGGTCGACCTCCTCGGCGGTGGCGACGGGGATCGAGGCGAGCTTCTCCCCGTTGAACGGGTTGAAGTCGATGATGTCCCAGGACCCCTTCCCCGGCCTCCACTCGCCGTCGATGTACTGATGGGCCAGGTCAGTGAAGAAGGACATGAGATCCCTTACCGCAGAGAGGCAGGCAGCTGATAGCGCTTCATATTACTTATTTCTCAACAGAGTTGAAGCAGGGTCCCGGCCACCTCGGAAGGCCCGTGGACGGGGGCCGGAAGACGCGCGAACAAAGGCGCCGCAAGGCCCGTGAACGGACCTTGCCCCTCCCGGCGTGAAGCACCGGAAGGGGCAAGGTCATCGGTCGGACGCGACGGAGGCAGCGGGTCAGCTCCAGCTGGCGTGCAGCGGCTTGCCCTCGGCGTATCCGGCGGCGCTCTGGACGCCGACGACCGCCTTCTCGGCGAACTCCTCCAGGGAGGCGGCGCCCGCGTAGGTGCAGGAGGAGCGGACGCCCGCGATGATCGAGTCGATCAGGTCCTCGACGCCCGGACGGGCCGGGTCGAGGAACATCCGCGAGGTGGAGATGCCCTCCTCGAAGAGCGCCTTGCGGGCCCGGTCGTACGCGGACTCGTCCGACGTGCGGTTCTTCACGGCGCGCGCCGAGGCCATCCCGAAGGACTCCTTGTAGAAGCGGCCGTCGGCGGACTGCTGGAGGTCGCCGGGCGACTCGTACGTCCCCGCGAACCAGGAGCCGATCATCACGTTGGACGCGCCCGCGGCGAGCGCCATGGCCACATCGCGCGGGTGGCGGACGCCGCCGTCCGCCCAGACGTGCTTGCCGTGCTTCTTCGCCTCGGCGGCGCACTCCAGGACGGCGGAGAACTGCGGCCGGCCGACGCCGGTCATCATCCGGGTGGTGCACATGGCGCCGGGGCCGACGCCGACCTTGATGATGTCGGCGCCCGCCTCGATCAGGTCGCGCACGCCCTCGGCGGCGACGATGTTGCCCGCGACGATCGGGACCCGCGGGTCCAGGGCCCGTACCGCCTTCACCGCGGCGATCATGGATTCCTGGTGGCCGTGGGCGGTGTCCACGACGAGCGTGTCGACGCCCGCGTCCAGGAGCTGCTTGGCCTTGCCCGCCACATCGCCGTTGATGCCGACGGCGGCGGCGATGCGCAGGCGGCCCTGTGCGTCGGTGGCGGGGGTGTAGAGGGTGGCGCGCAGGGCGGCCTTGCGGGTGAGGATGCCGACGAGGCGGCCGTCCCGGTCCACGGCGGGGGCGAGCTTGCGGTTGGCGCCGTCGAGCTTGTTGAACGCGTCGCGCGGGTCGATGTCCGCGTCCAGGAGCACCAGGTCCTTGGACATGACCTCGGAGAGCTGGGTGAAGCGGTCGACGCCGGTCAGGTCGTGGTCGGTGACGACACCGACGGGACGGCGGTCCTCGTCCACGACGACGCCCGCGCCGTGCGCCCGCTTGGGCAGCAGGGAGAGCGCGTCGGCGACGGTCTGGCCGGGGGCCAGCTCGATCGGGGTGTCCAGGACGAGGTGGCGCGTCTTGACCCAGGTGATGACGTCGGTGACGACCTCGATCGGGATGTCCTGGGGTATGACGACGAGCCCGCCGCGCCGGGCGACGGTTTCGGCCATCCGGCGGCCCGCGATGGCGGTCATGTTGGCGACCACGAGCGGGATGGTGGTACCGGTCCCGTCCGGCGAGGAGAGGTCCACGGCCTGGCGGGAGCCGACGGAGGAGCGGCCCGGGACCATGAAGACGTCGTCGTACGTGAGGTCGTACGGAACCACGGAGGAGTCTGTGTAGCGACCGGTGCCCGGCTCAAGAAAGCGCATAACACTCATTTTTTCATACGAAACGGTGCAGGTCGTTTCCACGAAGACACAGCAAAAGACCCCCGCGTTCGTCTGTTCCTCCAAAAGCTTCTCGGAGGCCACCAGGGAGGCGGTCCGGGGGGTCCCGGGCAAGTGGAACCTGCCTTACCCACGGACTGTACCCGAACGGGATTCGATTCATTCGTGATCACCATCCCTGGACCCGGTGACAAGGGGTCAGGTAGCTTCAAAGCCGCAGGTCTCGGGGGTGTCCGAGGTGCCGCCCCGGCACATCGGCAGCCTCGGCACACCGTTTGACCGGAGAGGATCCAGATCCGCCTGTGGACAGCGAACTGCCGGACATCTACTGCCCGTTCCCCCAGCGGACCAACCCGCACGTCGGGCACACACGCGGTCACCTGGCCACCTGGATCAGACAGACGGGTCTGGTGCACCGCGAGTCCGCGATGCACCGCTTCGAACAAGCCGATTTCGGCGCCTTCGTCGGCATGGTCTACCCGACGGCCGGACCGGAACACCTCGATCTGGTGGCCGACTGGTTCGTCTGGCTCTTCCTCGTCGACGACCAGCTCGACGACGGCCATCTCGGCCGCTCCCCCGAGCTGGTGCGCGCCGTGGTCGAGCGGATGCGCGCCGTCGTGGACGGCTCCGCCCCCGCGCCCCTGCCGGGCGAGGAGCTGCCCGCCGCCGTCATCGCCCTGATGGACCTGTGGGAACGTACGACACCGAACGCGGCCCCCCACTGGCGGACCCGGTTCGCCTGGCACCTGGTCACCTACCTCACGACGGCCACCACCTGGGAGGCGGGCAACCGCGCGGACGACGTGGTGCCGTCCGAGGAGACGTATATCGCCAAGCGGCGGCACACCGGGGCCATCCACGTCTGTATGGACCTCATAGAGATCGTCACCGGCATCGAGGCCCCGGAGTCGCTCCACAACGACCCCCGGTTCATCACCGCCCTGGAAGCCGCCTGCAACCATGTGTGCTGGGCGAACGACGTGTACTCCTTCGAGAAGGAGCAGGTGCTCGGCGAGATCCACAACCTCGTCCATCTGGTCCGCCACCACCGGGGCCTCGGCGAGCAGCAGGCGCTGGACCATGTCGCGGAGCGGCTGGCCCTGGAGACGGAGCGCTTCCTGACCGCCGAGGACGAGCTGCTGGAGCTGTATCCGGAGCTGACCGGTCTGCTGGTGCCCTACCTGGAGGGGATGCGCAGCTGGATGCGCGGGAACCTGGACTGGTCGCGCCAGACCCCGCGCTACAACCCGGCGGACGTGGGCCAGTACGAGGAGCCCCAGCAGTATCTGGAGGAGACCGTGCTGGGCATCGCGCCCGACCACGCGGAGGCGGCGCCGTGCGCGGCGGAGGCCCCGCGCCAGGGGTGAGGCGTTACGCGCTACGGGAGGAGGCCGGGCCCCGCGAAGGGTGCCCGGCCTCCTTCCGTACGTTTCCGCTCCCGGTCACTCCCCGTCCGGGTCCGCCCGCTCCAGCGCCGGGCGCACCCCGGCCGTCGACTCGGTGAGCAGATAGTCGGCCGCGGCGGTGTCCGTCACCAGGCTGGTGACCAGACCGGACCGGAGTACGGCCCCGATCGCCGCCGCCTTGCGCAGGCCGCCCGCGATCGCCACCACCTCGGGAATCCGGCGCAGCCGGTCCGCCTCCACGGTGATGCAGCGCTCGCCCAGGTCGCGGCCGACTCTTCGGCCGTCGGAGTCGAAGAGGTGCGCGGACATCTCGGCGGCGACGCCGAGCGAGGCGTAGTGGGCGCGCTCCTCGTCGGAGAGCATGTCGTGGACCGTGGAGATGCCCGGCTCCCAGGAGCCGATGGACACGGCGGCGACCGTCACCTTGTCGAAGTACTCGAAGGCGCGGGCGATGCCCGTCTGCTCGCGGAGCGCGGCGGCCGTCGCCGGGTCGGGCAGCAGCATCGGGGCGTAGATGGGGTGGGCCTCGCCGCCGGAGACCTGGGCGGCCCGGCGGACCGCCTCGACGGAGCCGCGCTCGGCGGTGCCCGCGTCGTAGACCCCGGTCAGCTGGACGACCGTGCAGGGCGGCAGCCGGTCGAGCGCCGCCGCCATGTGGATGGTGGAGCGGCCCCAGGCCAGGCCGAGCACATCGCCCTCGGCCACCAGCTCGCCCAGGAGGTCGGCCGCGACCTCGCCGAGGTTCTCCGGGTCGGGGGCGTCGTCCTGCTCCTCGGCCGGGGACTCGACGACGACCGCGTGGCGCAGCCCGTAGCGGGCCCGGAGCGCGTCGGAGCGTTCGGCGTCCAGCTCGGCCGGCACCCGGATCTCGATCCGTACGAGATCACGCTCGAGGGCCGTCTCCAGGACCCGGGCCACCTTGAAGCGGCTGACGCCGAACTCCTCGGCGATCTGGATCTTGGACTTGCCCTCCAGGTAGAACCGGCGGGCCATGGCCGCCGCCTGCACCAGCTCCGCGGGTCCCATCCGCATGGCTGACCGACCCGCCGAGATGCCAGACACCGCGATCTCCTCACTGCTGTTCACACGCCCGATACGCCTTCATCCTGTCAGATCCGGCGATCCTTGATCAGCCCCGTCGGGCCGCGTTCATCTGCCCTTTGCTCAGTGGCCGCACGCCCAGGGCGCGGCGGCCGTGACCGCCTCCGCCTGGGCCCGCAGACCCCGCACCGCCGCCGCCGGGTCCTCGGCCCCGTACACCGCCGAACCCGCGACGAACACATCCGCGCCCGCCTCGGCGCACCGCTCGATCGTGGCAGTGGAGACCCCGCCGTCGACCTGGAGCCACAGCTCCAGGCCGTGCTTGGCGATCAGCTCCCGGGTGCGGCGGATCTTCGGCAGCATGATGTCCAGGAACGCCTGGCCGCCGAAGCCCGGTTCGACCGTCATGATCAGCAGCATGTCGAGCTCGGGGAGCAGGTCCTCGTACGGCTCGATGGGCGTCGCGGGCTTGAGCGCCATCGACGCCCGCGCCCCCTTCGCCCGGATCTCCCGCGCCAGGCGCACCGGCGCCGCCGCAGCCTCCACATGGAAGGTGACCGAGCCCGCACCGGCCTCGACGTACTGCGGGGCCCAGCGGTCCGGGTCCTCGATCATGAGGTGGCAGTCCAGCGGGGTGTCCGTGGCCTTGCCCAGCGCCTCGACGATCGGCACGCCGAGGGTCAGGTTGGGCACGAAGTGGTTGTCCATCACGTCGACATGGAGCCAGTCCGCGCCTTCGACGGCCTTCGCCTCCTCGGCGAGACGCGCGAAATCGGCGGACAGGATGCTGGGGTTGATCTGCGCCATGACCCAAGCCTGCCACGTTCCGCGCCGGTTCCCCGCCTCGGCGGTCACCAAAGCCTCACCGGGCCATCACAGTTCACGCATTCCCGGCATTTTGCCTGCGCTTTGCCGTTCTTTGCTGTGCGGGAGGCTGAACGGGGAGGCTTCCGCCGAGGCTGTACGCGGCGGTATTCAGCCGGTCCTGCGCAGCAGAGCGAGATACATGGCGTCGGTCCCGTGCAGATGCGGCCACAGCTGGACGTCGGGCCCGTCGCCCAGCGCGGACACCCCCGGCATCAGCGGGCGGGCGTCGACCCACTCGGCCTCCACCGGCTCCCCGCCGCGCCCCTTCAGTACGTCCTCGACGACCACCCGGGTCTCCGCGAGGTGCGGCGAGCAGGTCGCGTAGCCGACGATCCCCCCGACCCGTACGGCCTTCAACGCCTCGCGCAGCAGGCCGCGTTGGAGCGGGGCGAAGTTCTCCAGGTCCTCGGCGCGCCGCCGCCAGCGGGCCTCCGGGCGGCGGCGCAGCGCGCCCAGGCCGGAGCAGGGCACGTCCATCAGGACGCGGTCGAAGGTGCCGGGGAGCCACGGCGGGCGGGTGCCGTCGGCGGTGACCACCTGGTACGGCCCCGGGTTCCCGGCGAGCGCCCGCTCGACCAGCCGGGCCCGGTGCGGCTGCTTCTCGGCGGCCAGCAGGGTCGCGCCCCGCTCGGCGGCGAGCGCGGCCAGCAGGGCGGCCTTGCCGCCGGGGCCCGCGCAGCCGTCCAGCCAGCGGGTGTCCCGGCCCTCCACGGGGGCGGCGGCGAGCGCGGCGGCCACCAGCTGGCTGCCCTCGTCCTGGACGCCCGCCCGGCCCTCCTGGACCGCCGTCAGCGCGCCGGGCTCGCCGCCCTCGGCCATCCGCACGGCATACGGCGACCAGCGGCCCGGCAGCGCGTTCTCGTCGCCGAGCGCCTTGACCAGCTCATCGGTGGTGGAGCGGCCGGGGCGGGCCACCAGCGTCACCTCGGGCCGCTCGTTGTCGGCCTCCAGCAGGTCCTCGATCCCGGCCCGGCCCCCGCCCAGCGCGTCCCAGAGGGCCGAGACGATCCAGCGCGGGTGGGAATGGACGACCGCGAGGTGGTCCTCGGCGTCCTCCTCGTACGAGGGAGCGACCTTCTCCACCCAGCCGTCCAGATCGTGCGCGGAGACCTTGCGCAGCACCGCGTTGACGAACTTCGCCCGCCCCTCGCCCAGCACCACCCGGGCCAGCTCCACACTGGCGGAGACGGCCGCGTGGGTGGGGATGCGGGTGCCCAGCAGCTGGTGGACCCCCATGTTGAGGACGTCGAGCACCGGCGGGTCGACCTCGCGGAGCGGCCGGTCGATGCAGGCCGCGACGATCGCGTCGTACGTGCCCTGGCGGCGCAGCGTCCCGTAGACCAGCTCGGTGGCCAGCGCCGCGTCCCGCCCGTCGAAGTCGCCCTTGGCGCGGGCCTTCTTCAGCAGCGGGGGCAGCACGAGGTTGGCGTACGCGTCCCGCTCGTCGACGGCCCGCAGCGCCTCGAAGGCGAGGAAGCGGACGGGGTCCTTCTTGGGGCGGCGGTGGGGCTTGGCGGGACGGCGACGCGGCTGGTCGTTCACGTGAAAGGTGCTCCGCGGGAAGGTGAGGGGGCGAACCCTCCCAGCGTACGTCGCCGTCATCAGGCCCTCGAACGAGAGGTTCCGCGCGAGGTGCTACGCGCCCAGCAGCTCACCGTGGACGATCCGCACGCCGCGCGCCCAGTCGGCGGCCTTCATCGGCTTCTTGCCCTGCGGCTGGACCCAGAGCAGCTCGACGGCGTGCGAGCCGGTGCCCACGTACACGTTGTTCTTCGCCGCCGACAGTTCGCCGGGCGCCAGGTCGGTGCGGTCCAGGACGGGCGTCGCCTGGACGAGCTTGAGCCGCTCGCCCCGGAACAGGGTCCAGGCGCCGGGCGCGGGGGTGCAGCCGCGCACCACCCGGTCCACGCGCAGGGCGGGGGCCGACCAGTCGACCCGGGCGTCCTCCACCGTGATCTTCGGGGCCAGGGTGACGCCGTCGTGGGGCTGCGGAACGGCGTGCAGGGTGCCGTCCTCGATGCCGTCCATGGTGGCCGCGAGCAGCCCGGCCCCGGCGAAGGCGAGCCGGGTGAGCAGGTCGCCGCTGGTGTCGGTGGGGCGGATCTCCTCGGTGAGGACCCCGTAGACCGGACCGGAGTCGAGCCCCTCCTCGATCAGGAAGGTCGAGGCGCCGGTCACCTCGTCCCCGGCCATCAGGGAGTGCTGTACGGGCGCGGCGCCGCGCCAGGCGGGCAGCAGCGAGAAGTGCAGGTTGACCCAGCCCCGGGCGGGCACGTCGAGGGCCGCCTTGGGCAGCAGGGCGCCGTAGGCGACGACCGGGCAGCAGTCCGGGGCGATCTCGCGCAGCCGGGCGAGGAAGTCCTCGTCACGGGGCTTCACGGGCTTGAGGACCTCGATCCCCGCCTCCGCCGCCCGCTCGGCCACCGGGCTGGCCACCAGCCTGCGGCCGCGCCCGGCGGGGGCGTCGGGCCGGGTCACGACGGCGGCCACCTCGTGGCGGTCGGAGGCGATCAGGGCGTCCAGGGCGGGGACGGCGACCTCGGGGGTACCGGCGAAGACGAGCTTCATGGGTGGCTGACTGCCTCTCGGGCTTCTCGGACTCCTGCGCCTCTCGGCCGGGCCAGGACGTACGGTGACGAGCAGCACACCAGTCTAAGGGGTGGCCTCCGGGGCGCACGGGGGGCTCAGCCGCTGGGAGCGCACCGGTGATCAGGGGACTCGACCGGCGTGGCGCACGGGCGGTCAGGGGGCCGCTCGCCGTGGGCACACTGGTGAGTCAGAGGACTCAACCCCTTTGAGCGCACTGGCGGTCGAAGGGGCGCAGTCCTTCCGCCCGCACGGCGATCAGGGGGCGCGCGTGCGCCGCGCACGCCCCGTGCATATGCACATACGCCCCGATAGCGTGACCACATACCCGGCTCGGGCGTTGGTCAAAGGAGATTGACCGAAGCGGGTCGCCCCGATGCGGCCCGATCCCTTTCAACGCCGGTTCGAGAGGCTTCTTCATGGCCGACCACGCAACCCACGACGCCCAAGCGCGGGCCAGCCTGCATCTCCTGGTGCGGGACATCGAGCGGGTCCGGCGGCAGGTGGACGCGCTGCGCACACTCACCGCCCAGCTGGGCAACGTCTACCGCCCGCGCCGCTCCGGCCCCTCCGCGGGCTTCGTCGTCTACGGCAGGGCCCCGGCCCCCACCGTCCGCCTCGCCCAGGAGCTGCGGGACAGCGTCGAGACCCTGGTCACCGCGGCGGTGGACTTCGACCGCTCACTCGGCTTCTCCTGGGACGCGGTGGGCTCGGCGCTGGGGGTCACCAAGCAGGCGGTGCACCGCCGTTACGGAACGCGCCGGGCCACCGCGCAGAACGCGGCCACCGAGACGAAGACCGAGGCCCCGTCGACGCCCCGCCCCCTCTCCGTGGGCCCCGGCCTGCCGGGATCGCCCGCGGGCTCCCCGGTGCCTTCCGTGCCCGCGGCCCGCTCCATGCCGCCGCAGCCGTCGGCGGCCAAGCAGCCGGTCCGTGAGGAGCTGCGCCCCGGAGCCTTCCCGGGCCCGCGCAACGGCTGACGGTCCGCACACGCCCCCGGAGCGGCGGTCTCCCCGGCCCGCCGCCCCGCTCGCGCCCGAGGCCGACCGGGCACTCGAGCGATACGGGGCAGGCTGTCGGCCCTCAAGCGATACGGGACAGGCCGTCAGCCACCGCAGCCCCGGCAGACCCCCACCCGGATACCCCGGCAGCCGGAGGTCCGGCGGGGCGGTTCACCCGATGTCCGGCGGGTCGATCCTGATCCGCACCTGCTGCTCTCCCCCGCCCTTGGCCGTACGCGCCGCCTGTGCCTTCTTCAGGGCACCCGCCAGCGCCGCCCCGCGTCCCGGCACCACCCGGATCAGGGCCCGCTCCCAGCTCTCGCCGGGCGGGGCGTCCGACGGTCTGCGCGGGCGGCCCGGCGCGGGCGGCGGGACCGGGACCGGGCCCAGGATCTCGGCCTCCGGCGGGAGTCCGGCCGTGGCGAGGAAGGATGCCAGGGCCTCGGCGGGGCCGGTCACCGAGGCCATCCGGGAGACCGGCGGGAAGCGCAGCTCGGCCCGGTCCGCCAGCTCGCGGCGGGCGAAGCCGGCCGGGTCCCAGCGGACCAGTGCCTGCACCGGGCGCAGCGTCGGCTCGGCCACGATCACCACCGTGCCGCCCTCCTCCTGCCCCCGTACGAGTGCGCCCGCCGCCGTCCACCGGCGCAGCGCCTCCTCCCCCGCCCGCAGGTCGGGCCTCCCGAGCATGGCCCAGCCGTCCAGGAGCAGCGCCGCCGCGTACCCGCCCTCGGCGACGGGCTCCGCGCCGGGCGTCGAGACGACCAGTGCGGGGGCGGCCGGGACCGCGTCCAGGATGTGGTCCCGGCCCGAGGTGCGGACGGGCACGGCGGGGAAGGCCCGGCCCAGCTCCTCGGCGGTGCGGCGGGCCCCGACGATCTGCGCGCGGAGCCGGTGGGAGCCGCACTCCGCGCAGTGCCAGGCGCGCTCGGCCTGCCCGCACCAGGCGCAGTTCAGGTCCTGCTGGTCCGGTGCCTCCAGGGGCCCGGCGCAGTGGCGGCAGCGGGCGGGGGTGCGGCAGCGTTCGCAGGCGAGGCGGGGCGCATACCCCCGGCGGGGCACCTGGACCAGCACCGGGCCGCTGCGCAGGCCGTCGCGCACGGTCTGCCAGGCGAGGCTGGGCAGCCGGGCGGAGCGGGCGGCGCCGTCCCGGGCCAGCTCGCCGTCGCCGACCGTACGGATGAGGGGCGCGGCCCGCCGCAGCTGCTCCCGGTCCGCGAGGAGGGGCAGCGCCCAGCCGCTCTCCACGAGCTGGGCGGCCTCGACCGTGCAGCTCGTGGAGCCGAGCAGGAAGGCGCACCGGCCCTGGGCGGCCCGCAGCTCCAGGACCTCGCGGACGTGCGGGAAGGGGGCGTTGGTGTCGCTGTGGCTGGAGTCCCCGTCGTCCCAGACGGCGACCAGGCCGAGGTCCCGGACGGGGGCGAACATGGCGGCCCGGGTCCCGACGACCGCCCGCACCGAGCCCCGGCGCACCGCGAGCCACTGGCGGTAGCGCTTCTCGGGGCCGGATTCGGCGGTGAGCAGGGCGTGCCGCCCCGTACCGAGCACCTCGGTCAGGGCCGCGTCGACCCGTCCGGCCGCCCGACCGTCCGGGACGACGACGAGCGCGCCGCGCCCCGAGGAGAGCGTCGCCGCGACGGCGCGGGCGATCTCGGCGGGCCAGTGGGGTCCCGGGAGGGCCGTCCAGACGGCCCGGGGCGCACCGCCCTCGGCCAGGGCCCGGAGGAAGGCGGGGCCCTGCCCGTACCGCTCCCAGGTGCCCGGCTCGGGGGGCGGGGGCGGGGGCAGCGGCTCCGGGGAGGGCCTGGACTCGGCGCGGCCGTTGCGGGGCGGGACGGCGAGCTGGAGGACGTCGGCGAGGCTGCCCGCGTACCGGTCGGCCACGGCGCGGGAGAGGGCGAGCAGCTCGGGGCCGAGGACCGGCTCCGGGGAGACCACATAGGCGAGGGCGGCCAGCGTGCCCTCGTAGTCGGACTCGGCGCGGCGCCCGACGATGAACCCGTCGATCAGGCCGCCCCCCTCGCGCCGCCCGCCCTGGACGTTGTGGCGCCCGGCGCCGAACCGCACCCGTACCCGGACACCCGGCTGCGCGTCGGCGTCCAGCTCCTCGGGGACCGCGTAGTCGAAGTACTGGTCGAGGTGGAGGACCCCCTTGTTGACCAGGACCCGGGCCACGGGCAGCTCCTTGGCGAGCGGGGCGCCGCGCCAGGTGCGCGGCTTGGCGCGGGGGACCTTGGCCCGGCGCACGGTCTCCCGGATCAGCGCAAGCTGCTCCGGCGCCCCGGCACCGGGCTCGGGCGCCCCCGCACCGGGCTCGGCGGACTGCTCGTTCTCGCTGCTCACAGCCAAATTCCTACCAGACGGCACTGACAGCGTCGGCCCGCGCGAAGAAGCAGAGCAGCGGGGCCCGGCCACCGCGTTCGGTGTCCGGGCCCCGCTGTCGCTCGCTGGTGACGCCTTGCGGTCCTTACAGACCGGCGGCCGCGCGGAGGGCGTCCACGCGGTCGGTGCGCTCCCAGGTGAAGTCGGGGAGCTCGCGGCCGAAGTGTCCGTACGCGGCGGTCTGGGCGTAGATCGGGCGCAGCAGGTCGAGGTCGCGGATGATCGCGGCCGGGCGGAGGTCGAAGACCTCGGCGATCGCGTTCTCGATCTTCTCCGTGTCGATGGCGGCGGTGCCGAAGGTCTCGACGAAGAGTCCGACGGGCTCGGCCTTGCCGATCGCGTAGGCGACCTGGACCTCACAGCGGCTGGCGAGCCCGGCCGCGACGACGTTCTTCGCGACCCAGCGCATCGCGTACGCCGCCGAGCGGTCGACCTTGGACGGGTCCTTGCCCGAGAACGCACCACCACCGTGACGGGCCATCCCGCCGTAGGTGTCGATGATGATCTTGCGGCCGGTCAGCCCGGCGTCACCCATCGGGCCGCCGATCTCGAAACGCCCGGTCGGGTTCACCAGGAGCCGGTAGCCCTCGGTGTCCAGCTTGATCCCGTCCTCGACCAGCTGCCCGAGCACATGCTCGACCACGAACTCCCGGATGTCCGGCGCAAGGAGGGAGTCCAGGTCGATGTCGCTGGCGTGCTGCGAGGAGACGACCACGGTGTCCAGACGGACCGCCTTGTCACCGTCGTACTCGATGGTCACCTGCGTCTTGCCGTCCGGGCGCAGGTAAGGGATCGTCCCGTTCTTCCGGACCTCCGACAGGCGCCGCGAGAGACGGTGCGCGATGTGGATCGGGAGCGGCATCAGCTCCGGCGTCTCGTCGCAGGCATACCCGAACATCAGGCCCTGGTCGCCCGCACCCTGCTTGTCGAGCTCGTCCTCATCACCCTCGACCCGCTTCTCGTACGCGGTGTCGACACCCTGGGCGATGTCCGGCGACTGCGCGCCGATGGAGACCGAGACGCCGCAGGACGCACCGTCGAAGCCCTTCTTCGAGGAGTCGTAGCCGATCTCCAGCACCTTGTTGCGCACGAGGTTGGGAATGTCGGCATACGCCTTGGTCGTCACCTCGCCCGCGACATGCACCAGACCGGTGGTGATCAAGGTCTCGACCGCGACACGCGAGGCCGGGTCCTCACGCAGAAGCGCATCGAGAATCGTGTCGCTGATCTGGTCAGCGATCTTGTCGGGGTGACCCTCGGTGACAGATTCCGAGGTGAACAGACGGCGGGACACATCGCTCCCTGGGGTTGCAGCGGCTGCTGGCTGATCATGGGTGGTACGGCCGAGAGCTGCGCTCGGCGCGTGCCGTGGACCAGTTTATCGGGCGCGCCCGGCGGCCGGGGCATGCGTCTCGCCCTTTGGAGCGCGACAGCCCGTGACACAGCGGACACCTGAAGGAAAATCGACCCCTCAGGAGGGTCATTCTGCCCCGGTACGATCCACTTTGGCTCGCCCGGAGGGTTGATTGTCACATCTCCTGGAACCTGCCCGAAACCAGATCCCAGACCGTGTCGGCCAGGGCTTCCTTGGGCCCGTACGGCACCGGGGTCTCCGTTCCGTCCGCCCCGAGGACGACCGCCTCGTTCTCCTCGGAGCCGAAGGTCCGGCGCTCCCCCACCTCGTTGACCACGAGCAGATCGCACCCCTTGCGGCGGAGCTTGGCCCGGCCGTTGGCGAGGACGTCGTCGGTCTCGGCGGCGAAGCCCACCACGACCTGGCCCTCCCGGGGCCGCTCGGAAGCGACCTCGGCGAGGATGTCGGGGTTCCGGACCAGGGTGACGGCGGGCGCCTCCTCGCCGTCCTTCTTCTTGATCTTGCCCGGCGCGTACGCGGCGGGCCGGAAGTCGGCCACCGCCGCCGCCATCACCACGACGTCCGCGTCGGCGGCCGCCTTCAGGACGGCCTCGCGCAGCTGGACCGCCGTCCCCACCCGTACGACATCGGCCCCGGCCGGGTCGGGCAGCTGGGTGTTGGCCTCGATCAGGGTGACGCGGGCGCCCCGGGCCACGGCGGTGCGCGCGAGCGCGTACCCCTGCTTGCCGGAGGAGCGGTTGCCGAGGTAGCGCACCGGGTCCAGGGGCTCGCGGGTGCCGCCCGCGCTGATCACCACATGGCGGCCCGCGAGATCGGGCTCGGTGACCCCGCGCGCCAGCACCCGGCGGCAGACCTCGAAGATCTCGCCCGGGTCGGGCAGCCGCCCCTTGCCGGTGTCGACGCCGGTGAGCCGCCCCACGGCGGGCTCGATGACGACGGCGCCCCGGCGGCGCAGGGTCGCCACGTTCTCCTGGGTGGCCGGGTGCTCCCACATCTCGGTGTGCATGGCGGGGGCGAAGACCACCGGACAGCGGGCGGTCAGGAGCGTGTTGGTGAGCAGGTCGTCGGCGAGCCCGTGGGCGGCCTTGGCCAGCATGTCGGCGGTGGCCGGGGCGACCACGACGAGGTCGGCGTGCTGCCCGATCCGGACGTGCGGAACCTCGTGGACATCGTCCCAGACCTGGTCGGAGACGGGGTGGCCGGAGAGCGCCGACCAGGTGGCCGCGCCCACGAAGTGCAGCGAGGAGGCGGTCGGGACGACCCGTACATCGTGCCCGGACTCGGTCAGTCGGCGCAGCAGCTCGCACGCCTTGTAGGCGGCGATGCCCCCGCTGACCCCCAGGACGACCTTCGGCTTGTCCACTGCGTCTCCCCGCACTCGGCAACGTAAGAACGTAGCTCCATGCTGCCTCACCGCGCGGAACGTGTTCACCCGGCCCCGGACACACCTCAGGCCCGGCGGACGGGCCGCCGGGCCTGGGAGTGAAGGTGCTTGTCCTGCTTACTGGGCGGGGCCCTCGATGGCCTCGGAGGTCAGCAGGCCCGCGTTGATCTCGCGGAGCGCGATCGACAGCGGCTTCTCGTGCACGTGGGTGTCGACGAGCGGACCGACGTACTCGAGGAGACCCTCGCCGAGCTGCGAGTAGTACGCGTTGATCTGACGCGCGCGCTTGGCGGCGTAGATGACCAGGCTGTACTTCGAGTCGGTGGCCTCGAGGAGCTCATCAATCGGCGGGTTGATGATGCCCTCGGGCGTGGTGATGGAAGAGGACACTCTCTGCCTTCCGAAGGGGGTATAGATCAAAGATCAGGGGATCTGAACGATCACGGAGATCTAAGCCTGAAGCATCAAGGCTAGCAGCTCACGGGCCACGTCCTCGACGGAGGTGTTGACGAGCGTCGTATCGAACTCGGCCTCGGCGGCCAGTTCGACCTTGGCGGCGGCGAGCCGGCGCTCGATGACCTCGGGCGCCTCGGTGCCCCGGCCGGTGAGCCGGCGGACCAGCTCCTCCCAGCTCGGCGGGGCCAGGAAGACCAGGCGCGCGTCGTCCATCGACTGGCGGACCAGCCGGGCGCCCTGGAGGTCGATCTCCAGCAGGACCGGCTCGCCCGCCTCCAGGCGGTCCAGTACGGCGCGGCGCGGTGTGCCGTAGCGGTTGCCCGCGAACTCGGCCCACTCCAGCAGTTCACCGTTGGCGACGAGCTTGTCGAACTCCTCGTCGTCCACGAAGAAGTAGTGGACACCGTTGCGCTCCCCGGGGCGGGGCTTGCGGGTCGTCGCCGACACGGAGAGCCATACCTCGGGGTGCACGGTGCGCATATGGGCGACGACCGTGCTCTTGCCGACCCCGGAGGGGCCGGAGAGCACGGTCAGCCGCGGACGTACGTCCGGGGGTACGGGGGACGTCCCCCGGGATGTTGCAGCCATGGACCGATTATCCAGGTTCTCAGGGGTGCCTGAGAACGCGGGACGGAACGGCGGCCGGAACGTCAGGCGGCGCTGCCGCCGAACTCCCGCTCCAGGGATGCGATCTGGTTGGAGCCGAGCCCGCGGACCCGGCGGCTTTCGGAGATGCCGAGACGCTCCATGATCTGCTTGGCACGGACCTTGCCGACGCCCGGCAGGGACTCCAGGAGGGCGGAGACCTTCATCTTCCCGATGACGTCGTTCTCCTGGCCCTGCTTGATGACCTCGTGGAGGGAGGCTCCGGAGTGCTTGAGTCGATTCTTGACCTCGGCCCGCTCCCGGCGAGCCGCGGCGGCCTTTTCGAGCGCGGCTGCGCGCTGTTCAGGGGTAAGGGGCGGAAGAGCCACGCCTACGTCACCTCGGATGTCGATCTGTCGGATACGGACCGGTGGGAAAGCTGGACGCCCTCCACCAGGTGAGCGACGGGCACGCTGTGCTCGGCTGCTCTCGACGGAGACTAGCGGCCAGGGCCGCTGTAGTCAGCGAGAACAGACGAAAAGTCCTGGTCAGCCTTGGCCGACCAGGACATTTGCCGCATAACCACCGGGTTTCCGGTCAGTAATTCGTCAACGGCCGGGAAACGTGCCAGGGTCAACTGCCGGAGACGGCACCGCGGATCTCGTCCGCGAACCGCTCGGCCGCTTCGCGCAGCCCCGACGCGTCCGGACCGTGGCGCAGCACGCCCCGGCTCACGCTCGGCACGACGTTGCCGACCGCGTCGCCGAAGACCGCCGGAAGATCCGCCGGGGTCGCTCCCTGGGCACCGATGCCGGGCGCGAGGAGCGGTCCGTTGATCGCCAGATCCACGCCCGCGTCGCCGAGCGTCGCGCCGACCACCGCGCCGACCGAGCCGAGCGGGGCGGCCCCCTCGTTCTCCGCCGCCATGTGGTCCAGCATCAGCTGGGCCAGCGAGCGGCCGTCGGCGGCGGTGGCGCGCTGGACCTCGGCGCCCTCCGGGTTGGAGGTGAGCGCGAGGACGAAGACGCCCGCACCGGAGGCGGCGGCCGCGTCCAGCGCCGGGCGCAGCGAGCCGAATCCGAGGTACGGGGAGACGGTCACTGCGTCGGAGAAGAGCGGGGAGTCCTGGTCCAGGTAGGTCGCCGCGTAGGCCCCCATGGTGGAGCCGATGTCACCGCGCTTGGCGTCCATGAGGACCAGCGCCCCGGCGGACCGGGCCTCCTCGACGGCCTTCTCCAGTACGGCGATGCCGCGCGAGCCGAACCGCTCGAAGAACGCCGACTGCGGCTTGAGGACGGCCACCCGGTCGGCCAGCGCCTCCACGGTGGTCCGGGTGAAGCGCTCCAGGCCCGCGATGTCGTCGTCCAACCCCCAGGAGGTGAGCAGAGAGGCGTGCGGGTCGATGCCGACGCAGAGCGGCCCCCGGGTGTCCATGGCGTGGCGCAGCCGGGCGCCGAAGGGTTCGGGGGTCACAGGGCGGCCTTCTTCCGGGTCTCGGCGCCGACGGCCTCGGCGAGGGTGGCGTACGGGGATGCGGCGAGCCGGGCGGCGAGGCCCTTGTGGATGGCCCGGGCGTAGAAGGGGCCCTCGTAGATGAAGGCGCTGTAGCCCTGTACGAGGGTGGCCCCGGCCAGGATGCGCTGCCAGGCGTCCTCGGCGCTCTCGACGCCTCCGACGCCCACCAGGGTGATCCGGTCCCCCACACGGGCGTACAGGCGGCTCAGGACCTCCAGGGAGCGTTCCTTGAGGGGTGCGCCGGAGAGCCCGCCGGTCTCGCCCACCAGTTCGGGGGCGGACTTCAGGCCGAGCCCCTCGCGGGCGATGGTGGTGTTGGTGGCGATGATGCCGTCGAGGCCCAGCTCCACGGCGAGGTCGGCGACCGCGTCCACGTCCTCGTCCGCGAGGTCCGGGGCGATCTTGACGAGCAGCGGTACGCGCCGGGTGGTGACGGTGCGGTCGGCGGCCTCCCGTACGGCGGTCAGCAGGGGGCGCAGCGACTCGGTGGCCTGGAGGTTGCGCAGGCCGGGCGTGTTGGGCGAGGAGACGTTGACGACCAGGTAGTCCGCGTGGGCGGCCAGCCGCTCGGTGGACTTCACGTAGTCGGCGGCTGCCTCGGCCTCCGGGACGACCTTGGTCTTGCCGATGTTGACGCCGACCGTGGTCCGGAAGACCGGGTTACGGGCCGCGAGCCGGGCGGCGACGGCGGCGGAGCCCTCGTTGTTGAAGCCCATGCGGTTGATCAGCGCGCGGTCCGCGACGAGGCGGAAGAGGCGCTGCTTGGGGTTGCCGGGCTGCGGTTCACCGGTGACGGTGCCGATCTCGACGTGGTCGAAGCCGAGCATCGCCATGCCGTCGATTGCGACGGCGTTCTTGTCGAAGCCCGCGGCGAGTCCGAAGGGGCCGTGCATCCGCAGGCCGAGGGCCTCGGTGCGCAGCTCCTTGTAGCGGGGGGCGAGAGCGGCGGCGACGAAGGTGCGCAGGACCGGGACGCGGGCGGCGAGGCGGATCCAGCGGAAGGCGGCGTGGTGGGCCCGCTCGGGGTCCATCCGCTTGAAGACCAGCCGGAAGAAGAACTTGTACATGGGGAGGTGTCCTCAGGTGCTCGGTGGGGCTCGCAGAGAGGGGGACACCGTTTCCGGTGTCCCCCTGCTGGGCTGCTAGCGCGTCGCGGTCAGGTGTTCGGCGTGTTCCTGGAGGGAACGGACGCCGACATCGCCGCCGGTGAGGGCGTCGATGCCCTGGACGGCCGCGGCGAGCGCCTGGACCGTGGTCAGGCAGGGCACCGACCGGGCGACGGCCGCCGTGCGGATCTCGTAGCCGTCGAGCCGGCCGCCGGTGCCGTAGGGGGTGTTGACGATGAGGTCGACCTGACCGTCGTGGATGAGCTGGACGATGGTCTTCTCACCGTTCGGCCCCTCCCCCTCGGACTGCTTACGCACGATCGTGGCGTTGATCCCGTTGCGCTTGAGGACCTCGGCGGTGCCGGAGGTGGCCATCAGCTCGAAGCCGTGGGCGACCAGCTCACGGGCCGGGAAGATCATCGAGCGCTTGTCCCGGTTGGCGACCGAGATGAACGCCCGCCCCGATGTCGGCAGCGGCCCGTAGGCACCCGCCTGCGACTTCGCGTACGCCGTCCCGAAGACGGAGTCGATGCCCATGACCTCGCCCGTGGAGCGCATCTCCGGGCCGAGGACGGTGTCCACGCCCCGGCCGTGGATGTCGCGGAACCGCGACCACGGCATGACGGCCTCCTTGACGGAGATCGGCGCGTCCAGCGGCAGGGTGCCGCCGTCGCCGGTCTTCGGCAGCAGGCCCTCCGCCCGGAGTTCGGCGACGGTGGCGCCCAGCGAGATGCGGGCGGCGGCCTTCGCGAGCGGGACGGCGGTCGCCTTCGAGGTGAAGGGGACCGTGCGGGAGGCGCGCGGGTTGGCCTCCAGGACGTAGAGGATGTCCCCGGAGAGCGCGAACTGGATGTTGATCAGTCCGCGGACGCCGACGCCCTTGGCGATGGCCTCGGTCGAGGTGCGCAGCCGCTTGATGTCGAACCCGCCGAGCGTGATCGGGGGCAGGGCGCAGGCGGAGTCGCCGGAGTGGATACCGGCCTCCTCGATGTGCTCCATGACGCCGCCGAGGTAGAGCTCGGTGCCGTCGTAGAGGGCGTCGACATCGATCTCGATCGCGTCGTCCAGGAAGCGGTCGACCAGGACGGGCCGGGTCGGGCTGATCTCGGTGGACTCCGCGATGTAGGCGGCGAGGCGCGTCTCGTCGTACACGATCTCCATGCCGCGCCCGCCGAGCACGTAGGAGGGGCGGACCAGGACCGGGTAGCCGATCTCGTCCGCGATGGCCTTGGCCCCGGCGAACGTGGTCGCGGTGCCGTGCTTCGGCGCGGGCAGTCCGGCCTCGGCGAGGACCTGGCCGAAGGCGCCACGGTCCTCGGCGGCGTGGATCGCCTCCGGGGACGTACCGACGACGGGGACGCCGTTGTCCTTGAGCGCCTGGGAGAGGCCCAGCGGGGTCTGGCCGCCGAGCTGGACGACGACACCGGCGATCGGGCCCGCCAGCGACTCGGCGTGGACGATCTCCAGGACGTCCTCCAGGGTGAGCGGCTCGAAGTAGAGCCGGTCGGAGGTGTCGTAGTCCGTGGAGACGGTCTCCGGGTTGCAGTTGACCATGACGGTCTCGTACCCCGCGTCGCTCAGCGCGAAGGAGGCGTGCACACAGGAGTAGTCGAACTCGATGCCCTGGCCGATCCGGTTGGGGCCCGAGCCGAGGATGATCACCGCGGGCTTGGTGCGCGGCGCGACCTCGCTCTCCTCGTCGTAGGAGGAGTAGAAGTACGGCGTCTTCGCCGCGAACTCCGCCGCGCACGTGTCAACCGTCTTGTACACCGGCCGGATGCCCAGCGCGTGGCGGACCTCGCGGACGACGTCCTCGCGCAGCCCGCGGATCTCACCGATCTGGGCGTCGGAGAAGCCGTGCCGCTTGGCCTCGGCGATCAGACCGGCGTCCAGGCGCTCGGCGGAGGCCAGCTCGTCGGCGATCTCCTTGATCAGGAAGAGCTGGTCGACGAACCAGGGGTCGATCTTCGTCGCGTCGAAGACCTCCTCCTGGGTGGCTCCGGCGCGGATCGCCCGCATGACGGTGTTGATCCGGCCGTCGGTGGGCCGGACCGCCTCGGCGAGCAGCTCGGCCTTGTCCCCCACCGGGCCGGTGAAGGCGAACTGCGAGCCCTTCTTCTCCAGCGAGCGCAGGGCCTTCTGGAGGGCCTCGGTGAAGTTCCGGCCGATCGCCATGGCCTCGCCCACCGACTTCATGGTGGTGGTGAGGGTGGAGTCGGCGGAGGGGAACTTCTCGAAGGCGAACCGCGGGGCCTTGACCACGACGTAGTCGAGGGTCGGCTCGAAGGACGCCGGGGTCTTCTCCGTGATGTCGTTCGGGATCTCGTCCAGGGTGTAGCCCACGGCCAGCTTGGCGGCGATCTTGGCGATCGGGAAGCCGGTGGCCTTGGAGGCGAGCGCCGAGGAGCGGGAGACGCGGGGGTTCATCTCGATGACGATGACCCGGCCGTCGGTGGGGTCGATCGCGAACTGGATGTTGCAGCCGCCGGTGTCGACGCCGACCTCGCGGATGATCGCGATGCCGATGTCGCGCAGCCGCTGGTACTCGCGGTCGGTCAGCGTCATCGCGGGGGCGACGGTGATCGAGTCGCCGGTGTGGACGCCCATCGGGTCGAAGTTCTCGATGGAGCAGACGACCACGACGTTGTCGTTGCGGTCGCGCATCAGTTCCAGCTCGTACTCCTTCCAGCCGAGGATGGACTCCTCCAGGAGCACCTCGGTGGTCGGGGAGAGCGTGAGGCCCTGTCCGGCGATGCGGCGCAGTTCCTCCTCGTCGTGGGCGAAGCCGGAACCGGCGCCGCCCATCGTGAAGGAGGGGCGTACGACGACGGGGTAGCCGCCGAGGGTGTCGACGCCCTTGAGGACGTCGTCCATGGAGTGGCAGATGACGGAGCGGGCGGACTCGCCGTAGCCGGTCCTGGCCTTGACGGCCTCGACGACGCCCTTGAAGAGGTCGCGGTCCTCGCCCTTGTTGATCGCCTCGACGTTGGCGCCGATCAGCTCGACACCGTACTTCTCCAGCACGCCCTGCTCATGCATGGAGATCGCGGTGTTCAGCGCGGTCTGGCCGCCGAGGGTGGGCAGGAGGGCGTCGGGGCGCTCCTTCGCGATGATCTTCTCGACGAACTCGGGGGTGATCGGCTCGACGTAGGTGGCGTCGGCGATCTCCGGGTCGGTCATGATCGTCGCGGGGTTGGAGTTCACCAGGATGACCCGCAGGCCCTCGGCCTTGAGGACGCGGCACGCCTGGGTGCCGGAGTAGTCGAACTCGGCTGCCTGGCCGATGACGATCGGGCCGGAGCCGATGACCAGGACGGACTGGATATCGGAGCGCTTAGGCACGCTGGCCCTCCATCAGGGTGACGAAACGGTCGAAGAGGTACGCGGCGTCGTGCGGGCCGGCGGCCGCCTCGGGGTGGTACTGGACGCTGAAGGCAGGGCGGTCGAGGAGCTGGAGCCCCTCGACGACCTGGTCGTTCAGGCAGACGTGGGAGACCTCGGCCCGGCCGAACTCCGTGTCGGAGACCCGGTCCAGGGGGGCGTCCACGGCGAAGCCGTGGTTGTGCGCGGTGACCTCGACCTTGCCGGTGGTGCGGTCCTGCACCGGCTGGTTGATCCCGCGGTGGCCGTACTTCAGCTTGTACGTGCCGAAGCCGAGCGCGCGGCCGAGGATCTGGTTGCCGAAGCAGATGCCGAAGAGCGGGGTGGACCGCTCCAGGACGCCCCGCATGAGGGCGACCGGGTGGTCGGCGGTGGACGGGTCGCCGGGGCCGTTGGAGAAGAAGACGCCGTCCGGCTTCACCGCGTACACCTCCTCCAGGGTGGCGGTGGCGGGCAGGACGTGCACCTCGATGCCGCGCTCGGCCATCCGGTGCGGGGTCATGCCCTTGATGCCGAGGTCGATCGCGGCGACGGTGAACTTCTTCGTGCCGATGGCGGGGACGACGTACGTCTCCTTGGTGGCGACCTCGGCGGAGAGGTCGGCGCCGGTCATCTCGGGGGCCTGACGGACCTTGGCGAGGAGGGTGTCCTCGTCGGGGATCCCCGCGGCGGAGCCGCTGGTGAGCGCAGGGCCGGAGAAGATCCCGACGCGCATGGCGCCGCGCTCGCGCAGGTGGCGGGTGAGGGCGCGGGTGTCGACCCCGCTGATCCCGACGACGCCCTGGGCGGTCAGCTCCTCGTCCAGCGAGCGCCGCGAACGCCAGTTGGACGGCTTGCGGGCGGGGTCGCGGACGACGTAGCCGGAGACCCAGATGCGGGCCGACTCGGGGTCCTCGTCGTTCACCCCGGTGTTGCCGACGTGCGGGGCCGTCATGACGACGACCTGGCGGTGGTAGGAGGGGTCGGTCAGCGTTTCCTGGTAGCCGGTCATGCCGGTGGAGAACACCGCCTCGCCGAAGGTCTCCCCCACGGCCCCGTAGGCACGGCCGCGGAAGGTGCGGCCGTCCTCCAGGACGAGTACGGCGGGGGCCTGGGCCCCCCGGGTGGAGATCGTCATCGTGCGGTGCCTTCCGTAGGGGTGGTGGTGAGTTCCGCGGCGGCGGGGGCGCCGGCCAGCCGGTTGACGGCGTCGACCCAGGCCGGGTGCTCGGCGGCGTGGTCGGAGCGGAAGCCGGAGTCGATCAGGGTCCCGCCGTGGGCCCAGGTGACGATCAGCAGGCCGCCCTCGGGGAGGACCTTGCCCGCGAGCGCCTTGTCGAGGCGGGCCTCGCGCAGGGCCGTCGCCGGGATGAAGAAGTCGCTCGCACCGGGGCGTACGACGTCCAGGCCGCGGGCGGTGAGCCTGAGCTCGGCCCGGCTGCGGGTGCCGAGGCCGTGCGCGACGATCCGGTCGAGCCACTGCCCGGCGGTGGTGGAGGCGTGGTAGCGCCCCTCCAGCGTCAGCAGCGTCTCGTCGTCGGCGAAGCCCTCGGGGGTGGCCGCCAGACCGGGCAGGTCGGACTGGAGGCTTGCGCGCCACTTCCAGCCCTGGCGCATCAGCCAGTAGACGAGGGCGATGAAGAGCAGCAGCCCGATCACCCAGGCGATGCGGGCGGACCAGTCCGTCACTTCCGCCGACTTCTTCTCGGCGGCCAGCAGGTACAGGGGGGTCAGTGTTGTCACGCGAGCTTCCCGTCGACGACCGTGGCACGGCCCCGCAGGAAGGTATGGGTGACGCGGCCCGGCAGCTCGCGCCCCTCGTAGGGGGTGTTACGGCTGCGGGACGCGAAGCCCGCGGGGTCCACGGCTCCACGGTATGCCGGATCGACCAGCGTGAGGTTGGCGGGCTCACCCGCCGAGACGGGGCGGCCGTGTCCTTCGAGCCGGCCGATGGCCGCGGGGCGGAAGGACATGCGGTCGGCGACGCCCGCCCAGTCGAGCAGACCGGTGTCCACCATCGTCTGCTGGACGACGGAGAGCGCGGTCTCCAGGCCCACCATGCCCATGGCGGCGGCAGCCCACTCGCAGTCCTTGTCCTCGTGCGGGTGGGGGGCGTGGTCGGTGGCGACGCAGTCGATCGTGCCGTCGGCGAGGGCCTCGCGCAGGGCCAGGACGTCGGCCTCGGTGCGCAGGGGCGGGTTCACCTTGTAGACGGGGTTGTAGGTGCGGACCAGCTCGTCGGTGAGGAGGAGGTGGTGCGGGGTGACCTCGGCGGTGACGTTCCAGCCCTTGGACTTGGCCCAGCGGACGATCTCCACGGAACCGGCGGTGGAGAGGTGGCAGATGTGGACGCGGGAGCCGACGTGGGCGGCGAGGAGGACATCGCGGGCGATGATCGACTCCTCGGCGACGGCGGGCCAGCCGCCGAGCCCGAGTTCGGCGGAGACGATGCCCTCGTTCATCTGGGCGCCCTCGGTGAGGCGGGGCTCCTGGGCGTGCTGGGCGACGACGCCGTCGAACGCCTTCACGTACTCCAGGGCGCGGCGCATGATCACCGCGTCGTCGACGCACTTGCCGTCGTCGGAGAAGACCTTCACCCCGGCGGCCGAGTCGTGCATCGCGCCGAGCTCGGCGAGCTTCTTGCCCTCCAGGCCGACGGTGACGGCGCCGACGGGCTGGACGTCGCAGTAGCCGGACTCCTTGCCCAGGCGCCAGACCTGCTCGACGACACCGGCGGTGTCGGCGACGGGGAAGGTGTTGGCCATGGCGTGGACGGCGGTGAAGCCGCCGACGGCGGCGGCCTTCGTGCCGGTGAGGACGGTCTCGGAGTCCTCGCGGCCGGGCTCGCGCAGATGGGTGTGGAGGTCGACGAGGCCGGGCAGCAGGATCTGGCCCGCGGCCTCGATCACGGTGGCGCCGGGGGCGTCGATGCCGGTGCCCACCTCGGCGACGGTCTCGCCGTCGATCAGGACGTCCTGCGGCTCGCCGCCGAGGACCCGCGCACCGCGGATAATGATCTTGCTCATGGTTACTTGGTCTCCTCGGTACGGGCGGGGGCGGCGGACAGGGCGGTGTCGGAGCCGCCGAGCAGCAGGTAGAGCACGGCCATGCGGATGGAGACGCCGTTGGCGACCTGCTCGACGACCGTGCAGCGGTCGGAGTCGGCGACCTCGGCGGTGATCTCCATGCCGCGGACCATCGGGCCGGGGTGCATGACGACGGCGTGCTCGGGCATCTTCGCCATCCGCCGGCCGTCCAGGCCGTAGCGGCGGGAGTACTCGCGCTCGGTCGGGAAGTAGGCGGCGTTCATCCGTTCGCGCTGCACACGCAGCATCATCACCGCGTCGGACTTCGCCAGCACGTCGTCCAGGCTGTAGCTGACGTCGCAGGGCCACTGCTCGACGCCCACGGGCACCAGGGTGGGCGGGGCCACCAGGGTGACGTGCGCGCCCAGGGTGGTGAGCAGATGGACGTTGGAGCGGGCGACCCGGCTGTGCAGGATGTCGCCGACGATCGTGATCCGGCGGCCCTCCAGGTCCCGGCCGAGCCCGGCGTCGGGGCCGACGAGGCGCCGCCGCACGGTGAAGGCGTCCAGCAGGGCCTGGGTGGGGTGCTCGTGGGTGCCGTCACCGGCGTTGACCACGGCCCCGTCGATCCAGCCGGAGGTGGCGAGCCGGTAGGGGGCACCGGAGGCGCCGTGCCGGATGACGACGGCGTCGGCGCCCATCGCCTCCAGGGTCAGCGCGGTGTCCTTCAGGGACTCGCCCTTGGAGACGGAGGAGCCCTTGGCGGAGAAGTTGATGACGTCGGCGGAGAGCCGCTTGGCGGCGGCCTCGAAGGAGATGCGGGTCCGGGTCGAGTCCTCGAAGAAGAGGTTGACGACGGTACGGCCGCGCAGGGTCGGGAGTTTCTTGATCGGCCGGTCCGCGACCCGGGCCATCTCCTCGGCGGTGTCGAGGATCAGGACGGCGTCGTCGCGGGTGAGGTCGGCGGCCGAGATGAGGTGACGCTTCATCTGGGGTTCTCCGGTGGCTGGAGGGGGTGTTTCACGGCATGCGGGCGCGCGGGAGCGTCCGTACGGTCCCCCGGAAGGGCGTACGGGAGGGCTCGGGCTTACTGCGCGTCCGCGGGAGCGGCCTGCTGGACACCGAGCAGCACGGCGTCGCGGCCGTCCTCCTCGGAGAGCTGGACCTTGACCGTCTCCCGCAGCGACGTGGGGAGGTTCTTGCCGACGTAGTCGGCGCGGATCGGGAGTTCCCGGTGGCCGCGGTCGACGAGGACCGCGAGCTGCACGGCGCGCGGGCGGCCGATGTCGCCGAGCGCGTCGAGCGCGGCGCGGATCGTGCGGCCGGAGAAGAGCACGTCGTCGACCAGGACGACCAGGCTGCCCTCGATCCCCTCGCCGGGGATGTCGGTACGGGCCAGGGCCCGGGCGGGGCGCAGCCGCAGGTCGTCGCGGTACATGGTGATGTCGAGGGAGCCGACGGGGATCTTCCGGCCGGTGATCTCCTGGAGTTTGTCGGCGAGCCGGCGGGCGAGGAAGACGCCCCGCGTCGGGATGCCGAGCAGTACCACGTCGTCGGCGCCCTTGGCGCGTTCGACGATCTCGTGGGCGATACGGGTCAGAACACGGGCGATGTCGGGGGCCTCGAGAACGGGGCGCGCCGCGTTGCCGGTGTCGTCGTGCTGTGCGTCCATAAGAAACGGACCTCCTTCTCCGCCTCACGGGACGGACCTTAAAGGACGTCGAAATTACGTCATCCACGGTACCAGGGCTTGCGTGAGGCCCCGGCCCCGCCCCCTGGAGGTACGGGGTCCGGACCATTCGGCTTGACGCATCCAAGTAACGCTGCGTAACCTCACAGTGAGTTACCAGCCACGCGGCGGAGCCGCACACTGTTCCAGCGTCCGGGGAGCCATATGTCCAGCGAATACGCAAAACAGCTCGGGGCCAAACTCCGTGCCATCCGCACCCAGCAGGGCCTCTCCCTCCACGGTGTGGAGGAGAAGTCACAGGGCCGCTGGAAGGCCGTCGTGGTCGGTTCGTACGAGCGCGGCGACCGCGCCGTGACCGTACAGCGCCTCGCCGAGCTGGCGGATTTCTACGGGGTCCCCGTGCAGGAGCTGCTGCCCGGTACGACGCCGGGCGGAGCCGCCGAGCCGCCGCCGAAGCTCGTTCTGGACCTGGAGCGCCTCGCCCATGTCCCGCCGGAGAAGGCCGGTCCGCTCCAGCGCTACGCGGCGACCATCCAGAGCCAGCGCGGTGACTACAACGGCAAGGTGCTCTCGATCCGCCAGGACGACCTGCGCACGCTCGCCGTGATCTACGACCAGTCGCCGTCCGTGCTGACGGAGCAGCTGATCAGCTGGGGCGTCCTGGACGCAGACGCGCGCCGCGCGGTCTCCCACGACGAGAGCTGAGACCACAGGGGTCCACCGCCCACGGCGGACCCCGCAGCAGAAACGTGCCGCCGGTCCGGCGGGAGCCTTCGGGTTCCCGCCGGACCGGCGTTTTTCGTCGCCCGCGTCCGTGTCCACGCCGAAGGGCCCACGGTCGGCTGACCGTGGGCCCTTCTCGTGGCGTGCGTGCCGAGCGGCCCACCGGGGGCCTCCCTCCTCGCCGGGGGCTACTGCTCCCGGCGGAGGTTCGGCTTGAGGTCCTTGAAGCGGGCCAGCATGCCGTTCACGAACGACGGGGAGTCGTCGGTGGAGAACTCCTTGGCGAGCTGGACCGCCTCGTCGATCACCACGGCGTCCGGGGTCTCGTCCATCCAGATCAGCTCGTACGCGCCGAGCCGGATGATGCTGCGGTCGACGACCGGCATGCGGTCGATCTCCCAGTCCACGGCATAGGTGACGATGAGGTCGTCGATCCGGTCCGCGTACTGCGCGTACCCCTCGACGAGCTCCATCGTGAATTCGCCGACCGGCGGCTGACGGTCGTCGGTCCGCGAGTGCCGGACCCAGTCCGCGAGGACGCTCTGCACGGACTCACCGCGCTGGTCGGCCTCGAAGAGGATCTGGAAGGCGCGCTTGCGGGCCTTGTTCCGGGCGGCCACGGTTAGCTGTTCACCCGGCCGAGGTAGTCGCCCGTGCGGGTGTCGACCTTGATCTTCTCGCCGGTGGTGATGAAGAGCGGCACGCCGATCTCGTAACCGGTCTCCAGGGTGGCGGGCTTGGTGCCGCCGGTGGAGCGGTCGCCCTGGACGCCCGGGTCGGTGTGCTGGATGGTCAGCTCGACGGCGGCGGGCAGCTCGACGTAGAGCACCTCGCCCTCGTACTGGGCGACGGAGGCGGTGAAGCCCTCGATCAGGAAGTTGGCGGCGTCGCCGACGGCCTTGCGGTCGACCATGAGCTGGTCGTAGGTGTCCATGTCCATGAAGACGAAGTACTCGCCGTCCATGTACGAGAACTGCATGTCGCGGCGGTCAATGGTGGCCGTCTCGACCTTCACACCGGCGTTGAACGTCTTGTCGACGACCTTGCCGGAGAGCACGTTCTTGAGCTTGGTGCGCACGAAGGCGGGGCCCTTGCCGGGCTTGACGTGCTGGAACTCGACGACGGACCAGAGCTGGCCTCCGTCGAGCTTGAGCACCAGGCCGTTCTTGAGGTCGTTCGTGGAAGCCACGGTTGCGGAATCTCCTGGACTGAAGCTGGTGGAACGACCGGGAACGCGCGCTAGAGCGCGAGCAGCTCCTTGGTCGTCATGGTGAGTAGCTCGGGTCCGCCGTCCGCCTCGGGGCGCACGACGAGCGTGTCATCGATCCGGACACCGCCCCGGCCCGGGAGGTGGACCCCCGGTTCGACGGTGACCGGCACACAAGCGTCCAGTTTACCCATGGCTGTCGGTGCCAGTTGCGGGTCCTCCTCGATTTCGAGCCCCACACCGTGCCCGGTCCACGGCTGGAGCCCCTCTCCGTACCCCGCGGACTCCAGTGGATGCCGGGCGGCCCGGTCCACGTCCCGGTAGGCGGTGCCCGGCGCCAGGGCCTCCCGGCCGCCCCGCTGAGCGGCGAAAACGAGGTCGTACAGCTCGATCTGCCACTCGGCGGGGGCGGTGCCGATGACGAAGGTCCGGCCGATCTCGCAGCGGTAGCCGTGGTAGCTCGCGCCGAGGCGGACGGAGAGGAAATCGCCCTCCTCCACCCTGCGGTCCGTGGGGCGGTGGCGCCCCTGGCCCGCGTTGGGGCCGGTGGCGACGGAGGTGGCGAAGGCGGGGCCGTCCGCCCCGTGGTCGACGAGGCGGCGTTCCAGTTCCAGCGCGAGATGGCGTTCGGTGCGGCCGACCAGGATCGATTCGAGGAGCTCGCCGAGGGCCTGGTCGGTGATCTCGGCGGCGATCCGCAGACAGCCGATCTCCTCCTCGTCCTTGACGATCCGCTGCTGCTCCACGGTGAACCCCAGATCGGCCAGGAGCAGGCGCGGGGCGGCCTTCCCCATGGCCCGGTGCCGGGCCACGGTCAGGTCGTGCTCCTCCACGGCGAGCGAATCGGCGCCCGAGGCGGCGGCGAGACCGGCGGCGGCCACCACCGGATCGCCGTCCGGGACGGGCAGGACGTCGACCCGGAGCGCCTCGTCGGGCCGCCCGTGGCCGCCCTCGCCGGTGGGGGCGCGGGGGCAGAGCAGAACGTCCTCGCCGGGGCCGAGCAGCAGCACGGCGCCGGGAGGCGCTCCGCCCGCGAGATAGCGGACGTTGGCGGGGCGGGAGACCAGGGCGGCCGCGGACCCCGCGGCGGCGCACCGGTCGCGGAGCAGCCCGCGTCGGACGGCGTGCACCTCAGACATGCTTCGAGCGTACGAGCGGGGGCCGCTGCCCGCCCGGTCAGCGCATCCGACCGGGGGGACGGGTGCCGGGGCACCGACGGGGAGGCGCTACCAGGCGGGCGGGGACGCGATGGAGCGGGCCAGCACGTCGTCCAGGACGCGGGCGGTGGTCTCGACGTCGTACGTGGAGTTGTCGATGATCGGCAGCCCGGAGCCGTACCAGCCGGCCATCCGGCCGTGGATGCGGGCGACCTCCTCGTCGGAGAGCCTGCGGTTGCCGCTGCGGGCCGCGTTGCGCTCCAGGACGATCTCCAGGCCGGGCAGCAGGACGACGGGCAGCAGCCCGGGGCCCACATGGCGCTTCCAGCCGCCGAGGCCGACGACCGGGCGGTCGGGGAAGACGGCGTCGTCGAGGATGCAGGAGATGCCGTTGGCGAGGAAGTTACGGGCGGCGAAGCCGCAGGTGCGGCGGGCCAGCCGGTACTGGGCCTCGGAGTGGTCGTTCCAGCCTGCCTGCGGGTCGGCGAAGCCGGAGCAGACCCATTCGCGGACGTCGTCCAGGGAGACATGGGCGGTGGGCACCCGGCGGCGGGCCGCCCAGAGCCGGGCCACGGTGGTCTTGCCCGCTCCGGCCGGGCCGATCAGCAGCACGGCGAGCGTGGCGCCGCCGGTGCCGGGCTCGGCGGGCGGTGCGGGCAGCGGCACGGGGCCGCCCGGGGGGCAGCTGGACGTGTCCGGTGGGCTGGCCGCCGGAGGGCGGCGGGGTGGGCCCGGTGCCGCTCCAGCCGTACTGGGGGGGCCTGGCCCGGGGTGGGCGGGGCCGGAGGGGCCGGGGGCTGGGGCGCCTGGCCGGGGGCGGGCGGGGGCGGCGGTACGTGGCCCGGGCCGGGAGACTGCGGGGCCTGTCCCGGAGCCGGAGGTCGGGGCGCCTGTCCCGGAGTCGGGGGTATCGGGGGCGGTCCGGGGGGACCGGGGTGCTGGGCCTGGTGCGACCAGCCGGCAGGACCGTTCCCGGGTCCCTGGGGCGGCGGCAGCGGGGCCCCCACTGCGTGCTGCATCCGGTGCCACTCCGTCTCGTAACTGCGACTGACGCTGATGGGACGGCTACCGTACCCTCCCGGGCCGTCTCGGGGTGAACGGCCCGGGAGGGCACGAAGTGCCCGTACCCTCCCGGGACTGTCAGTCCGTCAGTTCGTCGGCCAGGGCGCGCAGGGCGAGCCGGTAGGAGCCGATGCCGAACCCGGCGACCGTGCCGGTGGCCACCGGGGCGACCACCGAGGTGTGCCGGAACTCCTCGCGGGCGTACGGGTTGGAGATGTGCACCTCGATCAGCGGGGCGGTGCGCTGGGCCGCCGCGTCCCGCATCCCGTACGAGTAGTGCGTGAAGGCGCCCGGGTTGAGAACGACCGGAATCGAACCGTCCGCCGCCTCGTGGAGCCAGCGGATCAGTTCGCCCTCGTCGTTGGTCTCGCGTACGTCGACGTCGAAGCCGAGCTCCTTGCCGAGCGCTGTGCAGGTCTCGACGAGTCCGGCGTAGGAGGTGGCTCCGTAGACGTCGGGTTCGCGGGAGCCGAGGCGGCCGAGGTTGGGGCCGTTGAGGACGAGGACCCTGCGGGTCACGCGGAGACCTCCCCGTAGGCGGCGAGCAGCACGGCCGGGTCGGGGCCCTCCAGGACGGTGGGCTTGCCGAGGGCGTCCAGGACGATGAAGCGCAGGAGGTCGCCGCGGGACTTCTTGTCGACCTTCATGTTCTCCAGCAGCTTGGGCCACTGGTCGCCCCGGTAGGTGAGCGGCAGGCCCACCGACTCCAGGATCGTCCGGTGCCGGTCGGCGGTGGCGTCGTCGAGGCGTCCGGCGAGGCGGCCCAGCTCGGCGGCGAAGACCATGCCGATGGAGACGGCGGCCCCGTGGCGCCACTTGTAGCGCTCGTTCTTCTCGATGGCGTGGCCCAGCGTGTGGCCGTAGTTGAGGATCTCGCGGAGGCCGGACTCCTTGAGGTCGCTGGAGACGACCTCGGCCTTGACCCGGATGGAGCGCTCGATCAGCTCGGCGGTGTGCGGTCCGGCGGGCGTACGGGCGGCCTCCGGGTCGGCCTCGATCAGGTCGAGGATGGCCGGGTCGGCGATGAACCCGGCCTTGATGATCTCGGCCATACCGGAGACGTAGTCGTTGACCGGCAGCGACTCCAGCGCGGCGAGGTCGCAGAGGACGCCTGCGGGCGGGTGGAAGGCGCCGACCAGGTTCTTGCCCTCGGCGGTGTTGATGCCGGTCTTGCCGCCGACGGCCGCGTCGACCATGCCGAGCACGGTGGTGGGGATCGCGATCCAGCGCACCCCGCGCAGCCAGCTGGCCGCGACGAACCCGGCGACGTCCGTGGTGGCGCCGCCACCGATGCCGACGATGACGTCGGTGCGGGTGAAGCCGGTCTGGCCGAGCGCCTTCCAGCAGTAGGCGGCGACCTCGACGGTCTTGGCCTCCTCCGCGTTCGGCAGCTGGATGGCGATGGCCTCGTACCCCTGGTCGGCGAGGTCCTCACGGACCGCCTCACCGGTCTCGGCGAGCGCCTCGGGGTGCAGGACGGCGACCCGCTTCGCGCGGTCGCCGATGAGCTGGGGCAGCTCGCCGAGGAGCTGGTGGCCGACGAGGACCTCGTACGGGTCGGAGCCCGCCGAGCCTGCGACCTGGATACGGGTGGGGGCCTGCTGCGTCATGCCGGTGATCTCCACGCCGGGGGCCGCGTCGCCCTCCGGCAGTTCCAGTGCGTCGATGATCGCCTGGGCGACCTCTTCGGGGGTGCGGTCGTCGGTGGCGACGACCGCACGGGCCACCTCTTCGTAGAGGTGGCGGCGGGCGTCCATCAGCTCGCGCCACTGCCGGCGCGGGTTGACCGCGAGGAGCGGGCGGGCTGCGCCGAGACCGACCCGGCGGACCGCCTCCTCCACGTCCATGGAGAGGTAGACGACCGGCCGGCCGGCCAGCAGTTCCCTGGTCGTCCCGTCCAGGACGGCCCCGCCGCCGAGGGAGAGGACGCCCGTGTGCCCGGTGACGGCCGCGGCGACGGCCCTGCGCTCCAGGGCGCGGAAGTGGTCCTCGCCCTCGTCGTAGAAGATCTCCGCGATCGGCTTGCCCGCCTCGGCGACGACGTCCGCGTCGGTGTCCCGGTAGGTGGTGCCCAGCCGGGCGGCGAGCAGTTCGCCGACGGTGGACTTGCCGACGCCCATCGGGCCGACGAGGACGACCAGGGGGCCGCTCATCGGATCTGGAGGTGGTCGAGGTACGACTGGACGTTGCGGTGGGTTTCGGCCACGCTGTCGCCGCCGAACTTCTCCGCGACCGCGTCGGCCAGGACCAGGGCGACCATCGCCTCCGCGACGATGCCCGCGGCCGGGACGGCGCAGACGTCGGAGCGCTGGTGGTGGGCCTTGGCGGCCTCGCCGGTGACGACATCCACGGTGGCCAGGGCGCGCGGCACGGTGGCGATGGGCTTCATCGCGGCGCGGACCCGCAGCAGCTCACCGGTGGTGAGCCCGCCCTCGGTGCCGCCGGAGCGGCCGGAGGTGCGCCGGATGCCGTCCTCGGTGGCGACGATCTCGTCGTGCGCCTGGGAGCCGGGGACCCGGGCCAGCTCGAAGCCGTCGCCGACCTCGACGCCCTTGATGGCCTGGATGCCCATGAGCGCGGCGGCGAGCCGGGCGTCCAGACGGCGGTCCCAGTGGACGTGCGAGCCGAGCCCGACGGGCACGCCGTACGCGAGCACCTCGACGACCCCGCCGAGGGTGTCGCCGTCCTTGTGGGCCTGGTCGATCTCGGCCACCATCGCCTTGGAGGCGTCGGCGTCCAGGCAGCGGACCGGGTCGGCGTCCAGCTTGTCGACATCGGCGGGGACCGGGAGGACACCGTACGGCGCCTTCGCGGCGGCCAGTTCGACGACATGGCTGACGATCTCGATGCCCGCGGTCTCCTTGAGGTAGGAGCGGGCGACGGCGCCGAGGGCGACGCGGGCGGCGGTCTCCCGGGCGCTGGCGCGCTCCAGGACCGGCCGGGCCTCGTCGAAGCCGTACTTCTGCATCCCGGCCAGGTCGGCGTGGCCGGGGCGGGGCCGGGTCAGCGGGGCGTTACGGGCCGATTCGGCCAGCACGTCGGGGTCGACCGGGTCGGCCGACATGACCTGCTCCCACTTGGGCCACTCGGTGTTGCCGACCATGACGGCGACCGGGGAGCCCATGGTGAGGCCGTGCCGTACGCCGCCGAGGAAGGTGACCTCGTCCTGCTCGAACTTCATCCGCGCACCGCGGCCGTAACCGAGCCGTCGCCGGGCGAGCGCCTCCGCCACCATCTCCGTGGTGACCGGGACACCGGCGGGAAGACCCTCCAGCGTCGCCACCAGTGCGGGGCCGTGGGACTCCCCCGCCGTCAGCCAGCGCAACCTGCTCAACGGTGTGCTCCTCATGCTCGCGCCTGAAAATCCAACGGCGCGACCGGGTGCGCGGCCCTGGCCCGCCGCCTTTGATCCTCCCACGACTGGGGGCGATGTCCGGCCGCCGGTCCAGCAGACGGACGCCGTGCCGGGTCAGCGGGCCGCGAGCGCCGCTTCCCCGGCCAGCCGCATGGCACCGAGGGGGCCGGGAACCCGGCCGGTCATCCGCTCGACCTGGAGCAGCGCCTGATGGACGAGGAGGTCGAGCCCGCCGACGACCGCGCCGCCGCGCGCGGACCAGGCCGAGGCCAGCGCGGTCGGCCAGGGCTCGTACAGCACGTCGAAGAGGATGCCGGGGTGCTCCGGTACGTCGGTGGCCACCGCGTCGGTCGTGCCCGCCGGGGTCGTGGCGATGACGAGCGGCGCGGTGAGTGCCCGCGCCCCCTCGGCCCAGTCCGCCACCCGGACGTCCACGCCGAGCCGCTGCCCCCAGCCCCGCATCTCGTCGCCGCGCTCCCGGCTGCGTACGTAGGCGGTGACCGGTCCGGCGCAGATCACCGCGAGCGCGGCGAGGGCGGAGGAGGCGGTGGCGCCCGCGCCGAGGATCGCGGCGGACTCGACCTTCTCGACGCCGCGTTCCCGCAGGGCGGCGATCATGCCGGGGATGTCCGTGTTGTCGCCGAGCCGCCGCCCGTCCTCGGTGAACACGACCGTGTTGACGGCCTCCACGGAGGCGGCGGTCGGGCTGATCTCGTCCAGCAGCGGGATGACCGCCCGCTTGAGCGGCATGGTGAGGGAGAGCCCCGCCCAGGAGGCGTCCAGCCCTTCGACGAAGCCGGGCAGCGCCGCCTCGTCGACCTCGAACCGGTCGTAGGACCAGTCGTCGAGGCCGAGCTCGGCGTACGCGGCGCGGTGCAGCACCGGGGAGAGCGAGTGGGCGATGGGCGAGCCGAGGACGGCCGCCCGGCGCGCCCCGGCCGGATCAGTCGAGGTCATCGAACTTCTTCTTGAGCTTGAGGTGCTCATCGTACGTCTTGGCGAACTCGGTCTTGTTCATGCCGTCGGTCGCCACGAAGTACAGCCAGCCGTCCGCCGTGGGGTTCAGGGCCGCGCCCAGCGCGTCGGAGCCGGGGTTGCTGATGGGTCCCGGAGTGAGCCCCTTGCGCGTGTAGGTGTTGTACGGGTCCTTGTTGTTGAGGATCTCGGACTCGCTGATCTTGATGTTGCTCTGCTGCTTGAGGTAGTTGAACGCAGAGTCGAACTGGAGCAGCTGGTTCGTCTCGGTGTTGGTGGGCTTGAGGCGGTTGTAGACGACCTCGGCCATCTTCCGGAAGTCGTCGTGGGTCTTGCCCTCCACCTGCACCAGGCTCGCCACCGTGATCACCTGCCACGGCCCGTCGAGCTTGTACCTCTTGGCGGCGGCCTCCAGGTCGAGCTTGTCGTACTCCTTGTTCGCCCGGGTGACCATGCGCTTCAGCGCGTCCTCGGGCTTCGAGCCCTTGGCCACCGGGTAGGCCGCCGGATAGAGGAAGCCCTCCAGCGGGTCCTTGACGTCCGGGTTGTCGTCCACCCAGTCGGGCAGGCCCAGGGATTCCGCCTTGGTCTTGGCGACCTTCTCCGTGGTGCCCTTCTCCAGGCCGAGCCGTTCGTCGATCTTCTCGTAGACCTTGACGTTGCGCCATCCCTCGGGGATCACCATCGCGTTCTGGCTCTTCGGGTCCAGCATCAGCGTGACCGCGCTGGCCGCCGACATCTCCTTGTTGAGGAGGTAGACGCCGGCCTGGATCGACTTGCCCTTGGGGTTGTCGCTCTGGGCCGCGACGAAGGCGTCGGAGGACTTCACGACGCCCTGCTTGCGCAGGATGTTGGCGATGTCGTAGCCGAGCGCCCCCTCGGGGATCTCGACCTCGACCTGTTCGCCGTTGCCCGATCCCGCGTAGTCGGCCGGGGCGCCGAACTTGTCCTTCCAGAAGTTGTAGCCGACGTACGACACTCCCCCGAGGCCGCCGACCAGGACGAGGGAGACGACCAGGCAGGCGCAGCCGTTGCGGCTCTTTTTCTTCTTGGTCTTGCCGCCCCGGCGTTCACCGGCACCCCGGTCCCGGCGCGCGGAGCGCGAGGTGTCGTCGTCCGGATCGTCATCGTCGTCGCGGGGCTCGCGGGAGTCGCGGTCGGCGGGCTCGTCGGCGCCGGTGAAGAAAGGATGCGTCTCTTCCCGCTGCTCGTCCGGGTCCCAGTCCGGCGACGGCTTCCCCTGCTGCTCGGGCTGCCCGTGCTGCGGGGCCTGCTGGGACTGCGGCTGCTGCTCGGGCGCCTCGCGGCGGCCCGGCGGCTGCGGCGGCGGGTAGGCGTCGGGCGTGCCGTAGTAGTCGTGCGATTCGCCGTAGCCGGGCGGGGGCTGCTGGGCGTACGGGTCCTGGGGCTCGGCCCCGTACGGCATGGCGGTCCCCTGCCCGGTGTCCCAGCCGCCGTCGTACTGCGGCTGGGCGGAAGGCTGCTGACCGTACGGGTCCTGCTGCGGCGTGCCGTACTGCTGCTGGTGCGAGGGGTCGTACTGCTGCTGCCCGTACTGCTGGTCGTACGACGGCTGCTGCGCGTACGGCTGATGCTGCTGGTTGTTCTGGTGCTGCTGGGCGTACGGGTCCTGCGGATAGGACTGCTGCTGGTCGCCGTACTGACCCTGGCCGTGGGCGGCCTGACGGCCTCCCCATCCCTGGTCCCCGTACAAGGGGTCCTCGGGATGCCACGGTTCGGAGCCGGGGCCCCGGCCATACTCAGTCATCGATCCCCTAGAGCCGCGAGACGAGGTTCCGTCTCTTCGCTGTGCGGTGTTTGTTCGAATCACCGCCGCATCGCGCGGAACGTTACCGTATCGCGATCAGACAACCACTTCGACGCCCTCGCCCGGCGGATTGCCTGACGCCCGTTCGGACTCCAGAGCGTTCTGAAGGATCACCACAGCGGCAGCCTGGTCGATGACAGATCGGCCCTTCTTGGACTTCACGCCCGAGGCACGCATGCCCTGAGCGGCCGTCACTGTGGTCATCCTCTCGTCCACCAGCCGCACCGGAACGGGTGCGATCGAACGGGCGAACGCCTGGGCGAAGTCGCGGACCTTGGCTGCCGCCGGGCCCTCGCCACCGCCGAGGGAACGCGGCAGGCCGAGGATGACCTCGATCGGCTCGTACTCCTCGACGATGGCCACCAGCCGCCGGTGGGCGGCCGGGACATCGCGTCCCGGCACGGTCTCCACCGGCGTGGCCAGGATGCCGTCGGGGTCGCACGAGGCGACCCCGATCCGGGCGTCCCCGACATCGACGGCGAGCCGTCGTCCGCGGCGCATCTGTGTCATCCCGTCCGTCACGCGGTCTCGGTGACGAGGCGTTCGACCGCGGCGACGGCGTCGCCGATGGCGGCCGGGTCCGTACCGCCGCCCTGGGCCACGTCCGGCTTGCCGCCGCCACCGCCGCCGAGCGTCTTGGCGGCCGTACGGACGAGGTCACCGGCCTTGAGACCGCGCTCACGGGCGGCCTCGTTGGTGGCGATGACCGTGAGCGGGCGGCCGTTGGCCGTGGTGAACAGGGCCACCACGGCCGGGCGGCCGCCCTGGATGCGGCCGCGCACGTCCAGGACCAGCTTGCGCAGGTCGTCGGCGGAGGTGCCGTCGGGGACCTGGCCGGTGACCAGGGCGACGCCCCGGACGTCCTTGGCGGAGTCGGCCAGTCCGGCGGCGGCGGCCAGCACCTTCTCCGCGCGGAACTTCTCGATCTCCTTCTCGGCGTCCTTCAGCTTGCCGAGCATGCCCGCGATCTTCTCCGGCAGCTCCTCGGGACGGCCCTTGACCAGCTCCTGGAGCTGGGCGACGACCGTGTGCTCCCGGGCGAGGAAGTTGTACGCGTCCACGCCGACGAGGGCCTCGATGCGGCGCACGCCGGAGCCGATGGAGGACTCGCCGAGCAGCTTGACCAGGCCGAGCTGGGCGGTGTTGTGGACGTGGGTGCCGCCGCACAGCTCCTTGGAGAAGTCGCCGATGGTGACGACCCGGACCCGCTCGCCGTACTTCTCGCCGAACTCGGCGATGGCGCCCTGCTTCTTGGCCTCGTCGATCGACATGACCTCGGCCTGGACGTCGAGTTCACGCGAGAGGACCTCGTTGATCCGCTGCTCGACATCGGTGAGGACCGTGCCGGGAACGGCGGCGGGCGAACCGAAGTCGAAGCGGAAGCGGCCCGGGGAGTTCTCCGAACCGGCCTGGGCGGCCGTCGGGCCCAGCGCGTCGCGCAGCGCCTGGTGGGTGAGGTGGGTGGCGCTGTGGGCGCGGGCGATGGCCCGGCGGCGGGTGGCGTCGATGGAGGCGAAGACGGGGGCCCCGACCGTCACCTCCCCGACCTGGACGACACCCTTGTGGACGTGGACGCCGGGGACCGGCTTCTGGACGTCGCGGATCTCGATCACGGCGCCGGTGTCCAGCCGGATGCGGCCGGTGTCGGCGAGCTGGCCGCCGCCCTCGGCGTAGAAGGGGGTGCGGTCGAGGACGACCTCGACCTCGTCGCCCTCGGTGGCGGCGGGCGAGGGCACGCCGTCGACCAGCAGGCCGACGATGGTGGACTCACCGGCCACGCTGGTGTAGCCGGTGAACTCGGTGGCGCCGGAGGCGTCGGCGACCTCGCGGTACGCGGACAGGTCGGCGTGGCCGGTCTTCTTGGCGCGGGCGTCGGCCTTGGCCTTGTCGCGCTGCTCCTGCATGAGGCGGCGGAAGCCGTCCTCGTCCACGGAGAGCCCCTGCTCGGCAGCCATCTCCAGGGTCAGGTCGATCGGGAAGCCCCAGGTGTCGTGGAGCAGGAACGCCTTGTCGCCGGGGAGGACCCGGCCGCCGGCGGCCTTGGTCTCGGTGACGGCGGTCTCCAGGATGTTGGTGCCGCCCTTGAGGGCCTTGAGGAAGGCGGCCTCCTCGGCGAGCGCGACCGTCTCGATGCGTTTGCGGTCGGTGATCAGCTCGGGGTACTGGAGCCCCATCGTGTCGATCACGACGTCGACCAGGTCCTTGACGACCGTGCCGGTGGCGCCCATGAGGCGCATGTTGCGGATGGCGCGGCGCATGATGCGGCGCAGCACATAGCCGCGGCCCTCGTTGCCGGGGGTGACGCCGTCGCCGATGAGCATCACCGACGTACGGATGTGGTCGGCGACGACGCGGAGCGAGACGTCCGTGCCCTTCTCCGCGCCGTAGCGGACGCCGGTCAGCTCGGTGGCCTTGTCCATGACGACGCGCAGGGTGTCGGTCTCGTACATGTTCTGTACGCCCTGGAGGATCATCGCCAGGCGTTCCAGGCCGAGACCGGTGTCGATGTTCTTGGACGGCAGGTCCCCGAGGATCGGGAAGTCCTCCTTGCCGTCGCCCGCGCCGCGCTCGTACTGCATGAAGACCAGGTTCCAGATCTCCACGTACCGCTCGTCGTTGACGGCGGGGCCGCCCTCGACGCCGAACTCGGGGCCGCGGTCGTAGTTGATCTCCGAACAGGGGCCGCAGGGTCCGGGGACGCCCATGGACCAGAAGTTGTCCTTCTTGCCCAGGCGCTGGATGCGCTCGGCCGGGACACCGATCTTGTCGCGCCAGATGGCCTCGGCCTCGTCGTCGTCGAGGTAGACCGTGATCCAGAGCTTCTCGGGCTCCAGGCCGAAGCCGCCGTCCTCGACGGAGTTGGTCAGGGCCTCCCAGGCGAGCTGGATGGCGCCTTCCTTGAAGTAGTCCCCGAAGGAGAAGTTCCCGCACATCTGGAAGAAGGTGCCGTGGCGGGTGGTCTTGCCGACCTCTTCGATGTCCGGCGTACGCACGCACTTCTGCACGCTGGTGACGCGCGGGGCGGGCGGCTTGACCTCGCCGAGGAAGTACGGCTTGAAGGGAACCATGCCCGCGGGGACCAGCAGCAGAGTCGGGTCGTCCGCGATGAGCGACGCCGAAGGCACGACGGTGTGACCGCGCTCCTCGAAGAAGCTCAGCCAGCGGCGGCGGATTTCAGCCGACTCCATTAGTGGTCCTCATTCCGGTTGTTCGATGTGTAGGGGAGCGTGCGGTACGTGTTCGGGCGGGCGGCGGGCTCGGCCCCCGCCTCCACGGCGTAGTGCCGCTGGACGGGGAGGTCGGGGTCGACCGGTGCCTCCAGGCCCAGGGCGCCGCCCAGTTCGGCTTCGCGCCGGACCATTCCCTCACGGACGTCGAGGGCGAAGTCCTTGAGCTTGTGGCCGGTCTCGATCGCCTTGTCGGCGGCCTGCGCCGCGAGGCTCTCGGGCGTCAGCTGCCTGAGCTTGCGGTTGACCTTGGTGGTGGCCCAGACACCGGCGGCTGCGCCGGCGGTGAACCAGAAGGTGCGGCGGAACATCGCTGGATCAGTCCTTCTGTCCGCGGGGGTTTCGGCGTTCGCGCTTGCGTCCGCGCGCCGAGGGTACGGTCCGGCCGACGATCACCGTACGGCGGACGGAGGAGCGGCCCCGCGCCGGTTCCGGTTCGGGCTCGGGGGCGGTGCGGCGGCCGAGGGCCTGCCGGACGCCGTAGCCGAAGGCGGCGACCTTGACGAGCGGTCCGCCGAAGGTGGAGGCGACGGTGGTGGAGAGCGCGGAGGCGTTGGAGGTGACCTCCTGGACGTCGCTCGCGATGGCGTCGACCTTGTCCAGCTGGGTCTGCGCGGACCGCACGGTGGCCGAGGCGTCGGCCAGCAGCGGAACGGCCTGTTCGGTCACGTCCGCCACGAGCTTGGTGGTCGCCCTGAGCGTCTGGGCGAGCCTCACCAGCACCACGGCGAGGAACGAGACCAGGATCGCCCAGAAGACGGCCACCAGAATCCCGGCCACCTCTCCACCGGACACTGTGCACCGCTCTCTGCTCGTCGCTCGGCCCCCTCGGGGGCTTGTCCCTGTTCGGTGCGGCCGGCCTTCCGCCCGCGCGCCCGATCGTCGTCCCACGAGCCTATCGCGCCGGGCATCTCCTCCCCTACCGCATTCCCGGTGGGCAGGGCGGGAGTTGTCCCGGGGAATTGTACGGAGCGCTTCCGGGCCAGTACTCTGCGTGTCTCATGCGACGCCTGCGGCCCTCCTCCACGAACCCGGACGATCCGGGACCCCGCCCCTCCGCGCCGACCGGCAACATCCCGGCGGAGCTGAACCGGTTCGTGGGCCGTGAGGACGAACTCGCCGCGCTGGGCGGGCTGTTGGAGGAGTCCCGGCTCGTCACCGTCGTCGGGGCGGCGGGGGTGGGCAAGAGCCGGTGCGTCAGCAGAATCGCCGCGCTGCTGGGGCAGTCGTTGGAGAAACGGTACTGCGACGGGGTCTGGCTCGCCGAGCTGTCCCCCGTGCACGACCCCGCCCTGCTGGAACACACCGTGGCCGAGGCGCTGGGTCTGACCGATCACACCGGCCGGCCGCCGCGCACCGCCCTCGTCGAACACCTCCGTGAGCGCCGTGCCCTGCTGGTGCTGGACGGCTTCGAACACCTCGTGGACGCCTGTGCCGATCTCGTACGGGAGTTGCTGCGCCGGGCGCCGGGGCTCCGGGTGCTCGCGGCCGGGCGCCGCCCGCTCCTGGTGGACGGTGAGGTGACGTTCACCCTCGCGCCCATGGGCGACGAGGACGCGGTGGAACTCTTCACCGAGCGGGCCCGTTCGGTGCGGCCGGACCGGGAGCCGACGGCCGGGGAGCGGGCGGCGGCCCTGGAGCTCTGCCGCCGCCTCGACGGGGTTCCGCTGGCGCTCGAACTGGCGGCGGGGCGGCTGCGGGCCCTCTCCGTCGACCAGGTGCTGCTGCGCCTGGACGACCGGTTCCGGCTGCTGACGGGCGGCAGCCGGGGCGCTCCGCCCCGGCACCGGGCGCTGCGTACGGCCATCGGCTGGAGCCATGAGCTGTGCACCCCCGCGCAACGGCTGCTCTGGGCGCGGCTCTCGGTCTTCGCCGGGCAGTTCGACCTGGAGGCGGCGGAGTACGTCTGCGGCGGTGCCGGGCTGCCGGCCGACGCGGTGCTCGACGTCCTGGACGAGCTGCTGGCCCAGTCGGTGGTGGAGCGCGAGGACGGGGTGACCGGGACCCGCTACCGGCTGCTGGAGTCGGTCCGCGAGTACGGCGCCGAGTGGCTGGCCGCGACCGGCGACACCCGGCGGATGCGGCGCCGCCACCGGGACTGGTTCCTGGGGCTCGCCACCTGGTGCGAACTGGACTGGTTCTCCCCGCGCCAGGCGGAGGTGGCGGCCCGGATCGACAGCGAGCTGCCCAACCTGCGCCGGGCGATGGAGTGCTCCATGGAGAGCGCCGACGAGGTCCACCTGGCGCAGCACCTGGCGGGCTCGCTCTGGTTCTACTGGGCCGGGTGCGGCCGGCTCTCGGAGGGGCGGTACTGGCTGGAGCACGTACTGGAGGAGCCGACCCCGTACGACGCCTCGCGGCTCAAGGTGCTGTGGGTGCTGGGTTATGTGGCGGTGCTCCAGGGGGACGCGGTCGGGGCGGTCTCGGCGCTCCAGGAGTGCCGGGAGGAGGCCGAGCGGTCCGGGGACGCCACGGCGATGGCGTACGCGGTCCACCGCACGGGCTGTCTGGCGATCGTGACGGACGACCCGGCGCGCGCAGAGGAGCTGCTGCGCGACGCGCTCGGCCGCTACCGGGAGATCGGCGAGCTGAACAGCAATGTGGTGATGGCGCAGGTCGAGCTGGCGATGGCGGTGGCGTTCCAGGGCGGTCTGGACGCGGCGGCGGACATCTGCGAGGAGGTCCGGGAGGTCTGCGAGGACCACGGGGAGCGGTGGGCGCTGGCGTACGCGCTCTACGTCCTGGCGTACGCGGCGCTGCGGCGGGGGCGGCCGGAGCGGGCGCGGCGGATACTCGGGGAGTGCCTGTCGATCGGCCGGACCTTCGACGATCTGCTGGCCACCGCGCTCTCGCTGGAGCTGCTGGCACTGGTGACGGCGGTGGAGGGCGATGCCGGGGAGGCCGCGGTGCTCCAGGGGGCGGCGGAGCGGATCTGGCCCTCGGTGGGGCTGCCGCTGTTCGGCTCGGTGTACTTCGGGCGGCCCCGGGTGGAGTGCGCGGAGCAGGTGCGGCGGGAGCTGGGGGAGGCGGCGTACGAGGCGGGGCTGCGGGCCGGGAGGCGGCTGGAGCGGGCCGCCGCCGTCGAACGGGCGCTGGGCGGGGGCGGGTCCCGGGAGCACCGCGACACGCCCGGGGCGGAGAGCGGACCGGCGGCCGGCGGAACGCGAAGGCCCGCCGCCTCCCGGATGACCGGGAGGGGCGGGCCGGAGCGCTGGTGAGAGCGGCTGCGCCTGGATCAGCGGGCGTAGTACTCGACGACGAGCTGCTCGTCGCAGATCACCGGGATCTCCTTGCGGTTCGGGTCCCGGTCCAGGCGGAAGGCCAGGGCCTTCAGGTTCACCTGGAGGTAGCGCGGGGTCTCGCCCTCGGTGTCGTAACCACCCTCGCGGGCCACCTGGAAGGGGACCTTGGAGCGGCTGCGCTCGCGGACCTGGACGATGTCGTCCGGGCGCACGCGGAAGGACGGCTTGTCGACCTTGCCGCCGTTGACCTCGATGTGGCCGTGGACGACCATCTGGCGGGCCTGGTAGATGGTGCGGGCGATGCCCGAACGCAGGACCAGGGCGTCGAGGCGGCGCTCGAGCTCGACGACCAGCGCCTCGCCCGTCTTGCCCTCGGCCTTCTTGGCGCGGTCGTAGGCGCGCGCCATCTGGCGCTCGCTGATGTCGTACTGCGCACGCAGGCGCTGCTTCTCCAGCAGACGGACCTTGTAGTCCGAGTTCTGCTTGCGGCCACGGCCGTGCTCGCCCGGCGGGTACGGACGCGCTTCGAAGTACTTGACAGCCTTGGGCGTCAGGGCGATGCCGAGGGCACGCGACTTCTTGACCTTGGGACGCGACTGGTTAGGCACGTTCTCCAGACCTCCGTTGTAGGTTAGGTTAGGCTTACCTTACTCAAGGAGATCGCATGTCTCGCCCTGGGAACACCACTCACGTCACGGACAGCACAGACAGCGGCAGCACCTCTTCTGAGGATGCTGCTACGACGGAAGGCCGATCTGATCGTGGTCAGCCGCGTCCCAGCGGGCTTGATACCACTCGGATGCCGTCAGCAGCCGAGCGCACACGAACTCTCGTACAGAGTACCTGCTCCGCACTGCTGGTCGTACCGGGGCTCGATCTGGCCCGCGCCGAACCCCTGGTCCCGGACGCCCGGAGCGTGGGGCCCGAGGGCGATCTGTTCCTCGAATTCCCCGCGGACTCCCCGGCCGTACGGGCCGCGACCCACGCGCAGGGCGACGAGCTGACGGCCGTGCTGGAGATCACGGACGTCGCCCCGGTCTCCGTACCGCACCGCATCCGGGGCCGCGCCTGGATCTCCGGCTGGCTCACCTCCGTACCCGGACTCGCCGAACCGGGCCGGATGATGCTGCGGCTGGAGTTCGGAGAGGCGTACGTCGACGACCTCTGGGGCGCCGAGGACATCGAGGCGGAGGACTTCCGGGACGCGGCCCCCGATCCGCTGGCCGGCCACGAGGCGGAGCTGCTCCAGCACCTGGCCGCCGCCCACGACGAGCAGATGCGCACCCTGTGCGGGCTGCTCGGCGAGCGCACCGCCCGGACCTGCTCCTCCCACCAGCCCGCCGCGGTGCCCGTGGCGCTGGACCGCTTCGGGCTGCGGGTGCGCTTCGTGGAGGACAAGGGGTCCTGCTTCGACGCCCGCTTCGAGTTCCCGGACCCGGTGCGGGACGTCACCGAGCTGCGCCGGGCCATGCACACCCTCTTCGAGGCGGCCGCGTCCTGATCCCGGGACCGCTTCCGGCGGGTCAGGACGGGGCCGCTCCCCGGGCGGAACGGCGCGGGACGGCTTCCCGGGCGGATCAGGAAGGGTCCGCGCCGCTGCCCGTACGGCCCAGACGCTCGCGGACCCGCTCGACCACGTCCGCGTACCGTGCCTCGGCGCCGTGCCGGGTCGGGGTGTAGTACCGCCGGTCGCGGACCTCGTCCGGGGCGTACTGCTGGGCGGCGATGCCGCCCTGGACGTCGTGCGGATACACATAGCCCTGGGCGTGGCCGAGCTTGGCCGCGCCCTTGTAGTGGCCGTCGCGCAGATGCGCCGGGACGGGACCCGCGAGCCCCTTCCGCACGTCCTCCTGCGCGGCCGATATCGCGAGCGTCGCCGCGTTCGACTTGGGCGCGAGCGCCAGGGCGATCGTGGCGTGGCTGAGGGTGAGCGCCGCCTCCGGGAAGCCGATCATGGCGACGGCCTGGGCGGCCGCCACCGCCGTCGGCAGCGCGGTGGGGTCGGCGAGGCCGATGTCCTCGCTGGCGGAGATCATCAGCCGCCGGGCGATGAACCGGGGGTCCTCCCCCGCCTCGATCATCCGGGCCAGATAGTGCAGGGCGGCGTCCACGTCGGAGCCGCGGATGGACTTGATGAGCGCGCTGGCCACGTCGTAGTGCTGGTCGCCGTCGCGGTCGTACTTCACGGCGGCCCGGTCGACGGTCGCCTCGACCGTCTCCAGCGTGATCTCCGCCTCGTGCGTGGCGAGCGCCGCACCGGCGGCCGCCTCCAGGGCGGTGAGCGCCCGGCGCGCGTCGCCGCCCGCGATCCGCAGCAGATGCGCCTCCGCGTCCTCGGGCAGCGTGACGGCGCCGCCGAGCCCGCGCTCGTCGGTCAGCGCCCGACGCAGCAGATCACGCAGGTCGTCGTCGGTGAGCGGCTCCAGGGTGAGGAGCAGCGAGCGCGAGAGCAGCGGCGAGATGATCGAGAAGTACGGGTTCTCCGTGGTGGCGGCAATCAGGGTCACCCAGCGGTTCTCCACGGCGGGGAGCAAGGAGTCCTGCTGGGCCTTGGAGAAGCGGTGGATCTCGTCCAGGAAGAGGACGGTCTCCTTGCCGAAGCCGCCGGTGGCGCGGCGCGCGCTCTCGATAACGGCCCGGACCTCCTTGACGCCCGCGGTGATCGCGGAGAGCTCCACGAAGCGCTTGTTGGTGGCCTTGCTGACCACGTACGCCAGGGTCGTCTTCCCGGTGCCGGGCGGGCCCCACAGGATCACCGACGAGGCTCCGGCCGGGCCGCCGCTCCCCTCGACGAGCCGGCGCAGCGGCGATCCCGGCTTGAGCAGGTGCTGCTGGCCGACGACCTCGTCCAGGACGCGCGGACGCATCCGGACAGCGAGGGGGCTGCTGGACGGGTCCTTCTCCTGGCGGTCTTCGGCGGCTGCGGTAAAGAGGTCGGGCTCCACGTCATGAAGCCTATGCGACCCCACTGACAACGCCCCCGGCCGCCTGCGGAGAGGCTGCCGGGGGCGTCGGGTCGACGGTCGGGCTCAGCTGGTCCAGAAGTCCCACCAGCGGGTCAGGATCAGCATGCCGATGATCCCGGTCCACATCACCGGCAGCACCCAGTGGAACTCGGTCAGCCCGTTCCGCAGCCAGGCGGGCGCGGGGAGGATGCGGTGCTTGACGTTGTGCGTGGTCACGTAGCAGAACATGACGATGGTGGCGACCCAGGCCAGGCAGCACCAGAGGCAGAGCGAGTTGATGTTGTACAGCGACTGGTACTGGAGCCAGGTGCAGAAGCCGACGCCGAACAGGGTCCCGGCGTTCAGCCCGAGCCAGAACCAGCTGCGGTAGCGGGCCCCGGCGAGCAGGCCCATCCCGATGGCGATGACCATGCCGTACGTGACCAGGCCGAGCATCGGGTTGGGGAACCCGAAGGCCGACGCCTGCTCGCTCTTCATGATGTTGCCGCACGCGACGACCGGGTTGAGGCTGCACCCCGGCGTGAAGGAGGGGTCCTCCAGCAGCTTGAACTTGTCGATCGTGATGACCCAGGAGGCCAGCAGCCCGGCCGCGCCGGTGATCACCAGGAGCAGGGCGAGACCGCGTCCGGCCCCGAAGGTGCGCTTTCCGCCGTCCTCGTCCTGGCCGGAGGAGAGGTCGTGGTCTACCGCTGCAGTCGTCATATCGCCGTTCCGTCACCGAGTGGTCAGCCGGGCAAGGTCATTGTGCCGCACCCCCGTACGGGTCAACCGTTCGGTGGACATAAAGGTGTACGCCCGGTGGGCAGGGAAACGTCGGCTCTGCGGAATGCTCGGAGCCATGACGGAACTCGTGGTGAACGTGCGCGGCCTGCGCAAGAAATACGGCGGCACGGTGGCGCTGGACGGCCTGGACCTGGGCATCCGGCGCGGTGAGGTGTGCGGACTGCTCGGACCGAACGGCGCGGGGAAGAGCACGTGTGTGGGGGTGCTCCAGGGGCAGCGGTCCCGGGACGGCGGGAGTGTGGAGGTCCTCGGCGCCGATCCCGCGACGGCCGGCCGCCGGTGGCGGTCCCGGGTCGGGATCGTCTGGCAGGATGAATCCGCGCCCGCCGAGTTGACGGTACGGGAGACGGTCCGGCATTTCGCCCGCTACTACCCGCGCCCGCGCGACCCCGAGGAGACCATCGCCCTCGTCGGTCTGGAGGCGAAGGCGGAGTCCCGGATCAAGGCGCTCTCGGGCGGTCAGCGGCGCCGCCTCGATGTGGCGCTCGGGGTGATCGGCTCCCCCGAACTGCTCCTCCTCGACGAGCCGACCACCGGTTTCGACCCGGCGGCCCGGCACCAGTTCTGGGAGCTGATCCGGCTGCTCGCGGACGACGGCACCACCATCCTCCTCACCACGCACTACCTGGAGGAGGCCGAGGCGCTCGCCGACCGGCTCGTCGTCGTCGCGGCGGGCACCGCGGTCGCCGAGGGGAGCCCCGAGGAGCTGCGGGCCCGGTTCGGCACCCGGGCGACGGTCCGGTGGACGGAGCCGGACGGAGCCCCGCGCTCGGAGGAGACCGAGACCCCTACCCGTACGATTTCCGCGCTCGCCGACCGCTTCGGCGGCGAGGTCCCCGGGCTGTGGGTCACCCGGCCCACGCTGGAGGACGTCTATCTGCGGCTCACCGGCCAGTCGGAGGTGACCCGATGACGACGCCGAGCACTCCGTTCACGACCGGCCTGCCCGGTGCGTGGGGGCTGGGCCTGCTGCGCGGCGGGCTGGAGCTGAAGCAGTTCTTCCGCCAGCGCGACCAGGTCGTCTTCACCTTCGCCTTCCCCATCGTCTTCCTGGTGCTGTTCGCCTCGATCTTCAGCGGGACGGCGGGAGACACCGGCGTCCCCGTCTCGCAGCTCTATGTGGCCGCGATGCTCGGGGCGGGCATCATGGCGACCAGCTTCCAGTCGCTCGGCATCTCCATCGCGATCGAGCGCGACGAGCGGCAGCTGCGCCGGCTGAGCTCCACCCCGATGCCTCCCGCCGCCTACTTCCTCGGGAAGGTGTGGCTGGTCCTGGTGACCGGGGTGATGGAGGCGGTGCTCCTGCTGCTGGTCGGGGTGGGCCTGTTCGATCTCACCCTGCCCCGGGACGTGGTCTCCTGGCTGACGTTCGGCTGGATCTTCCTGCTCGGGACGGCCGGGTGCGCGCTGCTGGGCATCGCGATCAGCAGTGTGCCCCGGTCGGGGCGGAGCGCGGGGTCGGTGGTCATCCTGCCCTTCCTGGTGCTCCAATTCATCTCCGGTGTCTACATCCCGGCGAGCGAGCTGCCCGGCTGGATGCTGAACATCGGCGCGCTGTTCCCGCTGAAGTGGATGTGCCAGGGCTTCCGCGGGGTGTTCCTGCCCGACTCGGCCGCCGTGCTGGAGCAGGCGGGCAGCTGGGAGTTCGGACGGATCGCCCTGGTACTGGGCGCCTGGTGCATCGGAGGATTGCTGCTGTGTCTGCTGACGTTCCGCTGGAAGAGCCGGCGCGACGGCTGACCGGGGCGGACGGGGCCCGGGACTCCGACGTCTGGGTCAGGTCGCTGCGCCCCTGGGACGGCTATTTCGCCGTCGTCTGGGTCGTCACGCTCGCTGTGGTGCTGGAGGCAGCCCAGCCGTCCTGGCCGGTCCGGGCCACGGCGGCGGCGATAGTGGCGCTGAACCTGCCGTGGTACGTCCTGGTCGGCCGCCCGGCCGTGCTGGACGACACGAGGGCCGAGGGCCCGGCCCGCTGCTATGTGGTGGGGGCGATGCTGCTCTTCCTGCCCACGGCGATGCTGGTGGGCGAGACACAGCTCGTCACGTTCGCGCTGGCCCCGCAGTGCTTCATGCTGCTGCGGCTGCGGGACGCGCTGTGGGTGCTGGGCATCATGGGCGCGGTGCCGTTCGCCGGGTGGGCGCTGCTGTGGCGGCCGACGGTGGGCGAGGCGGGGTTCCGGTTCCTGCTGGCGGTGGCGACCTTCGCGTTCAGCGCGTTCCTGGGGCAGTGGACGATGCGGATCATCGCCCAGAGCCGGGACCGGGCCGCGCTGATCGCCGAGCTGGAGGCGGGCCGCGAGGAGATCGCCCGGCTGTCGACGGCCCACGGGGCGCTGGCGGAGCGGGAGCGGATGTCGCGGGAGATCCACGACACGCTGGCCCAGGGCTTCACCAGCCTGCTGATGCTCTCCCAGGCCGTCGAGTCCGAGCTCGACCACGATCTGCCGCAGGCCCGGCGGCATGTGGCGCTGATGACGCGGACCGCGCGGGAGAACCTCGCCGAGGCACGGGCGCTGGTGGCCGACGGCTCCCCCGCCGATCTGGCCGGCACCTCGCTGCCGGACGCCCTGTGCCGGCTGGCCGACCGGCACACCGCGCAGACCGGTGCCCCGGCCCCGCTGACGGTGACCGGCGTGGTCCGGCCGCTGCCGACCGCGTACGAGGTGGTCGCCCTGCGCTCCTGTCAGGAGGCCCTCGCCAACACCCGTAAGCACGCGGGCCCGTCCGTGCCGGTGTCGGTGGTGCTGGAGTACGCCCCCGACGCCCTGACCCTGTCCGTACGGGACGAGGGGTGCGGCTTCGACCTCCGGAAGCGGCGCGAGGGCTACGGTCTGGACGGGGTGCGGGCCCGTGCCGAGGAGGCGGGCGGCGGCGCGGCGGTCCGCAGCGCCCCGGGCGCGGGGACCTCGGTGACCGTGACCCTGCCGCTGCCCCTGCCGTCGGCCGCCCCGGCCCCGGACGCCTCCCGAAGGAGTACCCGATGATCCGTGTCCTGTTGGCCGACGACCACCCCGTCGTACGGGAGGGGCTGCGCGGGATGCTCGACGCCGAGCCGGACCTGAGCGTGGTGGGCGAGGCGTCCAGCGGTCCCCGGGCCGAGGCCCTGTGCGCCGAGCTGCTGCCGGACATCGTGCTGATGGACCTGCGGATGCCCGGCGGCGGGGGCGTCGAGTCGATCCGCCGGATCAGGGCGGCCGGGCTGCCCTGCCGGGTCGTGGTGCTGACCACGTACGAGAGTGACGGCGACATCCTGCGGGCGGTGGAGGCGGGGGCGTCCGGCTATCTGCTCAAGGATCTGGGCCGGGGTGAGCTGGCGGAGGCGATCCGGGCCGCGGCCCGGGGAGAGACGGTGCTCGCGCCGACGGTGGCGACCCGGCTGGTGGACCAGTTGCGCGGGGTGCCGGAGCTGCCCCGGCTCTCGGAGCGCGAGACGGAGGTGCTGCGGCTGGTGGCGGAGGGGTGCACCAACGCGGAGATCGGGCGGCGGCTGTTCATCGGGGAGTCGACGGTGAAGACCCATCTGCTGCGGATCTTCGGCAAGCTGGGGGTGAGCGACCGGACCGCCGCGGTGACCGGGGCGATGCGCCACGGCCTGCTGTGAGCGGCCGGGGCACGCACAACGGACTGCTGTGAACAGGCCCGGGCACGCGCAACGGACTGTTGTGAGCGGCCGGGGCACACACAACGGACTGCGGTGAACCGCCCGGGCAGGTGACGCGGACTGCTGTGGAACGGCTGCGGCGCGGGCGGGGGGACCTGGGGTCCTTCCCGCCCGCGCCGCTTCCGGTGCTTCCTCAGCCGGTGCTTCCTCAGCCGAGCCGGGCCGTCAGCTCCGCCACGGCCCCGGCCAGCGGCACCGCGCTCTGCTCGCCGGACTCCATGTCCTTGAGCTGGACGACGCCCTCGGCCAGATCGCGTTCACCGGCCACCAGGGTGTAGCGGGCGCCCGAGCGGTTGGCGCTCTTCATCGCGCCCTTCAGGCCCCGGCCGCCGAACGCGAAGTCGGCGGCGATGCCCGCCCGGCGCAGCTCGGTGACGAGGGCGAACAGGGTCCGGCGGGCCTCCTCGCCGAGCGGGACCGCGTACACGCTGGTGGTGACGGGCAGATCGAGCTCGACGCCCTCGGCCTCCAGCGCGAGGACCGTGCGGTCCACGCCGAGGGCCCAGCCCACGGACGGCAGCGCGGGGCCGCCGATCATCTCGGAGAGCCCGTCGTAGCGGCCGCCGCCGCCCACCGCGGACTGGGAGCCCAGCCCGTCGTGGACGAACTCGAAGGTGGTGCGGGTGTAGTAGTCGAGGCCGCGGACGAGCTTCTCGTCGTCCTCGTACACGACTCCGGCCGCCGTCAGCAGCGCGCGGACCTCCTCGTGGTACGCCTTGCAGGCGTCGCACAGGTAGTCCCGGAGCCGGGGGGCGTCGGTGAGCTGCTTCTGTACGTCCGCCCGCTTGTCGTCCAGGACGCGCAGCGGGTTGATCTCGATGCGGCGGCGGGTCTCCTCGTCGAGGTCGAGGTCGCGCAGGAAGGTCTGGAGCGCCTCGCGGTAGACGGGACGGCACTCCTTGTCGCCGAGCGAGTTCAGCAGGATGCGGAACTCGCGCAGGCCCAGCGAGCGGTACGCCTGGTCGGCGAGGATGATCAGCTCGGCGTCCAGGACCGGGTCCTCGGTGCCGATGGCCTCGGCGCCGACCTGCGAGAAGTGGCGGTAGCGGCCCTTCTGCGGGCGCTCGTAGCGGTAGTACGAGCCGGAGTACCAGAGCTTGACGGGGAGGTTGCCGGCCTTGTGGAGGTTGGCCTCCAAGGCGGCGCGCAGGACGGAGGCGGTGCCCTCGGGGCGCAGCGCCAGCTGGTCGCCGCCCTTGGTGGTGAGGGTGTACATCTCCTTGGTGACGATGTCGGTGGACTCGCCGACACCGCGCGCGAACAGCTCCACGTTCTCGAAGCCGGGCGTCTCGATGTAGCCGTAGCCGGAGTCGCGCAGGGGTGCGGAGATGGCCTCGCGCACCGCCAGGAACTTCGCGGAGTCCGGCGGGGTCAGGTCGTAGGTGCCCTTGGGGGCCTGGAAGGTGCTCACGTGGTTACGTCTCTCGTCTACAGTCCTCGGCGCGGCGAGGCGTCCAGACCGTTCATGAACGGGTTGGTGGCGCGCTCGCGGCCGATGGTCGTCTGGGGGCCGTGGCCGGACAGCACCACGGTCGAGTCGTCGAGCGGCAGGCACACACGGGCCAGCGACTTCAACAGCTCGGCGTGGTCGCCGCCGGGCAGGTCGGTGCGTCCGACGGAGCCGGCGAAGAGCAGGTCGCCCGAGAAGAGGACCGGCGGGATGTCCGCGGCCTCGGGCATCCCGAACGTCACCGACCCCTTCGTATGGCCGGGCGCGTGCGAGACACCGAACTCCAGACCGGCCAGGGTCAGCTTCGACCCGTCGGTCAGCTCCTTGACGTCGTCCGGCTCCCCCACGGTCAGCTCGCCCATGAGCGGCATCCCGATGGAGCGGCCGAGCGCCTTCTCCGGGTCGCTCATCATGTAGCGGTCCTCGGGGTGAATCCAGGCGGGGACGTCATGGGCGCCGCAGACGGGGACGACCGAGGCGACATGGTCGATGTGGCCGTGGGTGAGCACGACGGCGACGGGCTTGAGCCGATGCTTCTTCAGCGCTTCCTCGACGCCCTGGGTGGCCTGGTGGCCCGGGTCGATGATCACGCACTCCTCACCGGCGGCGGGGGCGACCAGATAGCAATTGGTCCCCCAGGCCCCGGCGGGGAACCCGGCAATGAGCACGATCGTCCTTAATGTTCGTCCGGAGGATGCGTCCGCAGCGATGGATGCGGTGGATCAGAGCCTACCGGCGCTCCTCATGACACAGGTAACCCATATACGGTACGGGCAGCCCAGCCCCCGATCCCATGATGTGACAAGGAGCCCAACCGGTGTCCAGCAGCGAACAGCGGCGGCGGCAGAACGCCCGGCTGAAGTACGAGCGCCAGCAGAAGCGCCGGGAGGAGGCCCGCCGCAGGACGAGGCGGATCACCGTGATCGTCGCGTCGGCGGTGGCCGTGACCGCCGTGGTGGGCGTGAGCGCCTTCGTCGTGGCGGACAGGTTCGGCGACGACGAGGACAAGAAGAAGGACACGGCGGCGAGCCAGAGCCCGGAGCCGACGCCGGAGGAGAGCGAGAGCAAGGCTCCCGAGCCTCCGATGACGATCGACAAGAAGGCGTCGTACACGATGTCGCTCGCCACGAGCCAGGGGGACATCGCGTTCTCCATGGACGCGGCGAAGACCCCGCACACGACGAACTCCTTCAAGGCGCTCGCCGACAAGGGCTACTTCGACGAGACGAAGTGCCACCGGCTCACCACCCAGGGCATCTTCGTCCTCCAGTGCGGCGACCCGAAGGGCGACGGCACGGGCGGCCCCGGTTACAACATCCCGGACGAGAACCTCACCGCGCTCGGCGAGGCGGGGGCCGACGGGACGGTGACGTTCCCCGCGGGCACGGTGGCGATGGCCAACACCGGTCAGCCGGGCTCCGGCGGCAGCCAGTTCTTCCTGGTCTACAAGGACACGAAGCTGCCCCCCACCTACACCCCGTTCGGCACGCTCGACAAGGAGTCCCTGAAGGCCGTCGAGAAGGTCGGCGCGGCGGGGGTCGAGGGCGGCATGGGCGACGGTGCGCCGAAGAAGGCCGTGGAGATCGAGAAGGCGACCGTGAAGAAGGACTGATCCGGCCGGCGGCCCGGGGGCCGTGCTCCCGCCCGGAGCAGCCGGGCGGGGGCGGAGAATTTCGGCCGCGCTGAGTGCGGACAGCCGGGCGGCCGGTCGCCTAGATTGGCGTTGTGCAGGGCGGGCGAGGCCCGCCCGAGGAAACTGTGGACGATGCCCGGGGGGCGAACCCCCTCGCAGGCATCAGGTGGAGGAGGCGCTGTGAGCAGCGACCCGTGGGGCCGCGTCGATGAGACGGGCACCGTGTACGTGCGTACAGCCGACGGCGAGCAGGTCGTCGGATCGTGGCAGGCCGGTTCGCCTGAGGAGGCTCTGGCCTATTTCGAGCGCAAGTACGACGGCATTGTGGTCGAGATCGGCCTCCTCGAACGGCGGGTGAAGACCACCGATCTGTCGGCGAAGGACGCGACGACCGCGATCGACCATCTGCGGCAGCAGGTGGACGAGCACCACGCGGTGGGCGACCTGGACGCGCTGCGCAAGCGGCTGGACGCGCTCGTGGCGACGGTCGAGGCGCGGCGCGAGGAGCGCAAGGCCCTCAAGGCCAAGCAGACCGACGAGGCCAAGCAGGCCAAGGAAGCGCTGGTCGCCGAGGCCGAGGAGCTGGCCAGGAGCGAGCAGTGGCGCTCGGCGGGTGAGCGGCTGCGGGCGCTGGTGGACACCTGGAAGGGTCTCCCCCGGCTGGACCGCAAGTCGGACGACGAGCTGTGGCACCGCTTCTCGCACGCCCGCTCGGCGTTCTCCAAGCGGCGCAAGGCGCACTTCGCCGCGCTGGACGCCCAGCGCGAGGAGGCCCGCAAGGCCAAGGAGAAGCTGGTCACCGAGGCCGAGTCCCTCTCCGGTTCGACGGACTGGGTCGGCACGGCCGCGCGCTACCGCGACCTGATGACCGAGTGGAAGGCGGCGGGCCGCGCCCAGCGCGAGGCCGAGGACGATCTGTGGTACCGATTCCGCGGCGCCCAGGACGTCTTCTTCGCCGCCCGCGGCGAGGTCTTCGCGGAGCGGGACGCCGAGCAGGGCGAGAACCTCAAGCTGAAGGAGGAGCTCGCCGCCGAGGCCGAGAAGCTGGTGCCGGTGAAGGACCTGAAGGCGGCCCGCGCCGCGTTCCGGTCCATCAACGAGCGCTGGGAGGCCATCGGCCACGTACCGCGTGATGCCCGTCCCAAGGTCGAGGGCCGGATGCAGGCGGTGGAGCGGGCGCTCCAGGAGTCCGAGGAGTCCGAGTGGCGCCGGACGAACCCGGAGGCGCGGGCCCGCGCCGAGGGTCTGACCGGTCAGCTCCAGGCGGCCGTGGACAAGCTGCGCGGCCAGATCGACACCGCGCGCGCCCAGGGCAACAACGCCCGCGCGGACAAGCTGGCCAAGGAGCTGGAGGGCCGCCAGGCGCTGCTGGACCAGGCGCTGAAGGGCCTGGAGGAGTTCGGCGGCTGAGACCCCGCGCAAAAGCCCCGGTACGCATCGCGTACCGGGGCTTTTCCGTTGCCGCCGTTACGGCTCCGTTGTCGCTCCTACGGCCTGCGGGCCGAGGTGACCCGGTAGACGTCGTAGACGCCCTCCACGCCGCGTACGGCCTTCAGGACATGGCCCAGATGCTTCGGGTCGCCCATCTCGAAGGTGAAGCGCGAGGTGGCCACCCGGTCGCGGGAGGTCTGGACGGCCGCCGAGAGGATGTTGACGTGCTGGTCGGAGAGGATGCGGGTGACGTCGGAGAGGAGCCGGGAGCGGTCCAGCGCCTCGACCTGGATGGCGACCAGGAAGACCGAGGACTGGGTGGGGGCCCATTCGACGTCGAGGATGCGCTCGGGCTGCTGCGAGAGCGACTCCACGTTGACACAGTCGGCGCGGTGCACGGAGACGCCGCTGCCCCGGGTGACGAAGCCGATGATCGGGTCGCCGGGGACGGGCGTGCAGCAGCGGGCGAGCTTGACCCAGACGTCCTCGACGCCCTTGACAACCACACCGGGGTCCGCGTTGGCCCGGCGCTTGCTGCGGCCGCCGTGCGAGGGCGGGGTGGATTCGGCCAGATCCTCGTTGGCCTCGTCGTGGCCGCCGAGCGCCTGCACCAGCTTCTGTACGACACCGGCCGCCGCGACATGGCCCTCGCCGATCGCCGCGTACAGCGAGGAGATGTCGGGGTAGCGCATCTCGTGGGCGAGGGTGACCAGGGAGTCGCCGGTCAGGATGCGCTGGATCGGCAGGTTCTGCTTGCGCATGGCCCGCGCGATGGCGTCCTTGCCCTGCTCGATGGCCTCGTCACGGCGCTCCTTGGAGAACCAGGCGCGGATCTTGTTGCGGGCGCGGGGTGACTTGACGAAGCCCAGCCAGTCCCGGGAGGGGCCCGCCCCGGCCGCCTTGGAGGTGAAGACCTCCACCAGGTCGCCGTTGTCGAGCGTCGACTCGAGCGGGACGAGCCGCCCGTTGACACGTGCTCCTATGGTCCGGTGGCCGACCTCGGTGTGGACGGCGTACGCGAAGTCGACGGGGGTCGCGCCGGCCGGCAGCGCTATCACGTCGCCCTTCGGTGTGAAGACGAAGACCTCGTTGCGCGAGAGGTCGAAGCGCAGGGACTCCAGGAACTCGCTGGGGTCCTCGGTCTCCTTCTGCCAGTCCAGGAGCTGGCGCAGCCACGCCATGTCGTTGACGGTGTCCTGGCCGCGTCCGGTGTTCTTGGGGACGTCGGTACGGACCTTGGAGGCGCCCGCGACGGCCTCCTGCTTGTACTTCCAGTGGGCGGCGATGCCGTACTCGGCGCGGCGGTGCATGTCGAACGTACGGATCTGGAGCTCGACGGGCTTGCCGCTGGGACCGATCACCGTGGTGTGCAGCGACTGGTACATGTTGAACTTGGGCATCGCGATGTAGTCCTTGAACCGCCCGGGCACCGGGTTCCACCGGGCGTGGACGGTGCCGAGCGCCGCGTAGCAGTCGCGGACGGTGTCGACAAGTACCCGAATCCCCACCAGGTCGTAGATCTCGGCGAAGTCGCGGCCCCGCACGATCATCTTCTGGTAGACGCTGTAGTAGTGCTTGGGGCGGCCGGTGACGGTGGCCTTGATGCGGGCGGCGCGCAGGTCGGCCTGGACCTCGTCGGTCACTATGGCGAGGTACTCGTCGCGCTTGGGGGCCCGCTCGGCGACGAGGCGGACGATCTCGTCGTACATCTTGGGGTAGAGGATCGCGAAAGCGAGGTCCTCCAGCTCCCACTTGATGGTGTTCATGCCCAGCCGGTGCGCCAGCGGGGCGTAGATCTCCAGCGTCTCGCGGGCCTTCTTCTCCTGCTTCTCCCGCTTGAGGTAGCGCATGGTGCGCATGTTGTGCAGCCGGTCGGCGAGCTTGATGACGAGGACCCGGGGGTCCTTGGCCATGGCGACGACCATCTTGCGTACGGTCTCGGCCTGGGCGGCCTCGCCGAACTTGACCTTGTCCAGCTTGGTGACGCCGTCGACGAGCAGGGCGACCTGGTCGCCGAACTCGCGCCTGAGGGTGTCCAGGCCGTACTCGGTGTCCTCGACGGTGTCGTGGAGCAGCCCGGCCATCAGGGTGGCCGGGTCCATGCCGAGCTCGGCCAGGATCGTGGTGACGGCGAGCGGGTGCGTGATGTACGGGTCGCCGCTCTTGCGCTTCTGGCCGCGGTGCCAGCGCTCGGCCACCTGGTAGGCGCGCTCGATCTGGCGGAGGGTGGCCGTCTCGATCTTGGGGTCGTTGCCCCGGACCGTACGGAGGAGGGGCTCCAGAACCGGGTTGTACGGGCTGGAGCGCTGAACGCCCAGCCGGGCGAGGCGGGCCCGCACGCGGTTGGAGGAGCCGCCGGAGCGGGACGACGCGGAACCGGCCGGGGCGGCGGGCTTCACGGGCGCCGGGGGCGGGGTGGGGGCCGGGGGCTTCGGCGGGGGTGTGGCGGCCGGTTTCCCGGAGGTCCCGGAGGCGGGGGGTTCGGACGCCGGGCCCTTCCCGGATGCCTTCGGCGCCGGGCTCGCGGGCGTGGCCGGTTTCGGCTGTCCGGCGGGGGGCGCGGCGGCCCGGGGGCGCTCGGAGGTCGCGGCGGGCTCCGGGGGCGCGGGCTTCGGCGCGTTCGAGGGCGCGGCCGTCCGGGGCGTGGCGGGGGACGCCACGGGCTTGTCGGGCTGCGGGGCGGCGGCTGACTGGGCCTCGTCTGGCAAGAGCGCTCCTCGTGCGTGTCCGGGGTACCCGGAGAGCCCATGGTAACGATCCCCCGGCAGGTCCTCGCCCGGGGACGGTGAGAGCTTGGGCTGAGAGCTCGGACGACGAAGGACGTGTGCCCCCGGACCGGGCCCGGTCCGGGGGCACACGTTCAAGCGGGTCCAGCACACGTCATCGCCCGGCGGTACCGAGAATTTCGGCCATACGAACCGCTCTTCCCGAGGGCCCCATCCGATGATTCGGCTGTGCCTCGAACCCGCCGGAGAATGAGCGATGCACCCTGCGCACTGATCTCGGTCAGGGAATCCGCCACTCAATGGCTTGAATGAGGATTCCTTTCACCGGTCCCCCCGTCAGGCAACACCCTTGCTCGTCGCACAGAACTTGGGAGTGCCCGAATATCCGTCACGCAGACACACCTTGAAAGTGACCGTCCTGCCTTCGGGAATGTTGAAGGAACTCGTCGTGTGCTTGCACGTGCCCTTGCCGCTCGCGGCGTCCAGGCGGATGCTGCCGCCGGACCACGACGCCTCGACGGTGGCGCGGTACCCGTCCGCCTTCTGGTCACAGACCGAGAGGAACTCCTCCTCCGCCCCGGGCCCGTCGTGATCGAATCCGGCACGGCCCCCGGGGCTGCTGTCGGTGGTCAGCGCGTACGCGTTCGTCCCCGCGTAGGCAGCCGTGGACATCAGCGCCAGCCCCAGGGCACCGGCGAACACTCCCACGGTCTTCACGAATCGGCGATCGACAGCTTTCGACATTTCACTCCGCTCACAGAACATCACGTACGGAGTGATCATCACACGGCCCCTCGGAAAGATACAGCGATTTAATCCGCCGGGGAATATTCGGAATTCTTTGTTCCACCTCGCGACAAGTCGAAGTGAAGAAAAAGGGCGGGCAACATGCGTTGCCCGCCCTTTTTCTTCACAAGACGCTCAGACCGTGATCAGCGCCTCCAGCGGAGCGCCGCGCAGTCCCGGCTCCAGCCGGGCCCGGCCCGCGAGGAAGCCGAGCTCCATGAGGACCGCGACGCCCGCGACCTGGGCTCCGGCCCGCCGGATCAGCTCCAGCGAGGCTTCGGCGGTGCCGCCGGTGGCCAGGACGTCATCGATGACCATGATCCGGTCCTCGGCGGCGAGGTCCTCGGCGTGGATCTCGATCTCCGCGCTGCCGTACTCCAGCTCGTAGGACTGGCTGAGCGTGGCTCCGGGAAGCTTCCCGGCCTTGCGGACGGGGACGAAGCCGATGCCCGCCCGGACCGCGACGGGCGCGGCCAGGATGAAGCCGCGCGCCTCCAGGCCGACGATCTTCGTGGCGCCGTGCAGGGCGCACAGCTCCGCGAGGGCGTCGGTGAGGGCCGTGAAGGCCACCGGGTCCGCCAGGAGCGGGGTGATGTCCTTGAACATCACGCCCGGCTTCGGGTAGTCCGCGACATCGCGGATACGGCTGAGCAGCAGCTCCCTGGTGGACTCGGTGGTGCTGGTCATCAGCGCTTCCCCGGTGTGCGGCCGTGGCCCCGGGGCTGCCGGGGCCGGCCGACCGCGGCGCCCGCGGTCTCCGCGCCCTGACCGGCCCGGTCCTGCGGGCGGGCGGGACCGTCGTCCTCGGGGGAGTCGCCCCGGGCCTCGGCGGCGGCCCGCTTGGCGAGCACCCGCTTCTTCAGGGCCTTCATCTGCGGGTCGCGTTCCTTGAGGTCGGCGACGAGCGGTGTGGCGATGAAGATCGAGGAGTACGCACCGGCGGCGAGGCCGACGAACAGCGACAGCGAGATGTCGTTCAGCATGCCCGCGCCGAGGACACCGCCACCGATGAAGAGCAGACCGGCCACCGGCAGCAGCGCGACCACGGTGGTGTTGATCGAGCGGACCAGCGTGCTGTTGATCGACCGGTTGGCGATCTCGCTGTACGTGAAGCGGGTCTGCTGGGTGATGTCCTTCTGGCCCTCCTTGAGGCTGTCGAAGACGACCACCGTGTCGTACAGGGAGTAACCGAGAATGGTCAGCAGACCGATCACCGTACCCGGGGTGACCTCGAAGCCGACCAGGGCGTAGACACCGACCGTGATGGTGATGTCGTGGATCAGCGCGATGAGGGCGGCGACGGCCATCCGCCACTCGAACGCGATGGCCAGATAGATCACCACCAGGACCATGAAGATCCCGAGGCCCATCCACGCCTTGTTGGCGATCTGCTCACCCCAGCTGGGGCCGACCAGGTCCGCGTTGATCTCCTCGGCGGGGATACCGAGCTCGTCGGAGAGCGTCTCCTTGATCTCGTTCGCCTTTGCGGTGTCGACCTCGGTGATCTGGATGCGCAGACCGCCGTTGCCGAGCTCCTGGACGATGGCCATGTGGCCCGATGCCTCGGTCGCCACCTCCGTGGCCTGGGAGGTGGAGATCTTGGCCTTGGTGTCGGTCGTGAAGACCGCGCCGCCCTGGAACTCGATGCCCATGCGGAGGCCGCCGACCGCCACACCGATGATGGCGGTGATGGTGATCAGGATGGAGACGCCGTACCAGATCTTGCGGTTGCGGATGAAGTCGTAGCCGACCTCACCCCGGTAGAGCTTGGCGCCGAGATCGCCGAGTCGCGACATCTCACGCCTCCTTCGGTTCGGTGGAAGCGCTGACACGGCGCGAGCGGCGCAGCGGAGGCTGTGCGCCGAGCCGCTTCGGGTCCAGACCCGACCAGGGACCGCCCTTGGCGAAGAACTTCGTCCGGCCCATCAGCGTCATGAGGGGCTTGGTGAAGAAGAACACCACGACGACGTCGAGCAGCGTGGTCAGGCCGAGCGTGAACGCGAAGCCCTGGACCTTGCCGACAGTGACGAGGAAGAGCACGGCCGCCGCCAGGAACGACACGAAGTCGGAGACCAGGATGGTGCGCCGGGCGCGGGGCCAGGCGCGCTCGATGGCCGGGCGGAGCGTGCGGCCCTCGCGGATCTCGTCTCTCACACGTTCGAAGTACACGATGAACGAGTCCGCTGTGATACCGATCGCGACGATGGCACCACAGACCGCCGGTAGGTTCAGTGCGAAGCCGATGGCCGGGCCCAGCAAGGACATGATCGTGTACGTCAGGATGCCGGACACCAGGAGGCTCAGCAGCGCGATGAACGCCAGCCCCCGGTAGTAGGCGACCATGTAGATCACGACCAGCACCAGCCCGATGGCGCCTGCGATCAGGCCCCCCTTGAGCTGCTCGCTGCCGAGGGCGGCGGTCACGGTGGTGACGCTCATCTCCTTGAAGGTGAGCGGCAGCGCACCGTAGGAGAGGATGTTGCCGAGGTCCTCGGCGGACTGCTGGTCGAAGCTGCCGGAGATCTGGGCGTTCTTGCTGAGCGCCGTGCGCACCGAGGGCGCGGAGACGACCTCGCCGTCGAGGACGATGGCGAACTGGTTCATCGGCGGCTGCTGCTGCGAGAGCCGGCTGGTGATCGTCTGGAACTTCTTGGCGCCGGCGGAGGTGAACTCCATCGACACGATCCACTCACCGGTCTGCTGGTCGATGGCGCCCTGGGCGTCGTCGACGTCGCTGCCGGAGACCTCGGCGGGGCCGAGCACGTACTTCTCGTAGCTGCCGGGGACGTTCGAACCGCAGGCGATGATCGGCTCGGTGGCCAGGGCGTTCTTGCCCGCCTCCGCGCGCTGCTCGGGGTCCGTGCAGTCGAGCTTGGCGAACTCCTCCTGGAGCTTGGCCATCGCAGGGTCCGCGGAGGGCTGGGCCTCCGGGCTGTCGGACGGCTTCGGCTCGCCGGAGCCCGTGGGGGTCGGCGTGGGGTCCTTCTTCAGGGCCCCGGTGACCGCGCGGCCCTGGGTGGTGGCGCTCGCTGAGGGGGTGGCCTCCGTACCGGTGGCCTCCTCGGGCTTGTCCTCGGGCTTCGCGGAGGCGTCGGCGCTCGGCGAGGCGCTGCCCGACGGGGTCGGGGAGGCGGAGGGCGCGGGCTGCTCGGGACCGCTGGCCGCCACCGTCAGAACGGGCCGGAAGTAGAGCTGGGCGGTGGTGCCGACCTGCTCCTGGGCCTGCTTGGAGTCGGTCCCCTTGGGGATGTTGACAATGATGTTGGCGCGGCCCTGGGTCTGAACCTCTGCCTCGGAAACGCCGAGCCCGTTGACACGCCGTTCGATGATCCCGACCGCGGTGTCCATGTTGGTCGGGTTGATCGCGTTCGGCTTGCCGGGCTGGTTCTGCGCTTCCAGAGTGATCGACGTACCACCGGCGAGGTCGATGCCCAGCCTCGGTGTGGTGTGTCCGGACAGGAACATCCCGCCGGCGAGCGCGACCATGGCAATGAGGATCAGAGCCAGGGCACGCCCCGGCCTTCCATGACCGCCGGACGGCCCTCGGCCCTTGTTTGGTGCTGCCACCTTCTCGTTTCTCCCTGTCCGACCGCGCCCAGCGTCGGGTGCCCGCTCGGGCGGCCATGAAGTGATGTGGGGGCCCACCCCCCGCCGACGACCTCTACGGCCCCGGGGACGCCGCGCGCCGATGGGCGCGCGACGTCCCCGGGGCCGTGAGAACTACTTGGTGTCGGTCTCGCCGTCGGCCTTGCCCTCGCCCTTGGCGTCCTTGACGTTCTTGGCCGTCGCGTCGTCCTGGGGCTCGGCGGCGTCGGCCGCCTCGTCCTTGCCCAGGTCGATCTTGGCGATGTCCGCCTTGTCCGCGTCGGGCTCACCGGTCAGGGAGGAGGCGTCGTCGGGAACGACCGTTCCGTCCGCGTCCAGCTCGTCGTCGTCGCCGTGCACGATGCGGTTGTACTCCGCGTCGTCCAGGACGGCGCCGACCGCGTTCTTCGCGTAGATGGCGTGCACGCCGGGGGCGACCTCAAGGAGCACGGTGTCGTCGTGGACTTCCTTGACGGTCGCGTACATGCCCCCGATCGTCCGGACGCCGGTACCGGGCTGCATGTCGTTGCGCATCTGCGCGGCCGCCGCCTGCTTCTTCTTGGCGGAGCGGGTCATCAGGAACATGGCCCCGATGAGCACGATGAAGGGGAGGAGAGTCAAGATATCCACGGGACGGGAATTCCTTCGCACGACCGCGCTGGAAATGCGGCCTCTATATACGGGGGTGGGTATACCGACCTGTAAGGGCGGCATCGGCGGAGTCTAAGCGAGTCCGCATCGTTGGAACAACGCCCAGCATGGCACCCCGGTTCCGCTCGAAGCCAACCTGTGACGCATCACGCCCCGAACAGACCCTGTTGTCCCTTTGCGCCGTGCTGCGGCGGAACGAGTCCCAGGTGGGCCCAGGCGGCCGGGGTGGCCACCCGCCCGCGCGGCGTCCTGGCCAGCAGTCCTTCCCGTACGAGGAAGGGTTCGGCGACCTCCTCGACGGTCTCGCGCTCCTCCCCCACGGCGACCGCCAGGGTGGACAGGCCGACCGGGCCGCCGCCGAACAGTTTCAGCAGCGCGCCGAGCACCGCGCGGTCCAGCCGATCGAGGCCCCTGGCGTCAACCTCGTACACCTTGAGGGCCGCCGCCGCGATCTCCCGGTCGATCGTGCCCTCGGCCTTGACCTGGGCGTAGTCCCGGACCCGGCGCAGCAGCCGGTTGGCGATACGGGGGGTGCCCCGGGAGCGTCCGGCGATCTCGGCGGCGCCCTCGGCGTCGATGCCGACGTCTAGCAGGCGGGCAGAGCGGTGGATGACGCGCTCCAGCTCGGTGGGGGCGTAGAACTCCATGTGGCCGGTGAAGCCGAAGCGGTCGCGCAGCGGGGGCGGGAGCAGTCCGGCCCGGGTGGTTGCCCCGACCAGGGTGAAGGGGGGCAGCTCCAGCGGGATCGCGGTGGCGCCGGGGCCCTTGCCGACGATGACGTCGACGCGGAAGTCCTCCATCGCCATGTAGAGCATCTCCTCGGCGGGCCGGGACATGCGGTGGATCTCGTCGAGGAAGAGGACCTCGCCCTCCTGGAGGGAGGAGAGGATCGCCGCGAGGTCGCCCGCGTGCTGGATGGCGGGGCCCGAGGTGATCCGGATCGGGGCGTTCATCTCCGCCGCGATGATCATGGAGAGGGTGGTCTTGCCGAGGCCGGGGGCGCCGGAGAGCAGCACGTGGTCGGCGGTGGCGCCCCGGGCGCGGGCCGCCTTGAGCACCAGGTCGAGCTGTTCACGGACCTTTTCCTGGCCGACGAACTCCTCCAGGTCCTTGGGGCGCAGGGCCGCCTCGACCGCGGTGTCCTCACCGTCCGCGTCAGCGTCGACCAGCCGGTCGTCGAAGACGGGCCCGGTGGGCTCGTCGGTCTCGGGTCCGGTCTCGTCCCAGTTCATTTCGGGGCCTCTTCGGTGGTTCGGTGCCGGTCAGCGTGCGCGGTTGAGAGTCTGCAGGGCGGCCCGCAGCAGCTGCGGCACGGGGGGTGCGGCACCCTCGGCGACGGCCGCCTCCGCCTGCGGGGCGACGGCGGTGACGGCCTCCTCCGCCTCACGGCTCGCGTAACCGAGGCCGATCAGCGCGGCTTGGAGCTGGTCGCGCCAGCCCGAGGTCGCGGGGGTGCCGGTGCCCTGCTGGCCGATGTGCGCGCCGACCGGGGCGCCGAGCCGGTCCTTGAGCTCCAGCAGCAGCTTCTGGGCGCCCTTCTTCCCGATGCCGGAGACGGCGGTCAGCGCCTTCTCGTCCCCGGTGGAGACGGCCAGGCGCAGCGCGTCGGGGCTGTGGGTGGCGAGCATGGCCTGCGCGAGCCGGGGGCCGACGCCGCTGGCGGTCTGAAGCAGCTCGAAGACCTGCCGCTCGTCGTCGTCGGCGAAGCCGTACAGCGTGAGGGAGTCCTCGCGGACGACGAGGGAGGTGGCGAGCCTGGCCTCCTGGCCGACGCGCAGCCCGGCCAGGGTCTGCGGGGTGCACTGGAGGGCCATACCGATGCCGCCGACCTCGATGACGGCCGTGGCCGGGGCGAGAGCGGCCACCGGGCCGGAGACGAAGGCGATCATGCGGCGGGGCCTTTCAGCGTGCGGGAGATGCGGGGGGTGTCGGGTGCGCCGGAGGTACGGGGGGCGGCGGCGGACGTGGAGGGCGGCGCGGGCGTGCCTGCCGTACGGGACGGGCCTGCCGTGCCTGCCGTGCCTGCCGTACGGGACGTGGTGGGGGTACGGGAGGTGGCGGACGCGCCTGGGATGCCAGCCGTACGGGAGGCGGCGGACGCGCCCGGCGTGCGGGATGTGACAGGCGTGCCGGACGTACCCGGTGTGCGGGACGTGCCGGACGCCGTACGGGACGTGGTGGACTCACCTGTCGTGCGGGAGGCGCCGGGGTTACGGGAAGTCCCCGGCACCCGGGCCGTGCCCTGGGTGCGGTGGGCCGCTACCGCCTGCTGGAGCCTGTTCTGCGCGGGGGCCCGCCAGATGTGGCAGATCGCCAGGGCCAGGGCGTCGGCGGCGTCGGCGGGCCTGGGCGGGGCGTCCAGCCTCAGCAGCCGGGTCACCATCGCCCCGACCTGGGCCTTCTCCGCGCGGCCGGAGCCGGTGACGGCGGCCTTGACCTCGCTGGGCGTGTGCAGGGCGACCGGGATGCCCCGGCGGGCGGCGCAGAGCATGGCCACCGCGCTGGCCTGGGCCGTGCCCATCACCGTACGGACGTTGTGCTGGGCGAAGACGCGCTCCACGGCCACATAACCCGGGGCGTACTCGTCGAGCCAGGCTTCTATGCCCTGCTCGACGGCGACGAGCCGGTCCCCCAGCTCCGCGTCGGCCGGGGTACGGACGACGCCGACGCCGAGCATGGTCAGCGGGCGGCCCGCCACCCCCTCGACCACGCCGACACCGCACCGGGTCAGTCCCGGGTCAATGCCCAGAACCCGCATGGAGCCCCCTGTCCTCGCTGCTCGCCACGCCCACTCGTTCATCTGTTCCCGCAGGCTATCGGCTCGCACTGACAAACCGTCGGAACCGACAAGACGGCGGGCCGACGGGGTGTCCCCGTCGGCCCGCCGTTCCGTGCTGTGCCGGCCGCGCCTCAGGCGTCGACCTTCTCCATGACCTCGTCGGACACGTCGAAGTTGGCGAAGACGTTCTGCACGTCGTCGCTGTCCTCCAGCGCGTCGATGAGCTTGAAGATCTTGCGCGCGCCCTCTTCGTCCAGCTCGACCTGCATGGTCGGCAGGAAGTTGGCCTCGGCGGAGTCGTAGTCGATGCCCGCCTCCTGGAGCGCGGTGCGCACCGCGACCATGTCGGTGGCCTCGCTGACCACCTCGAAGGTCTCGCCCAGGTCGTTGACCTCCTCCGCACCCGCGTCGAGCACCGCGCCGAGGACGTCGTCCTCGGTCAGCTCGCCCTTGGGGACGATCACGACGCCCTTGCGGTTGAAGAGGTACGAGACGGAGCCCGGGTCGGCCATCGAGCCGCCGTTCCGGGTCATCGCGACACGTACGTCGGAGGCGGCACGGTTGCGGTTGTCGGTGAGGCACTCGATGAGCACCGCGACACCGTTGGGGCCGTACCCCTCGTACATGATCGTCTCGTAGTCGGTCCCGCCCGCCTCGAGTCCGCCGCCGCGCTTGACGGCGGATTCGATGTTCTTGTTCGGGACGGAACTCTTCTTCGCCTTCTGGATGGCGTCGACGAGGGTCGGGTTTCCATCGGGGTCCACGCCGCCGGAACGCGCCGCGACCTCGATGTTCTTGATCAGCTTCGCGAAGAGCTTGCCGCGCTTGGCGTCAATCACGGCCTTCTTGTGCTTCGTCGTAGCCCATTTAGAGTGGCCGGACATCTGCCTTCTCCTTCGCGTCACCAAAATCGAGTCGAACCCGAGAGATCCTACCGGGGTCCGCTCACTTCACCGCGCGCACCATGTCCACGAAGAGCGCGTGCATACGGTGGTCGCCGGTCAGTTCGGGATGGAACGACGTGGCGAGGACATTCCGCTGCCGCACGGCCACGATGTGGCCGCCGTGCTCCGCGATGACCTCGGCCTCGGCCCCGACGGACTCCACCCAGGGGGCGCGGATGAACACGCCCTCCACCGGGCCGCCCTCGATCCCGGCGACCTCGACCGCCGCTTCGAAGGACTCGTTCTGCCGTCCGAAGGCGTTGCGCCGCACGATCATGTCGATGCCGCCGACGGTCTCCTGGCCCGAGCGCGGGTCCAGGATCTTCTCGGCCAGCAGGATCATCCCGGCGCAGGTGCCGTAGACCGGCATCCCGGCCCGGACCCGCTCGCGCAGCGGCTCCATCATGCCGAAGAGGACCGCCAGCTTGGACATGGTGGTGGACTCGCCGCCGGGGATGACCAGGCCGTCGACCTCGGCGAGCTCCTCGGGGCGCCGGACCGGCCTGGCCAGGGCGTCCGCCGAGGCCAGGGCGATCAGGTGCTCCCGTACGTCGCCCTGGAGCGCCAGGACACCGATCACAGGGGTGTCGCTCATCAGTGGTTACCAGCCGCGGTTGGCGTAGCGCTCGGACTCGGGCAGGGTGTCGCAGTTGATGCCGACCATGGCCTCGCCCAGGTTGCGGGAGGCGTCCGCGATGACCTTGGGGTCGTCGTAGAAGGTGGTGGCCTTCACGATGGCGGCGGCGCGCTTGGCCGGGTCGCCGGACTTGAAGATGCCGGAGCCGACGAAGACGCCCTCGGCGCCGAGCTGGCGCATCAGCGCGGCGTCGGCCGGGGTGGCGACACCACCGGCGGAGAAGAGGACGACGGGCAGCTTGCCGAGCTCCGCGACCTCCTTGACCAGCTCGTAGGGGGCGCGCAGGTCCTTGGCGGCGGCGTACAGCTCGTTGTTGTCGAAGCCGCGCAGCTTGGCGATCTCGTTCTTGATCTGGCGCAGGTGGCGGACGGCCTCGACGACGTTGCCGGTGCCTGCCTCGCCCTTGGAGCGGATCATGGCCGCGCCCTCGGCGATGCGGCGCAGGGCCTCGCCCAGGTTGGTGGCGCCACAGACGAAGGGGGTGGTGAAGGCGAACTTGTCGCTGTGGTTGACCTCGTCGGCCGGGGTGAGGACCTCGGACTCGTCGATGTAGTCGACGCCGAGGGACTGGAGGACCTGGGCCTCGACGAAGTGGCCGATGCGGGACTTGGCCATGACGGGGATGGAGACGGCCCCGATGATCTCCTCGATCATGTTGGGGTCGGACATCCGGGCCACGCCGCCGTCCTTGCGGATGTCGGCCGGGACCCGCTCCAGGGCCATGACAGCCACGGCGCCCGCGTCCTCGGCGATCTTCGCCTGCTCGGCGTCGACGACGTCCATGATCACGCCGCCCTTGAGCTGCTCGGCCATGCCGCGCTTGACGCGGGCGGTGCCGGTGGCGGGGGACTCGGCGGACTGCGGGGTGCTGGGAAGCGTGGACACGGGACCTCACTCGGTGAAAGACGCTGAATTACTGCATCGCCGAGCAAACGCTGTGGCACCGGTCCACAGCAAGGGCCAATAGGGAGGCTGTGGATCGTTTTGGCCCCGTATCCGCTCCCGGCCCGGGTGCCGGGGCGGTCCGGTGTCAGGTCCCCGGGCGGGCCGGGCCCAGGCCACTGGGCAGTCGGGCTCAGGCCCCGGGCGGTCCGCTCTCAGGTCCCCGGCGGTTCGCTCTCAGGCCCCGGGCGGTTCGCTCTCAGGCCCCCGGCCGGTCCGCCAGCGCCACCGGAGGGGCGTCGTCCATCTCGAAGGCGAGCGGGAACGGGGCGTGCCCGGCCAGCCGGAACAGCCGTACCGTACGGTGCCGGCGCAGGGCGCGGGCGGCGCGTACGGAGTCGTTGTGGAAGCGCCGGGCCATGGGTACGCGGCGTACGGCGGCGGCCAGTTCGGTGGCCGCGTCCTCGCCGCCGGGGACCTCCTTCACCGCCTCCACCTGGGCCGGTTCGCCGAAGACGGCGCGCAGGGCGGCGCTCAGCTCGCTCTCGGCGACCTCGCGGTGGTCCTCCTCGGCCTGCCGGGCGGCGTGCGCGGCCTCGTACAGGACGATGGAGGCGGCCGGGTCCAGGACGCCGGAGGTGGCCAGCTCCTGGGTGACCGAGGCGCGGCGCAGGAGCTGGGCGTCGAGTGCGGCGCGGGCGGCGTCGATCCGGGAGTGCAGGCGGTCGAGGCGGCCGGCGGTCCAGCTGAGGTAGACGCCGATCGCGACGAGGGCGACGACGATCCAGACGATGAGGGTTACGGTCACGGGCCCACACGCTACCGTCGCCGGGGCCCGGTCCTTTCAACGGGAGGCCGCGCCTCCTGGTTCCCACGGAAGGCCGCGCCCCGGAAAAGCGGGAGCCCGCGCCCCGGCACAGCCCGTACGGGCTCCTCAGTCCCGCGCCAGCCCGAACCGCGCCCGCAGCCCCGACCGTTCGTCCTCCGCGACCGACGCGGCCCCGTCCGTCACCGTCTCGTACACCGCGAGGATGTCGGCCCCCACGGTCCCCCAGTCGAACCGCCGTACGTGCGCCTCGCCCCGCTCCCGCAGTCCGGCCCGGCGCTCCGGGTCGCCCAGCAGCCGGATCGCGGCGGCGGCCAGCGCGTCGGCGTCCTCGTTGGCGAAGAGGTCGCCCGCCGCCCCCTGGTCCAGCACCTGCGCGAAGGCGTCCAGGTCGCTCGCGAGGACCGGGGCCCCCGCCGACAGGGCCTCCACCAGGATGATGCCGAAGCTCTCGCCGCCCGTGTTCGGGGCCACGTACACATCGACACTGCGCAGCAGCCGGGCCTTGTCCTCGTCGCTGACCATGCCGAGGAACTCCACGCGCCCGCGCAGCTCCTTAGGCAGCGATGCCACCGCCTCCTCCTCGTCCCCGCGCCCCGCGACCAGCAGCCGGGTCTCCGGGCGGGCCGCGATAATGGCGGGGAGCGCCTTCATCAGGACGGGCAGCCCCTTGCGGGGTTCGTCGATGCGGCCGATGAAACCGAGGGTCTGCCCCTGCCACTCGGCCTTCGGCTCGGCCTTGGCGAAGAAGCCGACGTCGACGCCGTTCGGGATGACCACGGCGTCCCCGCCCAGGTGCTCGACCAGGGTGCGCCGCGCGTACTCGCTCACCGCGATCCGCGCGCTGATCTTCTCCAGCGCGGGCTGGAGGATCGGGTACGCGGCGATCATCGCCCGGGAGCGCGGGTTGGAGGTGTGGAAGGTGGCCACGATGGGCCCCTGCGCGGACCAGCAGGCGAGCAGGCCGAGCGAGGGGGAGGTCGGCTCGTGGATGTGGATGACGTCGAAGGTGCCGTCGTGCAGCCAGCGGCGGACCCGGGCGGCCGACAGGAAGCCGAAGTTCAGCCGGGCGACGGAGCCGTTGTACGGGACCGGGACGGCCCGGCCCGCCGAGACGACGTAACGAGGCAGCGGGGTCTCGTCGTCGGCCGGGGCCAGGACGGAGACGGTGTGGCCGAGCCCGATGAGGTGTTCGGCCAGGTCCCGGATGTGGAACTGGACGCCGCCGGGGACGTCCCAGGAGTACGGGCAGACGATGCCGATCTTCACGTGCGCGCTCCCCGGAGTCCGGTCCTCATGTGCTCCAGCCGGAATCCGGCCCTCACGTGCTCTCGCCGGAATCCGGCCCTCACGTGCCCTCCCCGGGCTTCGGGCTTCACGCGCTCTCCCCGGAATGCGGTCGTCACGCGCTCTCCCCCCGGGGTTCCAGGTCGTCCAGCCAGAGCCGCTGGAGCATGTGCCAGTCCTCCGGGTGGTCCGCGATGCCTCCGGCGAAGGCGTCGGCCAGAGCCTGGGTCATGGCGGCCGTCTTCTCCGCCCGGGTGCCTTCCGCCGGTTCCTCGACCGCCGGGTGGACGCGGGCGCCCATCACCGGCGTGCCGTCGTACCAGAGGGTCACCGGCAGCAGCAGCGCGCCCGTCTGCTGGGCGAGCAGGGCAGGGCCTGCAGGCATCCGGGCGGTGGCGCCGAAGAACGACACCTCGACCCCGGAGGCGGAGAGGTCCCGGTCCGCGACGAGGCAGACCAGGCCGCCCGCGCGCAGCCGCCGGGCCAGCGTCCCGAAGGCCGATCCGCCGCTGTGCGGGAGGACCTCCATGCCCAGGCCCTCGCGGTAGGCGACGAACCGTTCGTAGAGCGATTCGGGTTTCAGCCGCTCGGCGACGGTGGTGAAGGGGACCTTCAGATCGGTGGTGACCCAGGCTCCGGCCAGGTCCCAGTTGCCCAGGTGCGGCAGGGCCAGGACGACCCCGCGTCCGCTGTCCAGGCCCTCAGTCAGGAAGTGGGCATCCTTGACGTCGATGCTCGCCCTGATGCGCTCCGGGGTCCAGGTGGGCAGCCGGAACGACTCCATCCAGTACCGCATGTACGAGCGCATCCCGGCCCGGGACAGCTCGGCCAGCCGCTCCGGGCCCGCGTCCGGGACCACCCGTGCGAGGTTGGACTCCAGGCGCAGCACGCTCTTGCCGCGCCGCTTCCAGACCCGGTCGGCGATCGTACGGAACAGGGCCTCGGCGGCGGGTTCGGGCAGCTTCTTCACCGCGCCCCAGCCGAGCCCGTACAGCCCGTCGGTGATCCGGCCCCTGAGCGCGCTCACCGGTCGGCCGGTCCGTTGGCGGCGGAGGCCGCGTCGGCCTCGGCGGACTCACGGCGTACGGTCACCACGCGCTGGATCAGGGTCACCAGGGAGCCCACGGCGACAATCCACAGGGCGATCGGGAGCAGGATGTCGATGTGCGGGACGCCGAACTTGTGGAGTCCGGCGAGACCCGCCGCGACCAGCGAGATGACGAGCCGCTCGGCCCGCTCCACCAGCCCGTTCACCGCGACGGGCAGCCCGATCGACTCGCCGCGCGCCTTGGTGTACGAGACCACCTGACCGCTCGCCAGGCAGAAGATCGCGACCGCGCAGAGGATGTTGTCGTCACCGCGGCCCGCATACCAGAGGGCGAACCCGGCGAAGATCGCCCCGTCGGCGACCCGGTCCAGCGTCGAGTCGAGGAACGCGCCCCACCGGCTGGAGATCCCGGCCTGCCGCGCCATGTTGCCGTCGACGAGGTCGGAGAAGACGAACAGGGTGATGACGATGGTGCCCCAGAAGAACTCCCCCATCGGGAAAAAGACCAGCGCACCTGCCATCACGCCGGCCGTGCCGATGAGAGTGACCGCGTCGGGGCTGACCCCGAGGCGGAGCAGCAGAGCGGCGAACGGTGTGAGGACACGCGTGAAAAATGCACGCGCGTACTTGTTCAGCATGGCTTTCCCGAGGGTTCGGCTGGCCGAGCGGCCCCATCGGCCACCGGCTGGCCCATCGTAGTCACGACCGGTGCCCGCCACCGGACGGGCACCCTCCGGCAGTGGTGTCACGGCGGGCCCACGCCCCTGTCCCCCCTGTATGGACGCGTCGGCGCCCGGGTGCCAAGCTCGAAGGACCGGGGCCGCCTCGGCGGCTCTCCCCGTACCCGCCGTCCAGCGCGGTCGGCCGCTTCCCTCCCGTACCGCGCCACCCACCGGGAGGCACACCATGGGCGAGAAGACGCACGCACACCCCGGGGCCGCCGGAGGCGTACCGGCGGCCGGCCACCCCTCCGACGTACGGAACGTGGTGCTGGTCGGCCACAGCGGATCGGGCAAGACCACCCTGGTCGAGGCCCTGGCCCTGACGGCGGGGGCCGTGAACCGGGCGGGCCGGGTCGAGGACGGGGCGACCGTCTCCGACCACGACGAGATCGAGCGGCGGCGACGGCGTTCCGTACATCTCTCGCTGGTCCCGGTGGCCTGGGACGGCCGCAAGGTCAATCTGCTGGACACCCCCGGTTACGCCGACTTCGTCGGGGAACTGCGGGCCGGTCTGCGGGCGGCGGACGCGGCCCTCTTCGTCGTCTCGGCGGCCCAGGAGTCCGAGTCCGTGGCGGCGACCACCCGGGCCGTGTGGGAGGAGTGCGCGCTCGTCGGGATGCCGAGGGCGATCGTCGTCACCCATCTCGACACCGCCCGCACCTCCTTCGAGGAGATGACCCGGATCTGCGCGGAGACGTTCGGCGGGGACGACCCCGATGCCGTACTCCCGCTCTATCTGCCGGTCCTCGGTCCCGAGGCCGCCGACGGGCACGCCCCGCTCACCGGGCTGACCGGGCTGCTCACCCGGCGCGTCCTGGACTACTCCTCCGGGGAGCGGGCCGAGCTGCCGCCCGCGCCGGACCAGGAGGAGCCGCTCGCGGAGGCCCGGGACCGGCTCATCGAGGGGATCATCGCCGAGAGCGAGGACGAGTCGCTGATGGACCGGTACCTCGACAGCGGGGGCGACAGCATCGATATATCGACACTGATCGCGGATCTGGAGCGGGCCGTCGCCCGGGGCACCTTCTTCCCCGTGCTGGCCGCCGCCCCAGCCGCCGAGGGCGCCCGGCAGGGCATCGGCACGGTGGAGCTGCTGGAGCTGGTCACCCGGGGCTTCCCGACCCCGCTGGAGCGCACCCCGCCCACCGTCACCACCCCGTCCGGCGAGCCCAGGACCGCCCCGGCCTGCGCCCCGGAGGGCCCGCTGCTCGCGGAGGTCGTCAAGACGTCGTCCGACCCGTACGCGGGCCGTATCTCGCTGGTCCGGGTCTTCTCCGGCACCCTGCGGCCCGACGACGCCGTGCATCTGTGCGGCCACGGTCTCGACGCGGCGGGGCGCGCGCCGCACCCCTGTCACGAGGCGGAGCTGCGGGTCACCGCGCTGACCACCCCGTTCGGCAGGCAGCAGCACCCGGCGGACCGGTGCGTGGCGGGCGATCTGGTCTGTGTGGGGCGGCTGGGCGAGGCGGAGACCGGCGACACCCTCTCCGCCTCCGGCGACCCGGTCCTCATCGAGCCCTGGTCGACCCCGGACCCGCTGCTCCCGACGGCCGTGAAGGCGCACGGGAAAGCGGACGAGGACAAGCTCTCGCACGCCCTGGCCCGGCTGGTCGCGGAGGACCCGACCCTGCGCCTGGAGCAGAACCCGGACACCCGCCAGGTCGTCCTGTGGTGCCTGGGCGAGGCCCACCAGGAGGTCGCCCTGGAGCGGCTGCGCAGCCGGTTCGGCGTCCGGGTCGACGCCGAACCGCACCGGGTCGCGCTGCGCGAGACGTTCGGCGGGCGGGCGGCCGGGCGCGGACGGCATGTCAAACAGTCCGGCGGGCACGGCCAGTTCGCGATCTGCGAGATCGAGGTGGAGCCGCTGCCTGCGGGCAGCGGTATCGAGTTCGTGGACAGGGTCGTGGGCGGTTCGGTGCCGCGCCAGTTCATCCCGTCGGTGGAGAAGGGCGTACGGGCCCAGGCCGCCCGGGGCCTGGCCTCCGGGCATCCGCTCGTGGACGTACGCGTCACCCTGCTGGACGGCAAGGCGCACTCGGTGGACTCCTCCGACGCCGCCTTCCAGACCGCCGGGGCGCTCGCCCTCCGGGAGGCGGCGGCCGAGGCCCGTATCCAGCTCCTGGAGCCGGTCTGCGAGGTCGCCGTGCTGGTCCCCGACGACTATGTGGGCCCGGTGATGAGCGATCTGTCGGGGCGGCGCGGCCGGGTGGTGGGCACCGAGCAGAGTCCGGGCGGGCGCACCCTCGTACGGGCCGAGGTGCCGGAGACGGAGATCGGCCGGTACGCGCTCGACCTGCGCTCCCTGACCCATGGCACCGGGCGGTTCGACCGGACGCACGCCCGGTTCGAGGCGATGCCGCCGCAGCTCGCCGAGCGGGTCCGCGCGGAGCGGGGGAACGGATCACCCGGCGCGTGACCGGCGCACTGTCGCACACACCGTCCGCTTCCCGGTGGGTGACGGACGGTGCGGGCGTCCGGACGATACGCTGTGGTCGCAGCTCAGAAGGTATGCCGCGTACGGTAGTTGGGCACACCGCAGGAGCAGACCGTGCGGCGAGTGGGGGCGACAGACAGTGGCCAACGACGTATTCGACTTCTCACCCGGGGCGCAGATCCCGATCCAGGGGTCCGGCGGCCAGTCGGTGGCGACCAATGCCCTGGCCTCGGCCGCGTACCGCGACAGCCCGGTGGAGACGATCCTCGACGCCAACAGCGAGTGGCACAAATCCACGGTGAAGGCGGGGGCATCCAAGCTCTTCAAGTCCGACTACTTCAAGCCGAACCTCGGCGAGGCGTTCTCCCGTGCCGTCCAGGAGCGGATGCTCGGCGGCTCCCGCGCCGCGCTCATCCAGTCCTTCGGCACCGATCCGCAGACCGTGGTGGAGCACTGCCTGTCGGCGACCAACCTCCGCAAGGCGCGCGACACCCGGCTCACGCTGATCACCGGGGTGTTCGGCTTCCTGTTCCTGCCGGGGATGATCCTCTGGATCATCGCCTTCCGCATCAAGGACGCCCTCGCCAAGTCCAAGGACGCCGCGTTCCGGGCGGTCGGCACGGTGCTGCTCGCCGCGTTCGGGGTCGGCGCGCTGGTCCTGCTGTGGAAGCTGCCGATGGACGGGTTCCTGAACCTCTACATCCGGTGCTCGATCGTCGCCCCGGTGATCGGCTGGTTCCTCGCGAAGAGGGTCGCGGAGACCTCCGCCCAGGATCTGCGGGCCCGGTGGGAGGGGCTGCTGTCCGGCACCGGGGTGATCGCCAAGATCCCCGAGGCGGTGCCGAAGAACCCCAACGAGACCGCGCGCGAGGCGCTGCGCCAGGGACTGGAGAAGCTCTCGGCGGAGCAGCAGTCCAACGCGGTCTTCTACGCCGGTCCCAAGGGCATCCTCGGCATGGGCACCCGGTGGGGCAGCTGGCAGCTGGCCGAGGAGCTGACGCCGAAGGACCCGACGAAGGAGATCCACCAGTTCCGCAGCTGGGACCTGATCCGGATCATCCACGACCAGCTGAAGATGCTGGAGCGCGGCCCGCTGAACACCGGCGGCTTCCCCAAGCCGTCCGTGAAGCACTGGATCGTCTCCCCCATCGGCGAGGGCGCCGACTCCGTCTCCCGTCCCGACGGGGAGGATGTCGCGACCTTCCAGGTGAAGCCGCACGAGATACAGCGGATCTGCAACCACCAGCAGTTCGGCAGCGGTGACCGGCACTACCTGGGCGTGCAGTTCACGCTCTGGGACGGCCAGCTGGTGATCACCATGATGATCACGGTCACCGTGCTCCACGAGACGCTGCGCATCGAGGTCACCGGCCATGCGCTGGGCCCGGTCCACGGCCTCTTCTTCGCCAAGCCCGCCGCCCGCACGAAGACGGTCAACAAGACCGTCAAGTTCTGGGAGACCCGGGACATCCAGCTGCCGGTGGTGGAGGCCAGGGAGGTCGTCCGGCTGGCGCTGCGGGCGCCCTTCACCTGGTATCCGCCGCTGCTGGACTACCTGGGCGGGAAGATCGTGCTGCCGGAACCCTTCGGACTGCGGCACGCCTGGGCGGCCAAGCCGTGGAACCACCGCTTCATGGCGGACGACGCGATGCGCGCGGCGACCCCGGTGCTGCGGGTGGTGCACTCGGCGGCGATGCGGGTCCTCGCGGAGAACGGCGTGGACACCGAGCGCTTCGACAACCGCTCGATGATACTGAGCGGCCTCGTCCAGGACCCGTCCCCGCGCAAGGCGGACGTGTACGACGCGTAGCGGATGCGCGTACGTACGGGAAGGGCCCCGCCGGAACGGATCGGCAGGGCCCTTCTTCAGGTACGGGACGGTTCGCCCGCCCCTTCCGGGTGCGTACCCCGTCCGCTCAGCCCGTCGGCCAGGCGTCGGCCAGCATCGTGCGGGTGTCGCCCAGCAGCTGCGGCAGCACCTTGGTGTGGCCGATGACCGGCATGAAGTTGGTGTCGCCGCCCCAGCGCGGCACCAGGTGCTGGTGCAGGTGGGCGGCGATCCCGGCACCGGCGACCGAGCCCTGGTTCATCCCGATGTTGAAGCCGTGCGCCCCGGAGGCGGCGCGCAGGGCCGCCATCGCGCGCTTGGTGAAGTCCGCCAGCTCCGCCGTCTCCGGGCCGTCCAGCTCGGTGTAGTCGGCCACGTGACGGTAGGGGACGACCATGAGGTGTCCGCCGTTGTACGGGTAGAGGTTCAGCACCGCGTAGACGTGCTCGCCGCGTGCCACCACGAGCCCGTCCTCGTCGGATTTCGCCGGAATCGAACAGAACGGGCAGCCGTCCTCGGCCCCCGGGCCGCTCGGCTTGTCCTGACCCTGGATGTACGCCATCCGATGGGGCGTCCACAGACGCTGAAACGCGTCCGGCGTCCCCACGCCGATCTGCTGCTCCGGCTCACTCGTCATGCCGATCAGCATATTGCTTCACCCGCGCGGAGCGTGTCGCCGGGGCCGCACCTCCCGGCCGCCCGCGATGCTGAGGCGATGAGCGACCGAGCCGCCCCCGAGCCACCCGCCCGGCTGACCCGCTGGGAGCAGCGCACGGAGGTGCCGCTCTTCCTCGCGGGACTGCTCTTTCTCACCGGGTACGCGGTCCGGGTGCTGACCCCGCACGAGGCCGAGCCCTGGAACGACCTCGCGCTGACCCTCGTCTGGTCGACCTGGCTGCTCTTCCTCGTCGACTACGTGGCGCGGCTGCGGCTCAGCGGTCTGGGCTCGCGTTTCCTGCGGGTCCACTGGCTCGACACCGTGGTCCTGCTCCTGCCGCTGCTGCGCCCGCTGCGGATGGTGCAGGTCTACCAGGCGGTGCAGCGGCGCCACGACCGGCCCCGGCTGAACCTGTACGCGCGCGTGATGGCGTACGCGGGCATCACCGTCGGCCTGCTCGGGCTCGCCGCCTCGCTCGCCGTCTACCACCTGGAGCACCGGGCCCCGGACGCCTCGATCCGGACGTTCGGGGACGCGGTGTGGTGGGCGTGCGCGACGCTCACGACGGTCGGTTACGGGGACGCCACCCCGGTCACGTTCTGGGGGCGGGTGGTCGCGGCGGGGCTGATGGCCTGCGGTCTGGCGCTGCTGGGCGCGGTGACGGGGTCGTTCTCGTCCTGGCTGATCCAGGTGTTCGCGCGGGAGGACGAGAAACGGCCCCCGGAACGCGGGTAGCGCTCCGGGGGCCGTTGTCCGCCGTACGGATCAGACCTGGACGCGGTCCTCGACGGCCTTGGCGATCTTGGCGATGGCCTCGTCGACCGGGATGCCGTTCTCCTGCGAACCGTCGCGGTAGCGGAAGGAGACGGCACCGTTGGCCATGTCCTCGTCACCGGCGATGATCATGAACGGGACCTTGTTCTTCTGCTGGTTGCGGATCTTCTTCTGCATCCGGTCCGAGGACGCGTCCACGTCCACCCGCAGCCCCTGCTTGCGCGCCTTGGCGGCGAACTCCTGGAGGTAGGGGATGTGGGTGTCACCGATCGGGATGCCGACGGCCTGGACCGGGGCGAGCCAGACCGGGAAGGCGCCCGCGTAGTGCTCGAGGAGCACGGCGAAGAAGCGCTCGATGGAGCCGAACAGGGCGCGGTGGATCATCACCGGGCGCTGCTTGGAGCCGTCGGGACCGGTGTACTCCAGGTCGAAGCGCTCCGGCAGGTTGAAGTCGAGCTGCACGGTCGACATCTGCCAGGTCCGGCCGATGGCGTCCTTGCACTGTACGGAGATCTTCGGGCCGTAGAACGCGGCGCCGCCCGGGTCCGGGACCAGGGGCAGCCCCTGCTTCTCGGCGACCTGGCGGAGCGTCTCGGTGGCCTCTTCCCAGGTGTCGTCCGAGCCGACGTACTTCTCCGGGTCCTTGGTGGAGAGCTCCAGGTAGAAGTCGGTGAGCCCGTAGTCGCGGAGCAGGTTGAGCACGAAGGTGAGCGTGCGGTCCAGCTCCTCCGCCATCTGCTCCTTGGTGCAGTAGATGTGCGCGTCGTCCTGCGTGAAGCCGCGCGAACGGGTCAGGCCGTGCACGACGCCCGACTTCTCGTACCGGTACACCGTGCCGAACTCGAAGAGGCGCAGCGGCAGTTCGCGGTAGGAGCGGCCGCGCGCGTCGAAGATCAGGTTGTGCATCGGGCAGTTCATCGGCTTGAGGTAGTAGTCCACCCCGTCGTCGAGCTGCATGGGCGGGTACATGCCGTCGGCGTACCAGTCCAGGTGGCCGGACTTCTCGAAGAGCTTGCCCTTGGTGGCGTGCGGGCTGTAGACGAACTCGTAGCCCTCCTCCTCGTGGCGGCGGCGCGAGTAGTCCTCCATGGCCCGGCGGATGACGCCGCCCTTGGGGTGGAAGACCGCGAGGCCGGGGCCGATCTCGTCGGGGAAGGAGAAGAGGTCCAGCTCGTTGCCGAGCTTGCGGTGGTCGCGCTTGGCGGCCTCCTCCAGGAACTCCAGGTGCGCCTTCAGCTCGTCCTTGGTCGGCCAGGCGGTCCCGTAGATACGCTGGAGCATCGGGTTCTTCTCGCTGCCGCGCCAGTACGCCGCCGCGTTCCGCATCAGCTTGAACGCCGGGATGAACCGGGTGGTCGGCAGGTGCGGGCCCCGGCAGAGGTCCTTCCAGCACAGCTCACCGGTCTTGGCGTCCAGGTTGTCGTAGATGGTCAGCTCGCCGCCGCCCACCTCGACGTTCGCGCCGTCGTCCGAGGAGGCGGAGCCCTTGATGCCGATGAGCTCCAGCTTGTACGGCTCGTCCGCGAGCTCCTCGCGGGCGTCCTCGTCGGAGACCACGCGGCGGGAGAACCTCTGGCCCCGCTTCTGGATCTCCTGCATCTTCTTCTCGATGGCCTTGAGGTCCTCGGGGGTGAACGGCTTCTCGACGTCGAAGTCGTAGTAGAAGCCGTCCTTGACCGGCGGGCCGATGCCGAGCTTGGCCTCGGGGAAGAGCTCCTGCACGGCCTGGGCCATGACGTGCGCGGTGGAGTGGCGCAGGATGTTCAGGCCGTCCTCGGAGGAGATCTCCACCGGCTCGACGCTCTCGCCGTCCTGGAGCACGTACGAGAGGTCCTTGAGCTCGCCGCCGACGCGCGCGGCGACGACGGTGCGCTGACCGGGGAAGAGCTCACCGGCGGTCGTGCCCGTCGTCACCACGTGCTCTTCCCGCTCGGAATCGCGTTGGATGATCACACGGACGTCTGACACCGGTCTCTCCTGACTGAGGGGGATGCCTGCCTTCATCTGGCTAAGCACTACGAATCGTACCGAGCCCTCAGCCCCCGATGCGAACGCCTTCCGGGCCGGGCTACGGCTCCTCCCCCGCGCACGCCTCCTCGAAGAAGTCCACGTTCTCCTGGAGCGACTTCATCAGCCGGTCCCGCTCCGCCTCGTCGACCTGGACGGGCGCGACCTGCGAGGCCCCGGTGAGCCGCCGGAAGCCGCCCCGCCGCTCAAGGCGCCCTTCCACCCGCAGCGGCAGCCCCACGAGGTGGGCGTGGCCCGCGATCCGGTACGCCTCCTCGTCCAGCTCCACCCGTACGTGCGCGACCTCCGCCCCCGCCAGCACCCGCAGCCGTACGATCCCGGGGCCGCGCGGCCCCGCGCGGCGCAGCCGGACCACCGCCCCGGTGATCCGGACGGGGACGGCGGGCTCCTCGCGGAGGTAGCGGGCCCCGGCCGAGCGCAGGGCGGGGAGGTCGCCCGGGGAGAACTCGACGGGCGCGGGGCGGGCCGGGCAGCCGTCCGGGGTGCCCGCCGCGGGCGCCCACCGCACATCGATCCCGGCCCCCTCGCTGCCGCGTACCAGGGTCACCAGGGCCTCGGTCAGCTCCCGGCTGACGCCCGCCGCCACCGCGCTGTCGAACGCCTCCATGCCCCCGGTCGCCCGCTGGTAGTCCACGGCCTCGCGGGTGGCGTGCAGGGCGTGGCAGAGCTGTACGGCGACGGCGCGTCCGGAGTCGACGGGGACAAACGCGGTGAGCAGGCGCCCGCCCGGCGCGGGCCCGATGAGCGTGCCGTCCAGCGCCGCCCGGGCCTTCCTGCGGTGCCGGGCCCCGTGGTACCCGGCCCGGCCCCGCGCGGCCAGCGCCCCGGCCAGCAGGATCTGCCGGGCCGCCGCGCGCAGCTCCTCCGCCTCGGCCCACCCCGAGGCGCCCGCCGCCCCGGCCGCCGATTCGGGGACCTCGCGCCACCAGCGGACCTCGTCGCTGGGGACGGCGAGGGAGACGAGGATGGAGCGGGCGGAGGGGGCGGCGCTGCGGGAGAGCGCGGTGAGCGCCTCGGCCAGCAGGTCGTCGGTGTCGGGGAAGGCCGCGTTCTCGGGGACCAGCAGGCTGGTGCCCGCGGCCGGTCCGGGCGGGGACCAGCGGCCGTACCGCCCGGCCGCTCCGCCGCGCCGCTGCCAGCCGTACCGGTGCAGGAGCGCGGTGAGCACCGCCGGGTCGGGCAGCGGGGTGCCGTCCCCGCCGGGCCCGGCGTACTCCCCGGGCGCGGCGGGGTGCGACCGGGCGCCGAACAGCTCGGCCGGGCCCGTGGGTTCGTCCATCGACCGGTGCATCAGGGTCTCCCTCCGGCCCCGACCCGGGCCATGATGTCGCAGAGTGCGCGGTCGTCGAAGATCCGTGAGGTCGGGATGCGCACGGTGGTCCGGTACCGGCCCGTCACCGCGTGGCCGGCCAGGTTGGTCCAGTAGCAGCAGTGCCGCAGATCGAGGCTGCCGGGCCCGGCGCTCAGCCACTCGTCCTGGCTGCGCGGCACGATCATCACCACGAGGATCTTGTGGACCGAGACCGGGGTGCGGGCCAGCTTGACGAGATGGGCGTTGTCGAGCGTAAAAGAGAACGCGCCGCCCGCCGGGTGCGGCGGTATCTGATAGGTGCACTTGAGCTGCACCTTGATGGTCACTTCGTCGTCGACGGTGTGGGCGGCGGCACCGTGGCTGACGTGCCAGTCGATGCCGTTGTCGGGGAAGGGCTGGGAGAGCGAGCAGCCCGCCGCCGCCGCGACGGCGTGCAGGTAGCCCACCTGGAGGGTCTCCATACAGGCGGTGGTGGCGAGGGAGCCGCGCAGCGGTGCGTTCCGCTGCTCCGCCGGACCGAACCCTTCGGCGCGGACGGGCGGGCCCCCCGGGTCGGGCTGCGCGAGCGCCATGGCTCCGTATGCCTTCCGGACGTGCCGTCAGAAGTTCAGAGGTGATGCCGGGGAGAGTGATGCCGGGGAGACGTGGGAGACGGCGCCGAGAAGACGGACGCCGAAGATGACCGAGGAGCAACTCCCCTCCCCCTCACCTGTGTTGTCACCGCAGGAGAACGCCCGCAAACGGCGTATCAGGCAAACAGCACGGGTATCACCGATATCGGGCAGAGGAATCACTCCATCTGCCGTGCAGGTGCGAGGAGTTCGGGGATGATGCACTGGTTCGAAGGGCCACTGGCCGCTTTTGACACGGAGACGACAGGCGTGGACGTCGAGCAGGACCGGATCGTTTCGGCCGCTCTCGTCGCGCAGGACACGACGGGCGGGCGCGTCCGCACCACCCGCTGGCTGGTCAACCCGGGGATCGCGGTCCCCGCCGGGGCGACCGAGATCCACGGTCTGACCGACGACCACCTCCAGCGCAACGGCCGTTGGCCCGCGCCGGTGATGGACGAGGTGGCCCGTTCACTGGCCGAGAGTTGCGCGACCGGCCGCCCGCTGGTCGTGATGAACGCACCGTTCGACCTGACCCTGCTGGACCGCGAGCTGAAGCGGCACCGGGCCTCGTCGCTGGCCGGGTATCTGGCGGACGTGCCGCTGCGGGTGGTGGACCCCCGGGTGCTGGACAAGCACCTGGACCGCTACCGCAAGGGCCGCCGCACGCTCAAGGATCTGTGCGAGCTGTACGGGATTCCGCTCGACGGCGCCCACGACGCGGCGGCCGACGCCACGGCCTCGCTGGAGCTGGTGCGCGCGATCTGCCGGCGCTTCTCGTCCCGGCTGGAGCGGCTCTCACCGGCCGAGCTGCACACCCTCCAGGCCGGCTGGCACGCGGCGCAGGCGCGCGGTCTGGAGGCGTGGTTCGCCCGGAGCGGGACACCGGAGGCGGTCGATCAGGCGTGGCCGCTGCGCCCGCGTCCGGAAGTGCCCGCGGCGGCGGCCTGAACGGCGCTCCGCGCAACGGCCGGGCAGCGGCCCGAACATGTGAAAGCCGGTCCGCCGTGATGCTGGCGGACCGGCTTTCCCCGGTGGGCGATACTGGGTTCGAACCAGTGACCTCTTCGGTGTGAACGAAGCGCTCTCCCACTGAGCTAATCGCCCGGGAACGGGTTGAACCATACAGGGCCCGGCGGGCTTCGTTCAAACCGCTTCCGCCGGGGCGGCTCCGGAACGTACACAGAAGCCGCCCCTCGGGAAACTCAGGAACTGAGTATCCGAGCGCATGTACGGGTCCGAGGGCCGGGGCCACACTCCCGTACATGGAACATGTGCCGCCGCCCGCCGAGGAACTGGCGCTCCTCGACCGAGAACTGGCCCAGCTGGACGCCCGCCGGGCCCATCTGCTGACCCGCCGCGCCTGGCTGGTCGACGTGGTGCGGGCGCAGGCCCCGGCCGCGCCCCCGTGGGGCCAGTGGGGTGCCCCGCCCGCCGGGCGGCCTCCGGCGCAGCCGTGGGGGGTCGCTGCGCGGCACCCGGCGTCGTCCGCGCCGCGCAGCGCGCAGAACGTGCTGCTGACGCTGGGCGGTCTGCTGCTGACGGTCGCGGCCGTCGCGTTCACCCTCGTCAGCTGGGGCTCGATGGGGATCGCAGGCCGGTCCGCCGTCCTGGCGCTGGTGACGCTGGCCGCGCTCGCGGCCCCGGCCCTCCTGCTGCGCCGGAAGCTGGGGGCCACGGCGGAGGCGCTGGCGGCGCTCGCGCTGGTGCTGACGCTGCTGGACGCCTACGCGGTCCACGCGGTGGCGGCTCCGGACACGGACGGGCTCGCGTTCACGGCAGGGGCGGCGGCGGTGCTCGCGGCGCTCTGGGCGGGCTACGGCCTGGCGCTGGACAAGCTGCACCTGCCGCTGCCCGCCGCCGTGTTCTTCGCCCAGTGGCCGCTGCTGCTGGGCGCCTGGGCCGCCGGTGCCCCGGCGGTCGTCGTCGGGTGGGCGCTGCTGGCGACGGCCGTGCTGGACGGGGCGCTCGCCCTGTGGGGCAAGGGCCTGGGGGTACGGGTCACGGCGGGCATCGGTCTGGCGGTGACGGGGTCCGCCGCGCTGCTGGTGGGGCTGGCGCAGTCACTGACGGCCGACGGTCCGCTCGGGGCCGTGCTGCCGGGCGCGCTGCTGCTGACGGCGGCCGTGGCGGCGCTGGCCGGTGCCTGGCACGCCCCGAACGGCTTCGCGCAGGTGGGCGGCGCGGTGGCCGGTCTGGCCGCCGTGGCGGCGGTCGGCGGGGTGCTGCGGACGGCGGTGCCGGACACCTGGCACGTTCCGGCGTATCTGCTCTGCGGCCTCGCCCTGCTGTACGTCGTACGGGTACGGCTGCCGCGGGGCGCCGGGCTCGGGGTGCTGCTGGCGGCGGGCGCGGTGGTGGCCGGTGCGCTGGTGTGGGCGCTGCCGCCGGTCGCGGCGGTGCTGCTGGGGCCCGTCCGGCTGGTCGCCGAGGTGTGGGCGGGGGCGCCGGAGGGGTTCCGGGGTGCGCTCGGCGAGTCGATGGCGTGGTCGCGGGCGGCCGGGGCTCCGGTGGTGCTCGCGGTGGTGGCCGGGGTGCTGGGTGCGGCGTACTACCGGTGGCCGTCGCTGGTCCGGGCAGCCGCTCCGCTGCTCTCACCGGGTGCGAAGGTGCGCGGTGCGGCGGGCGCGGGGGCGCTGGGCCTCGGCTGGGGGGCGGTGCTGCTCGCGGCGGCGACGCTGGGGGTGCCGTACCCGGCCGCGCTGGTCCTGGAGACGGCGCTGGTGGCGGGGCTGCTGGTGGTGGCGGTCCAGGGTGCGGGGACGGCCGGGAGCACCGGAGAGGGCTCCGGCTCCGGTGGCGGCCGGTCGGCCGTGACGGTGTGCGCTCTGGTGGGTGCGGTGGTCGGCGCGGTGAGCGTGGGGCTGCTGTCGCTGGCGGTGGAGGCGGCCACATACGCGGTGTTCGGGGCGCTGCTGGTGCTGTTCGCGGGGGCGGCGCTGCTGACCCGGGCGGTGGTGGCGCAGGCGGTGTTCGCGGTCGCCGCGGTGGTGTGGGGCACGGTCCTGACCGGGTGCGCGGCCCGCTCCCTGGGGCTCGCGCCGCACGAGGCCGCGCCGCTGCTGCTCGTGGTGCCCGCGCTGACGGTGGCGCTGGGGGCGCGGCTGCGGCTGCACCCGGTGGCGCTGCCGGTGGAGCTGGCCGGGGCGCTGGGCGCTCTGGTGGCCGTCGGGGCGGCGGTGCCGGACGCGCCGTTCCTGGCCCTGGTGCTCGCCCTGTGCGGGGTGCTGGCGGCGGGGGCCGCGGTGCGCCCGGAGCGGCGGCCGGCGGCGGGGTATCTGGCGGCGGTGCTGTTCGTGGCGGCCACCTGGGTCCGGCTGGCGGCGTCGGAGGTGTCGGTGCCGGAGGCGTACACCCTGCCGGTGACGGTGCCCGCGCTGGTGGTCGGCGTACTGCGGCGGCGCAAGGACCCCGAGGCGTCCTCCTGGACGGCGTACGGGCCCGGGCTCGCGGCCACGCTGCTGCCGAGCCTGGCCGTGGCCTGGACCGACCCGGACTGGGTGCGGCCGCTGCTGCTGGGCGTGGCGGCCCTGGTGATCACGCTGCTGGGGGCGCGGTACCGGCTCCAGGCGCTGCTGCTGCTCGGCGGTGCGGTGCTGGCCCTGGACACCCTGCACGAGCTGGCGCCGTACGTCGTCCAGGTGGCGGGCGCCCTGCCGCGCTGGCTGCCTCCGGCGCTGGCCGGGCTGCTGCTGCTGGCGGTGGGGGCCACGTACGAGCAGCGGCTGCGCGACGCCCGGCGGCTGAAGGACATCGTGGGGCGGATGCGGTGAGCGTGTCGCCCGGTCGCCCGGTCCCCCGGCCCCGGGGACCGGGCGACGCAGAGGCCCCCGAGACTTCGGAAAGTCTCGGGGGCCTCTGTCCGGGTGGGCGATACTGGGTTCGAACCAGTGACCTCTTCGGTGTGAACGAAGCGCTCTCCCACTGAGCTAATCGCCCGGGCGCACCGCAAACATTACCCCATGTCAGCGGTGCTCCCGGACCGTCCCGGCGCTACTCGCCGACCGTCCACGGCAGGGCCAGGCCGAACTTCCAGACGTAGATCCCGACCAGCACCGCCATGATCACCAGCCCCACCGTGGTGAGGATGATGTTGCGGCGCCGGACCTTGGGGTCGAGGGCCCGCTGGGCGGCCTCGGTGACCTTGCGCTTCGTCCAGCGCAGCACCAGCTGGGCCCAGACGAACTCGGTCGCCCAGATCGCCATGCCGCCGAAGATCACCAGCCAGCCGGGGCCCGGCAGCACCAGCATCAGCGCACCGGCCACCACGACCCCCAGGCCGACGACGAAGACGCCGACCTGCCAGCTCAGGTGCAACGGCCTGGACGCCTTGATGAAGCCCGGCGCCCGCGATCCCAGCTCACGTTCCGCCTTGGCCGTGCCCCCCGAAGCGGACCCCGTGGCCGCCTCTTCGGCGGTCTCGATCCGCTCGTCACTCTCCGCATTCATGGAGCTCAACCTACCCGACCCGTCCTCGTCACTTGATTGGGCGCATGACTCAAAGTTACACACCGCTGGGCGAGGGACCCGAAGCATCACAAATGGGTCAGAGGGGTTTACAACGCCACCGTAGGTGGCATGTCGATTTCGCCGACGTGCGAATCCCCGAGCGCACACTGAGCGAAAGGCCCTGGCGCTTATGAACACCACGGTCAGCTGCGAGCTGCACCTGCGCCTCGTTGTGTCGAGCGAGTCCTCACTGCCTGTTCCCGCGGGCCTGCGGTATGACACGGCCGATCCCTATGCCGTGCACGCCACCTTCCACACCGGAGCGGAGGAGACGGTCGAATGGGTTTTCGCCCGTGACCTCCTTGCCGAGGGGCTGCACCGGCCCACCGGCACCGGAGACGTCCGCGTCTGGCCATCACGTAGTCACGGTCAAGGCGTCGTCTGCATCGCACTGAGCTCCCCAGAGGGCGAAGCCCTGCTCGAAGCTCCGGCGCGGGCCCTGGAGTCGTTCCTGAAAAGGACCGACGCCGCGGTCCCGCCCGGCACCGAGCATCGTCACTTCGATCTCGACACGGAGCTCTCACACATCCTGGCCGAGAGCTGAGCCAGGCCGAGAGCTGCGCTACGCCGTCCGACTCGGGGAGACGGCGTCGCGCGGACAACCTCATAGGGCAGACACCGGCGCCGCCGCCGCGGAATCCACCGCGGCGACGGCGCCTGTGCGTGCGCCACGGTCCCGGGGAGCGGGCCGGGGGCCTCCAGGGGCGGCCGCTCCCCCGGAGGCCCGCACCGGGCCGGGCAGCGGCCCGGCGAGCCAGTAGAGTCAGCCGCCACCGGCAGGCGCCCGCCCGCCGGAAGGCCAGGGAGCGAAGCGTGCTGATCCCTCACGACACCCGGATCGCCCTCGACACGGTGGTCGATCTGGTGAACACCGCACCGGAGAACGAGCCGCCCGGGGACGGCCCGGCGGACGGACTCGTGGACGGCGTCATGGAAGGGCCCGAGGACGGGCTCCCCGATGTCGCCGCGCTGTACGCCTTCGCCGAGCGGCACCACATCAGCGGTGTCGGCACCCTCGGCGAGAAGGACCTGGCCGCCGTGCGGGACGTACGGAGCCGCTTCGCGGAGGTCTTCGCGGCGCCCGACGCCCGTACCGCGGCCGACCTCGTCAACCGGCTCGTCGCGGCGGCCGGGACCACGCCCCAGCTCACCGACCACGACGGCTACGACTGGCACGTGCACTACTTCGCGCCGGACGCCTCGCTCTCCGACCACCTCGCCGCCGACTGCGGCATGGCCCTGGCCTTCATCATCGTGGCCGGCGAGCAGGAGCGGCTGCGGCGCTGCGAGGCACCGGACTGCGGGCTGGCCTTCGTCGACCTCTCGCGCAACCGCTCCCGGCGCTACTGCTCCAGCCGCACCTGCGGCAACCGGCTCCATGTCGCCGCGTACCGGGCCCGGCGCCGGGAAGCCGGGACGTGAGCCGCCGGGAGGCCGGGCGCTGAGCGGCCGGGGTCATAACAGGAACAAGTCATGCAGCGCCGCCATCAGCAGCAGGCTCCCGATGACCGTCAAAAAGATCATCAGGGGTGGCTGGGAGAGCGCGAAGAGGCAGCCACGGGGCTCTTCGGCAGGGGGTGCGGGGGCCTCGCCCCGGGATGTGTCCACCATCTCGAGGCGATCATGACTCACCCGGGGCCCGGTTGGCGATCAACCTTCCCCATTACACCGGGAGTTCACCGTCCCGTGGCCCCCGGAATTCGCTCCGGCGTCCGAGCGGCCATCAGACATTCGGGCCCGGCCCGGCGAAAAGCGTGCGCGTTCAGGCGTACCCCCTGTGCCGCGCGCGCCCGGATGCCGTGTCCTCGTCGTTCCTCGGTGTTCTTTGTCGTTCCTCATCGCCCCTCGGTGCTTCTCGCTGTTTCTCGGCGTTCCTCGTTCAGATGCCGTGCTTCTTCAGGATCGCCTCGATGTCGCTGAAGTCGTCGGCGGGGGCGGCGGCCTCCTGCCTCTTCCCCGGCTTCGCCGCCGTGGGCGCGGCCGTCGGCCGGGCGGTCTGGCTTCCGGCGCCGAGCGCGGGCGCGGAGGCGCCCGGGGCCACGGCCTCGTTGCGCTCGGCGGCCCGTGCCGCCTTCCGCTCGGCGCGGGTCGTGCCGCTGCGGCGCTCGATGGCCCGGGTGGTCATGAAGAGCAGCCAGGCGAGGCCGAGCACCCCGAAGCCGATCCAGACGCTCGGCTTGAACGCGATGCCCGAGACCCACTGGACGACCCCGGTCAGAACGAGGCCGACCGGCACGAGGGAGTAGGCCGCGATCCTGGTCGCGGTGAGGAACCGCTTGCGGTAGGCGGTGATCGCGGCGATGCCCAGGCCCGCCGCCGACGCCGCGGAACAGATGGTCTCGGCAAGCATCAGGGCCTCCAGGCGCAGGGGAACGTCCCTTCCATCCTGCACCGACGACCGGTGTCGGGGCCACGGCGCCGGTCCACCTCAGGGACATTTCAGGGCCGTACTCCTCCGCAGGTGCCGGTCACGGCCACCGGCCGCGGGTGCGGATTGGGAGCTCTCCGACCGGCCTGGAAGACTGCCTCCATGAGCGATTCCCCCCTTGCCGCGCCGGTCGTCCTCGACCTCTGGTGCGATCTCCAGTGCCCCGACTGCCGCCGGGCCCTCAGCGATGTGCGGGCCCTGCGCGCCCGGTACGGCGACCGCGTCGAGCTCCGGCTGCGGCACTTCCCGCTGGAGAAGCACAAGCACGCCTATGCCGCCGCGCAGGCCGCCGAGGAGGCCGCGGCCCAGGGCCGGGACTGGCCGTACATCGAGGCGGTCCTGGCCAGGACCGAGGAGCTCGGCCGGACCGGGGAGCCGGTGCTGCTCGATGTGGCCCGCGAACTGGGGCTGGACGCCGAGGAGTTCGACACCGCGCTGATCGACGGCCGCCATCTGCTGATCGTCGACGCCGACCAGGCCGAGGGCAAGGCGATCGGCGTCACCGGCACGCCCACCTATGTGGTCGGCGACGAGCGGCTGGACGGCGGCAAGAGCCAGGAGGGGCTGCGCGAGCGGATCGAGGAGATCGTCGACCGGCTGCTGGCCGCGCGGGGCTGACACCGGCCGCGCGTCCTGCCAGGGCCCGGCATCCGCCCCGGCAGGACCGGGGCCGACCCGGACCCGGGACCGACCGGCCCCGGGGAGGCCCTACAGCGCCTTGGCCAGGTTGTACCGCGTCGTCGCGTAGCCGAGGGACTCGTACAGCCGCAGCGCCGGGGTGTTGGCGGCGAAGACGTGCAGGCCCAGCCGGTCGTGGCCCCAGGCGCGGGTGACGTCCTCGGCGAGGAGCATCAGGGCCCGCCCGAAGCCGCGGCCCCGGTGCTCCTCGCGCACCTCGACGTCGAAGACGAACCCGGCGGTGCGGCCCGGCTCCAGCTCCCGCAGGGCCAGCCAGACATGGCCGACCACCGCGCCGCCGTGGAGCAGCACCCGGAACCGTACGTTCTCGGTCGCGAGCCCGTCCGGGAGGTTCCCGGCGTGGTCGGCCTCGGACTTGAGCCGGGCCTGTTCGGGCGGTACGCCCCGGTCGGTCCACTCCCGCGCGTACGCCCGCACCGCCCCGCGCAGCCACTCGGCGTACTCCTCCTCGCTCATCGCCCGCGAGCCGAGCCCCTCGGGCAGCGGAGCGGGGTCCGGGCCGAGGGTCTTGACCATGTTGCGGCTGCGTTCGGTGTAGCCGAGGGCGGCGGCCAGCCGCCGGGCGGGCTCGTTCTCCGCCGGGACCTCGGCCCGCACATGGGTGCACCCCCACCCCCGCAGCACCTCCTCGGCGGCGAGGACCGCGATGATGCCCCGCCCGCGCCTGCGCTGCGGTCCGTCGACGCTCAGGGAGCGCACCACTCCGGCCGAGGCGCCGAACGCGTCGTCGGTGCTGATCGACACGGCGCCGACGGGCCGCCCGTTGTCGCACACGTCGTAACGGCGCGCCCGCGCTCCGTCGGCGCCTTGCTGAAGCGGCCCGGACGGCCGGAGTGTCGTGGTCATCAAGGGTTTGTATCCCCTGGACGGCAGCGCGTCACGCGCTTTTCCGGCCCGTCCGGAAAGGGCTCCGGCGGGGCCCTACGGGTCCAGGTCGTTCCCGGCCCGCTCGTCGAAGATCCGCATGGCCTTCGCCGTCACCGGTCCGGGCTCCGGCGCGAGCTCCCGGTCGTCGACGCGGTGCACGGCCTGGATGTCGCGGAGGGTCGAGGTCAGGAAGATCTCGTCGGCCTCGGCGAGCACCTCCATCGGCAGGTCGCTCTCCTCCGCCCCGGTCCACTCCACGGCCAGCGCGCGGGTGATCCCGGCGAGGCAGCCGGAGGCGACCGGCGGGGTGTGGATACGGCCGTCCAGCACGACGAACACGTTGGACCCGGTCCCCTCGCAGAGCCGGCCGGCCGTGTTCGGGAAGAGCGCCTCGGAGGCGCCCCGCTCGCGGGCCCGGGCGAGGGCGACGACGTTCTCGGCGTACGAGGTGGTCTTGAGCCCGGTGAGCGCGCCGCGTTCGTTACGGGTCCAGGGGACCGTGATCACCGCGGTGGTGTCCGGGCGGCGGCTCACCCCGTCGAGCGCGACGACGAGGCTGGGCCCGGCGGTGCCCCGGTCGGAGCCGAGCGGGGAGAGCCCGCCGGTGTAGGTGATCCGCAGCCGCCCCAGGGGGACGGGGTTGGCGTCGACGACCGCCGTGGCGGCGCGCCGGACCTCGTCCAGGTCGGGATCGGGCAGGCCGAGGCCGCGCGCGGAGCGGGTCAGCCGGTCGAGGTGCCGGGTGAGGGCGAAGGGCCTGCCCTCGCTGGTGCGGACCGTCTCGAAGATGCCGTCGCCCACGGTCAGCCCGTGGTCGAGCACCGACAGCCGGGCGTCATCGGCATCCCGCAGTCCGCCGTTGACCCAGATCCTCATGAAGCGGTCCTTCCTGTCTGTTCGAACCCTGTCTGCTCGAACGCGCCCGACGCTACAGCGAGCAGCCGCGACGCCTTCAGTTCGGTCTCGTCCCACTCGCGCTCCGGGTCGGACCCCCAGGTGATCCCGGCCCCCGTCCCGAACCGCAGAAGCGGCACGGGGCCGGTCCGGTCGATCCAGAACGTCCTTATGCCCACGGCCAGCGAGGCGGTGCCCCGGTCGGCGTCGACCCAGCCGACCGCGCCGCAGTACGGCCCGCGCGGGGACCGCTCCAGCTCCTCGATGATCCGCAGCGCGCTGGACTTCGGCGCCCCGGTGACGGAGCCGGGCGGGAAGGCCGCCGTGAGCAGCTCCGGCCATCCGGCGCCCCCGGCCAGTTCACCGCGCACGGTGGAGACGAGGTGGACGAGGCCCGGGTGCTTCTCGACCACGCAGAGGTCGGGCACGGTGACGCTCCCGGTCGCGCAGACGCGGCCCAGGTCGTTGCGGACCAGGTCCACGATCATCACGTTCTCCGCGTGGTCCTTCTCCAGCAGATCGCCCTCGGTGCGCCCGGTCCCCTTGATCGGCCCGGACTCGACGGTGCGCCCGTCCCGGCGGAGGAACAGTTCGGGGGACGCGGTGGCGACCTCCACCCCGTGTCCGGGCAGGCGGATCGTTCCTGCGTACGGCGCCGGGTTGCCGCGCGCCAGCAGGGCGGTCAGGGCGTCGACGTCGGCCCGGCCGGGGTCGGGCAGCGGTGCGGAGAGGACCCGGCAGAGGTTGGCCTGATAGACCTCGCCCGCCGCGATGTGTTCACGGATGCGCCGTACGCCCGCCGTGTAGGCGTCACGGTCCAGCGAGGTCTTCCACTCCCCGGCGGCGGGCCCGCGCCAGGCTCCGGGCACGGGGGCGGGCACCTCCTCCCTGCGTACGGAGGAGAAGCGAGCACAGACCGTACGGCCCTCGAAATCGGCACAGACCGCCCAGAAACCGGACGAGTCCAGGGCCGCGGGATCGTGGGTCACGTCCTGGAGGCCGGAGGCGACGAGGCCGCCGAAGCGGGCCATGGGAGCGAGGGGGAACACGCTGATGAGTCTAGGACCGCCCGCGATGACCTGCGTCGGGGCGACGGTACGGCGGCGGTACGGCGACCAGCTGCGCAAACGCGTTTTTGTACTGGCCCGGGAATCCGCTAGAGTTCAACACGTCGCCGGGACGCGCAAGCGGAACGGGAAAGACAAGCGGACGTAGCTCAGTTGGTAGAGCGCAACCTTGCCAAGGTTGAGGTCGCCAGTTCGAACCTGGTCGTCCGCTCGCAGAAGGTGGGGGATCTTCCCGAACCCCCATCCCTGGTGGAGTGGCCGAGAGGCGAGGCAACGGCCTGCAAAGCCGTCTACACGGGTTCAAATCCCGTCTCCACCTCCAAGGACGATTAGCTCAGCGGGAGAGCGCTTCCCTGACACGGAAGAGGTCACTGGTTCAATCCCAGTATCGTCCACTGATCCGCAAGGATCACCGGTCCGTAAGGATCATCCCGCGCGATTAGCTCAGCGGGAGAGCGCTTCCCTGACACGGAAGAGGTCACTGGTTCAATCCCAGTATCGCGCACGCAGTACACGGCGGTACACGCACGGTCATCCTGCGTTCCGGCGCGATTAGCTCAGCGGGAGAGCGCTTCCCTGACACGGAAGAGGTCACTGGTTCAATCCCAGTATCGCGCACCATCGAGAAACCCCTGGTCGTCGAGACGACCGGGGGTTCTTTCGTGCCTGCGGCTCGTCAGGACGAGAAGAGCATCCGGCCGAAGCCCTTCTGGCGGCGGTGGCCGTAGTGCCCGCCGTGCTGCTGCCCGTACTGCGGGGCTCCCCAGGCGGGGGCGTGGACGGGAGGGGCCGCCGCCGGGTAGGGCTGCTGCGGGGCGGGCGGCGGGGGCGGGGCCTGCTGGGCCCACTGGGACTCCAGGCGGGTCAGCGACTCCAGCTCGCCGTAGTCGAGGAATATCCCCCGGCAGCCGCCGCACTGCTCGATCTGGACGCCGTTGCGGTTGTACGTCTGCATCTGCGCATGACACTTGGGGCACTGCATCATCGGCTCGGCTCCTCGCCCTCGTCGTGCCGCCGCCGGAACGCCTGCCCGGCCGCGGTCCGTTCAGCCTACGACGCGGACCCGGGCGCCAACTCGGGTGGGAACGTAGCGATTCGGGCACAGGAATCGATCATCAGCTGCTCCATCTCGTCCGGTTGCCGGCCCTCGGCGGCGCACTTGGCGAGGGCGACGGCGGCGGTCTGGACCGTCAGCGCGCGGGCGGGGACGTCCAGTCGGGGCCAGGGGTCGTCATCGGCCCCGGCGGGCACGGCGGGGCCTCCGGCGGACCGGTAGGCGTCCAGGAACAGCAGCCAGTCGTCGGGGGCCAGCACCCCGGCCGCGAACCAGGCGGCGGGCCGGGCGAGGTCCCAGGCCGGATCACCCTCCCCCGCGTCGTCGATGTCGATGAGCAACCAGGGCCCGTGCGGGGCGGGATGGCGGACGAGCTGCCCCAGGTGCAGGTCGCCGTGGCAGAGGAATCCGGCCCGGTCGGCGGGCGGCGCGGCCTCCCCCCGGGCCCAGGCGGGCAGGGCCTGCCAGGCGGCCTGTACGGGGAGCACCGCGCCGTCCCCGGGGAGCGCGGCCGCCATCCGGGCGACCGCCCGGGCCGCCTTGAGGGGGCCGCGCATCGGCGGGAGGGGGTGCGGGGGCGGGGTCCGGTGGAGCCGGGCGAGCAGGACGGCGGCCTCGGCCCAGGGAGCGGCGCCGGGGTCGGTGGGGTCGACGGGGACGCCGTACGGCCAGAAGGTGACGGGACGGGGGACGGCCCCCACCGGTCCGGACGGGCCCGGAGCGGAGAGCGGCGGAAGGAGGACGCCCGCCAGCTGCGGGGCGGCGGCGAGGGCAAGCCGCGCCACCAGAGCCTCGCGCTCCGCGTCGGCGGCGTGCGCCTTGGCGACGACGGGGCCGCTGCGGACGACGGTGCCGTCGGGCCGGTCCGCCAGGAGCTGGGGCGGATCGCAGGCGCAGGAGGTGCCCGACGGGTGGTGGAGACGGTGCGCCAGGACGCCCAGGTCCCGGATGACCGAGTCGCGGATGACCGAGTCGCGGATGACCGAGTCGTGGGTGGCCGGGGCGGGGGTGGCCGGTTCATGGGCCGCTGAACCGCAAGGGGTGGAGTCGTGAGCGGCCGGCTCCCGGGTTCCCAGGTCACAGGCGGCTGTGCCACGGGCCGATGGCTCGCGGGCGGCTGAGGGGGTTCGCAATGGCTCCTCCGGCGGCGGTCGGGCCCGGCCCTGCCACCGGTCCTCGCCGAGCGTACGCGGCGGAGGGGGCCCGGGGCGGTGGAGCCGCACGCATTCGGGGGCCGTGCCGGGGCGGGCGACCGGGCCGTCCGCCGGGACGAACAGGCCCGGACAGCGCGATGCCCGGTCAGCTCCCCAGCTGACCGGACAAACGCTGCCGTCCGCCGCACCCCCGTCCCCACGGGGCTGTTGGCCCGATACCAGGGTCCGGACCGCTCTTCCGGACCCCGGGCGCCGCTCAGCGCCCCAGCATCACCGCCACGGACGACGCCTGTGTGACCACCGCGTCCCAGCCGCCGAAGACGACCGCGAGCAGGGCCGCCAGGGGAAGCACCATCACCGTCGCCACCAAGGGGTGGCGGGTGCCGGACGGGCGGGGGGCGAAGGCGGCGTACGCCTTGCGTCCCTGGGTGCGGATCATCGTCCGCGCTGCCGTGTCCGACATGGTTCCTCTCCTGACCTGAAAGTGGAGCGACGGGCGTGTGACCTCGGGGGACGAGTGCTGCGCCCGCCGCTTGACCTCAACATTAGGTAACCGGTGAGCACGGGGCGTCATGCCCGCGTACCGAATCCCGGGCCTCCCGGAGGATGAGCCGTCGGCCGTCGGCGTACTCCCCTGGGTGGAGACGGCCCACCCCGTCCTGGGGTCATCCCGGAGGGGAGGCAGGGGGGACACCCCCACCGGGAAGGCCCCGCCGGGTGACTTCACTCACTTCGTCCGCCCCGCGAGGGAGGCCGCCCGTCCCTCCGCGGTCGCGCCCGGAGCCCCCCGCCCCGTACGTCCGGGAGGTATCCCCGACCGCCACCACCGAACGGGCCCGGCCGCCCCGGCTCGGTCCAACGCCCCTTGTGAGGAAGCCCCTTGGTGTCCGGTGCGGGCCGACGGGCCCGGAACCGCCGCTCCCTGACCGCGCTTCACGTCCCGGCTGCGGCCCGGACAATCGAATATCCGGCGAGGGCGCGGCCTCTGAGCGCACCGGGCGCCGGGTACGTAAGCTGTGCCTCGTCAGGCGGACCAGGCAGCGGGGATGGGCAGACGATGGCGATGATGCGGCTCCGGCGCGAGGACCCGCGTCTCGTCGGCTCGTTCCGGCTGCACCGGCGGCTCGGCGCGGGCGGCATGGGCGTCGTCTATCTCGGCTCCGACCGGCGCGGCCAGCGGGTGGCGCTCAAGGTGATCCGGCCCGATCTGGCGGAGGACCAGGAGTTCCGTTCGCGGTTCGCGCGCGAGGTGTCCGCCGCGCGGCGCATCCGGGGCGGCTGCACGGCCCGGCTCGTCGCCGCCGACCTGGAGGCGGACCGCCCCTGGTTCGCGACGCAGTACGTCCCCGGCCCCTCCCTCCACGACAAGGTCGCCGAGGAGGGCCCGCTGGCCGCCGCCGAGGTGGCCTCGATCGGCGCGGCGCTCTCCGAGGGCCTGGTGGCGGTGCACGAGGCGGGGGTGGTCCACCGGGACCTGAAGCCGTCGAACATCCTGCTCTCCCCCAAGGGCCCCCGCATCATCGACTTCGGCATCGCCTGGGCGACCGGGGCCAGCACGCTGACCCATGTCGGTACGGCGGTGGGCTCGCCCGGCTTCCTGGCGCCCGAGCAGGTCCGGGGCGCGGCGGTGACCCCGGCCACGGACGTCTTCTCGCTCGGGGCGACCCTGGCGTACGCGGCGATGGCCGACTCCCCCTTCGGGCACGGCAGTTCCGAGGTGATGCTCTACCGCGTGGTGCACGAGGAGGCGCAGCTCCACGGAGTGCACGACGCGCTGGCCCCGCTGATCAGCGCCTGTCTGGCGAAGGACCCGGAGGAGCGGCCGAGCACCCTCCAACTGTCCATGCGGCTCAAGGAGATCGCCGCGCGCGAGGCGCAGGGCCTGCATGAGGGCCGGCCGCCCGTCCAGCGCTCGGCCCAGGACCCGGACCGGCCGACCGGCCGTCTCGACGGCCCGTACACCGAGCAGCAGACCCGCCGCGCGGAGGGCCCTTCGACTGGCCGCCCGCAGCAGGGCCGGCGTCCCGCGCCCGCTCGTTCGGGTGCTCCGCGCACCGGCGGGTCCCGGCCGCAGCGGGTGCCGCGCTCCACCACGGGTTCCGGGAAGCGGCCGGGCGCGACGAACGGGACGAACGGCAGGCCGGGAACGCGTTCCGGGCCCCGGACGACCTCGACGGGGCGGCGGCCCGCCAACCCCCGGCTGCTGCGGCAGCGGCTGGTGGTGTTCGTGGTCGTGACGCTGCTGGTGGCGCTGGGGATCGCGGCCGCGCAGGGGTGCCAGGGGCCGGCGCGTGGCCTGGGCGGGAACGTACAGCAGGAGCGGACTGTGGACCGGGCGGCGGAGCAGGCAGCGGACCGGACGCCTGGGGTGGTGCGGGCCGAGCCGTTCCGAGGGCTTGGAGCCGGGGCTCTCTGAGAGGGTCTGGGGCCTGGAGCCGGGGCTCTCTGAAGGGGGCCGGAGCCCTCCGAGGGATCGGCGCCGGACTCCCCGGGGGGGCGGAACCCTCCGAGGGTTCGGCCCCGGACTCCCAGGGGGCCGGGGCCGGGCTGACTCCCGGGAGCCGTGGCCCCGTCTCAGCTCTCCGGGCGGCCCGTCGCCACCGCGTAGAAGGCAACCGCCGCCGCGGCGCCCACGTTCAGTGAGTCGACCCCGTGCGCCATCGGGATGCGCACCCACTCGTCGGCGGCCATCAGGGCCTTCGTGGAGAGCCCCTCCCCCTCCGCGCCGAGCATCAGCGCGACCCGCTCCAGCCGGTGCGGGGCCGCCTCGTCGATGCTGGTGGCCTTGGCGTCGGGGGTGAGGGCGAGGAGCCGGAAGCCCGCTTCCCGTACGGTCTCCAGCGTCCTGGGCCAGGCTTCGAGGCGGGCGTACGGGACGGAGAAGACCGCGCCCATGGAGACCTTGACCGAACGCCGGTAGAGCGGGTCGGCGCAGTCCGGGGAGAGCAGGACGGCGTCCATGCCGAGGGCGGCCGCGCTGCGGAAGATCGCACCGATGTTGGTGTGGTCGTTGACCGACTCCATCACCACCACCCGGCGTGCGGTGGTGAGCAGTTCGTCGGAGGTGGGCAGCGGCTTGCGCTGCATGGAGGCGAGCGCGCCCCGGTGGACGTGGTAGCCGGTGACGCGTTCGGCGAGGTCGGGGGCGACGGCGTACACCGGGGCCGGGACCTCGTCGATGACATCGCGCATCACGTCGACCCACTTGGCCGAGAGCAGCATCGAGCGCATCTCGTACCCGGCGTGCCGGGCGCGCCTGATGACCTTCTCGCCCTCCGCGATGAAGAGGCCCTCGGCGGGCTCGCGGCGCCGCCGCAGCTCGACGTCGGTCAGTCCGGTGTAGTCGCTCAGGCGCGGGTCGTCGGGGTCGTCGACGGTGATGATGTCTGCCACAGGGTGATACTGCCTTGTCCGGTGTGTGGTGCCAACGCCTGGGATGCGATGCGTAACCGCGGGTTACTCGGTGAGGTCCGCTGTCATGCGGCCGACGGGTCGTCCGGCTGCGGTGCCGAGTCCGGGCCGACCGCGACGACCTCTCCGATGACGATCACGGCGGGCGGGCGCACGTCCTCGGCGACCGCCCGCTCCCCGACGTCCGCGAGGGTCGCGTCGACCCGGCGCTGCGCGGCGGTGGTGCCCTCCTGGACGAGGGCGACCGGGGTGGCCGGGTCCTTGCCGTGGGCGATCAGGGCGGCGGCGATGGCTCCGATCTTGTCCACGGCCATGAGGAGGACCAGGGTGCCGCGCAGCCGGGCGATGGCCGCCCAGTCGACCAGCGAGCGCGGGTCCTCGGGGGCGACATGGCCGCTGACCACGGTGAACTCGTGGGCGACCCCCCGGTGGGTGACCGGGATACCGGCCGCTCCGGGGACCGAGATGGTGCTGGAGATACCGGGGACGACCGTACAGGGAATGCCCTCGGCGGCGAGCGCCTGGGCCTCCTCCATGCCCCGGCCGAAGACGAACGGGTCGCCGCCCTTGAGCCGGACCACGGACTTGCCCGCCTTGGCGTGCTCGATCAGCGCCTGGTTGATCGCCTCCTGGGCCATGAACCGCCCGTACGGGATCTTCGCCGCGTCGATCACCTCGACGTGCGGCGGCAGTTCATCCAGCAGGTCGCGGGGGCCGAGGCGGTCGGCGATGACCACGTCCGCCTCGGCGAGGAGGCGGCGGCCCCGGACCGTGATCAGGTCCGGGTCACCGGGACCGCCGCCGACCAGGGCGACTCCGGAGGTGTGGTTGCGGTGGTGCGGGGCGGCGAGGGTGCCGTCGCGCAGGCCCTCGACGATGGCGTCGCGGATGGCGGCGGAGTGGCGGGGGTCACGGCCCTGGGAGGTGGTGGTGAGGACGGCGATCGTGACGTTCTCGCTGCGGCCGGTGGCCGGGGTCCAGGCGGTCGCGGCCTCGGCGTCGTCGGCCCGGACGCACCAGGTGCGGGTGCGCTCGGCCTCGGCGGACGCGGCGTCGTTGGCGGCGGTGTCGGAGGAGGCGACGAGGGCGTACCAGGTGTCGGCCAGGTCGCCGTCCTGGTAGCGGCGGCGCTCCCAGCGGATCTCCCCGGCGTCCGCCATGGCCTCGACGGAGGGGGTCGCGGACGGGGAGACGAGCGTGATGACGGCACCGGTGGCGATGAGCTGGGGCAGCCTGCGCTGGGCGACCTGGCCGCCGCCGATGACGACGGTGCGGCGGCCGTGGAGGCGCAGGCCCACGGGGTACGCGGGGTGGTCGGCGCTCTCGGAGTGACCGGTGTTCCCGGTGCCACCGGTGTTCTCGGCGTGACCTGCGCTCTCCGGGTGACCTGCGTGGTCTGCGTGCTCGGCCATGGCGGTGCGGGCTCCTCGGGCGGGGTGCTGCGTAGGGGCCGCTGCGGCGGTGGAGCGGCTGTGACGTGCGGAAGTGGGGGTTCCTGGGTGGGGAACACGATACGGGGTGGTGGGGGGTGGGGCCTGGGGGCGGGGGGCCGTGGGGGGGGCGGGGTGGGGGCGCCTGCGGCGGGCTGTCCCCTACCCGCCCCTTCCCGAAACCGGGGCTCCGCCCCGGGCCCCGGTTCCTTCGTCCTCAAGCGCCGGACAGGCTGAGGTTTCGGGGCTCCGCCCCGGACCCCGCTCCTCAAACGCCGGAGGGGCTGACATGGCGAACCCCGGAGGGGCGGGGTGGCGGACCTACTTCTCCGTCACTCCCGCCGCGTCGAACGTCGCCACCTCGTGCATCGCCCGCGCCGCGCTCTGCACGATCGGCAGCGCCAGCAGCGCGCCCGTGCCCTCGCCCAGGCGGAGGTCCAGGTCGACCAGGGGGCGCAGGCCCAGCTTGTTGAGGGCGGCCACGTGGCCCGGCTCCGCGCTGCGGTGGCCGGCGATGCAGGCCGCGAGGGCCTCGGGGGCGATGGCGCGGGCGACCAGGGCCGCCGCGCCCGCGCTCACGCCGTCCAGGACCACCGGCGTACGCAGGGAGGCTCCGCCGAGGAGGAAGCCCACCATCGCGGCGTGCTCCAGGCCGCCGACCGCCGCGAGGACGCCGATCGGGTCGGCCGGGTCCGGCTGGTGGAGGTCGAGGGCGCGGCGTACGACGTCGACCTTGCGGGCGTGCATCTCGTCGTTGATACCGGTCCCCCGGCCCGTCACCTCGGAGGCGTCGATCCCCGTGTACACGCAGATCAGCGCGGCCGACGCGGTGGTGTTGGCGATCCCCATCTCACCCGTGAGCAGCGCCTTGTTGCCCGCCGCCACCAGGTCGCGGGCGGTCTCGATGCCCACCTCGATCGCGGCGAGGACGTCCTCCCTGGTGAGGGCGGGGCCCGTGGTGAAGTCCGCCGTGCCCTTGCGCACCTTGCGGGGCAGCAGCCCCGGGGTCGCGGGCAGGTCCGAGGCCACGCCGACGTCGACGACGCAGACCTCCGCGCCGACCTGCGCGGCGAACGCGTTGCAGACCGCTCCCCCGCCGAGGAAGTTCGCCACCATCTGGGCGGTGACCTCCTGCGGCCACGCGGTGACGCCCTGGGCGTGCACCCCGTGGTCACCGGCGAAGATCGCGACGGCGGCGGGCTCCGGGATCGGCGGCGGGCACATCCGGGAGAGGCCGGAGAGCTGCGCGGAGATGATCTCCAGCATGCCGAGCGCACCGGCCGGCTTCGTCATCCGCTTCTGCCGCTCCCACGCCTCCCCGAGCGCCTTCGCGTCCAGCGGGCGGATGGCGGAGATGGTCTCCTGGAGCAGGTCGTGCGGCTCCTCGCCGGGCAGCGCGCGGCGGCCGTACGTCTCCTCGTGGACGACCCACGACAGCGGGCGCCGCTTCGACCAGCCCGCCTGGAGCAGTTCGGGCTCCTCGGGGAACTCGTCGACGTAACCGACGCAGAGGTACGCCACCACTTCGAGGTGCTCGGGCAGGCCGAGCGCCCGGACCATCTCGCGCTCGTCGAAGAAGCTCACCCAGCCGACGCCGAGGCCCTCGGCCCGCGCCGCCAGCCACAGGTTCTCCACGGCGAGCGCCGAGGAGTAGGGGGCCATCTGCGGCTGCGTGTGGCGGCCGAGGGTGTGCCGGCCGCCCCGGGTGGGGTCGGCGGTGACGACGATGTTGACCGGGGTGTCGAGGATGGCCTCGATCTTCAGTTCCTTGAACTGCTTCGCCCGGCCCTTGGGGAGCGACCTGGCGTAGGCGTCGCGCTGGCGCTGGGCCAGTTCGTGCATGGAACGGCGCGTCTCGGCGGAGCGGATGACGACGAAGTCCCAGGGCTGCGAGTGGCCGACGCTCGGCGCGGTGTGCGCGGCCTCCAGCACCCGGAGCAGGACCTCGTGCGGGATGGGGTCGCTGCGGAAGCCGTTGCGGATGTCCCGGCGCTCGCGCATGACCCGGAGCACCGCTTCGCGCTCCGCGTCGTCGTAGCCGGGCGCGGGCGGGGTGAACGGCTCCGCGGGGGCCGCGTCGGCCGCGGGCTGCTCGTCCAGTTCCGGGGTCTCGATGACCTCGGGTCCGGTGCCGTCATCGGGGTCCGTGGCGTCCGTTACGGTCGCGGGCTCCGTTACGGCTACGGGCTCCGGTTCGGCGGGGAGCTGTACGGGCTCCGGCGCCACCGGGGCCACGACCGGCTCGGCTGCTGCCGGTTCGGGCTGGGGCTGGGGCTCGGGCTCGGCGGTGGCGGCGGGCTCAGGAGCCTCTGCGGCTGCCACAGCCACCTCGGGCGCCGTCGGGGCCGGGGCTGTCTCGACCGTCTCGGGCGTTTCCGCCGCCTCAACCGGCTGTACGGGGTCGGAAACGGGCTCCGGCTCGGCCACGGGGGTCTGTTGCACGGGCGCCTCGGGCTCCGGGGCCTGGGGCTCCACCGGGACGAACTGCGCTCCGGGCTCGGCCGGGGCATCGGCCACAACCTCCGGCGCCGCCACGGTCTCCTCGGCGGGCTGTTCGGCCGGGGCCACGGCGAGAGGCTCGGCCGGCTCCTCGTCCTGAGCCGGAGCCGGGACCTGGACCGGAACCGGGACCGGCTCCGGAGCCACCGCTTCCGCCGGAGCCTCCGGCTGCGGCTGGGAAACCTCCGGCTGCGGGACGGCGACCGGCTCGGGAGCGACCGTTTCTGCCGGGGCCGTCTGCTCGACCGGTTCGGGCGCGGGAGCGACCGGCTCCACGGGAACCGGGGCCGCCTCAACCGGAGCGGCCTCGGGCTGAGGGGCCGCAGCCTCCACCGGAACGACCTCGGGCTGAGAGGTCTCAGCTTCCACCGGAGCGGCCTCGGCCTCAGCGGCTTCGACCGGAGCCACAGCGACCGGAGCGGCCACCTCCGGAACGACTGCCTCCGGCTCGGCGGCCACCTCAGACGTCTCGACAGCCTCGGCAGGCTGCTGCTCAGGCGCCTCGACAGCCTGTTCCGGCTCGGCGGCGGCCCCGGGCTCCCCCGCCACCTCCGCCTGCACGGGCTCCCGCGGAACGGCGGCCTGCTCGGGCTGCTCCACCGCCTCGGGCGTAACAGCCACCTCGCCCTCGGCCACCTCCTCCGCCTGCACCGACGGCTCGGACGCGGACGCGGCCGTCACCTCCGGCTCGGGCTGCGGCGGCTGCGGCGGGGCGCCCCACATGGCCGCGCCCTGCGGCGGGATCTCGCCCAGCTGCGGCCCCGGCAGGACCGGCGCCTCCGGGGACGGCGCGTCGAAGTACTCGGGTCCCGCGGTGCTCGGCGGGCCCCCGTGGCGGACGGGGGGCGCGGTCCTGACGGCTCCCGCGGGGCCCCGGTCGGCCAGCGAGCGGACCACGCCGCCCCCCTGCGTACCGCCGCCGTACGACGGGGCCTCGGCCGAAGCCGGACCCCGGTGCAGGGGGCGGCGGGCCGGGGCGGGGGCCGCCGCGTGCGCGCCCACCGGAGCGGGCGCCTGCACCGGGGCGGGGGCCGGAGCCGGGATACGTACGCCGTTGAGGTCGACGGAGCCCGTGTCACGGCCTCCGGACTCGTGCGTACCGTGCGCGGCGCCGGGCGCCTGGACGGCCTCCTGGCTCTGCGCGGGAACCTGCGGCTGTGCCGCGTACTGCGCCTGTCCCTGCGGCTCCGGCTGCTGGGCCTGGAGCTGCGGTGCCGCCTGCTCCGGGGCGGGCGCGGAGGCGGGAACGGGGGCGGGAACCGGAGCCGCGGCGGGGACCGGAGCCTGCGCGGCCGGAGCCGGGGCGGGGGCCGCCTGGGTCTGGACCGTCTGCGGGTCGCTCCACGCGCCCTGGGAGGCAGGCATCAGCAGGAGGTCGTCGTCCTCGGGGGCGTGCTCGGAGGGGTCGAGGAAGGTGTACGCGTCCGGGGCGGGGATGCCCGGCTGCTCCACCATGCCTGCGTTCTCCGGCAGTCCCTCACCCGGGATCTGGCCGGTGTCAGTCATGCGTACCCCTCGCCCATCGTCAGTGCTCCTTCGGCCCTTCGCCCGGGACGCCGAACCACGGCACGCCGGTGCTCGTCATGAAGAACGAGCGGGCTCGCCGCGCGGCACGAAACGCCCGCGGACCTCTCCTTATTCTCGCGGTCGTTCGCCGCCGCGACAGGCAGTTCCGCCACGGCTCGCTGTGGACTGCGCCACGTCGCGCGTCCCCCGGTCGATGCCGTACCACAGAGCGGAACAAAACAGTCCACTTTTCCGGACATTGACGAACGAAGCGACGAACGTCCGGGCGCGGTACAACAATCGGCCAGCCTACCTCCCGTACCGGGCCGAAAGGTCAGGGGGCGAGCTCCGAACGCCGCGCGGAGAGAAGGAACACGACGGACCGTTCACGCTCGGTCCACACCTCGGTGTCCAGGTCGACGGACTGGAGCAGCGAGCACTCGACGGTGTAGCCGTTTCCGGTGAGGGCCGCGCCGAGCGCCTCGGCCTCGTCCCGGGTGGAGGCGTGCGTGACGATGCGCTCCGGGCGCCGGTCCATGACCGCGGTGACCACCGGCACTCCCCCGCCCCCGATCCGTACGACATCGGGTTCGGGCAGCCGTTCCAGGACGTGCGGGGCCCGGCCGCAGACGATCTGGAGCGGTACGCCGAAGGCGCGGGCGGCGGCGTCCGTACGGGAGCACGCTCCCGGGTCGGCGTCCACCGCGAGGACCGCCGCGCCGAAGCGGGCGGCCTCCACGGCCAGGGCGCCGCTGCCGCAGCCGATGTCCCAGACCAGATCGCCGGTGCGGGGGCCGAGGATGGCCAGCTGGGCGGCGCGCAGGTTGGGGAACTCCCCCTCGCCGGAGTCCTGCATGCCCTCCGCCCCGGCCTCCCGGTAGGCGTCGGCGGGCAGTGCCCAGCCCCGGGTGCCCGGGGGCTGGGCGGGGCGGCGGCCGGCGATCCAGGCGCCGGTGGCGGCGGTCTCGGAGTTGCCGCCGACGGCGATGACGACGTTCGGGTCGCGCCAGGCGTGGTCGGCGGCCTTGTCCGAGGTGAGGACGGTGACGCGTTCGCGGTCGGTGCCGAGCTCCTCGCAGATGACGAAGGTGCGGTGGACGCCTTCGAGGAGGAGGGCCAGTTCGGCGGGGCCCGCGCCCGGTGAGGTGAGGACGGCGACCTTGTGGTGGGCCCGGCAGACGTTGACGGCGCGGCGCAGGGTGCGCGGGTGGGCGACGACGATCTGGGCGTCCTCCCAGGGCATCCCGGCCCGGGCGAAGGCGGTGGCCACGGCGGAGACGGCGGGGACGACCTCCACCTCGAGGCCGTGCTCGGGGGCGCGCAGGGTGCGGACGACGCCGAAGAAGCCGGGGTCGCCGTCGGCGAGGACCACGGCGCTGCCCCGGTGGCCGGCGATGCGGCGGGCGGCCAGGTCGACGCTGCCGAGGCGGATGCGCTCGGCGCCCTCGGGCACTTCGGGCAGTGCGAGGTGGTGGGCGGCGCCCGCGACGAGCGTGGCGGCCGAGAGCGCGGCCGTCGCCGCTCCGGGCAGTGGCGAACCGTCCCAGCCGATCACCGTGACCCGGTCGGCCATCGTCGTCTGTCTCCTGGGGTGTCGGAGGGAGCGAGGGGCGCCCGTGCGCATGCGGGCAGGGGTGACAGTACCTGGTCCGGGCCGGGGTCCGGCCGGTGGCCTCGGGGAGGCCGTACCGAAGGCCCGTCGTGCTCAGTTCCAGTCGTTGTACGTGCCGTAGCCGCCTGCGTCGGCGAGCTGCTCGGCGACGCCTTCGAGGTCCTCGGGGAGGAGCCCCCAGACGATCAGGTCGGTACGGATGTCGGTCCAGCCGCCGTCCTCCGTCCGGGTCCGGGCGATCCGGGCGTTGCGCAGGACGCCCTCGCTGATGCAGCCCAGCTTCTGGGCGACCTGCTGGGCGGCGGTGTTGTCGGCGGGGGTGCGCAGCTCGATGCGTTCGAAGCCCTGGTCGCGGAAGAGCCATTCGGCGACGGCCAGCACGGCTTCGGTGGCGTACCCCTCGCCGCGCGCCCAGGGGGCGGTGATGTAGCGGACCTCGGTGGCCAGGGTGCGCCAGTCGGTGTTGAGGAGGCGGACGGTGCCGACGAGCCGCTGGGTGAGGAACTCGGTGACGGCGAGGGCGATGCCGTGGCCCGACGTGCGTTCCCCGGGGGCGATCCTGCGGACCCAGCGTTCGGCGTCGACCTGGGTGTACGGGTGCGGTCCGTCGGTCCAGGCGGTGACCGTCTCGTCGTTCATCATCTCGATGTACGCGGGGATGTCGGCCATGTCGAAGGGGCGCATCACCAACCTGTCCGTGCTGATGGAGACGGACGGAAAGGTGGTAGTCATGCGCAGCTCCATGCAGAAGACCGGGTAAAAGCGAAGACCGGGTAAAAGCACAGCATGCAGCATCGGGTGTGCGTCGCGCATGGGCGGGTCCGCACGACGGAGCCCCGCGCCTTCCGGAGAAGGGGCGGGGCTCCGTCGGTCAAGTGCCCGACAGGGGTCAGGACTTGGCCGGGGCGCCGAAGGAAGCGACGATCGAGCCCTGGTAGGTGTCCTCGATGAACTTCTTGACCTCGTCGGAGTTGAGGAGCTTCGCGAGCTTCTCGACGCGCGGGTCCTTCTCGTTGCCGTCCCTCACCGCGAGGAAGTTGGCGTACGGGTTGCCCTCGGCCTTCTCCAGGGCCAGGGAGTCCTTGGCCGGGGAGAGCTTGGCCTCCAGGGCGTAGTTGCCGTTGATGACGGCGGCGTCCACGTCGTTCAGGGCGCGCGGCACGGTGGCGGCCTCCAGCTCCTTGAACTCCAGGCCCTTCTTGTCGGTGATGTCGCTCAGCTTGGCGCTGGTGCCGACGCCGTCCTTGAGCGTGATCAGGCCGTTCTCGGCGAGCAGCTGGAGGGCGCGGCCGCCGTTGGTGGTGTCGTTGGGGACGGCGATGGTCTGGCCGGCCTTGATGTCCTTGAGGTCCTTGATCTTCTTGGAGTAGAGACCGAGGGGCTCCAGGTGCACGTTGACGACCGGGACGATGGTGGTGTCGTTCTTCTCGTTGAAGTCGTCCAGGTAGGGCTTGTGCTGGAAGAAGTTGGCGTCGACCTGGCCGGACTGGGTGGCGGTGTTCGGCAGGACGTAGTCCGTGAACTCCTTGACCTCCAGCTTGAGGCCCTCCTTCTCCGCCAGGTTCTTCTTGACGAAGTTCAGGATGTCGGCGTGCGGCGTCGGGGACGCGGCGACGACCAGGGCCTTGGAGGTGTCGGCCTTGGCGCCGCCCTCGCTCTTGGCGGCCGGGTCGGAGTCCGTACCGCAGGCGCTGAGACCCAGGGCGAGGGCGGCGGCGGAAGCGACGGCTGCGGTGATCTTGATGTTCTTACGCACGAAAAGTGCCTCTTTCTCAACTGTGGTGGTGCGCCCGGACAAGGAGTTCGGGCTTGGTGGGGACGGGAAGTTCGGGGGCCGGGGGCCTACGCGGTGCGGCCTCGGCGGGCCAGCAGGCGCACGATGAGGTCGCCGATCAGCTGGATCACGCTGACGAGCACGATGAGGAGCGCGACGGTGATCAGCATGAACTGGTTGTCGAAGCGCTGGAATCCGTAGGTGACGGCCTTGGAGCCGAGCCCTTCACCACCGACCGCACCGGCCATCGCGGAGTAGCCGATGAGCACGATGAGGGTGGTGGTGACGCCCGAGACGAGCGAGGGCAGGGCCTGCGGGAGGAGCACCTTGCGGACGATGGTGGGGATGGAGCCGCCCATCGACTGCACGGCTTCGACGAGCCCGTGGTCGACCTCCCGGATCGCCGTCTCGACGAGCCGGGCGAAGAACGGGATGGCGCCGACGGCCAGCGGGACGATCATCGCGGTGGGGCCGATGAAGGTGCCGACGACCCAGGTGGTGAAGGGGATCAGGGCGATCAGCAGGATGATGAACGGCAGCGAGCGGCCGATGTTCACGATCACGCCGGTGACCTTGTTCACCGCGGTGTTCTGGAGCAGTCCGCCCTTGTCGGTGAGGACCAGCAGAACACCGAGCGGCAGTCCGCCGATCACGGTGACCAGGGCCGACCACAGCACCATGTAGAGGGTGTCGAAGGTGCCCTGGGTCAGCAGGGGCTGCATTTCGGACCAGGTCACTTGACGACCTCCTTGGTGATCGCGGCGGGCGTCTGCTCCGGTACGGCGACGGGGGCGGCGGGGGCCTTCGGGGTCCTCGGGCCCTTCTCGTCCTCGACGACCTCGGCCTGGAGCCCCTGCTCGCGCAGGAAGCCGATGGGCACGACGTTCTCCTCGAACCGGCCGGGCAGCTCGATGCGCATCCGGCCGATCTGCTTGCCGCCGACGGTGTCCATCGCCGCGCCGAGGATCGATATGTCGATGTTGTACGTACGCGAGAGCTGGGAGATCACCGGCTGGGTGGCGGCCTCCCCGTGGAAGGTGACGTCCACGACCGTACGGTCCGGCCCGGAGGCGGTCCCGCCGACCGGGAACAGCTCGCCCGCCAGCTCGGAGCCGGGGGTGGCGAGCAGTCCGCCGACCGTGCCGGACTCCACGATCCGGCCGCGCTGCATCAGGGCGGCGGAGTCGCAGATCGTCTTGACGACGTCCATCTCGTGGGTGATCAGGAGGATGGTCAGGCCGAGCTGCTGGTTGAGGTCGCGCAGCAGCTGGAGGATCGAGCGGGTGGTCTCGGGGTCGAGGGCGGAGGTCGCCTCGTCCGAGAGCAGCACCTTGGGGTCGCCGGCCAGGGCGCGGGCGATGCCCACGCGCTGCTTCTGGCCGCCGGAGAGCTGCTTGGGGTAGGACTTCCCCTTGTCGGCGAGGCCGACCAGGTCGAGGAGTTCCTCGGCCTTGCGGGTGCGCTCCTGGCCGGAGACCCCGAGGATCTCCAGCGGGAGCTCCACGTTGTCCAGGACGGTGCGCGAGTCCAGCAGGTTGAAGTGCTGGAAGACCATGCCGATCCGGGTCCGGGCCGCGCGCAGCTCCTTGCTCGCCCGCCGTCCCCGTCCGGCGAGGGCCGTGAGGTCCTGGCCTGCCACGGTCACCGTGCCGGAGGTGGGGCGCTCCAGCAGGTTGACGCAGCGGATCAGGGAGGACTTCCCGGCGCCGCTCTGTCCGATGACGCCGTATATCTCGCCCTCGCGGACATGGAGGTCGACTCCGTCGAGTGCGGTGACCTCACGGTCGCGCGACTGGTAGACCTTCGTGAGGCCCGTCGTGGTGATCACAGGGGGTTTCCGTCACTGTCGAGTGCGCGGCGCGGTGTTCCGCCGGGCACGGGGCAATCGTCTGAAGAGACTGGTTCGGGCTGGTCGGCCGGTTCACGTCTCAGCACGGCTGGATACGGCGGTCGGCCGGGGAACAGCGCATGCTCGGGCGGCTCGTTCACCGGGGGCGAACGGCACGGGCTCGGTCTCGCTTCGGGGCGCGAGGCTCAGGCGGGGGCCCTCAGAAGGCGCGCATTCGACACATACAACGAGCACCGGGCGTACAGATCGCCTCGGTCGCAAGGGTGCGGCTGCTCGTCGTGGTCATGGGCCAAGTAAAACAGACGTCCACCTGGGCGCGAACCCGGCTGTCCGCATACCGGACAGCCGTGGATGGTCGGCGGCGGCGCTCCGGGGCGCCCCGCCGACGTACAGCCGCAAGGCTCTGACCTGCGTTTACGGGGGTTTCCCAGGAGGTCGTACGGTCCTGGGGCCGGGCGTCCACGGGGCCGGTCCGGGCGGTCGTTGTGGCCAAGGCCACGATCGCGGGCACCGGACCGGGCAGGGCGGGGCCGCACGCGGGCGGACGGCGGGGCCGTAATACCCTCGCTACATGCTTGACGCCCTGACGGTCGCGGTCGCCGTGACCGCGCTCGCCCTCGCCGCCTGGTGCGGACACGCCGCCTACAAGGACCAGCCGACGAAGGACTGGCACTTCATCGGGATGGCCGTCGTGACCGTCCTGGCCCTGGCCCAGCTGGTGGTGGGCATCGTGCAGCTGGCGCGCGGGGAGCGGCCGGAGCAGGGGACGACGGTGTTCGTCGCCTATCTGATCGGCTCGTTCGCGACCGTGCCTGCGGCCGGGTTCCTGTCGCTGTCGGAGCGGACCCGCTGGGGCTCGGTGACGGTGGCGGCGGGCGCTCTCGTGCTGGCGGTCCTCGAAGTACGGCTCTACGACATCTGGGGAAACTGACGTGAGTGACACCGACCGCCCCGAGGTGGACACGGCCACCGGGCCCGCCTTCGAGCTGGGCACCGGGCCGGGCCGGGTGCTCGTCTGGTTCTACGGGGTCTTCACCGTCGCGGCGGCCTCGCGCTCGATCGTCGAGGTGGTCCGGGGCTTCGACCGGGCGCCGCTCGCCTACACGCTCTCGGCCTTCGCCGCCGTCGTCTACGGCTTCATCACGTACTCGCTGGTGCGCGGCGGCGAGAAGGCCCGCCGGGCGGCGCTGGTGTGCTGCGCCGCCGAGCTGCTCGGGGTGCTGGGCGTCGGGGCCTGGACGCTCGCCGATCCGTCGGCCTTCCCGGACTCCACCGTCTGGTCGGACTTCGGGATGGGCTACCTGTTCATCCCGGTGATCCTGCCGGTCACCGGGATGATCTGGCTGCGGCGCGCCCGGAAGTCCTGACGCCTCCTCATCGCCTGCCGGACGCCCAATAGGGCCCGTCAGGCGCTGGCCACGAACTCCTGCTGGGCCGTCGCTTCCTTCTCCAGCAGGATGAGCCGGACGCCGTCCGTGCCCGTCACATCTCCGACCTGGGCGTATCCGGCGCGGCGGTAGAGCCGGAGGTTGCTCTCGCTGCGGTGCCCGGTGTGCAGCCGGAAGCGGGTGGCCGCGCGGTCGGCCGCGAGGGCCGCCTCCGCCGCGTTCAGCAGCCGGGTGCCGAGGCCGTGCCCCTGGAGGCGGGGGTGCACACAGAGCTTGCCGATCTGGCCCGTGCCGTCCGGATCGGTGAAACCGCGTACCGAGCCCACGACTTCGTCGCCGAGACGGGCCACGAACACCAGGTCGTCGGCGACTTCGTCCCGTACCGCGTCGAGGGTCTGGACGAGCGGGTCGATCCGGTAGTTGCCGTACAGCTCGGCCTCGCGCTGGAAGCAGAGGTACTGGAGCCGGAAGATCTGCTCCACGTCCTGTGCCGTCGCCGCCGAGATGATCACGCTCATGCCCATGTGTGCACGCCTCCCGCTCACCTGTCCGCCCGGTTGCCTATCGCCCTCTTCCCCGCAGTTCAGGGACGGCAACCTCCGCCGCGAGCATTCTGCGCAGACATCCAAGGCAACGGGAACGGATCGGGCCCAAACTCCCCTGTGACATACCCAACTCCCCTGCGATTTCTCGGTACGTCGGGTCGGTAGGCGCCAGCATCGCCTCCAGCAGCCGGGTGCAGCGTTCGGGCAGCCGGGCCAGCGCGGCGCGCAGCGCCCGGCGTTCGGCCGCGCCGAGCGCGGCCCGCTCCGGACCGCCCGTGAGCGGAGCGGCGGGCTCCGTTCCGGCGTACGGGCGTTCCCGCCGGACCGTACGGCGTCCGCGCCGGGCCTCCGCCCGTACGGTGTCGCGCACCCAGCGGGCCGGGTCGCGGGGCGGCACGGCCCCGGCGGGGCGTTCCAGCAGCCGCAGCCACACGGTCTGTTCGAGGTCGGCGGGGTCGAGTCCGGCGGCGGGTGCCTCGGCTCTCGCCTCCGCGCGCACCAGGGGGTGTAAGGCGTGGACGACGCGGGCGGTGGCGGCGGCCGGGTCGGGTCCGGCGGCGGGAGCGGACCGGCCGGGTTCATGATCGAGAAGCGTCATGTCCCGGCAAACGGGGTGGCGGCGCGCCCGGTTGCCCCGCGCGGACGGCACCACCCGACCGGGGCACGGGCGGGCCGGGCGGCTGACGCGCGGAGACGTGGGTGTGCGCGCGGGGGCCGCCGGCCCGTCCCGTACGGCCGGGAGGTCAGCGGCCCTTGAAGTCCGCCGCCGCGAGCAGGGCGGTGTCCGGGTGGTCGGTGAAGATGCCGTCGATGCCGGTGGCGAAGTACGCGGCGTAGGCGCCGAACACGTCACCGTAGGCGTTGGGGTCGGTGCCGCGCCGGAAGTCGGCGGGCAGGAAGCTGTTCTCGTTGCGCAGGGTGTACGGGTGGAGGCGCAGGCCGCGGGCGTGCGCGTCCTTCACCAGGGTGGTGGGCCGGGTGAGCCGCCCTGAGGCGTCCTTGGGGATGACCAGGTCGAGCGTGGGGCCGATGCCCTGGGCGTAGGAGGCGATCCACTTCAGTCCGGCGGGCTTGACCAGGTCGGCCACCGTGCGCGGGTCGCCCGACTCGACGAAGTCCCAGGGGCGGCTGGTGGGGCCGGAGAGCAGGACGATGCGCGGGGTGTCGACCAGGCGGGCGAGGCGCTGGATCGAGCCGGGCTCGAAGGACTGGAGAATGAGCGGGGAGTTCCTGCGGTCCCGGCCGTAGCGGCGCAGGAGCCGGGCGAGGGGCTCCTCCAGGCCGAGGCCGAGCTTGCGGAAGTAGGTGGGGTGCTTGGTCTCCACGTACAGCCAGACGGGCTTTCCGCGCCTGCGGCCCTCCTGGTCGGCCCAGCGCAGGACCTCCTCGAAGGTGGGGACGGTCCAGCGGCCGTCGTAGAGGGTGTTGTCGGGGCGGTTGCCGGGGATGCGCTCCTTGGCCCGCAGGGTCTTGAGCTCGGCGAGGGTGAAGTCCTCGGTGAACCAGCCGGTGTAGGAGACGCCGTCGATGGTCCTGGTGGTCCTGCGGCCGGCGAACTCGGGGTGGTCGGCGACATCCGTGGTGCCGGTGATGTCGTTCTCGTGGCGGCAGACGAGGTGGCCGTCCTTGGTGGGGACGAGATCCTGCTCGACGATGTGCGCGCCCAGGTCCAGCGCGAGCTGATAGGAGCCGAGGGTGTGCTCGGGGCGGTAGCCGCTGGCTCCCCGGTGGCCGATCACCGTCGGCACGGGGAGGTCCCGCAGCGAGCCGTGGCCGCCGCCGGGCCCGCCGCGTCCGCGCTCGGCGGCCTGGGCCGCCGTTCCACCGAGGCCGAGGGCCGCCGTGGAGAGGGCGGCGGCGCCCAGAAGGGCCCGTCGGCCGGGACTGCCGGTCACACGCTCCGTCATGAATACTCCTCGCTCGGTACGGTCCTGGCTCTTCGGCACTGTCCTGTTGCTCCGTCGGGCGGGGCCGATCGTAGGCAGGCGGGCAGGTCCGGGGGGCGGCTCGCGGGCGAACACGGCGGAAACACACGTCAACACCGCGTATCCGCTCCGTGAACCCGATGTGCGATCAGCCCATACCCGCGAGTATCGTCCTCACCTGCACCGTCCAACACCTGGCACCACCGGACATCGCCCCGCACCACCTCATCCGACCCCGGCCGGCCCGGCCACGACACCGGAGGAACCCGTTGTCCCGTCTCACGGTCTTCAAGGCAGTGCTCGGACCGATCCTGCGCCTGATGTTCCGCCCCCAGGTGGAGGGCGTGGAGAACATCCCCGGGACCGGGCCGGTGATCCTCGCGGGCAACCACCTCACCTTCATCGACTCGATGGTCATGCCGGTCTGTGTCGACCGGCCGGTGTTCTACATCGGCAAGGACGAGTACGTGACCGGCAAGGGCTTCAAGGGCCGGCTGATGGCCTGGTTCTTCACCGGCGCCGGGATGATCCCGGTGGACCGGGACGGCGGCCGGGGCGGAGTCGCGGCGCTGATGACCGGGCGCCGGGTGCTGGAGGAGGGCCAGGCGTTCGCGATCTACCCGGAGGGCACCCGCTCCCCCGACGGCCGGCTCTACCGGGGCCGTACGGGGATCGCCCGGCTGACGCTGATGACGGGCGCCCCGGTGGTCCCGTTCGCCATGATCGGCACCGACAAGCTCCAGCCGGGCGGCGCGGGCCTGCCCCGGCCGGGCAAGGTCACGGTCCGCTTCGGCGAGCCGATGGAGTTCTCCCGGTACGAGGGCATGGACCGCGACCGCTATGTGCTGCGGGCGGTGACCGACTCGGTGATGTCCGAGGTGATGCGGCTCTCCGGCCAGGAGTACGTGGACATGTACGCGACGAAGGCCAAGGCCGCCTGAACCGCGGAGCCGGTCACGGGGGTCGAGGAACATCCGGACGGACCGGCGCCGATCCCTGGCGGTGCCCGGCGTGCGCCGTCGGCTTCGCGTCGGCGGACGGGGTCCGGTAGGCGCGAAGGGGCCCGTTGGTCACGGCCACGGCGGCGACCGCCAGGACGGCGGACAGTCCGCCGAGAACCAGGGAGAAGGAGGCCGAGGTGGCTGACGCCACCAGGCCACCGCGGAAGTTGCCGAGCTCGGGGCCCGCGACACCGATGACGTGTTCCACCGAGGAGACCCGCCCCCGGTAGGCGTCCGGGGTCTCCAGCTGGACCAGGGCGCCCCGGGTGACGACGGAGACGGTGTCGGCGGCGCCCGCCACGGCCAGGCAGCCGAGCGCAAGCCACAAGGGGTCCGCCAGACCGAAACCGGCCAGCGCCAGGCCCCAGACCACGGCGGCGGACAGCTGCACCAGGCCGCCCCGGCTCAGCCGCGTCACCGTACCGGAGAAGAGACCGGCCGTGATCCCGCCGACCGCGACGGCCGAGAGGAACAGCCCGAGGGTCCGCGGATCTCCCCCGAACCGGACCTCGTTGACCAGCGGGAAGAGCGCGATCGGCATGGCGAGCAGCGTCGCGGACAGGTCCGTGGCCATCGAGCCCCACAGCGTCGGGCGGCGCAGGACGATCCGCCATCCGCCACGCCGCGGCCGACGTCGGCCGCCCGCCGCTTCGACGCCTTCGGGCCGCATGGCGGGCAGGCGGATCACCGCGGGCAACGCGATGACCAGGGCCACGGCCTGGGCCGCGTAGGCGGCGGAGAAGTCCCAGCGGGCGATGATCAGCCCGGCCGCCGCGGGGCCTGCCAGCATCGCCGTCTGGAACGAGACGTTGGTCAGCGCCAGTCCGGCCGCGACCTGGTCGCCCGGCAGCAGCCGGACCGGGAGGGTGCGCCGGGCGGGCGCCCCGAGAGCGCCGCAACTCGTCCCGATGGCCACCAGGGCGAGCAGCAGCACCACGTTGCGGTTGCCGGCCACGGCCTGGGCCCACAGCCCCGCGGCGGCCAGCAGTTGGCCCACCGCGGCGGCCCGCACCACCGTCCGCCGGTCGACGGTATCGGCCAGCGTGCCGCCGAGCAGCCCGAACAGCACCATCGGCAGGCCGGTGGCAAGCCCGATGGCCCCGGTGCCCACCGGGCTGCGGGTCAGGTCCCAGACCTGGGCCAGCACCGCCACGGTGGCTATCTGTCCGCCGAACTGAGAGACCGAGGAGCCGATCCACAGAGCGCGGAACGACCGGCTGCCGCGCAGCGGGCGGATGTCGAGGAAGCGGACTCGCCACTTCACCGCGGCGGCTCGGTGAGGTGGTGGAGTATCCGCTGCCGCATCGACCGCCGCTCCAACGCCTGCCGCACCTCCTCGACCACGGTGGTCATCGCGTACGGGACCTCGCGGTCCAGCTCGGCGACCGCCTCATGGGTGGCGCGCCACTCCGCCTCCAGGAACGGAACCAGCGACCGGCCCCGCTCGGTCAGGTCGATCCGCCGGGTACGGGCGTCGGGCCCCGGCTCGGAGGTGACCAGGTCCTCCTTGCGCAGGGCGGCGACGGTCTGGCTGATCGCGGAGTGCGAGCGGCCCAGGGAGTGCGCCAGCTCGCGGATGGTGAGCGGTCCGGTGTGGGCGAGCCGGATCAGCGGATAGGCGAACCGAGGCCGCACCCCCTTGATGCCGCGCTCGACGTAGAGCTGTTCGATCTCGGCGTCCATGGCCGCCAGGAGCTCGTGCAGGGAGTGCCAGGGATCGGGCACCGCTGTGGGATCTGAATTTGTCACAGCGCTAATATAACAGCACTGTGACAGTTGCGGCCGCGCCCTGACCGGTGAGGCGGGCCTGTCACACGGAAGGGCCCGCACCCCCGGGAAACGGGGTACGGGCCCTTCCTCGTACGACGTCCTACGGGTGCTCGACGCCGTCCTCCAGCTTCTGGCCGCGCAGCAGGAACCAGGCCGCGACGGCTGCCGCCAGCAGCACCACCGAGCCGACACCCGCGGCGGACCGCATCCCCTCGACGAACGCCTCCTGGGCCGCCGAGATCAGCGGGCCGGCCTGGGCGGCGGGCAGTGCGGTGGCCGCTTCGACGGCTCCGCCGAGCGACTCGTGGGCCGCCCCCGCGACATCGGAGGGGATGCCCGCCGGGGTCGGGAAGCCCCGGTAGACGCCGGTCACGATGGAGCCGAGCAGGGCGATGCCGAGGGCGGCACCGAGCTCGTACGCCGTCTCCGAGACGGCGGAGGCGGAACCGGCCTGCTCCTTCGGGACGCTGGAGAGGATCACGTCGGCGGTGACCGTGAAGGAGAACCCGGCGCCGACGCCGACGACCAGCAGCATGGAGCCGAGCAGCGGGTAGCCGGTGTGCTGGTCGAGCAGGGTCACCGTGCCCAGCGCCAGACCGACCGCGCCGAGCCCGCCCGCCACGACCGAGCGCACCGAGAACCGGCGGGCGGCGAACCCGGCCAGCAGACCGGCGGCCACCGCGCCGATGGCGGCGGGCAGTTCGGCGAGCCCGGCCTCCAGCGGCCCCCGGCCCTGCACCAGTTGCAGGAACTGGGAGAGGAAGAAGACCAGACCCGACAGACCGAGGATGGTCAGCAGGTCCGCCAGGACCGCCCCGGAGAAGCCCCGGTGGTGGAAGAGGCGGATGTCCAGCAGCGGTGCGGGCAGCCGGAGCTGCCTGCGGACGAACCAGGTGAGCGCGCCGACACCGAGGACGGCGGCCGCGCCCGGCCCCCAGCCCAGCCCGTGCGAGGCCGTCTCCTTGATGGCGTACACGACGGCGATCATGCCGACCAGCGAGAGCCCGACGCTGAGCATGTCCCACGGGCCCGGGGCCGGGTTCTTGGACTCGGGGATCAGCTTGATGCCGACGACCACGAGCACGGCCATCACGGGCAGGTTGATCAGGAAGACCGATCCCCACCAGAAGTGTTCGAGCAGGAACCCGCCGACGACCGGACCGACGGCCGCGCCCGCCGAGGCCGCCGCACCCCACATCCCGATGGCGAGGCTGCGCTCGCGCGGGTCGTGGAAGAGGTTGCGGATCAGGGCGAGGGTGGACGGCATCAGGGTGGCGCCCGCGACACCGAGCAGCGCCCGGGCCACGATCATCATCTCGGGCGTGGTCGCGTACGCGTTGAGCACGGAGACCGCGCCGAACGCCACGGCACCGATCAGCAGCAGCTTCTTGCGGCCGATGCGGTCGCCGAGGGAGCCCATCGACACGAGCAGACCGGCGATGACGAAGGAGTAGACGTCACCGATCCAGAGCAGCTGGTTGCCGGTGGGCGCGAGGTCCTCGCTGAGGAACGGGGTCGCGAGGCCGAGGACGGTGGCGTCGACGGCCACCAGCAGCACGCCGAGGACGAGCACGGAGAGCGCGATCCACCGCCCCGGGCGGCGTACCTCGTCCATGGTCTTCGGGTGCTGGTCGATGCTGGTCACTGCTCCACGCTCCGGCGGGCTCCGCCGAGCAGCAGCTCGACGATCATGTACTGGAAATCCTGTGCGGCGACCCGGCCCGCCTTGACGGACCAGGCGCCGGTGCCGACGAGCCCGTAGAGGGCCTCGGTCAGCCAGGCGGGGGTGAGGTCGATACGGAACTCACCGCGCTCCTGGCCGCGGCGGAAGAAGGCGGAGACCCGGGCATCGGCCCGGTTCCAGCCCTCGTTGACCTGGTCGCCCTCGAAGAGCTGGTTCTCGTTGACGAGGAACGACAGCAGCCCGGCACTGGGCTCGACGGCCGCGATGAGGCGGCGCAGCCCCTCCTCGGAGGTGTCCTCGTCGAGCCGGGCGGCGTCCAGGGCCGCCTCGAACTCCTGGAGGCCCAGGTTCTCCAGCGCCTTCACGAGCGCGTCACGCCCGGCGAAGTGGCGGTGCAGGGTGGCGCGGCCGATACCGGCTGCTTTGGCGACCTCGTCCATGGTGGCGGTCGATTTATGGGTCAGCAGGGCGGCGGCGCTGCGCAGCACCTGCTCACGGTCGAGAGTCATGAGACGACCATAACCCAGGTGAGACATGATTGTCTCATCGATATATATGCAGAGAGCCCGGGGGCCTGGTCGACAGGTGAGGTGCACGGCATCGGCCGCGAGTCACGCGGGGTCTGGAGCCCTCGGGCGGCGGGGATCGGCAGGAGGCCAAACCCACTCCTTGCCACTCTTAACTTATAGCGGATGGGGGGTCTTGCCGCAAGGCCCCCCAAATGCCGCAGAATCGACGGCCGAAGCCGGGATCAGGAGCGCCTGCTTCGGGAATTCGACGTCGACAGGGGCGGAATGGTGATGATCGACGTAATCGTCGTCGGCGGTGGACCGACGGGCCTGATGCTCGCCTGCGAACTGCGGCTGTCCGGGGTGCGGACCGTGGTGCTGGAGAAGCTGGCCGAGCCGACCCGGGAGAGCCGGGGGCGCGGTCTGCACGTGCGCAGCGTCGAGGTGATGGACCAGCGCGGGCTGCTGGACCGGTTCCTCGCGGTGAGCGAGAAGTTCCAGGTGGGCGGGTTCTTCGGGGGCATCCAGAAGCCGTGGCCGAGGCTGCTGGACACGGCACACCCGTACGGTCTCTCCACCCTCCAGCCGGTCACCGAGCGGCTGCTCCGGGAGCGGGCCGTCGAGCTGGGCGCGGAGATCCGGCCCGGCCGCGAGGTGGTCGCGGTGGGCCAGGACGCGGAGGCGGTGACCGTCGGACTGGCCGACGGAACGCGGCTGCGCTCGCGCTTTCTCGTCGGGTGCGACGGTGGCCGGAGTGTGGTGCGCAAGGAGGTGGGCATCACCTTCCCCGGTGAGCCCGCCACGGTCGAGACGCTGCTCGGGGACATGGAGCTGGCCGAGGACCCCGAGGTGGTCGCCGCCGTGGTGGCGGAGGTGCGCAAGAAGGAGCTGCGGTTCGGCACCATCCCCAACGGGGACGGGACGCACCGCGTCATCGTGCCCGCCGACGGGGTCTCCGAGGAGCGGGCGGGCGCGCCGACCCTGGCGGAGTTCAGGGAGCGGCTGCGGGCGGTCGCGGGCACCGACTTCGGCGTCCACTCCCCCCGCTGGCTCTCCCGGTTCGGGGACGCCTCCCGGCAGGCCGAGCGGTACCGGGTGGGCCGGGTGCTGCTGGCGGGCGACGCGGCGCACATCCACCCGCCGACCGGTGGGCAGGGGCTCAACCTCGGGGTGCAGGACGCGTTCAACCTCGGCTGGAAACTGGCCGCCGAGGTCAACGGGTGGGCGCCGGAAGGGCTGTTGGACACCTATCACGCCGAACGCCACCCGGTGGGCGCCCGGGTGCTGGAGAACACCCGGGCCCAGATCACCCTGCTGGGGACCGGACCGGGGGCCACCGCCCTGCGCGAACTGCTCGCGCGGCTCATGGACTTCGATGAGGTCAACGCGTACATGACCGGTCTGATCACCGCCGTCGACATCCGCTACGACCTCGGCGAGGGCCACGCCCTGCTCGGCCGCCGCCTGCGGGACGTCCGGCTGACGCGGGGCCGCCGCCTCTACGAGCTGATGCACGAGGGCCGCGGCCTGCTGCTCGACGGAAGCAGCGGAGGCGGCGGAGGCGATCGGGGCCGGGAGGGAGGCGGGCGGCTCCCGGCGAACGGCTGGGCGGACCGGGTGGACCACGTGGTCGACGCGGTGGAACCGGCCGAGGAGTTCGGCGTACCCGCCGTCCTGCTGCGGCCGGACGGCCATGTGGCCTGGGCGGGGGCGGGCGACGACCAAGAGGGGCTGACGGCCGCGCTGAAGCGGTGGTTCGGCGCACCGGCACCGACCGGCTGAGCGGTCCCGTACACCCGGCGGACCGCCGACCGGCTGAGCGGCCCGTACACCAGCAGACCACCGACCAGCTGAACGGCCCGTACACCAGCAGACCTCCCCACCCAGCAGAACGGAACGCACACCGTGACCCCCACCGCCTTCCATCTCCCCGACCGCCTCTCCACCAAGGCCGACCCGGCGCTGATCGCCGCCGACGAGGAGCACTTCGCGGCCCTCGCGCGGTCCCTGGAGGAGTCGGTCGCCGAGCTGACCGGCCGCCTGGACGCGGAGCGCAGAGCGCCCGGCGGCACGGGGCGGCAGGCGATGGACCGGGACGCCGAGATCCACCGGCTGACCGCCCGTCTGCGCACCCTGCACCGCTTCGGCCTCGACCTGTGCCTCGGGCGCATGGTGGGTGAGGACGGCTCCGCGCCCGTGTACGTCGGCCGGCTCGGCCTCACCGACGGCGAGGGCCGGCGGCTGCTGGTCGACTGGCGCTCCCCCGCCGCCGAGCCGTTCTTCGGCGCCACCCACGCCCGGCCGATGGGCCTGGTGAGCCGCCGCAGATACCGCTGGACCGGCGGCCTGATCAGCGACTACTGGGACGAGGTGTTCGCCCCGGACGCCCTCGCCGGACACGGGGCGCTCGACGACCAGTCGGCGTTCATCGCCAGTCTCGGTTCCCACCGTTCGGAGCGGATGCGGGACGTGCTCGGCACCATCCAGGCCGACCAGGACGCCATCATCCGCGCGGGCTCGCGGGGCGCGCTCGTCGTGGACGGCGGGCCCGGTACGGGAAAGACGGTGGTGGCCCTGCACCGGTCCGCGTACCTCCTGTACTCCGACCCCCGGCTGAGCCACCACCGGGGCGGGGTCCTGTTCGTCGGCCCGTCCCGGCCCTATCTGGGGTACGTCTCCGATGTGCTCCCGAGCCTCGGGGAGGAGGGGGTCCGGACCTGCACCCTGCTCGATCTGGTGGCGGAGGGCGCCACGGCGGTGGCCGAGACCGATCCCGAGGTGGCCCGGCTGAAGTCCTCTGCCGGGCTGGTGAGGGCGGTCGAGACGGCCGTCCGGTTCTACGAGGAGCCGCCCACCGAGCCCCTGACCGTCACGACACCCTGGTGCGACCTCCGGGTGACCGCCGCCGACTGGGCGGTGGCGTTCGGGGCGGCCGGGCCCGGGGCCGTGCACAACGAGGTGCGCGACCAGGTGTGGGAGGAGCTGCTCACGCTCCTCATGGAGAAGTACGAGAGTGACGAGGCGGCTCCCGGCCTGGTCCGGAAGGCGCTGGGGCAGGACCGGGAGCTGCTCGCCGCCTTCGACCGGGCGTGGCCGCTGCTGGAGGCGGCCGATCTCGTCGGTGACCTGTGGTCGGTGCCCGCGTACCTCCGTATGTGCGCCCCCTGGCTGAGCCGGGACGAGGTCCGGCTGTTGCAGCGCGCGGACGCGCAGGCGTGGACCGTGGCCGATCTGCCGGTCCTGGACGCGGCGCGGCAGCGGCTCGGTGACCCGGAGGCGGCCCGGCGCGGGCGTCGTCGGAGGGCGGCCGAGGCGGCCGAGCGCGCGGGCATGGACCAGGTCATCGACGCGCTGCTCGCGGACGAGACGCTGGCCGACGCCGATGTCGACAGCGAGGGCGCGTTGGTCATGCTGCACGGCCGGGACATGAGGGACGCCCTGGTCGACCCGGGCGCCTTCACCGGCACGGAACCGGACCGGCTCGCGGGCCCGTTCGCGCACATCGTGGTGGACGAGGCGCAGGAGCTGACCGACGCCGAGTGGCAGATGCTGCTGGTGCGGTGCCCGTCGCGGAGCTTCACGGTCGTCGGGGACCGTGCCCAGGCCCGGCACGGGTTCACCGAACCGTGGCGGGAGCGGCTGGAGCGGGTCGGGCTCGACCGGGTGACCCTCGCCTCCCTGACCGTCAACTACCGGACACCGGAGGAGGTGATGGCGGAGGCCGAGCCGGTGATCCGGGCCGTGCTGCCGGACGCCAATGTGCCCGCCTCGGTCCGTTCCGGCGGGCTGCCGGTCGTATACGGCCGCGTGGCGGATCTCGACGCGGTCCTGGACACCTGGCTCGCCGCGCACCCGGACGGGATCGCATGCGTCATCGGCGATCCGGCGTTCCGGGCGAGGCCCCGGGTGCGGTCGCTGACGCCGGAGCTGGCGAAGGGGCTGGAGTTCGACCTGGTGGTGCTGGTGGAGCCGGAGGCGTTCGGGGCTGGTGTGGCGGGCGCGGTCGACCGGTATGTGGCGATGACGCGGGCGACTCAGGAGCTGGTCGTCCTGACCGGCTCCTGAGTCCCGGCGGTCCGCGCTCAGTGCCAGGGCAGGGCGGCCCGGTGGCGCCAGTACGACTCCGGCTCCTCCACCAGGGCGTCCAGCCGGGCCCGCTGCTCCTCGTCCAGGTCGACGACGGGGGCGTGCAGATTTCCGGCGAGCTGGGTGGCGGTGGCGGCGCCGGAGAGGACGACCCCGGCCCACGGCTGGTGCAGGACGAGCGCCAGGGCCACCGCGTCGCCGCCCACCCCCGCGTCGGCGGCGATCTCCTGGAACACGGCGGGCGCCTCGTCCCCGGCCAGGCGCCCGTTGGCCATGCCCTCCTTGACGATCACGGTGAGCCCGGCGTCATGGGCCTCGGCGAGGGCGGGCGCGGCGGAGGTCTCCAGGGCGTTGTAGGTGGCCTGGACGGTACGGAAGAGGGGGTCGCCGTCGACCGTGAGCGCGAGGGCGGCCCGGATGGCGTCGGCCTGGGCGGGTCCGCTGGTGGAGAAGCCGATGGCGACCCCGTCGGCGGCCAGGGCGGCGAGCCGCTCGTGGAGCTCCTTGTCGGCGAGGGCCGGGCTGTCAGGGGTGAGGGAGTGGATCTGGTAGAGGTCGAGCCGGTCGCCGAGGAGTTCGCGGGTCTCGGCGCGCTGGCGCTCGAAGGTGGCGAGGCTGTGGTCCTTGACCTCGTGGGTCCCGGCGTCGGTGCGCCAGTCGGCGGTGTAGGTGTACCCCCACTTGGAGCCGACGACGAGGTCGGTGAAGGAGGGCCGGGCGTCCAGCCACTCGCCGAGGAACTCCTCGGCGCGGCCGTAGGAGCGGGCGGTGTCGACGTACCGGACGCCCTGCGCGTACGCCGCGTCCAGCAGTTCGTGCGTACGGGCGCGCAGGGCATCGGCGTCCCGGCCGTCGGGAAAGTCCCGGTCGCGGTGGAGGTTGATGTATCCGGGCCTCCCGACGGCTGCGAGACCCAGTCCGATGTGGGCGGTCGGGGTCGTCGCGGTGGCCAGGGCGGTGAAGGGCATCGCGGGCTCCTCGGGGTCGGTTGCGGATACTCCTACCCCGGTCAACGTAGCCCGCGACATCCTTCGTGCGCCTGTGGCGGCACCGTACGTACGGGGGCACCACCCCCGTACGTACGGTGCCGGGCGCGCTCCGGCCTACCGGCGGGCGTCGGCCCACGCCTGCTGGGCCTCCAGGTCCTTCTTCACCTCGGCGAGCTGGACGGCGACGGCGGAGGGGGCCGTGCCGCCCCGGCCGTCGCGGGAGGCGAGGGCGCCGCGCACGTTGAGCACCGTGCGGACCTCCGGGGTGAGGTGCCCGGAGATCTTCGCGAACTGCTCGTCGGTGAGCTCGTCCAGCTCGATGCCGTGCTGCTCGCACTCCTTGACGCAGGCGCCCGCGACCTCGTGCGCGACCCGGAAGGGCACGCCCTGCCGGACCAGCCACTCCGCGATGTCGGTGGCGAGCGAGAACCCGGCCGGGGCCAGCTCCTCCATGCGCTCACGGTTGACGGTGAGGGTGGCCATCATGCCGGTGAAGGCGGGGAGCAGGACTTCGAGCTGGTCGCAGGAGTCGAAGACGGGCTCCTTGTCCTCCTGGAGGTCGCGGTTGTACGCGAGCGGGAGCGCCTTCAACGTGGCGAGCAGGCCGGTGAGGTTGCCGATGAGGCGGCCGGACTTGCCCCGGGCCAGCTCCGCGATGTCCGGGTTCTTCTTCTGCGGCATGATCGAGGAGCCGGTCGAGAAGGCGTCGTGGAGGGTGACGAAGGAGAACTCCTTCGTGTTCCAGATGATGACCTCCTCAGCGATCCGGGAGAGGTTGACGCCGATCATCGCGGTGATGAACGCGAACTCCGCGACGAAGTCCCGCGAGGCGGTGCCGTCGATGGAGTTGCCGACCGAACCGTGCTCGAAGCCGAGGTCGGCGGCGACCGCCTCCGGGTCCAGCCCGAGCGAGGACCCGGCGAGGGCGCCGGAGCCGTACGGGGAGACGGCCGTGCGCTCGTCCCACTGGCGCAGCCGCTCGGCGTCCCGGGACAGGGACTGGACGTGGGCGAGCACATGGTGGGCGAAGAGGACCGGCTGGGCGTGCTGGAGGTGGGTGCGGCCGGGCATCGCCACGTCCGGGTGGGCCTCGGCGAGGCCGACCAGGGCGCCCTGGAGGTCGGCGATGAGGCCGCCGATGATCCGGGCGTGGTCGCGCAGGTACATCCGGAAGAGGGTGGCGATCTGGTCGTTGCGCGAGCGCCCGGCCCGCAGCTTGCCGCCGAGGTCGGGGCCGAGCCGCTCCAGGAGCCCGCGCTCCAGAGCGGTGTGGACGTCCTCGTCGGCGATGGTCCCGGTGAAGGAGCCGTCGGCGACATCGGCTTCGAGCTGGTCGAGCCCGGCGAGCATCCGGGTCAGCTCGTCCTCGGTGAGCAGGCCCGCCTTGTTCAGGACGCGCGCGTGGGCGCGGGAGCCGGCGATGTCGTACGGCGCGAGCCGCCAGTCGAAGTGGACGGAGGCCGACAGCCTGGCCAGCGCCTCGGCCGGTCCGTCGGCGAAACGCGCGCCCCAGAGCCGGACGTCACCGTTGTTGCTGCTCACTGCGTGCTCCTCAAAGGGCGAAGGTGCGGATGTGCGGCCGCCTCCCCGCCGGGTGTGCGAGGGGAGGCGGCTGTTCAACGAAGGGGGCGGGCCGAGGGTGTCCGGGCTATGCCTGGAGATCGCGCCTGGCCGCGATCTTCGAGGAGAGGCCGAAGATCTCGATGAAGCCCTGCGCCTTGGACTGGTCGAAGGTGTCGCCCGAGTCGTAGGTGGCGAGGTTGAAGTCGTACAGCGACTCCTCGGACCTCCGGCCGGTGACGACGGCGCGGCCCGCGTGCAGGGTCATCCGGATGTCGCCGGTGACGTGCTGGTTGGCCTCCTCGATGAAGCCGTCCAGGGCCCGCTTGAGCGGGGAGAACCAGAGACCGTCATAGACGATCTCGCCCCAGCGCTGCTCGACCTGCCGCTTGTAGCGGGCCAGTTCGCGCTCGACGGTGACGTTCTCCAGCTCCTGGTGGGCGGTGATCAGCGCGATCGCGCCGGGTGCCTCGTACACCTCGCGGGACTTGATGCCGACGAGCCGGTCCTCGACGATGTCGATCCGGCCGATGCCCTGCGCTCCGGCCCGCTCGTTGAGCTGCTGGATCGCCTGGAGGACGGTGACGGGGCGGCCGTCGATCGCGACGGGCACGCCCGCCCTGAAGGAGATGACGACCTCGTCGGCCTCGCGCGGGGTGGCGGGGTTCGCGGTGTACTCGTAGATGTCCTCGATCGGCGCGTTCCAGATGTCCTCCAGGAAGCCCGTCTCGACGGCGCGCCCGAAGACGTTCTGGTCGATGGAGTACGGGGACTTCTTGGTGGTGGCGATCGGGAGGTTCTTCTCCTCGCAGAAGGCGATGGCCCTGTCCCGGGTCATCGCGTAGTCGCGGACCGGGGCGATGCACTTCAGGTCGGGGCCGAGCGCGGAGATACCGGCCTCGAAGCGGACCTGGTCGTTGCCCTTGCCGGTGCAGCCGTGGGCGACGGTCCCGGCGCCGTGCTTCTCGGCGGCGGCGACGAGGTGCTTGACGATCGCCGGGCGGGAGAGGGCCGACACCAGCGGATAGCGGTCCATGTAGAGGGCGTTGGCCTTGACCGCCGGGAGGCAGTACTCCTCGGCGAACTCGTCCCGGGCATCCGCGACCTCGGCCTCGACGGCACCGCAGGCGAGCGCGCGCTTGCGGATGACGTCCAGGTCCTCGCCGCCCTGGCCGACGTCCACGGCGACGGCGATGACCTCGGCGCCTGTCTCCTCGGCGATCCAGCCGATGGCGACGGAGGTGTCAAGACCGCCCGAGTAGGCGAGTACGACGCGCTCGGCCACGGGTTTCTCCTTACGGTGCAAGCACTGGTAGGCATAACTATGCGCTCCACCGTATGTTTTGTCAAAGCGGGGGCTCAGAGTGGGGCAGGGAGGCGCGGACGGCGGCGGCAGGCTGCCCCGGACGGGCCACCGGGCCGCGCACGGGGCCGTACGGGGCAGGTCCGGTGGGCCGTACGGAACAGGTCCGGTCCGGTGGGCTGTATGGAGCAGGTCCGGTGGGCCCCCGCCCCCGGCGGCCGTACGGTCCGGAGCATGCGCCGACCTCTGCTGACCCTCGCCGTACTCCTCACCCTGGCCACCGGCTCCCTCGGGGCCGCCCCCGCCGACACCCCGCCGCCCCTCCCGTACCGCCTGGCGGACACCGGCGGCGGCTCCCAGCTCATCACCGCCGAGGCCCCGGACCCCGCCTCCACCACGGGCACGGTGACCTGGTGGGAGCGGCGCGGGGGCCGGTGGGCGGAGGCGGGGTCGGCGCCCGCGCGGTTCGGGGCGAACGGGCTGGCCGAGGGCGCCACCCGCGAGCAGGGCACCAGCACCACGCCGACGGGCCTGTACGACCTCCCGTACGCCTTCGGCATCGAGGACGCCCCGGCAGGGACCCGGTACCCCTACCGCAAGGTGACCGAGGACTCCTGGTGGTGCCAGGACAACGCCTCGCGCGCGTACAACCGCTGGGTGGAACCGCGACCGGACCACTGCCGGGCGGACGAGGCCGAGCATCTGGTCGCGTACGGGACCCAGTACGCTCGCGCGCTGGTGATCGGCTTCAACTACGACCGTCCGGTACGGGGCCGGGGCGCCGGGATCTTCCTGCATGTGAACGGGCGCGGGGCGACGGCCGGGTGCGTCTCGGTCCCGGCGGACGCCATGGCGGAGATCCTGGCCTGGGTGCGGCCCGAGCGGCGGCCGCACATCGCGGTCGGGACCTCGTCGGGCCCGACCGCGATCACGCGGTACTGAACACGCGCACTGCCGGGAACACGCGAACACGCGCTCCTGAACACGGCGGCTCAGCGGTCGTTCTGAGCGAGCCTCAGCAGATGGTCGGCGAGCGCCTGGCCGCCGTTCGCGTCGCGGCTGATGAGCATCAGCGTGTCGTCGCCCGCGATGGTGCCGAGGATGTCGTGCAGTTCGGCCTGGTCGATGGCCGAGGCGAGGAACTGGGCGGCACCCGGCGGTGTACGCAGCACCACCAGGTTGGCCGACGCCTCGGCCGAGATCAGCAGTTCGGCCGAGAGCCTGCGCATCCGCTCCTCCTTGGCCGAGCCGCCCAGCGGGGCCTGCGGGGTGCGGAAGCCGCCCTCGCTGGGCACCGCGTAGATCAGCTCGCCGCCGGTGTTGCGGATCTTCACCGCGCCCAGCTCGTCGAGGTCGCGGGAGAGCGTCGCCTGGGTGACGCTCAGCCCGTCGTCCGCGAGGAGCTTGGCCAGCTGGCTCTGCGAGCGGACCGGCTGCCGGTTCAGGATGTCCACGATCCGGCGGTGGCGGGCGGTGCGGGTCTGCGGCACGGACGGTCCGCCGTGCTCGGTCTCCTGCGCCTCGGTCATCGTCGTCGCCTCATTCTCCGGAGGGTCATGCTCCGGATCGTCCGTCCCCGTGTGCCGCGTCGAGAGCGCCCGGCAGGATCTCCAGGAACGCGTCCACCTCCGCGTCACCGATGATCAGCGGCGGCATGAGCCGTACGACATCGGGGGCGGGCGCGTTCACCAGGAGGCCGGCTCCCTGGGCCGCCTGCTGCACCTGCGGTGCGAGGGGTCCGGTGAGCACGATACCCAGCAGCAGGCCACTGCCGCGGACGTGGGAGACCAGGGGGTGTCCCAGCGCCTCGACTCCGTCGCGGATCTTCTCGCCGAGCCGCTTGACCTCGTCGAGCGCGCCGTCGGCCGCGAGCGTGTCGATGACGGCGAGTCCGGCGGCGCAGGCGACCGGGTTGCCGCCGAACGTGGTGCCGTGGTGACCGGGCTTCAGCAGGTCGGCCGCCGGGCCGAACGCGACGGCCGCGCCGATCGGCAGCCCGCCGCCGAGCCCCTTGGCGAGGGTGACGATGTCCGGCTCGACGCCCTGGTGGGCCTGGTGCTCGAACCACTGGCCGCAGCGGCCGATCCCGGTCTGCACCTCGTCGAGGACGAGGAGCGTCCCCGTGGCCCGGGTGATCTCCCGGGCGGCCTCCAGATAGCCCTTGGGCGGCACGACGACACCGTTCTCGCCCTGGATCGGCTCGATGACGACCAGGGCGGTGCCGGTGGTGACGGCCGCGCGCAGGGCGTCCACGTCCCCGTAGGGGACATGGGTGACATCACCGGGGAGCGGGCGGAAGGGCTCCTGCTTGCCGGGCTGGCCGGTCAGCGCGAGCGCGCCCATCGTCCGGCCGTGGAACCCGCCGTCGGTGGCGACCATATGGGTGCGCCCGGTGAGCCGGCCGATCTTGAAGGCGGCTTCGTTGGCCTCGGCGCCGGAGTTGGCGAAGAAGACCCGGCCCGGGCGGCCGAACAGCTGGAGCAGCCGCTCCGCGAGCGCGACGGGCGGCTCCGCGATGAACAGGTTCGATACGTGGCCGAGGGAGGCGATCTGGGTGGAGACGGCCGCCACGACGGCGGGGTGGGCGTGGCCGAGGGCGTTGACCGCGATGCCGCCGACGAAGTCGAGGTAGCGGGTGCCGTCCTCGGCCCAGACGTGGGCGCCCTCGCCGCGGACGAGGGGCAGGCGGGGGGTGCCGTAGTTGTCCATCAGCGCGCCCTGCCAGCGCGAGGTGAGTCCTGCGGTCCCGGTCATGATTCCCCCTGGTGAGGCCCTGTGTGTACGTCGATGGGGGCGTCCGGCACGACCATCGTGCCGATGCCCTCGTCGGTGAAGATCTCCAGCAGGATCGAGTGCTGGACCCGGCCGTCGATGACGCGGGCGGTCTCGACACCGTTGCGCACGGCGTGGAGGCAGCCCTGCATCTTGGGCACCATGCCGCTGGACAGTTCGGGCAGCAGCTTCTCCAGCTGGCTCGCGGTGAGGCGGCTGATCACGTCGTCGCTGTTGGGCCAGTCCTCGTAGAGCCCCTCGACATCGGTGAGGACCATCAGCGTCTCGGCGTCCAGGGCGGCGGCGAGCGCGGCGGCCGCGGTGTCGGCGTTGACGTTGTAGACGTGGTGGTCGTCGGCGGAGCGGGCGATGGAGGAGACGACCGGGATGCGGCCGTCGTCCAGCAGCGCCTGGATGGCCCCGGTGTCGATCGCGGTGATCTCGCCGACCCGGCCGATGTCGACGGACTCGCCGTCGATGGTGGGCCGGTGCTGGGTGGCGGTGATGGTGTGGGCGTCCTCGCCGGTCATGCCGACGGCGAGGGGACCGTGCTGGTTGAGGAGGCCGACCAGTTCGCGCTGGACCTGCCCGGCGAGGACCATCCGTACGACGTCCATCGCCTCGGGCGTGGTGACGCGCAGCCCGGCCTTGAACTCGCTGACCAGGCCCTGTTTGTCGAGCTGGGCGTTGATCTGCGGGCCGCCGCCGTGCACGACGACGGGCTTGAGTCCGGCGTGCCGCAGGAAGACGACGTCCTGGGCGAAGGCGGCCTTCAGCTCCTCGTCGACCATGGCGTTGCCGCCGAACTTGATGACGACCGTCTTGCCGTGGTGCCGGGTCAGCCAGGGCAGCGCCTCGATGAGGGTCTGCGCCTTCGGGAGGGCGGTGTGTTTCCGCGCGGCGCTCATGAGCTGTACGCGCTGTTCTCGTGGACGTACTCCGCGGTGAGGTCGTTGGCCCAGATGACGGCCGACTCGGTGCCCGCGGCGAGGTCGGCGGTGATCCTGACCTCCCGGTAGCGCATGTCGACGAGGTCGCGGTCCTCGCCGACGCGGCCGTTCTTGCAGACCCAGACGTCGTTGATGGCGACGTTGAGCTGGTCCGGTTCGAAGGCGGCCCGCGTCGTGCCGATCGCGGAGAGGACGCGGCCCCAGTTGGGGTCCTCGCCGTGGATCGCGCACTTGAGGAGGTTGTTACGGGCGATGGACCGGCCGACCTCGACGGCGTCGTCCTCGGTGGCCGCGTTGGTCACCTCGATCCGGATGTCCTTGGAGGAGCCCTCGGCGTCCCCGATGAGCTGCCGGGCCAGGTCGTCGCAGACGGCCCGTACGGCTTCGGCGAACGCGTCCTGCTCCGGGGTGATGCCGCAGGCGCCGGAGGCGAGGAGCAGCACGGTGTCGTTGGTGGACATGCAGCCGTCGGAGTCGACCCGGTCGAAGGTGGTCCGGGTGGCGTCGCGGAGGGCGGCGTCCAGCTGGGGGGCGGGCACATCGGCGTCGGTGGTGAGGACGACGAGCATGGTGGCGAGGCCCGGGGCGAGCATGCCCGCGCCCTTGGCCATGCCGCCGACGGTCCAGCCCTCGCCGCCCGCGACGGCCGTCTTGTGGACGGTGTCGGTGGTCTTGATGGCGATGGCGGCCTTCTCGCCGCCGTGTTCGCTGAGGGCGGCGGCGGCCTGCTCGATGCCGGGGAGCAGCTTGTCCATGGGGAGCGGGATGCCGATGAGCCCGGTGGAGGCGACGGCGACCTCGCCCGCGCTGTGGCCCTCCAGGACCTCGGCGACCTTCTCGGCGGTGGCGTGGGTGTCCTGGAACCCCTTGGGGCCCGTACAGGCGTTGGCGCCGCCGGAGTTGAGGACGACGGCGGTGACCTCGCCGCCCTTGAGGACCTGCTCCGACCAGAGCACGGGGGCGGCCTTGACGCGGTTGGAGGTGAAGACGCCCGCGGCGGCGCGGCGGGGCCCGTGGTTGACCACGAGGGCCAGGTCCGGGCTTCCGCTCTCCTTGATTCCGGCGGCGATGCCCGCCGCCGAGAATCCCTGTGCTGCCGTGACGCTCACTGCATCTCCTCGTTCGCTTCTGCGGCCGCGCGGCGCGACGGCGCGGCGTGCGTGTCCCTCCGCAGCCCGGCGGCTGCGCGCTGGTCGCTCACGGTGCGACTCCGATCGTCGAAAGACCTGTGTCCTCGGGGAGCCCGAGGGCGATGTTCATGCTCTGGAGGGCGCCGCCCGCGGTGCCCTTGGTGAGGTTGTCGATGGCGGTGACGACGATGATCCGCCCGGCGGCGGGGTCGTACGCGACCTGGACCTGTACGGCGTTGGAGCCGTACACCGAGGCGGTGGCGGGCCACTGTCCCTCGGGCAGGAGGTCGACGAACGGCTCGTCCGCGAACGCCTTCTCGTACACCGCCCGCAGCCCCTCGGCGCTCACGCCCGGCTTCGCCTTCGCGCTGCACGTGGCGAGGATGCCGCGCGGCATGGGGGCGAGGGTGGGCGTGAAGGAGACGGTGACGGGCTGCCCGGCGGCGGCGCTGAGGTTCTGGATCATCTCGGGCGTGTGGCGGTGCCCGCCGCCGACGCCGTACGGGGTCATGTTCCCCATCACCTCGGAGCCGAGGAGATGCGGCTTGGCCGCCTTGCCCGCCCCGGAGGTGCCGGACGCGGCGACGATCACGGCCTCCGGCTCGGCGAGGGAGGCCGCGTACGCCGGGAAGAGCGCGAGGGAGACGGCGGTCGGGTAGCACCCGGGCACGGCGATCCGCTTCACCCCGGCGAGCGCGGCCCGCCCGCCCGGCAGCTCGGGCAGCCCGTAGGGCCAGGTCCCGGCGTGCGGGGAGCCGTAGAACTTCTCCCAGTCCCCCGCGTCCTTGAGCCGGAAGTCGGCCCCCATGTCGACCACGAGCACCTCGTCCCCGAGCTGCTCGGCGACGGCGGCGGACTGCCCGTGCGGCAGCGCCAGGAAGACGACGTCGTGCCCGGCGAGGACCTCGGCGGCGGTCGGCTCCAGCACCCGGTCGGCCAGCGGCCGCAGGTGCGGCTGGAGCGGGCCGAGGGCCTGTCCGGCGTTGGAGTGTCCGGTGAGGGCGCCGATCTCGACCTCGGGGTGGACGAGGAGGAGTCGGAGCAGCTCACCACCGGCGTATCCGCTCGCCCCTGCCACCGCTGCGCGTACCACCATCGGAACCCTCCTCGTCGATGGCATGACTATACGCAGGACCGCAGTTTTATGCAATCCTGGAATCCTATTGGGCCGAGGAGCACTTCAGTCGTCTCGAGGGCACCACCCCCAGGATTCTCCGCCGGACCGCTGCCGACCGCCTTGTCCACTGGGTCTCCGGCGGCCCCCTGGGTGCAGCAGCCGAGTTCCTCGGGTTTTCTCCCGGGCGAATGCGGTTCACTCCGGCCAACGATGCGTACCGATGGGCACGCGTACAACAGGGCCCGGCAGCCTTCGAGTTCGCGCTTCACGGTCTCGCCGATCAGTTGGCCGCCCAGGCAGATCCGATCGGCTGTCACTGTCGTCGTTCCGTCCTTGAGGACAGGCACTCGCCCGTGGTGAGCGGCAAGCCCTGGTCAACCGTCCGCCCCCGAGTCCGGAATCCGCCCCCAGCCGGTGCTCGCCGATCTTCAAGGCTCCACTCCGCAGCCGGTGCCCGCAGCAGCCCTCGGTGAGGTCCTCGGCATCCGAGACCGTGGCGACCACACCGCGATGGCCGTCTGCCGACACACGTACGGCGTCCTCACCGAGGAAGCCCGGACGGATGGGCAAGAGACCGACTGCGCGGCCGGGATCACGGCGACCGAGTTCGAACGCGTCCGGGCCTCGGCCCGTGAAGGCATCACCTGATGGCGCCGCCGACCGAGGAGTACCCGGAGTGCACACAGGCTGCCGATCAGCGAGGCCGTCCAGTTCCCGCGGGATGAACTGGACCACGGACACCACGAGCTCGCTCGGCTGACCGCGCGCGACACCTGGCAGGCGTTCCAGAGCTTCGGGGCCTCAGCCGCGCGGGAGGGAAACGCAGATGCTGAATCCCGTCCTTCCCAGGCAAGATCTCGGCATGTCGACCGATGTCAGCGGAATGATCGAATGCCGGCCAGGCGCCCGGCTGTGGGGCCCCGACGACGAGGACTCCCTGTGGGAACCCGCCATCGATCTCTTCCTCCTCAACAGGGGCAACGCCTACGACGGCCTGGCCTGTCTCTTCGGAGTCCGCAACACCTTCGGCTTCCGCCCGCTGGCGGAAGGCCGCGGCTTCCCTGACGATGCCTCAGACGGGCTTCGAGGGGAGTTCACCGCCTATGGCGGCCCCCACGACGTGCACGGGACCACCTGGCTGACCTGGGACGAGCTGAACAACGCAGACTGGCAGGAGACCGACGCCTCCGGCACACGTAGCCGCGCCTCGGCCGCAGGGGCCGACACCGACTGGGGCCGGGTCTGGAGCGTCATGCGCATCCTCAGCGAAGTCCATGGAGCCGAGAACGTACGCCTCGTCGTCTGGTTCCACTGAAAGGCCCCGCGCCTGCTTCTGGCCGGGTCGCTCCGGATGCGGTATCCGGCTGAGCGCTCCCGCGCGAGAGGGGCTGAAGCTCGGCATAATCCGGAAGCGATCCAGGCAAGGGTGCGGAACACTCCACCGCGTGATCGTGATGCAGCCCGTCCTGGAGACGTACGCACCTGACGGCTTCGCCCTCTGGCCTGTCGCCGGGGTCGAGCCGTTCGGCTTCCTGCCTCTCAGCGGCGAACTCTCACCCGCCGAGGTCGGGTCGGCGGTGATGCGTATCACCGACTGCAACGACATCGACCCCGACGGCGACCGCCCGCCCCGTCCGGCCGACGCACATGGCTCGTTCCTCCACGGGCTGCTGACGCTCGGCCACCTCTTCGCCGCCGGTGGCCTGCGGGTCACCGACACCTCCACCGGGGTCGCCTTCCTGCCCGGCTGCTGTGACGGACTGGAGGACTGGCGCGACTGGTACCGGCTCATCGACGACGGCGGTCCGCTCGGATTCGGCCACGCCCCCGTGTCACCGGTCGCGGAGCGCTTCGGTGACACCGTCCGGCTCACGGTCAACGCCGAGCAGAGCGACAGTCCGGTGATCGAGCTGTCCGTCACCGCATTGCGCGACCTGCTCGCCGGGGCCGAACGCGATCTGGCCGAGTTCCTGGCGCTGGCAGCCGATTGGGCCTCCAGGCACCTTCCTGACCACCGCGCTCCCGTCACGGCCGCCCTCGCCCGCCTTGTCGGCCTTCCCGCGCCCGGCATACCGCCGGAGGGGTAGGGCCGGTGGGTTGGCTTCGTCGGCCTAAGAGGCCGCGCGGACAGGGATGCGGTCATGGTCGGTGGTGCCTGCCGGATCAGACTGCGTACGGTGATGGTTATGTCGGCGAGGTCGGAGAATGCCTCGATGACGGTGGTGTGCCGCTCGTAGCGCCGGGCGAGAAGACTGCTTCGGTAGCCTGGATGACAAGGTGTGCTCGTCATTCTGGAGGAGAGAATCCTCGATGGGCGTTTTCTGCGGCTGATCCGGCAGATGCTCAAGGCCGGGTATGCGGAGGACTGGCTGGCGGTGGAACGCCACGCTCCGCAGTGCACCACAGGGTGGCGTGGCCTCCCCGATCCTGTCCGGCCTCTACCCGGATCGGCTCGATCGCTCTGTTGAACAGCACCTGCTGCCGGGCAGGCCGACTACCTGGCGCGCCACGCCCACTGCTTCCTGGCGGACCGCCCGCCCGCCGTGTCCGTCCTCAGTGGACCTCCCGCACTCTCGCAGCGGTCCGCTCGGCGAGCTCGCGGATGCCGTTCGCGGCGTTCTCCGAGAGCTCGCCGAGTATGGCGTCGGCGGCCGTGAGGAAGGCCCGGGCCTCCTCGGGGCGGCCCGCGTCAGCCAGGGCGAGGGTGAGCCGGTAGTGCTCCTCGGCGATGTAGCGGCCGAGGTTGACCTGCTGCCAGCAGCGCAGTGAGTCGTCGCCCGGGGTGGCCAGGGCGGCGCGCACGGCGGCCAGGCTGTCCGCTGCCTGCGGCAGCCGGCCCGCCTCCCGCTCCAGGCGGGCCAGGGTGCACCGGGCCGAGGCCCGGTCCCATGCTGTCTCCTGAAGGGCGGCGTACAGGTGCTGGGCGCGCAGCGCCTGGGGAAGGTCGCCGAGTTCCTCGAAGTCCCGGGCGAGCCCGCTCAGCGGAGCCGTGTCCAGGCTGTGGGGCGCCTCGGGGCGGCGGAGTCTGCTCTGGTCCATGAAGATGTTGTCGAGTTCGCGGATCAGCGTGATCCGCGCGAGGTCCGTCATCCCCTGGTCCCGCGCCAGGTCGGTCCATGTGGAGACCGGCTCGTCCGACGGGTCCGTCCCGAACGTCGACTCGTCGAGTGCCCGCGCCCACTGTTGCAACTCGTCCGCGCTTGCACCCGGTTCCGGCATACCGCCCAGGCCGCACGCCGTGTCGAAATCCGTCTCCCGGACCTCAAGCAGCAGGGGCAGATCTCCGGTGTCCCCGCGCAGCCCCACCAGCACGGCCGCGAGCCGCAGTTCGTGCGTCATCGACGACCGTGTCTCGTGCCGCAGCAGGTGCCGCAGCAACTCCAGATCGCCCTCGGCGCGGTCGAACTGCGCGGCCCGGAGAGTGATCCGGCGCCGCACCGGGTCCTCGGCGACTTCACGCCATGCTGTGCGGTCGCCCTCCCGCAGCCGGGCGAGATCGGCGCGGCCCGCCGCGAGCACTGGCTCCCACAGCGGGGGACCGGCCGGGCCTATCCGGTCGTACGCACACCCCTCATCCGCGTTGAGCAGTACGAAGTCCGGCTCGGTACGCAGCAGCGCGGCACGTAGCCTGCCGACCAGCTCGACCGGGGAACGTTTCGGGAAGCCAAGCGCCGCACGGAGCTCGGCCCGCTTCTCGTCGATTCCGTAGCATTCACGGATCTCGTCCTCAGTCTCCGCGACGCACGCCAGGATCTTCTCCTCGCCGTCGTCTGGCGACAGACGTGTGTAGTCGCGCCAGCCGGGCAGGCCGATCACGAGCTCCAGGGTCTCGTCGACGCTGGAGCCGATGATCCCCGCGGCGCCCTCCGAGTCGGCGTAGAGCACTGAGCCGTCCGCGCACACGAAGTACGTACCGCCGGTATCGTCCCCGGCTACCGTCTCCAGCGGCCCGCCCGAGGCGAGGCGGACCTCCTCGACATGGCCGTGGGCGGCGCGGTCCAGGTCGAAGTCGAAGGGGAAGGCAGCCAGTTCGGCCAGGCGGCGGTCCTGCCGCAGCAGCCATAGCGCGCGATCGGTCATGTCACAGAAAGTAGCACCGCCCGCTGACAACGGACTCGCGGCTTCTGTAGGAGGCCGTGCGGATAAAGCGCGGTTATGGTCGACGGTTCGTGCGTTCGCCCCAGCGGTGGGTCGTCCATGCCTGCCGGATCAGACTACGCACGGTGATGATCGTGTCGGCGAGGTCGAAGAATGCGTCGATGACGTGGTGCGCCGCTCGTAGCAGCGGGCGAGGCGGCAGAAGGCGTTCTGCCAGGCATGGGTGCGTTCGACATGCCAACGCCTACTGGCCTGGATGGGCGCTTTCTCACCTTTGTGTGCGATGCGTCCGTGCAGGTCGCGTTCGCTGAGTAGCGTGCGGGTCTTGTCCAAGTCGTAGTCGGCGGCCGAGCAGGTCGTGTCGGCGATCGCCTCGTAAGAACAGCCGAAGCGCAGCAGTTGAAGGAGCTCGTCGAAGATGATCCGGTCGCTGATGCGTCGGCGGTGGCAGCCGAGTGGACGGTCCGGGTGGAACTCGGGGCGCTCCGAAAGGAGTGCCACGAATTGGTCCCAGAGCGGTTCGGTGAGCCTTGGTGGCAGCGCGGGCACAGGTCTCCTCGTGATCACGGAGCGTCGCAACTCAATGATCACCGGGACCTGTGCCTGTTCTGTTGCCGGGCCCCCAAACCACGCCTGTCCACGCGACCTCCAAGTGTTGTTCCGTGAATGACCAGTGATCTCGGATTCGCCTGCTCGTGCTGTGGCGCCCCCCCTGGGCCACCCATGAACTACATGGCCGAAGCCCCAGCTGTCTGGGATGCGACCTTCGCTGACGCCGACGACTGCCTGCTCTCGTCAGACCAGTGCGTGATCCAGGCGCAGCACTACTTCGTCAAGGCTTGATCGAGATACCGGTGATCGGTAGCGACGAGGTGTTCTCCTGGGGCGCCTGGGTCTCCCTCAGTCGCGAGAACTTCTCCCGCGCGGCGGACGTGTGGGAGACACCGGCACGAAGATCAAGGGCAGTGCCGTCGATGAGCTGGACCTTGACGGGTTCGAGCCGGTACCTGAGGTCCAGGGCCTCGCTGACACCTGGTGGCGGGGCAGGGATTCGCTGGTCGCCGTCCACCGCGGCGAAGCCTCAGGCTTTGACGCCCCCCACTTGCTGAGGGCCCATGTCTACGGCGGGCTCGATGCATGGGGCCTCAACGGCAGTTGACACACACATGGCCGAGCTCTCCGGGCTGGTGCCGTCAGCTGGGCAGCTCAGGTGGTGCCGTTCGCCGAGTGCGGTGCGCGGTCCGCTGCCGCGCTGTCGACCGCGCCGTCCGCCCGGCGGGATCATCCGCCGAGCGTGGTCGGGCCGAGTCCGGACGGCAGTTGGCGCACCGCCACGGCCACGGCCTCCTGCGCTGTGGCGAATCGGTCGCCATCCTGGCTCATGAGCCCGCGTACTCCGTACGTGCCGTCACTGCCGGCGCTCAGGATCGGCCCGACCAGGGTCAGGGCCGGGCGGGTGCTGGTCGAGAAGCGCAGGGCCCAGTGGCTGGTGAAGGGGTAGAGAGCGCGCAGCGCCGGAGCGGCGTACGCCGCCTCGATCAAGTTGTGGTGCGTCTCCTGCCAGTCGGTGTCCAGTTCGGCCGCCTCCTTGCGCAGGTGCTGCCATTCGGATTCCGTCAGACGCGCGGGATCGTTGTCGGGCACCTCGAACCGGCCGGTCAGGTGCGCGAAGGGGGCCACCTGGCGGATGCCGTCGAGGGGTACCCCGTCGTGCCACGCCCGGGCGGCTCCGGCGATCTGCGCCAGGTCGTCCGTCCTGCCGTCGACGAGAGCCATGCCCTGGAACGCTTCCTCGCCCCTGATGGACCACCCCCGTTCATACGACCACGCGCTGATCACCAGGAGCTTGCGGTGCGGCAGGGTGCTTTCGACGGCCACGTGGCTCAGGGGAGCGGAATCGGAGGACATGAGGGGGACGGCATCGAGGCAGCCGTCCCCCTCCGCGCGGAGTGCTGCGGCGAGGTCGCCGCAGGCCGCGATGTCGGGGTACAGGACGGCGGGATCGGGAGGAGTGGGCACGGCTCCTGATTGTGCCCGAGTCGCCGATTCCCTCAGCGGCTGGGGTGGGTGGACGGGACATAGGGAGGGAGGCAGGCAGGTCCGGACCCTGGTCGAACAGGTCGTACGTTTCCTGCCTTGGTTTCCCGGACCAGCCCTCCGCCACGGCGCGGACGCCCCGGGGCCGTCGCCGCTTTCCTCGACGGCCCCGGTCCGCCCGCACGGTGGCAATCGCTCACAGCAGCGCCGCGGCGATGTCCTCGACCGTCGACACGGGGACGAGCTCCGATGCGGCCGGTGTCCGTACGTCGGCGTCGGCGTACCAGCCCGAGCCGTGGACCACCACGTCCCGGCCCGCCTCGACCAGTCCTCGGTCGACGGCGTTGAACACTCCGGTCAGCGCCATGACCAGCGACCATTCGCGCAGCGCCCGCGGATCGGCCGGCAGGGGGCGCGGGTGGTCCGCGGTCCTGTCCCGCAGTGCCGCGTAGCGTTCGAGGCACTCGTGGCGCGAGATCACGATGCCGTCGCCGCCGTGCCGGGTGATGATGGCGTTCATCGCCGGTGAGGTGGCCGGGCGGTGGGTGTAGAAGGTCGGGTCGAGGATCTCGTCGACCGCTTCGGTGACCCCGGGGAAGCGCGGGTCCGCCTCCTGCCGCCACAGTCCGTCGGCGCCGCGCCCGTAGTGCGGCAGTCCGGCCCGGTCGAAGCTGCCCCGGCGCAGGCTGAGCACCATGTCGGGGGTCCCCAGGTGCTGGACGAGCAGGGTCGCCGGGCGGCTCTCCGGGCGCGTCGTCCCGGCGGCCTCCAGCACGTCCCGGCCCGCGTGGTAGCCGAGCATCCCGAACGCGCTCGACACCGCGTGGGCGTGCAGCCTCGGCCGGGCGGCGTCGGTCGGGTCCGCGTCCTGCTCGAAGAAGGCCCGCGCGGTGTCGGCGACGACGTAGTTGCGCAGGTCCATCGAGTACCACAGGTTCACACCGTGGCGCCGCTTGAGGTCCGCCGCGTAGGTGTCGGTGAACTGCCGGGCCAGCGCCTTGACGTCCTCGGCGCGCTCGCCGTCGTACACCATCAGCGGGTTGCGGGACCGGAGTTCCGCGTCCTCGCTCAGGCCGCCGGTCCGCAGCTTGGAGCGGCCCGAGGCCGGGGCCAGGGTGGCGATCCGCAGCTGGTCGGGGGTGGCGAGGCCCGCGGCCAGGGCCCGTGCGACGGCGTCGCGGAGCGCGGTGCCCTTGTTCGCCGACGTGGGGGTGAAGATCATGACCGGCTCGCCCGTACGGCGGATGTACTCCACGGCGCGGGCGACGATCAGCAGGGAGGGGAAGGTCTTGGTGGTGTGCGTGCCGGGGTTGCCCGCCAGGTCCAGCAGGACCAGCCGGTGGCTGTCGTACGTACCCAGCTCCCGCCACTGGGCCCGGGCCGGTTCGAAGAACTCGCGGACGGCGGCGTCCGGTTCGGGCAGCGCGAAGCCCGGGGCGAAGGCGCCCGGTTCGGTGACCGGCGCCGGGTCGTCCACCAGGGCGGCCACGGCCTGCGGCAGCCGTTCGTAGTAGTCGAGGATCAGGTTGCGTTCGGCTGTGGGTACGGTGGCTGCGGTGGTCGTGGTCATGCGGGTCCTCCCCGTGTCGTCGCCCTGCGGTCCGGCGGATCGATCCAGTGCCGTCGGCGCCGGAACGGGTGGGCGGGCAACGTACAGACCCGTCCCGGGCGGTCCTTGAGGTAACTCGTCCAGTCGGTGGACTCGCCGCGCAGCCAGGAGTCGGCCGCCGCGCGCAGCTCCCCTCCGGCCTCGTCCGGCGGTGGCGGCCCGGCCTGTGGTCCCGCCGCGACCCGGCGCAGCACCTCGGCCGCCTCGGCGGGCCTCCGGGCGGCGACCGCCGCCCTGTACGGCAGGACGCGGCGGCCCACGGCCAGGGTGTAGGCGACGTCCGCCAGGCTCAGGGCGGGTCCTGCGGACTCCAGGTGGGCGGCCAGCCGGTCACAGGCATCGGCGAGCGCCGCCGGGGAGTGCGCGGAGAGCGGCAGCAGGTGCCAGTCGGTTGGGGGCGGCTTCAGGGAGGGTGGGGGCGGTGGGGCTGGTGTGGTGTGCGGGCCGGGCGTGGTGTCCGGAGTGGGTGAAGGCGCTTGTTCCAGCACCACGTGGGCGTTGCTGCCGCCGAGTCCGAACGAGCTCACCCCGGCCAGTCGGCTGCCCGCGTGCGGCCAGGGGCCCCGTACGCGCGGGATCGTGAACGGGCCGGATTCCAGGCCGAGTCCGGGGTGCGGCTCGTGGAACTGCGCATGGGCCGGGACCGTGCCCTCCGTGACCGCTCGGACGGCGGCCACCAGTGCGGCGATGCCCGAAGCCGCGTCCAGGTTGCCGATGTTGGCCTTGGCGGTGCCGAGCGCGCAGGACCCGGCGGGTGACGGGCCGACCGCCTGCCAGACCTGGTGCAGGGCGGCGAGCTCGATGGCGTCGCCCAGGACCGTGGCGCTGCCGTGCGCCTCCAGATAGCCCAGTTCGTGCGGGCTCACCCCGGCGCGCGCGAGCGCCTCCGCGACCACCGCCGCCTGGCCGTCCGTCCCCGGCGCGGCGAACCCGGCGCGGTGCGCGCCGTCGTTGTTCACCGCCCAGCCGCGCAGGACGGCGTGCACCCGGTCGCGGTCCGGGTCGAGGTCGGCGTACCGCTTGAGGACCACCGCGCCGGTGCCGGAGCCGTACCCGGTTCCGGCGGCGGACGCGTCGAAGGCCCGGGTCCGCCCGTCCGGCGAGACCAGTCCCCCGGGCGTGTGCCGGTGGCGCGGCAGCGAGACGCTCGCCCCACCGGCCACGGCGAGGTCGCAGCCGTAGTCGAGCAGGCTCTGCGCGGCGACGCAGACGGCCGTGAGGGAGCTGGAGCACGCGGTCTGGACGGCGATCGCGGGGCCGCGCAGGCCGAGCCGGTACGCCACCCGCGCGGGCAGGTACTCGGCGCCGGGCCGGATGGCGAGCTGCGCCTCCCAGTCGTCCGGGTCGCCGTCCGCCGCCTCGGGGTTGCCGAGCAGATGGAAGAGGAAGTACCGGTTGGTGGAGACGCCCGTGAAGACCCCGACATCGCCGTCGTACCGCTGCGGATCGCAGCCCGCGTCCTCCAGCGCCCCCCACGCCGACTCCAGAAACAGCCGGTGCTGCGGGTCGAGCAGCGCGGCCTCGCGGGCGTCGAAGCCGAAGAGTTCCGCGTCGAACCCGGCGATGCCGTCGAGCGCTCCGCCGGGCAGCGCCCCGCCGGACCGCACCAGCGCCGGATCGTCCAGCAGCCCCTGGCCGGCGCCGAGTTGACGCAGCTCGCCGTCGGTGTAGTCGTGTACGGCGTCGACTCCGTCGCGCAGCAGCCGCCAGAATTCCGGCACGCTGTCCGCGCCGGGGAACCGGCCCGCGAGGCCGATGACGGCGATGCGGTCGTCGTACTCGCTCACCGCCGCCCCCTCCGTTCGCGGCGGGCCCGGCGCGCGGCCCGTTCGGTGACGCGGCGCAGGCCGGGCGCGGCGGTGGCATCGGGGTCGCCTTCGCCGTCTCCGTCGAGGTGGCGGGCCAGCGCGGCGACGGTCGGGTGCCGGTACAGGTCCGGCAGCGGCACCAGTACACCAAGGCTGTCCCGCAGCAACCGCTGCACATCGGCCAGCAGAAGCGAATTGCCGCCCAGATCGAAGAAGTTGGCGTCGGTGACGACGGCCTGCGTGTCGAGGGCCGTGCACCAGGCCCGGGCTATCGCCTCTTCGGTGGGGGTACGCGGCCCGAGGCCCTCTCCGCCCTGTCCCGTGGGCCGGGGCTCCCGCGGAGCGGGCAGCGCCCGGGTGTCGACCTTTCCGGTGCTGGTCAGCGGCAGGGTGTCGAGGACGGTCAGCAGGCGCGGCACCAGGTGCTCGGGCACCCGGTCCGCCAGCCCGCGGCGCAGCTCCCCGGGGTCGGGCCGGACGCCCGCGACGGGTTGGACGTACCCCAGCAGCTCCGTACGGCCCGTGCCGTCGGCCACGGCGACCGCCACGGCCCGCAGGACGCCCGGCAGAGCCGCGAGGTGGTACTCGATCTCACCGAGTTCGACACGGATGCCTCGGACCTTCACCTGGCGGTCGAGCCTGCCCAGATACGCCAGCCTGCCGTCCGGCAGCCATCGCCCCAGGTCGCCGGTGCGGTAGCTGGACACCGACATGCGGGGAGCGGCGGAGGCGTGGTCGGTGTGCTCGGCGTGGTCCGTGACCTCGTCCCGGCCGAACCGGTCGGCGGTCAGCTCGGGCGCCCGCCAGTAGCCCGGCGCGACGAACGGGCTGTGGATGACGATCTCCCCCTCGTCGGCCGACACCTCGCCCCCGGGGCCGAGGAGCGAGATGGCGTACCCGGGCAGCGGGTGGCCGATGGGCAGGACGTCGTGCTCCAGCTCCGCGTCCGGCGGCAGGTGGTCCTGTACGGCGAAGCTGGCCTCGGTGGCCCCGTACCCGTTGACGAACACGCAGTCCGGCGCGAAGTGGGCGCGGCAGAGCAACGCGTCGTGCCGGGTGACGGATTCACCGCCGAGCACCACCGCGCGGACCGTGTCCAGGCGCCGCCCCCCGAGCGCGTCGACGAGGTAGCGGTACACCGTCGGGGTGGAGTGGAAGAGCGTCGTCCCCCGGTCGGTCAGCGCCTGCGCCAAGTAGGCCGGGCCGTGCCGCCGTACGTCCACGACGACGGCCGCCGCCCCGGCGAGCAGGGCCGCGAACGTGTCGGTCACCGCCATGTCGAAGCTGAAGGAGGACGCCACGCTCAGCCGGTCCGCCGGGGTGATGCGGAAGTTCTCGATGTGGTTGGCGACACCGTGCAGCACATTGCGGTGCGTCTGCGGCACGCCCTTGGGTACGCCCGTGGAGCCGGAGGTGCAGAGCAGGTAGGCCAGGTCGTCGGGGGCGGTCGGGGGCTCACCGGAGTGAAGTGACCTTTCGCCGAGGCGAGTTGACTGGACGTCAGGTTCGGTCGGCCGGTCGTCGGCGCCCGTCCGGGTCGGTGGCGGTACCACGCGCAGCGGTTCCGCCCGCAGTCCGGCCGCCGGGACCGCCTCGTCCGCGATCACGATGCCGATCCCCGCCAGCTCGACCAGTTGGGCCAGGCGCGGTGCGGGATGGGCCGGGTCCAGTGGTACGTAACAGCCTCCGGCGAACAGCACCCCCAGGATCGCGGCCACGGTCTCCGGCGAGTGCTCCAGCAGGATGCCCACACGGTCGCCGTGCCGGATTCCGGCGGTCCGCAGCGCGGCGGCCGTCCGGTGCGCCGCGGCGTCGAGCATCCGGTACGTCCATGGCTCGCCCTCCCCCAGCACCGCCACGGCGTCGGGCCGACGGGCGACCTGCGCGGCGAACGCGGCCGGGATCGTGGCGTGGCCGGTGAGCGGCCGGTATCCGGGCTGCTGCCGGTGCGGGGCGGCGAAGGGGGCGAGGACGGGGGTGGTACGCGCGCCCTCCTCCGGCCGGGGCGGAAAGCTCCGGTTGTGCGGATGCGGATGTGTCGCGGTCATCTGTCCCCGCCCTTTCCTTCCGGTCACGCCGGTCCCGCCGCCGGTACGCCTGACGGCCCCTCCGGCCCGCCCGGCGGCCCCTCCGGTGCCCGGCGCAGGCGTTCACGCAACGTCAGCAGCCGGGCGCAGACCTCCGGTGTCCGCGCGGCCTCGAACTCCTCGGTCTCCTCGGTCTCCCAGCCCGGTTCGGCCTCCGCCAGGGCCGCCGCGGCGGCCGGGGCGAACCTCACCCGCCCGTTGCCGACGACGACCCCGTCGGCCCGCGACCACCGCTGGTTGGCGGCCACCGCTTCCTCCGGGCTCAGGCCGGTCGGCAGACGGAGCGTCAGGCGGCCGCCGCTGATCCGTACCGGGTAGCCGCCGGGCAGTCCGGCCACCCCGGGCAGGCTGGTGTCCAGCTCCGAGCCGCTCGCCAGCGCGTCGATCACCATCGCCCCCGCCTGGCCGGTCACCTGGTTGAGGGACGGGCGGTCGCAGGCGCGCTGACCGGCCAGCGCCGCCGTGACGCCGTCCAGCGGCTCGTCGTCCAGCCAGCCGAGGGCCTCGCCCGCCGGGCCCGGCGGGTTCAGGTGGACATGGTGGCCCACCACCCGCAGCCGCCGCTGGTCGGGCAGGCCGAGGCCGGACTGGAGGCTCGCGGCCAGCAGCGCGACGTTGCCGATGCCGCACAGCACCGGCACCCGCAGCGCGGCCAGCAGCGGGTTGACCGCGTCCGGGAAGCAAGCGTTGACGAACCAGGAGCCGGACGCGGCCGCCGCCCGGCCCGCCACCACGGCGAGGTCCGCCTGCAACGGGAGCGTCAGGCCGAAGCCGCCGCGTCCGAGGAGGGCGGTCCAGGCGGAGGGCTCCGCCCGGCGCTCCCACGGCGACTGGTGGGAGGCGCACAGCAGCACCCCGTCCGGGGCCTCCCCCCGGATCACCTCGGGCAATGCGGCCCGCAGGTCCGGTCCGGTCGTACGGGGCCGGAACCGGACCGCCCGACCGGCCAGCGCGGCGCGCGTTCCGGCCAGTCGGCATAGGTGGACGGCACTTTCCCCCCGGGCCGCCACGACCACCCGCAGCGGCGGGCCGGACGCGGTCGCCAGGGCCGCGCAGACGGCGGAGGCCAGGGAACCGCTGCCGATCACCAGGACCGTGGGCGCCGTCATGACCGAGCGCCCCGTTCGAGCGCTCGCATGGTTGCAAAAGTGATCGTCGGTATCGGCACGGCTGGATACTAACGCCCCATCGGCCTTAGTGGGGGCCCGAAAACAAGATACTCGAACACTTCCCAAGCGTCATTCCCATGGTTAGCATGCCCAAATCCGTGCGAGATCAAGTCAGTCCTGTCCGGCCGGAATCCCCGGTGCGGGCATGGTGCAGGGGGCGAACCTCCCGACGCCTGTGGGCTTTTCCGGGGGGAGCTTGAGTTGGGTGTGCCGCCGATGTCCGCGCCGGTCGGGGAAGGTGCCGACAACCAGCCGATCGGGTTGGCCGAACTGCCCGGAACCCAGTGGCGAGTGTGGCGCGAGGGTGTCCTGCGCTCCACGGGTTTTCCGGCGGAGGGGCTGCGCGCGCTGGCGTCGGCGGACGCCGCTTCGGCCGCCGAGGCCCATCTCGCCGGAGACCTCGACGCGTCCGGCTACCGCGCGGCCTTCGACAAGGCCGCCGCTGCCGCCGGTGCCCAGTTGTACGAGATAGCGGGCGACCCGCTCTTCCGTGAGGCGATCACCTGGCAGAACCCCGTTCTGCTGGCGTCCCTGGACGGGCTGCGCGCGGCCGGTCCCGATGCCCGCCCGGACCGCAAGACCCGCCGCAGGCAGGCGGTGGTGGCCCGTTACTGGCAGCGCTACTGCGCCAAGAACGACACCATCGGCTTCTTCGGCCCGGTGTGCTGGGTCCGGCTGACCGACGACGACGCCGTGGTGACGGCCCGGCCGGGGCCCGGTCTGGTCACCGGGCGGCAGGTGTATCTGGAGTGGTGGGCCCTGGCGGCGTTCGCGGACCGGCTGGCCGCCGATCCGCTCTTCCGGCCGTACCTGCCCGTCGCACTCCAGCCTCATCTCTCCGTACATGATGGGAAGTTGCACCGGCCGGTGACCCCGCCCGCCGCGCTCTCCCCCGCCGAGGCGGCGCTCCTCGGCCTGCTGGCGGGGCCGCGCCCGGCCGCCGCCCTGGTGGCCGAACTCGTCGCGGACCGCGGCAACCCCGTCCGCCGCGAAGCGGACGGGTTCATGCTGCTGGAGCGCCTCACCGAGCGCGGTGTGCTGCGCTGGGGCATCGACCTGCCGCTGAACCTGACCGCCGAACCGGCCCTGCGCGCGGGCATCGACGCGATCGCGGAGCCCTCCGTACGCGAGGCCGCCCGGGAGGAGTTCGGCCGGCTGGACGCCGCCCGTGCGGAGGTGGCCGCGGCGGCGGGCGATCCGGCCGCCCTGCGCGCCGCGACGGTCCGGCTGGACGAGGTGTTCACCGAGCTGACCGGGCACGACAGCCGTCGCAGGGCCGGAGAGACGTACGCGGGACGCACGCTGTGCCACGAGGACTCCATGCGCGACCTGGAGCTGTCGTTCGGCCGCCCGCTGCTGGCGGAGCTGGCCCCCGCCCTCGACGTACTCCTCACGGCCGCGCGCTGGCTCAGCCACACCCTGGCGTCGGCGTACCGGCGGGCGCTGCGGGAGGTCCACGCCGATCTGAGCGCCGAACTCGGCACCCGTGACGTCCCGTTGGGCGATCTGCGCTATCTCGCCAACGGCCTGTTCTTCGGCTCCGGCAGGAGGCCCGTCGACGACGTCGTGGCCGCCTTCGCCGAACGCTGGGCCGAGTTGACCGGCGGTACGGAACCGGCGCCGGGCGTCCGCCACGTACGGCTGCGCTCCTCGGAGCTGGCCGCCAGGGCCGCCGAACTGTTCGACGCACCGGGGCCCGGCTGGTCCACCGCCCGTATCCACAGCCCGGACCTCCAGATCTCCGCACCCAGCCTGGAGAGCCTGGCCGCCGGGGAGTACACGGTGGTGCTCGGGGAGCTGCACGCGGCATATCTGACCCTGTGCACCGGGGTGTTCAGCTGGGCCCATCCCCGGCCGCGCTCCCTGCGGTCCGCGATCGACCGGGATCTCGGGATGGGCCGGGTGCAGGTGCTGCTGCCGGAGGACTTCCCCCGGATGACCGCCCGGGTCGCCGATCTGCTGTGGTCGCCGGACCACTGGCAGCTCGGCTACGCCCCGGCCCACGGCGCCGAGCACTCCCGGCTGCTCCCGGTCACCGCGATGACGGTGACCGAGCGGGACGGCGACCTGGTGGCGCGCCACGCCGACGGGCAGGAGTGGCCGCTGCTGGAGGTGTTCGCCGACTTCCTGTCCATGCACACGGCGGACGCGTTCAAGCTGGCCACGGCCGGACCGCATACACCCCGGGTGTCGATCGACCGGCTCGTCGTGGAGCGCGAGACCTGGCGCTCCACGGTGGGGGCGACGGGTCTGGCCACGGCCAAGGGCTATGCCGCGCGGTATCTCGCGGCCCGGCGCTGGGCCGCTGAACTCGGCCTGCCGGACCGGGTGTTCATCCGTCTGGGCACCGAGATCAAGCCCACGTACGCGGATCTGACCAGCCCGGCGCTGATGAACTCGCTCGCGTCCATGGCCCGCCGCGCCCAGCAGGACGGAGGGCCCGACGTCGAGGTGGTGGTCACGGAGGCGCTGCCGCTCCCCGAGGAGACCTGGGTGCCGGACGCCTCCGGCCGTACCTACTGCTCGGAGTTGCGCCTCCAGTTCCGTGATCCGCTCGTCCCTCCGCATGCCGCAGGGGGCACCGATGACTGAGGCCGCGCCCGAGAGCCGGAGCAGCGTGCCCGGGAGCCTGGGCAACGTGTCCGGGAGCCTGGGCAACGTGTCCGGGAGCCTGGGCAGGGGGGAGCCGCTCCCGGCGGCCGCGCCGACCGTGGGGCATGCCGTCCTGGCGGCGGCGCGGCGGAACCCCGGCGCGATCGCCGTACGCCAGGGCCGCCACGCGGTCACCTACGCCGAACTGACCGCCTCCGCCGGTCGTTTCGCCCGGACGCTGCGCGATCTCGGCGTGGGGCCGGAGGTCGCGGTCGGGGTGTGCGGCCGACGGGGGCCGCACACTGTCGCGGCGATGCTGGGCGTCCTGCTCGCGGGCGGCGCCTATGTGCCGCTGGACCCGACGCACCCGCGTGACCGGCTGCTGGCCGTTCTCGACGACGCCGGGGCGGAGCTCGTGGTCGTCGACGGCGAGGGGCGCGCGCTGCTCGCCGACGCCGCGCCGGACCGGCTGTTCGTGACCGCACCGGCCGAGGGGCCGGTCGCGGCGGTCGCGCCGCACGAACCGCACGAACCGTCCCAGGGCCACCACTCGAACCTCGACGCGCTGCTCCCGGATGCCCTGTCCCCGGACAACTCCGCGTACGTGATGTACACCTCCGGCTCGACCGGTGCCCCCAAAGGCGTGGTCGTCACCCATCGCAATGTGACGGCGTTCCTCACCGCCGCCGCGCACCGCCTCGGGATCGGTACGGACACGGTCGCCCTGGCCACCGCCTCGTTCGGCTTCGACGTGAGCGTCCTGGAGGTCTTCACCACGCTGGCCGTCGGCGGCACCGTCGCCCTGGTGCCGGAGGCCGACCGACGGTCCCCGGAGCGGCTCGGCCGCTTCGCCGCGGAGCACGGCGTCACCTGGGCCGCCCCGCCCGTGTCGATGCTGCCGCTGCTGGACCCGGCCGACTTCGCCGCGCTGCGGGTGCTCGTGGCCACCGCCGAGCCGGTCGCGCCCGATCAGGTGCGGCGCTGGGCCGGTACCGCCGACGCGCCCGGGGTGCGTTTCATCAACGCCTACGGCCCCACCGAGACCACCGTCGAGGCCACCGCCCACGATGCCGTCGGCGACTGGACCCGGCCGGTGCCGATCGGGCGTCCGCTGCCGAACCTCCGGGTGTACGTGGTGGACGCGGCGCTGCACCGGACGCCCGTGGGTGTGGCGGGCGAGCTGTGGATCGGGGGTGCCGGACCGGCCCGGGGGTATCTGGGGCGGCCCGGTGCGACCGCGCGGCAGTTCGTCGCCGACCCCTTCTCCGGGTCGGGCGGGCGGCTCTACCGCACCGGTGACCTGGCGGCCCGGGAGGCCGACGGGACCCTGCGCTACCTCGGCCGTGCCGACCGGCAGCTCAAGGTCCGGGGCCACCGGGTCGAGCCCGGGGAGGTGGAGGCCGTCCTGACCTCTCATCCCGGGGTCCGCCAGGCGGTCGTCGATCTGGTCCCGGCTCCGGCGGGCCCCCTGCTGACGGCGTTCCTGACGCCCTCGCAGGCCCCGTCGCAGGCGCCGCCGTCGGAGACGTCCTCGCAGGCACCCTCACAGACCCCGTCGGACGCGGTCCTGCGCGAGCACTGCCGCCGGGTGCTGCCCGCCGCCCTGGTGCCCGCGCGCTTCGTCCGGCTCGGCACCCTGCCCCGTACCGCCTCCGGCAAGACCGACCGGGCGGCACTGCACGCCCTGGCGGCACCGGCCGACAACCCCGGGACCGGCGGCGGCTGGCAGCCGGACGGTGAGGAGGCGGCCGTCCTCGCCCGGGCCTGGGCCGATGTCCTCGGGGTGCCGGTGCGCTCCGGCGACGACACCTTCTTCGACGCGGGCGGGCACTCCCTCGGCGCGATGCGGCTGGTCGCCCGGTTACGGTCCGATCTGGACCGGGACGTGCGGATCGAGGACGTCCTGCGCAGCCGTACGGTCGACGGCATCGCCGCCGTCCTGGCCGCCGCCCCGCCGACCGGCCAGGAGCTGACGCTCGGCAACCCGCCGGCACTGTCGGCGGCGCAGCGGCGGCTGTGGTTCCTCGACCAGCTCACCACACGGAGCGGCGCGCACAACATCGCGCTGGCGCGGCGGCTGCGCGGCCCACTGGACGGGGAGGCGCTGCGGTCCGCGCTGGCCGAGGTCGCCCGGCGGCACGAGGTGCTGCGCTGGCGGATACCGACCGCCGACGGTGTGCCGACGGTGGTCGTCGACCCGCCCGGTGAGATCCCGCTGCCCGTCACCGATCTGACGGCGCTGCCGCCCACGGAGCGCGCCCGCGCTCTGGAGGCGCAGCTCGCGCAGGCCGCCGGAGCCCCCTTCGACCTGGCCGCCGACCGGCTCTGGCGGGCCCGGCTGCTGCGGGTCGGCGAGGACGAGCACGTCCTCGCGGTCACCGCCCACCACGCCGTGTTCGACGGCTGGTCGCAGGGGCTGTTCCTGCACGACCTGGGCACGGCCTACGCGCGCCGCACCGCTCCGCTGCCGCCCGTCGCGGCCTCGTTCGCGGACTACGTGGCCTGGCGGGCGGACCGGGCCGAGCGCCGCGCCGCGAGTGATCTGGCCTGGTGGCGGGGGCATCTGGACGGCGTACCGCCCGTGCTGGAGCTGCCCGCCGACCATCCCCGCCCGGCCGAACAGTCCTTCCGGGGCGGGCGCGTGGAGACGCTGCTCGGTACGGAGACCACGGCGGCGGTGCACGCGCTGGCCCGGGAGTGCGGGGCGACGCCGTCGGCGGTGCTGCTGGCCGTGCTCGGCCGGCTCGCCGGACTGCTCGCCGGACGCGAGGACGTGGTCATCGGCACGCCCGCCGTGGACCGGCGGCACCCCGCGTTCCTGGATCTCGTGGGCTTCTTCATCGAGGTGGTGCCGCTGCGGCTGCGCCCGGCCGCCGACCGGAGCTTCCGGGCGCAGCTGCTGGGGGCCCGCGATGAGCTGCTGGACGCCCTGGCCCACCCCGAGGCACCGGTCGAACGCCTGGTGGAGGAGTTGCGGCTGCCCCGCGATCCGTCCCGCCAGCCGCTGGTCCAGGTGCTGTTCAACGCCTACAACTTCCCGCAGCCACGGCTGGAAATGCCCGGTCTCGGTGTCACGGCGGAGCCCGTGCCCGTGCCCGGGGCGCCGTTCGACCTGACCGTGTACGCCACCGAGTCCGCGGGCCGTTACCGGATCGAGCTCGTCCACAGCACCGATCTGTTCACGGCCGCCCGCGCGGAGCGGCTCCTCGCCGCCTATGTCCACCTGCTGAACGCCTTCCTCGACGCGCCGGACCGTCCGGCCGGGGAGACCGGCCTCGGCCCGTACGCCGATCTGCTGAAGGGCACGGCCGCCGGTCCCGCCCCCGCCCCGGCCGCCCCGCAACAGCCCGCCGTCCCCGGAGGCGGCAGCGAGGCGGCCGTCCTGTCCGTGTGGCGGCAGGTCCTGGGGCGCGACGACATCAGGGCCACCGACAACTTCTTCGACGTCGGCGGAACGTCACTGCTGCTCGTCGCCGTGCGGCAGCGGCTCGAGGACGTGCTCGGACGGCCGCTGCGGGTCGTGGACCTGTTCCACCACCCGAACGTCCGCGCCTTCGCCGCCCATCTCGACGGCGTCGCCCCGACGGCCGGTGCGGACCGGGGCACCGACCGTGCGCTGGCACGCCGCCGCCGTACCCCCTCCCGCGCCGCCCGCCGACGCGGCACCGACTGACACCGCACCGCCCGGCTTCCGAACCCGAAGAGGCAGAAACATGACGACCCCGTACGACTCTCCCGGCGGCGCTCACGACGTCCTCGGCGGCGCCGACGACATCGAACCGATCGCGATCGTGGGCATGGCCTGCAGGCTGCCCGGCGCGGCCGACGTGGACGCCCTGTGGCGCAACCTGGTCGACGGTGTCGTGTCGACCCGGACCCTGTCGCGTGCCGAGCTGCTCGCCGCCGGGGTGCCGCCGGAGACAGCCGACGACCCGTCGTACGTACCCGTGGTGTCCGCCCTGGACCACCCCGAGTCGTTCGACCCCGGTTTCTTCGGCATGACCCGCCGTGAGGCGGAGCTCGCCGATCCGCAGATCCGGCTCTTCATGGAGCTGGCGAACACCGCGCTGGAGCACGGCGGTTACGACCCGAAGCGCTTCGAGGGGGACATCGGCGTCTGGGGCGGGGTGGGGCCGACCCGGTACTTCTACCGGCACCTCGGCGGCAACCGTGCCGTGCTCGACGCCCTGGACGGGTCGATGGCCCTGTCCAACGCCAACCTGGCGGACTACGTCACGACCACCACCTCGTACCACCTCGACCTGCGCGGGCCGAGCATCAGCGTGCACACGGCCTGCTCCACCTCACTGGTCGCCGTGCACACCGCGTGCGAGTCGCTGCGCGGCGGCGAGTGCGATCTCGCGCTGGCGGGCGGCGCCTCCATCGAGCTGCCGCTCCACCACGGCTACCGGCACACCGAGGGCGGGGTCGAGTCCGAGGACGGCCGCTGCCGCCCGTTCGACGCCGCCGCGACGGGCACCGTCTGGGCCTCCGGGGGCGCCATGGTGCTGCTCAAGCGGCTCTCCGACGCCCTGGCGGACGGCGATCACGTGCACGCGGTGATCCGGGGCAGCGCGGTCAACAACGACGGCGCCGACAAGGTGGGGTTCACCGCGCCCAGCGTGGAGGGGCAGGCCGCGGCGGTGACGACGGCGCTCTCCGTGGCCGGGGTCGACCCCCGGACGGTGGGCTATGTCGAGGCGCACGGCACGGCCACCGGTCTCGGCGACCCGATCGAGGTGCGGGCGCTCTCGCAGGCGTACGGGCGCGGGACCGGCGACCGGGGCTGGTGCGGGCTGAGCTCCCTCAAGTCCAACATGGGCCACCTGAGCCAGGCGGCGGGGGCCGCCGGGCTGATCAAGGCGGCGCTGTCGCTGCGCCACCGGATGATCCCGGCCAGCGTCGGCTACGAGTCGCCCAACCCGGCCATCGACTTCGACAGCGGCCCGTTCTACGTCAACGCCACCCTGGCCAAGTGGGACACCGACGGCACCCCGCGCCGGGCCGGGGTCAGCTCGTTCGGCATCGGCGGCACCAACGCGCACGTCATCCTGGAGGAGGCGCCGCCGGTCCCGGCGGGCACCCCGTCGGAGCGGTCCGCGCATCTGCTGCAATTGTCCGCGCGGACCCCCGAGGCCCTGGCGACCGCTGTGGACGAACTCGCCGCGCACCTGGCCGACCGGCCCGGACTGGCTCTCGCCGACGTGGCGCACACCCTGCGGACCGGCCGCCGCGAGCACCGGCACCGTACGGCGGTCGTCGCCACCGACACCGCGAGCGCGGTGGCCGCGCTCCGGGCGGGCAAACGCCGGCCGACCGGGGAGGCGGCCCGCCAACGCCCGCAGCTGGCCTGGCTGTTCTCCGGGCAGGGCTCCCAGTACGCGGGCATGGGGGCGGAGCTCTACCGCACCGAGCCCGTCTTCCGGGACGCCGTCGACGCCTGCGCCGCCCTTCTCGTACCGGAACTGGGCCTGGACATAAGAGAGTTGCTGTTCGCCGACGGCGGCGGCCCGGACGCGGAGGCGGCGCGGGCCGAACAGGAGGCTGCCGACGAGAAGTTGCGCCGCACCCGGTACACCCAGCCGGCGCTGTTCACCGTGGAGTACGCGCTCGCCGTGCTCTGGCGCTCGTGGGGCCACTCCCCCGACGCGATGGCCGGCCACTCCATCGGGGAGTACGTCGCCGCCACCCTGGCCGGGGTCTTCGAACTGCCCGACGCGCTGCGGCTGGTGGCGCTGCGCGGGCGGCTGATGGACGCCCTGCCGGCCGGTGCGATGCTCGCCGTGCAGCTGGGGGCGGACGAGGTGGCGCCCCGGCTGCCCGCCGCCCTGTCGGTGGCCACCGTGAACGGGCCGGGCGTGTGCGTGGTGGCCGGTCCGCCCGAGGCGGTCGAGGCGTTCGCGGCGGAGCTGAAGGCGGACGGCCACCGCAGCCGTGAGCTGCGCACCTCGCACGCCTTCCACTCCGCGATGATGGAGCCGGTGCTCGCCGAGTTCACCGCCGCCGTGGCCTCGGTGGAGCGGCGGGCCCCGCAACTGCCCTTCCTGTCCAATGTGACGGGTACGTGGTTCACCGAAGAAGACGCCGCCGACCCGGCGTACTGGTCGCGGCACCTGCGCTCCACCGTCCTCTTCGGGGAGTGCGTCGCCACCCTGCTGGCCGGGGGCGCGTGGGCGTTCGTGGAGTGCGGGCCGGGCCGTCAGCTCGCCGGACTGGTGCGGATGCAGACCGGGCGCGACGCGCTGGTGCTGCCGAGCCTGCCCGGGTCGGCCGAGTCCGCCGACGGCGCGGCCGTCTGCTACACGGCCGCCGGGACGCTGTGGACCCGTGGATTCCCGCTGGACCCGGAGGCGTTCGGGCAGCGGGCGGCCCGGGTGCCGCTGCCCGTCTACCCGTACGAGAGGGTCCGCTGCTGGATCGAGCCCGATCCGCCGCAGGCCGTGGCCGCGACGGCTGGGGACACTATCGCCGCCGACGCCGCCGACCTGGTTCCGGCCGAACCCGCCGAGTGGTTCCAGGTGCCGGTGTGGCGGCGGCTGGCCCCCACGCCCGGTGCCCGGCCGGCCCCCGCCTGCGTGCTCTTCGACCCCGAGGGCGGCTCCGACGGCCACGGCGGCGGGGACGGGCTGTACGCCGCTCTGACCCGGGGCGGTACGGCGGTGACCCGCGTACGCCCCGGCAGCGGCTACGCCCACGACGGGGCGGGCACGCACACCGTGCGCCCCGCCGATCCGGACGACTATCTGGCGCTCGTACGGGCCCTGAAGACCGACGGGGTTCTCACCGGGGCCGAGGGCGTACGGATCGTGCACGCCTGGCCGTTGGCCCCCGCAGCCGGTGAGGAGCCCGTGGCGGCGGCCTGGGCGGCCCAGGAGCGCGGCTATCTCAGCCTCGTCTGCCTGGCCCGGGCGCTCGCCGCCGAGGCCGCCGACCTCCCCGTCCACCTCGATGTGGTCACCGCCGGGGTGCACGACGTCGTCGGGGGCGACGCCCGGCACCCCGAGCACGCGACCGTGGCCGGGGCCGTGCTCGCCGTCAACCGGGAGCTGCCCGCCGTCACCGCCCGCCACCTCGACCTGGACGCCGGGCAGGCCCTGTCGGCCCGGGGCGCGGAGCAGGCGGTCGCGGCGCTGTGGCGCGACCCCGGCCCCGACCGGGACCGGCCGCTCGCCCTGCGCGGCGGCAGGCTCTGGGTGCGCGGCTTCGACCGGGCCCCGCTGCCGGAGGCCGGGGACGGGCCGTGGCGGACCGGCGGGGTCTACCTGGTCACCGGCGGCTACGACGGCCTCGGCCTGGCGGTGGCGGAGGAGCTGGCGAGCCGCTTCCGGGCCCGGCTCGTCCTGCTCGGCCGCTCCGGGCTGCCGCCGAGGGACCGGTGGGACGCGCTGCGCTCCACCTCCGGCCGCGCGGGCACGGCGGTCGCGGCGGTGGAGCGAATGGAGGCGGCGGGTGCGGAGGTGCTGACGGTGGCCGCCGACGTGTGCGACCCGGCGGCCCTGCGGCGGGTCCGCGCGGAGCTCCTGGAGCGTTTCGGGCGGCTGGACGGTGTCATCCACGCGGCGGGGCTGCCGGGCGACGGGATGCTGGAGGTCAAGCCGCTCGACGTGGCGCGCGCGGTGCTCGCCCCGAAGATGGCCGGAACGCTGGCCCTGGAGGCCGTGTTCGGGGACCTTCCCCTGGACACCGTGGTCCTCTTCTCCTCGCTGTCCTCGGTGGTCGGTGGTATCGGGGACACGGACTACATCGGCGCCAACGCCTTCCTGGACGCCTACGCCGCCTCGGCGCACGGCTGGTCGGCCCCGGTGTCGTCGCTGGGCTGGGGCGCCTGGGCGCGGATCGGGATGGCCGCCCGCTCCACCGCGCGCGCGTTCCTGGAGCGGCCGACGGCCTCCGGCGGCGTACCGGTCGCCCACCCGGTGCTGACCGAGCTGGTACCGGCCTCCGACGGCTCGCCCGCGTACTGCCGGGGCGTCATCTCGGCCGAACAGCACTGGCTGCTCGACGAGCACCGCATCGGCGGAGTGCCCGTCATGCCCGGCACCGGGCAGCTCGAACTCGTCCGCGCGGCGGTGGCCGCCTGGCGGCCCGCACCGGACGAGGACAGCGAACTGGAGCTGACCGACATCGCGTTCACCGAACCGGTCACCGCCCCGGACGGCACCCGGACGGAGGTACGGGTCGCCCTGTGGGCGGACGCCGACGGGACGGAGTTCGCCCTGTCCACCGTGCGCGACGGCACCCTGCGCTCCCACACCCGGGGCCGTGCCGCCTGGGTGCGGCCGGAACCCGCCGCGCCGGTCGACACCGTCGCGGTCCGCGAGCGGTGCGTGGCGGTGGAGCGGGCGGCCGACCTCTTCAACTCCCGGCTCGACGAGAACCCGGTCCTGACGTTCGGTCCGCGCTGGCGCTGTCTGCGCGAGGCGTGGATCGGTGACGACGAGGAGATCGTGCGCCTGGCCCCGGCCGGGGCGGACGGCCTGGGCTGGCCGCTGCATCCGGTGCTGCTGGACGTGGCGACCATGCCGCTCGGGCCGGGCGGCGGCGGCAGCCGGCTGCCGATCGGCTACGGCCGCGTACGCGTCCACGCCCCGCTCGACACGGCGGTGTGGGTCTACCGGTCGCGCGACGGCGCCCACGCCGACGACGCCTCGGTCATCTCCTGGGACTTCACCGTCACCGACGCCGCCGGACGGCCGCTCGTCACGGTCGGCGACTTCATGCTGCGCATCGTCCGGCCGGAGGCGTCCCGCGCGGCCGTCGCTGCGCCGCCGGAGCCGGTGACGCAGGACACCGGTCCGGCGGACCCCTGGGCGATCCTGCCCGCCGACGGCCTGGAGGCGCTCCACCGCGTGGTGGCCGCGACCCCCGCGGCCCATGTGCTGATCGCGCCCGGGCGGTACGACGGCATGCTGCGCGGCAGCGCCGAACGGGCCGAGCGGGCCCTTGCCGTGCTGCGCGGCGAGAGCGTCGAACCGGCCGCCGCGACCGCCGCCTCCGGCCTGCCGGGCAGCTCCGGCCCGTCCGGCGCGGACGCGGCGGACGGTGACGACCTGGTGGCGGTCATCGGCCGGATCTGGTCGGCGGTCCTCGGTGAGCAGGACCTCTCGGAGGACGACGACTTCTTCGAGCTGGGCGGGAACTCGCTCGTGGCCGTGCAGCTGGTCGCGCAGATCCGCAGGGCGACGGGGGTGCGGATGCCGATACGGACGCTGTTCGACGCCCCCACGATCGCGGGCATGGCCGCGCGCATCGCGGAACTGCGGGAACGGGACGCGCAGGAGCGGGACGCAGCGGACCGGCCGGAGCGTCCGACGCCGCCCCCGCCCGCCGCTCCGGGGGGCATGACGATTCCGGTCCTGCCGCGTCCGAGCTGAGGAGAGGGTGGGGCGGCCCGGGGCACTTCTGCCCCGGGCCGCCCCACCCCCACCCCCGACCGGCGTCAGCCCCGGCCGGACGGCTCCGGGTCGATGATCTGGAGCCGGAGCTCGGAGGAGTACCGCCGCCCCTCCCCGTCCGCCAGCCACGCGTGCTCGGCCGTGGGCAGCGCCTCCGTGACGATCACCTCGACGTCGTCGCCGCCCTTCGTCCGGGCCGCGCGCAGCATGGTGCAGAGCAGGCGTACGTACACCGGGCTGGTGAAGTCGACGAACTGCGGCTTGATGTCGGTGGCGACCCGGACGTACACCTGCTCGGGCATGTCCGCCGCCAGCCGCCAGCGGCGGGCCGCCACATACCGCTGCTGCTCGCCGGTGACGTCGGCCAGTCCGCCCGCGCCGACCGTGGTGCGCCAGGTGCGGCGTACGAGTACGAGGTCGTCGACCGTGATCCGGGGGGTGTGGCCGCCCGCCCCGGCCAGCTTCCAGGTGTCGAACGCCTGGAGGCCCAGCATGTTCGCGAAGACCTCCAGGACCGGCCATCGCCGTCCGTCGTCCGTGCGGGCGACGAGCCCGTCCGGACCGTCCTCGACGGTCAGGTCCGTGACCGGTACGAGCCGGTCGGGGTCCGCGCCGGGGGCCGGGGCGAAGCCCAGTTCCACATCGTGCGGCCCGTGCATCCAGTACGCGTTGCGGGAGCAGTGCCGGGGCCAGTCGTGCGGCAGCAGCAGGCGGACCCGGCTGCCGGGGAGGTCGGCGGCCAGGGCGTCGCGCAGCGCCTGCGGTTCGGGGTGGCCGAGCGCGAAGAACTGCGTGTCGAACGCGGCGGAGGCGATGTGCAGTTCACCGAGGACGAGGGTGTAGTCGCCACGCGCCAGCGCGTCGGCGTCGGCGGCGCAGAGGTGGACGTCGGGGCTGTGCACCCGCGCCTCGGACCAGCCCGGCCGGTCGGCGGGGAACGCCCGGGCGGTACGGGCTCCGAGCTCCTCGGCGGTGAAGCGGAGTTCGGCGGTCCCGTGGGGGACGTCCGCCAGTCCGAGCACCTCCGTCCAGCGGTCCAGGAAGTCCGCGACCACCGGGTCGGCGGGCCGTTCGTCGCCGAAGACGAGTGCCTGGGCCATGAACCACATTTCGCGCAGGGGCACATGGGGGCTGCCCGCGTCGGCGGCCAGCTCGCGGTACAGCCCGGTGAGCGCCGCCGTGTACACCTCCGCGATCCGGGCGGTCAGCCAGCGCGCGGACTGGAGCAGCGGTGCCAGACCGGCCATCCGGGCCAGCACGTCCCCGCCGATGGTGACGTCCAGGTCGCGGACGGTGTCCAGGTGGCAGAGGGTGCGGCTCGCGTACGTCTCGCCGGGCCGCCGCCGGGCGTCCCGGCCGGTGACGGCCGTGAAGGTCTCCTCCAACGCGGCCATGGCCGAGGCGAGTTCGTCCGGTCCGGTGGCGGCGGCCACCGTGTCGCGGGCACCGCACAGCCGGTCCATCGTCTCCAGCGCCCACGCCCGCGCCCCGGTGTCCCCGATGCCTTCCAGCAGCTCGCGCAGGAGCCGTTCGGCCCCCAGGTCCATCGGCAGGTCGAAGCCTGACCGGAGGGCCCCGGCGGCGGTGAGCCCGTCGAGCTGGGCGTACACGTCGGCCTCGCGGCGGAACGTACCGGCCCCGGTCAGCTCCGCCGCGAGCTCACCGGCCCGTCGGCGCCCGTCGCAGCGGGCCACCAGCGCGGCGGCGCCGGCCGTCAGGTCCTGCGCGGGCCGGTTCGGCCACACCAGCCGGCGGCCCTCCAGGCGCAGTTGCGGCTGGCGGGCCACGGGCAGCCAGGGGCGGAGCCGGTCGTCGGTGGCGAGGTGGGCGGCCAGCGCGTCGAGCGCCCACCACTCGAAGTGCACCGCCGCGTCCCGGACGAGCGCCGGTCCGTGCCGGACCGCCAGCCGTGGACCGCCGTTGTCCACCGTCGACCAGCTCATGGGGCCGAAGAAACCGATCGTGTCGTTCTTGGTGCAGTAGCGCTGCCAGTACTTGGCGACGATCTCCTCCCGCCGTCGGCGGCGCTCGTTGCGCCGGGCCGTGGGCCCGTCGCGGAGCACCCCGGCCACAGAGCTGAGGACGCCGGGGTTCTGCCAGGTGACGGCCTGGCGGAACAGCGGGTCGGCGCACACGTCGTGGACGGCCCGGCCCAGGCCGGTCATCGCGGCGGCGAACGCCTCGTCCACCCGGTCGGCCCCGGCGGAGCCCTCCAGGTGCCGGTCCACGGTCCGGGCCAGCTCCGGGGCGGCGAACGCGGCGATGCCGTCGGCGGGGAACCCGGCGGAGCGCACCAGGGTGTGCCGCCACACGCTCCACGGGGTGCCGGGCAGGGGGACGAGATGGTCGGACAAGGCGGTCACCGGCTCCTGATCAGTGGAGGTGCTGGGCGGTGGGACGGACGGCTCGGAGGGACGGACGGCTCGGAGGGACGGACGGCTCGGACGGCGGCGGTCTCAGGACGCGGCCGGTGGCGGTCCGGCGTCCTCCATCGCCCGCACCAGGCTCAGGGGCCGCAGGTCCGTCCAGTGGGTCTCGACGTAGTCCAGGCACGCCTGGCGGCTGTCCTCCGGGTGCGCCACGGTCCAGCCCTCGGGCACCTCGGCGAAGGCGGGCCACAGCGAGTGCTGGCCCTCGTCGTTGACCAGGACCAGGAAGCGGCCTTCGGGGTCGTCGAACGGGTTGGTCATGGTGGTCCTCTCCTCAGGGTCGTTCAGGGCTGTCGGTCGAAGTGGTCGTCGGAGTTCTCGTCGGAGCTCTCATCGGGAGCTCTCATCGGAAATGCCGTTGGAAATGTCGTCGGAGATGTCTTCAGGGCCGCTGTCTCAGCAGGTCGTCGAGTGCGGCGCCGATGCGGCGCAGCGGCTCGGGCCGGGTCATGTCGTCGTGCACGCACGCGATCGGGTGGACGCGCAGCTCGCCGGTGGTGTGTCCGGTCCAGGCCGCGGGCCGGGCCGGTTCGGGTTCGCCGGTCGCCGGGAACAGGTCCAGGTCCCCGTCGAAGCGCCCCGGGCGGTGCGCGGCGGCCAGCCGGGCGTTGTTGGCGACCACCCCGGCCAGTTCGGGGGCCAGTTCGGCGCCGGTCTCCGGGCCGAGCAGGCGGTGCAGCGCGGCCACCGGGTCGACGGGGGCGGCCAGTCGGCCGTCGTCCACCGGCTGGGCGTCGAGCAGGGCCAGCAGCCCGACCGGGGCTCCCTCCTGGCGGAGCCGTACGGCGATCTCGTGCGCCACCAGTCCGCCGTAGGACCAGCCGAGCAGGTGGTACGGGCCGGTGGGCCGGACGGAGCGGATCTGTTCGAGGTGGTCGGCGGCGACCTCGGCGAGCGAGCCGGGCAGCGGGCGGCCGGGGGCCGCGATCCGGGACTGGAGGCCGTAGACGGGCCGTTCGGGGTGCAGATGCCGCAGCAGGCCGGTGTAGCACCAGGCGAGTCCGGCGATCGGGGCCACGCAGAACAGGGGCGCGAGGCTCCCCGTCGTACGGATCGGGAGCAGCACGTCCAGTCCCCGTCCGCCGTCTCCCCCGCCGTCGCCGCTCTCCAGCCGGGCGGCGAGCGTGCCCGGGGTCGGGCTCTCGAAGAGCAGGCCGACCCCGAGTTCCACGCCGAGCCCGTCCCTGATCCGGCCGGCCAGCGCGGCGGCCAGCAGCGAATGGCCGCCGAGGTCGAAGAAGTTGTCGTCGGCGCCGACGTGTTCCACGCCCAGCACCTCCGCGAAGAGCTGGCGGAGCAGTTCCTCGCGGTGGCTGCGGGCGGGGAGGCCGGGGCGGGCGGGCGACGGGGCGGGCAGTGCCCGGTGGTCGAGCTTGCCGTTCGGCGTACGCGGGAGCGCGGCGAGTTCGACCACCGCGCCGGGCACCATGTACGGCGGCAGGGTGCGGGCCGCGTGCGCGCGCAGCGCCGCGTGGTCGAGGCCGCCTCCCTCCGCTGGCCCCCCTGCCGGTCCTTCCGCCGGTACGACGTAGGCCACCAGCCGCCGGTCGCCGGGCCGGTCCTCCCGTACGAGGACCGCCGCCCGGGCCACCCGGGGATGGGAGAGCAGGGCCGCCTCGACCTCGCCCGGCTCGATGCGGTAGCCCCGGAGCTTGATCTGCCGGTCGGCCCGGCCGAGGTACTCCAGCCTGCCCGCGGCCGTCCAGCGGGCCAGGTCGCCCGTGCGGTACATGCGTGCGCCGGGCGGCCCCCACGGGCAGGCCGTGAACCGTTCGGCGGTCGGCACCGGGCGGCGCAGATAGCCCTGGGCGAGGCCCGCCCCGGCGAGGTACAGCTCCCCGGTGACGCCGGGCGGGACCGGCCGGAGCCGTTCGTCCAGCACATAGGCCCGGGTGTTGGCCAGCGGGGTGCCGATGGGCTGTCCGGTGACCGGGCCGGTGAGGCGGGCGGCGGTGGACCACACGGTGGTCTCGGTCGGGCCATACAGGTTGGTGAGCTCGCCGCCGGGGCCGGACAGCCGGTCGGCCAGACCGGCGGGCAGCGCCTCCGCCCCGGTGAACTTCCTCAGTACGGGGAGGAGTTCGGGCGCGGATTCGGCGAGCGACTGCCACAGCGAGGGCGTGGCGTGCACGACGGTGACCGAGGTCTCCGCGCACCGCCGGGCCAGCGCCACCGGGTCGCGGACCGTGCCGGGACCGGCCAGGACGACGGCCGCGCCGCTCAGCAGCGGGCCGTAGAGCTCGGGCACCGACATGTCGAAGGCGGCGGTGGTCACCGACAGCATCCGGTCGCCGGGGGCCAGCCGCAGGAGGCCGCTCAGGGCACCCATCAGGTTGGCGAGGGCGCCCCGGCCGATGACAACGCCCTTGGGCGGGCCGGTGGTGGCCGAGGTGTAGATGACGTACGCCGGGTCCGAGGCGGACGGCGGCCGGACCGGGCCGTCCGCCTCGGACCCGGGGGCGGTGAGGTCGTCCTCGTACGGCACCGCCTCCAGCACCAGGTCGGGTGCGGCGTCGTCGAGCACCTGGCGCAGCCGGTCGGCGGGGTGGCCGGGGTCCAGCGGCAGGTACGCGGCCCCGGCCTTGAGCACCGCGAGCACGGCCACGAGGAACTTCTCGGTGCGCGGCAGCGGCAGGGCGACCAGGGAGCCCGGTCCGATGCCCCGGCCGGTCAGATGGTGCGCGAGCCGGTCGGACCACCGGTCGAGGTCCGCGTAACCGAGGCTGCCGTTCTCGCCGATGACGGCGTCGGCCCGCGGGGTGCGCCGGGCCTGGCGGCGGAACGCGGTGACGACGTCCGGGGCCGCCGGGGTCCCGGTGTCGTTCCACTCGTGGAGCAGCCGGTGGCGCTCGGGGGCGGTGAGCAGCCGGGGGCGGCCGATGGGCTGGTCGATGTCGGCGGCCATGGCGCGCAGCAGTGTCCCGAACCACTGGTGGAACGCGTGCGCGGTGTCACGGTCGTAGAGGTCGCCCCGGTAGCCGAGGTGGCAGTCCAGGCCCTGCGGTGCGCCGTCGCCCGCCCGCCGCTCGGTGACCTCGAAGAACAGGTCGAACTGGGCGGTGGCCGGTTCGACGGGCACCTCCTCGAAGCCGCCGTCCGCCGCCGTGGCCGTCTGGAGCGACAGCACCACCTGGAAGAGCGGGTGGCGGGCGGGGGTCCGGGCCGGGTTGAGCGCCTCGACCAGGGACTCGAAGGGCAGGTCCGCGTGCGCGTAGGCGGCCAGGTCCGTTTCCCGTACGCGCTCCAGCAGTCGGCGGAACGTCGGATCGCCGCCCGTGTCGGCGCGCAGCACCAGGAAGTTGACGAAGCAGCCGACGAGCCGGTCCAGGGACGCGTCGCCCCGGCCGGAGACGGGGGTGCCGAGCGGGATGTCGGTGCCCGCGCCCAGCCGGGTCAGCAGGGCGCTCAGCGCGGTCTGGAGGACCATGAACAGGGTGGTCCCGGTGCGCCGGGCGACGCCCAGCAGCCGGGCGTGCAGTCCGGCGTCGAGGCCGAGGGTGACGGTGCCGCCGTGGTCGCCGGTCGCGGCGGTGCGCGGCCGGTCCGTGGGGAGCGGTGTGCAGTCGGGCAGTCCGGCGAGCGTGCGGCGCCAGTGCTCCAGCTGGCGGGCGTGCGTGCTGCCGGGGGCGTCCGGCGCACCGAGCAGGCCCTGCTGCCACAGAGTCACATCGGCGTACTGGACCGGCAGCGGCTGCCACCCGGGGGCGCGGCCCGCCCGCCGGGCGGTGTACGCGGTGTACAGGTCCTCGGCGAGGACGCCCAGCGACCAGCCGTCCCCGGCGATGTGGTGCAGCACGAGCAGGACGACGGAATCGCCGGGCCCGGTGGTGAACAGGTGCGCGCGCAGCGGGGTCCGGGTCGCGAGGTCGAAGCCGTGGCCGAGCGCCTCGGCCATCGCCCCCGCCAGTTCCTCGGGGGCGCACGCGAGGGTGGTGAGCGGCGGGCGGCCCTCGGCCCGTATGTGCTGGTGGGGGACGCCGTCCGGCCCGGTGGGGAAGACCGTGCGCAGGCTCTCGTGCCGGTCCGCCACATCGTCGAGGGCCTGCCGCAGCGCGGTGGTGTCCGCTCCGCCGGGCAGCCGCAGCGCCAGCGGCATGCTGTTGTTGACCGCGCCCCCGGCGAGCTCGTTGAGGAACCAGAACCGCCGCTGCCCGTACGAGAGCGGCAGCCGCTCCGGCCGGGCGGCGGGCTCCGGGCGGGGGCGGACGGGGATGCCCGCGCGGCCGGCCAGCTCCGCCGCCAGGGCGGCCGGGGTGGGGTGCTCGAAGAGCGTACGGATGTCCGTCTCCACCCCGAGGGCGTCCCGTACCCGGCCGGTCAGCCGGGTGGCGAGCAGGGAGTGGCCGCCGAGGTCGAAGAAGTCGTCGTCGGCACCGGCCACGGGCACGCCCAGGACGTCGGCGAAGAGTTCGCACAGCACCTGTTCGGCCGGGGTGCGGGCCGCCCGGGCTCCGGCGGCGGCGGGCGGCGGCGCGGGCAGCGCCGCGCGGTCGAGCTTGCCGTTGGGGGTGAAGGGCAGCTCGGGGAGCGCCACCACGGCGGCCGGTACGAGGGCGCGCGGCAGCGTCCGGGCCAGGCTCCCGCGTACGGCGGCCCCCTCCAGCCGGGCCCCGGGCGCCGGTACGGCGTAGGCCACCAGCCGGACGTCGCCGGACCGGTCCTCGCGGACGACCACGACGGCCCGTGCCACCTCGGGGAGCGCGCCGATGGCGGCCTCGATCTCCGCGGGCTCCACGCGGACCCCGCGGATCTTCACCTGCTGGTCGGCGCGGCCGAGGAACTCCAGCTGTCCGTCCGCCCGGCGGCGGACCAGGTCGCCGGTGCGGTACATCCGCTCCCCCGGCGCCCCGAACGGGCAGGCGGTGAAGCGCTCCGCCGTCCGCGCGGACCGGCCGAGATAGCCCCGGGCGAGCCCGGCCCCGGTGACGTGCAGCTCCCCGGCCGCGCCCTCTGCGACGGGCTGCAGGGCGGCGTCGAGCACATACGCCCCGACGCGCGGCACCGGGCGGCCGATGGGGGCGACGGCCGCACCGCCGACGGGGCCGCAGTCGGCGAGGGTGACGGTGTCGGCGGCCTCGGTCGGCCCGTAGGTGTTGAGCATGCGGCGCCCGGCGGACCAGCGTTCCGCGAGCTCCCCGGGGCACGCCTCGCCGCCGACCACGAGGGTGGTGACCCCGGCCAGCGCGCCGTCGGGCAGGGTGCCGAGGACGGCGGGCGTCAGCTGGACGTGGCTGACCTTGCTCTGCTCGATCCAGTGGGCGAGGGGTTCGCCCACGAGGACGGCCCCGGCGGGGGGCAGGACGAGGGCCGCCCCGGTGAGCAGGGCGGTGCACAGCTCGGACATGGCCGCGTCGAAGCTCCAGGACGCCAGCTGCGACACCCGGGAGTCGGCGTCCACGCCGAACCGGTCGATCTGTACGGCCGCCATGTTCGCCACCCCGGTGTGGGTGACGGCGACCGCCTTGGGCCTTCCGGTGGAGCCCGAGGTGAACAGGACGTAGACCGGGTGCTCCGGGCGGAGCGGGGCGAGCCGGTCGGCATCGGTGAGGTCGGTGTCCGACAGGGGGAGGCCGGTGAGGCCGGTGTCCGCCGAGGGGAGGGCATCGGGGCCGACGTCGTACGGCACGGAGGCGGCGGCGCCGGTGAGGCCGACGAGGTGTCCGGCCTCGGACGGGCGGGTGGTGAACGCCTTGTCGAGCAGCAGCGGTTCGATCTCCGGCGGCAGGACTCCGGCCGTCGCGGCGGTGGCCACCGCCAGGCACGGGCGCGCGTCGGCCAGCATGACCGCCACCCGCCGCGCCGGGTAGTCCAGGTCGACGGGGAGGAACGCGGCCCCGGTCTTCGCCACCGCGAGGACCGCCACGACCGCGTCCACGGAGCGCGGCACCGCCACGGCCACCACCTGCTCGGGCCCGGCCCCCCGGGCGACCAGCAGCCGGGCCAGCCGGTTGGCGCGGGCGTTGAGTTCGGCGTAGCTGTAGGAGCGGTCGCCGTCCGCCACGGCGGTGCGCTCGGCGCAGTCGGCGGCCCGGGCCTGGAACAGGTCCGGCAGGAGGCCGTCCGAAGGCAGCGGCGGAGTGGCGGCCCAGGGCCGGGCCGCGCTCCCGGCGAGCCGCCGGGACCGTTCGGCGTCGGCGGGCGCCCGCAACCGCCCCACCGGGGCCTCCGGTTCGGCGACGAGGGTGTGGAGCAGCTCCACCACCTGGTCGAGGACGGCAGCGGCGGCGGCCTCTCCGAAGGTGTCCGGCCGGTGGCGGAGCACGATCCGCAGCCGCTCGTGCGGCACCACGGTGAGGTCGAGGGTGTAGTGGGTGGCGTCGTAGCCGCCCGCCCCGGCGATCCGGGGGGCGTCCGCGGGAGCGGTGCCGTCGTCGTCCGGGTCCGCCGGGAAGTTCTCCACCACGACGGCGGTGTCGAAGAGGGCGTCGTGCCCGGTGGTCCGCTGGATCTCGCTGAGCGGTACGTGGTGGTGGGCGAGCAGCTCCGCCTGTCCGGCGGCGATGTCCCGGAGGAGCCGGGTGACGGTGTCCCCGGGGCGCGAACGGACGCGGACCGGGACCGTGTTGATGAACAGTCCGAGCATCTCGCCCGATCCGTCGAGCTCGCCGGGGCGGCCCGAGACCGTGGCGCCGAACACCACGTCGTCGCGGCCGGTGAGCCGGGCGAGGACCGTGGCCCAGACGCCGAGTACGGCGGTGTGGAGGGTCAGCCCGTGCTCGCGGAGGGCCGTGGTGAGGGCCGCGGTGGTGTCCGCGTCCAGTTCGGCCGTCAACTCCCTCGGGCGGACGGGGAGATGACGCTTTCCGCTGTCCTCGGCCACCAGGGTGGGGCCGTCCAGCTCCGCCAGCGCCTCGGTCCAGGCCGCGAGGGACGCCTCGGTGTCCTGGGCGTCGAGCCAGGCGAGGAAGTCGCGGTACGGGCGGACCGGCGGGAGTGCGCCGGTGTCGCCCCCGTCGGCGGCGAGCCGGAGCAGTTCCCGTACGAACAGGGGGGTGGACCAGCCGTCGATCAGGGTGTGGTGGTGGGTCACCAGCAGCCGGTGGCGGTCGGGGGCGAGGCGGATGAAGGCCATCCGCATCAGGGGCGCCCGGGTGAGGTCGAACCGCCGGTCGCGGTCGGCGGCCTCCAGCCGGTCCAGCGCGGCCCGGCGCTCGCTCGCGTCCAGGGCGCCGAGATCGGTCTCCCGCCACGCGAAGTCCTCGTGGTCCGTGATCACCTGGACCGGGCGGCGCAGTCCCTGCCAGTGGAACGCGGCCCGCAGGTTGGGGTGGCGGCGCAGCATCAGCCGGCCCGCGCGGCGGACGGCGTCGGCGTCCACGGGGCCGACGAGGTCGACGTACAGCTGCAGGGTGTAGAGGTCGGGGCCGTCGTCGTAGCCGCTGTGGAAGAGCAGGCCCTCCTGGAGCGGGGTGAGCGGCAGGATGTCCAGGACGTCCGGGTGCTCGCGGGTCAGGAGGTCGACCTCGTCCTGGTCGAGCCGGGCGAGCGGGAAGTCCGAGGGGGTGCGGCCGCCGCCGTGGGTGCGGACGTGGGCGCACAGCACGTGCAGCGCCCGCTGCCAGCCCTCGGCGAGCTGTTCGGCGGTCCGGTCGTCGAGCGCGCCGGGGGCCCAGCTCCAGGTCGCGGACAGGGCGGGGCCGGACGGGCCGTCGACGACCATGGCGTTGAGCTCCAGGGCGTGCGGCATCGCCATGTCCGGGGCGAGCCCGCCGGCCGGTCCGCCCGGCTCCACCGTCGGGCTCCACGCCCCGGTGTCCGTCTGCCCGTCGAACCGGCCCAGGTAGTTGAAGAGGATCTCGGCCCGGGCGCGGTCCCTGAGGGCGGCGGCCGTGCCGGGGTCGAGGTGGCGGAGCATGCCGTAGCCGAGGCCGCCGTCCGGGGCGGAGCGCACCTGCTCCTTGACCCGCTTCAGGGCGCGGCCGGTGGCGGGGCCGCCGTCGGACAGCTCGGCCGGATCGTGCTCGCCGAGGTCCAGCCGTACGGGGTACATGCTGGTGAACCAGCCCACGGTACGGGTGAGGTCGACGCCTTCCGCGATCTCCTCGCGGCCGTGGCCCTCGACATCGACCAGCAGGGCTGCGCCACCGGGTTCCCCGCGCTCCCGGCGGTGTTCGGCCACGGCCATGGCCAGGGCGGTCAGCAGCACGTCCTGGACGGTGCCTCCGAAGGCGGCCGGGACGCCGGTCAGCAGGTCGGCGGTCAGTTCGGCGGGGACGAATCCGGTACGGAACCGGGCCCGGCCGTAGGTGTCGCGGGCCGGGTCCAGCGGTCGCCGGGCGAGGGCGGGGGCGGTGACCGGTTCCGTGACCCGGAGCCAGTACGGGAGTTCCGCCCGGCGGCGCGGTCCGGCGGCCTGCTCGTGGAGGAGCCGCGTCCAGCGGCGCAGCGAGGTGCCCACCTCGGGCAGCCGCACCTCCTCCCCGGCCGCCGCCGAGGTGACGGCGGCGATCAGATCGGGGACGAGCACCCGCCAGGAGTACCCGTCGACGGCCAGGTGGTGGACGGTCAGCAGCAGATGGCCGGGCTCGCCCGGACCGGCGTCGAACCACACCGCCCGCAGCACCACACCGGCTTCCAGGTCGAACCCGCCCCCGTCGCCCGCCCGTTCGGCCTCGACGGCGGTCCGCAGGGCCTCCCGGTCCAGCCCGGCCACGTCCACGCGCCGCCAGCAGTCGGCCGCGGACACCGCGCCGCGCGGGGCGATGTCCAGGGCCCACCCCGGCGAGAGCCGCAGCCGCAGGGCGTCGTGCCGGTCGAGCAGCGCGCCGATCCCCGCCCGCAACCGCGCCTCGGTGGTACCGGCGGGGGTGCCGAGGACGGTCGACTGGGCGAAGCCGTCCAGGGGCGCTCCCTGTTCGCGCAGCCAGGCGGCGATGGGCCACGCCGCCAGCGGGCCGACCGGCACGTCGGCGCCGTCCTCGGCGCGCAGGGCGGAGGCGACCGCCGCGAGGGCCGCGGGCGTCCGGTGCTCGAAGATCTGCCGGGCGGTCAGCCGCAGTCCGGCCGCCCGCGCCCGGGCCACCAGCTGGATCGAGGAGATGCTGTCGCCGCCGATCCCGAAGAAGTCGTCGTCCGGTCCCACGGCGTCCAGGCACAGGGTGTCCGCGACGGCGGCGCAGAGCACCCGTTCGCGTTCGGTGCCCGGCTCCCGGCGCGTACCGCCGCGCGGCGCCCCCGGGTCCGGCAGCGCCTGCCGGTCGACCTTCCCGTGGGCGTTGAGGGGCAGCGCGGCCAGCGGGACCACCACCGACGGCACCAGGTGGCGGGGCAGCACTCCGGCGAGCCGGGCGATCAGGTCAGCGGGCGACGGCAGCTCCCGGCCCGCGCCGGGCGCGGCGTACGCCACCAGCCGGGGCGGTTCGCCCACCGCGAGCACGGCGGCCTGGCCGACCCCGGGGCACTCGGCGAGGGCGGCCTCGGCCTCGGCCTCGGCCGGTTCGACCCGCACACCGTGCGCCTGCACCTGCCGGTCGGCCCGGCCGAGGAACTCCAGCTCTCCCCCGGCTCTCCGGCACGCCAGGTCCCCGGTGCGGTACATGCGGGCGCCCGGCTCCCCGAACGGACAGGCCATGAAGCGCTCCGAGGTGTCCGCCGGGCGGCCGAGGTAGCCGCGTGCCACGCCGGGGCCCGCCACGTACACCTCACCGGGCGCGCCGGGCGGGACCGGCCGCAGCGCGGCGTCGAGGACATGGACCGAGACGTTCGCCACCGGGGTGCCGATCGGCACCCCCGCTCCGGGGTGCTCCGGCAGACAGTCGGCGAGCGTCACCGTGTCGCCCGCCTCGGTGGGACCGTACGCGTTGACCATCCGCCGCCCGGGCGCCCAGCGCGCCACGAGCTCCGGCGGGCAGGACTCCCCGCCGACGACCAGGGTCCGCACGCCCGTGAGGGAGCCCTCGGGCAGGGTGGCCAGAACGGCGGGCGTGAGCTGGAGGTGCGTCACCCCGGCCGCGACGGCCCAGCGCGCCAGCGCCTCGCCCACCAGGGGCTCGCCCTGGGGCGGCAGTACGAGAGCGGCACCGGCCGCCATGGCGGTGAGCCACTCGGACATCGCGGCGTCGAAGGTCCAGGGGGCGAGCTGCGCCATCCGGCTGCGGGAGTCGAGCCCGAAGCGGTCCACCTGGGCGCGGACCATCGTGTGCGTGGCGCGCCGGGTGACGGCCACCGGTTTGGGGGTCCCGGTCGATCCGGAGGTGTGGAGCACGTAGGAGAGGTGGTCGGGGAGGGACGGGGGCGCGGCGGCGCGGTGGTGCGGGGCGCCGGGGAGGGCGTACGGCTCCGGGCGCTCGGCCGTGCCCGCCCTGTCGGCGACTGCGCCCCGGACGCCGTCCGGCCTCGGGGCTCCGGCCCGGTCCACCGCGTCCCAGGTGATGTCTCCCTCCGTGCCTGCGTACGTATTCGGGACGTACGACTCCGGGTCCCCGGGCCCGCCCACCGCGTCCCATGCGGTATCCCCGTCCGTGCCTGCGTACGTATTCGGGACGTACGGCTCCGGGTCCCCGGCCCCGCCCGCCGCGTCAACGTCTGCGTACGCGTCCGGGACGGCAACCGGCTCCGCGCCCCTGCCCCCGTCTGCGTACGCGTCCACGTCCGGGACGAGAGCCGCACCGTCCAGGCCGTCATCCACGTCCGGGACGAGGCCCGCACCGTCCACGCCGTCATCCACGTCCGGGACGAGACCTGCACCGTCCACGCCGTCATCCGCGTCCGGGACGGAGTCCATGTCCAGGACCGGCAGCCCGGGCGGCAGCCCCCCGCCGTGCCCCGCCGCCGTCACGGCGAGCAGCGCCCGCGCGCCGGACACCAGCAGGGCCTGCCGTGGCTTCGGCAGGGCGGGGTCCGCCCACAGGAACGCCGCGCCCGTCTTCGCCACGGCCAGCGCGGCCACGACCAGACCGGCCGACCGGGGCAGCGCCAGTGCCACGACGCGGTCCGGTCCGGCGCCGCGTGCGGCGAGAAACCGGGCGAGGCGGTCGGCGCGCCGGTCGAGTTCCGCGTAGCCGAGGACCGTGTCACCGTCGCTCACGGCGGTACGGTCGCCCGCGGCCGCGGCCCACCGGGCCACCAGTTCGGCGGGCCCCTCGACGGGGGCGGCCGGCCGGACCGGACCGGCTGCCAGGGCCAGGGCCGCCGTGACCTCGGCGGGGCCGGACAGCTCCACCCGGCCGACCGCCGTGTCCGGCGCGCCGGACACGGCGGCGACGACGCTCCGGAGCCGGGCGAGGATCGCGCGGGCCTCGGCGGCGGTGCGGAGGTCGGGCCGGTACTGCAGGCGCAGCAGCAGCCGGGGGCCGGGCACCACGGTGAGGCTCAACGGGTAGTGGGTGGCGTCCTCGACGGTCACTCCGGTGAGCCGCAGGCCGTCCGCCGCACCGCCGGCCGGGAGCTTTCCGGCGTCGGGGTAGTTCTCGACTGCCGTCATCGTGTCGAACAGGTCGCCGCCCGCGTCGCGCTGGATGTCGGCGAGGGCCGTGTGCTGGTGGGCCAGGAGTTCGGACTGCTCGTCCTGGACGCGCCGGAGCAGGGCGGCCAGGGTCTCCCCGGGCCGGATACGGACGCGTACCGGCACGGTGTTGGTGAACAGGCCGATCATGCGGTCGATGCCGGGGACCTCCGGCGGGCGTCCCGCCACCGAGCCGCCGAAGACAACGTCGTCGCGGCCGGTGAGCTGCCCGAGCACCATCGCCCAGGCGGTCTGCGCCAGGGTGTTGAGGGTGACCCCGGTGGCACGCAGCGCGGCCGTGAGCGCGGTGGTGTCCGCCTCGGAGAACGGCAGGTCCACCCTCCGGGGGGTTGCGGGCAGCCGGGTGGCGGCCTCGGCCGGTGCGACGGCGCAGGGGCGCGCTCCGTCCAGGGCGCGGCGCCAGGCCGCCCGGGACCGTTCCGGGTCCTGTGCGGCCAGCCAGGCGAGGTAGTCCCGGAAGGCGGGCGGCGGCGGGAGCTGCGGGGTTCCCGCGTAGCCGGTGAGCAGTTCGTCGAGGAGCATCGGCATGGACCAGCCGTCCATGAGGATGTGGTGGCAGGTGAGGACGAGCCGGTGCCGGTCGTCGGCCGGCCGCAGCAGGCTCATGCGGATCAGCGGGGGTGCGGAGAGGTCGAACCGGCGTGCCCGGTCCTCGGCGAGGAAGGAGCGTGCCGCCTCCTCCCGGCGGGCTCCGTCGAGCGGGCGCAGGTCGAGCTCCTGCCAGGGCATGGGCCCGGGGGCAGGGATCACCTGCACCAGCTGCGAGCCCTCGGTCCAGAACCCCGCGCGCAGGTTGGGGTGGCGGTCCAGCAGGGCGGTTCCGGCGGCGCGCAGCCGGTCGGTGTCCGGGCGGCCGGCGAGGTCGAGGACCAGCTGCACGGTGTAGACGTCGGGGGACCCGTCGTCGTACTGGGCGTGGAAGAGCAGCCCCTGTTGCAACGGCGAGAGCGGCAGTACGTCGTGGTGGCCGGGGTGGCGGGCGGCCAGCCGGTCGCGGTCGGCGGCGTCCAGGCGGACGAGCGGGGCCTCTTCGCCGCCGGTCCGCGCGTGCTCGTCGGCCCGGACCGCGACCCGGGCCAGGGCGGCGGGGGTGCGGTGCTGGAAGACCTGGCGTGCGGTGATCCGCAGTCCGGCGGCGCGCGCCCGGGCCACCAGGCTGATCGCGGTGATGCTGTCGCCGCCGAGCTGGAAGAAGTCGTCGTCGTGGCCTGCCCCGTCCAGTCGCAGGGCCTGCGCCACGGCGGCGCAGAGCACCGCCTCCTGTTCGGTGGCGGGCCTGCGGCCGGTCGCGGGGCGGGCGGGGGGCGGGGTGGGCAGCGCGGCCCGGTCGAGCTTGCCGTTGGGGAGCAACGGCAGCGCCTCCAGTACGGTGATCCGCGCCGGTACCAGGTAGCGGGGCAGCACCTCGGCCAGCTCGTCGCGGAGCCCCTCGGCATCCAGCCGGACCCCGGGTTCGGGCACCACGTGGGCGATCAGCCGTCGCGGGGCATCGGCGACGACGGCGACGGCCTGCCGGACCCCGGCGCGTTCGGTCAGCGCGGTCTCGATCTCGCCCGGTTCGATCCGGTAGCCCCGGATCTTGACCTGCCGGTCGGTCCGGCCGAGGAACTCCAGCTCGCCGTCGTGGTTGCGGCGCACCCGGTCGCCGGTCCGGTACATGCGGGCGCCCGGCCCGCCGAACGGGTCGGCCACGAACCGCCCGGCGGTCAGCCCCGCCCGGCCGGTGTAGCCGCGGGCGACATGGGGGCCCGCGACGTACAGCTCGCCGGGGACACCGGGCGGCACCGGGCGCAGCCGGTCGTCCAGGACATGGCAGGCGGTGTTCGGCAGCGGTCGCCCGATCGGCGCGACGGCGGTCGGCGGCTGCCTGCGGCCCGGCCAGGTGGTGGCGACGACGGTGGTCTCGGTCGGGCCGTAGCCGTTGACGAACGACACATCGGACCCCAGCCGTGCGACGAGCTCGGCCGGGCACGCCTCACCGCCGGTGAAGACCACCCGGAGCGCGGGCGGCGGACCGGCCGGGAGGGTGGTCACGACGGGGGTCGGGGCCAGCAGGTGCGTCACCTCGTACCGGCGCAGCCAGTCGGCCAACTCCGTTCCGAGCAGAGCTGGTTCGTGCCGGGTCACGACGAGCGCGGCACCGGCGACGAGGGTCGAGACGAGCTCCAGCACCGAGATGTCGAAGGACCAGGCCGAGCGGTTGGCCACGCGGTCGTGCGGCCCGATGGAGAGCAGGTCGATATGGGCGTGGGCGAGGTTGCTCAGCCCGGAGTGCGGGACCATCACACCCTTCGGGCGGCCGGTCGACCCGGAGGTGTACAGCACGTAGGCGAGGCCGTCCGGCCGCAGCGGGGCGCCCCGGTCGGCATCGGTGAGGTCGGCCGCAGCGGTCCCGGACGCAACGGCCCGGGGGTCGGCGGTCCGGGGGGCGCCGGTCCCGGCCGCGTCGATACCGGACGCACCGGCCCCAGCCACATCGGTCCCAGCCGCACAGGCCCCGACCACATCAGCCCCGGCCGCGCCCGCCAGCTCGGCGAGCACCGCCGGGTCGTCCAGCGCCAGCACCGGGACCCCGGACACCTCCCGGTCCGCCGTCGCGGTGCGGGTGAGGACGAGTGCGGGCGCGGAGTCGGTGAGCAGGAACTCCTTCCGGGCGGCCGGGAGTTCGGGGTCGATCGGTACGTAGGCGGCACCGGCCTTGAACACGGCGAGCACCGCGACGACCATCTCCGCGGACCTCGGGAGGATCAGGGCGATCCGCCGTTCGGGGCCCGCGCCACGCCGGACGAGCAGCCGGGCGAGCCGGTTGGCGCGGCCGTTCAGCTCGGCGTAGCTCAGCCGGAGGCCGCCGTCGACCAGTGCCGGGGCGTCGGGGTGCGCGGCGGCGCGGGCCTCGAACAGCTCCGGCACCAGCCCGGGCGGCAGCTCCCGGCGCGGCCCCCGGGCGTCCGTCGACCGCTCCTCACCGGGGCCGGTCAGCGGCAGCTCCGACAGCCGGGTGCCCGGCGAGGCGGCGGCCAGGAACCTGACGTAACGCTCCGCCAGCGCCTGGGCGGTACGGCGGTCGAACAGATCGGTGCGGAAGCTCAACCGCCCGTCCCCCGGCCCCAGTTCCAGGACGAGTTCGTCCTTGGCGGTGCCGGTGTCGATCAGCTCGCTCCCGGATTCGGGGAGGTAGTTGAACATGATCTGGCAGAGCGGGGAGACGCTGGGGTCGCGTTCCGGCGCCAGCTCCTCGGCCAGCTTCTGGAACGGCAGTTCGGCGTGTTCCAGCGCGTCGGCCACCGCGTCGCGGGTACGGGCCACCAGTTCGCCGAAGGCAGGGTCACCGGAGGCGTCGGTGCGCAGCACGACCGTGTTGACGAACATGCCGATCAGCGGGGCGACTTCGGGCAGCACGCGCCCGGACACGGGGACGCCGACCACCACGTCCGTACTGCCCGAGGTGCGCGCCAGCAGGGCCGTGAACGCCGCGAGCAGCACCGTGAACGGTGTGGTGCCGCCGTGCCGGGCGAGCGCGGCGACCGCGGCGGCGGCCTCCTCGGGCACGGCGAACCGCACGGTGTCACCGGCGTCGCTCCGGACCGGGGGGCGCCGCCGGTCCAGCGGCAGGGCGTGCACGGGCGGCAGTCCGGCCAGCCGCTCGCGCCAGTGGGCGAGCTCCGGCGCCAACTCGCCGTTGTCGTACCGGGAGCGCTGCCAGGCGGAGTAGTCGGCGTACTGCACGGGCAGGTGCGGGAGTTCGGCGGGGCGGCCCTCCGCCGCCGCCCGGCACAGCTCGGTGATCTCGTGGTCCAGCAGGGCCACCGACGCGGCGTCGAACGCGCTGTGGTGGACCACCATCAGCAGCTGCCGGTCCGTCTCGGAGAGGCGGACCAGCCGGGCCCGGAACAGCGGGGCCCGGCCCAGGTCGAAGGGTGCCGCGGCCAGCTCGGCGAGCAGCTCCCCGACCCGCCGCCCGGCCGCCGCCCGGCCCAGTGAGCGTAAGTCCTCCTCGTCCAGGGCCACTTCCACGTGTTCGTGCACGGTCTGATGGAGCGAGCCGTCCGCCGTCTCCGCCAGGGAGGTGCGCAGGGACTCGTGGCGGCGTACGACGGTACTCAGGGCCGCCGCCACGTCCTGGGCGCCGAGCGCCGCGCCGGACAGCCCGACGACGGCGGGGACGTTGAACGCCGGGGAGTGCGGATCGAGCCGGCTCGCCAGCCACACCCGCTCCTGGCCGAAGGAGGCCGGAGTACTCCAACCCGTCATGAAAGCCAACCCCCGATTTGCATATGCCCATCCGTCACACACCAGCCCCATCGGCCGGGCGACGCCCTGCACGCATCCGAACACGCATGCCCGGACGCATGGTTCCACCTGACAAAGCGCTCCCACAAGATCTGAGCACCCACAGAATCCCAGCCGTTCACGGAACCCGGTACGTTCGCAGGGGCTGGCCGAATTGCACTTAGATAATGAGCAAAACCAAAACGGTTGGCGCGCCCGACCCCGTGGGCTACTCTCCGACGCAGGGTCTGCGCCTCCGCCTCTCGGGGGCGTCCGGCGGGTCATGACGGGGGTCACGACGCCTGGGACGGCACCCTGCCGTGTTGCCGAAATGTCCGCATCGCGCTCCGCGGTGAGGGCGCTCCGGCGCCTTGCGACGCACCGCACCGGACGCCCACCCCTGCCTGGCCCTCATCCGGTGCCCGGCCCTCATCCGGCCTGCCCCAAACGGAAGGCCCCAGTCCTCCTCGCCGACGCGGAGTGCCTCGTGAACATCACGATCGTCTTTCCCCCTGCCGCCGACCCTTCGCTGCCGTACGGCGCTCTGCCGCTGCTCGGCGCGGTCCTGAAGCGGGGCGGCTACACGGATGTGTCCCTGCGCGATGTGAACCTGGAGGCGTTCGACGACCTCTGGCGGCCCGACGCCCTGTCAGAAGCCCTTCGGCGAGAGGATGTTCCCGGTCGGACGAGCAGTACGGCGGCCGAGCTGATCACCGACATCGACGCGGCGCGCGCCATCCTGCGCGACCCGGTCGACTTCTACGATCCGATGAAGCTCCTGTTCGCCAAGCGCCTGTTCCACCTCGCCGGCGACCTGCTCTCCGCCTCGCATCCGCAGGTCCGGTTCGGCAAGTACTCGTACTCGCCGAGCTCCTACGACTCCTACGAGGAGATCGAGGCGGCCGTCCGGTCCGACGCGGGCCCGCTCGCCCGGTACTTCGAGACGGCGACCGTCCCCTCGCTGCTGGCCGCGGCCCCGAAGGTGATCGGCCTGTCCGTCCCGTACTTCTCCCAGCTGATCCCCGCGTTCATCCTGGCCGACCGCATCCGCGCGGCGGACCCCGGCATCCACCTCACCTTCGGCGGCCCGGTGATCACCTGGGGCAAGGAGGTGCTGATGTCGGACGGCCGGTTCGGACGCTGGCTGGACTCCTTCTTCGTCGGTGAGGCCGACGAGACGTTCCTGCACTTCGTCGACGCGCTGCACGGCAAGCGCGACCTCTCCGCCGTCGCCAACATGGTCCGTTACGAGAACGGCCATGTCGTCAGCCAGCTCGACGACAGCTACCAGCTCCATCTGGACTGGTCGCCCACACCGGACTTCACGATGATGCCGATGGACCGCTACTTCGCGCCGAAGCGGATCATCTGCCTGATGCCCACACGCGGCTGCTACTTCAACAAATGCGCCTTCTGCAACTACGCGTTCATCAAGATGACGCCGTACCGGATGCGCTCGCCGCAGCTCATCGCCGAGGACGTGGCCACCATCCGGAAGGCCACCGGCGAGGACGTGTTCTCGTTCGAGTCCGACGTCATGCTGCCCCTGCACCTGCGACGGATATCCGAGGCCCTGATCGACCGGGGCACGGACATCAAGTGGCACGGTGTGGCCCGCTTCGAGAAGGGGATGACGGACGAACTCTTCGCCACCATGCGCAAGGCGGGCTGCGTACGTCTGTACATGGGGATGGAGAGCGCCAACGAGCGCGTGCTGGAGGCGATGGTCAAGGGCACCGACCGGCAGCGCATGTCGAACATCCTGCGCATGTGCAGCTCGGCGGGCATCTCCGTGGAGGCAGGGGTGTTCAGCGGCTTCCCGTCCGAGACGGCGGAGGAGGCGGACGACACCTACCGCTTCGTCCGCGACCACCGGCACGTCATCGCCCGTGCGGACGTGGGCACGTTCCGGCTGCTCAAGGGCGCGCCCATCGCCGACACCCCGGAGAAGTACGGGATCGTCGTCCTCGGCGACCCCAGGAAACGCTGGTACCACCTGGACTTCCGGCACACCTCACCGGAGAAGGTGTCGGACGGCGCGGCGGCCATGGAACGCATCCAGCGCCTCTACCCGGAGGTCGCCCTGATCGACGTACCGGAGGACATCCTCTACAACGCCGACGTGGGCCCGGACGCGTTCCGCCGGTTCTTCGCCGCCGCCGACGAACCGGCGGGCCCGGCGGAGGCCGTACCGGACACGGCGACGGTCGCCCTGTCCACCGACTGCGAGCTCCAGCGGGTCCATGTGGCCAACTCCGGGGCCGTGCACTTCGACGCCCCCGCCACGCAGGACACCCGCCCCGTCTTCGAGGTGTCACGCATGACGCTGACCATCGCCGTCGACCGGGCGGCCTCGGCCCTGTACCCGCTGAGCCGGGCGGAGGAGTTCGTCCTGAACCGTCTCGCGGAGGGCCCGATGTCCGCCGCCGATGTGCGCACCGAGATCGAGCGGTACGCCGCATCCGCACCCGACCGCGACGACACGGCCGACCCGAGCCTCCTGGACCATCTGGTGGCCCTGGGGGTCGTGGTCGTCCGCGCGGCGGAGGTCGTCACCGCGGCTCCCCGTTGACGCCCGGGACCACGACCGCCCTGGTGGGGACCCGCCCCGGGTGGGACGGCAGGACCGCCCCGGTGGGACGGCAGGACTGCCCTGGTGGGACGGCAGGACCGACGGGGTAGCATTCCTGATCGCGCCGACTTCCGGGGGCCCCGCGAGGGGGAAGCCTCGGCGCACCCGACCGGACCGGCGGAACGCCTTCCACGCTTCCGGTCCTCCGGCCCCTCCGGCTGTGCGCACCACGGCCGGTGACCGTTCCGGAACCCTCCCCCGCCTGTCCACCGGCCGCGCGTCGCGGTCGTCGCACCGCTATCCCGAGGGTCGGAACAACGTTCATGGCATCTCCCCCGGCCGCCCTTCGCCGTCGTGTTCCCGTCTGGCTGATCCCGGTGCTGTGGACGGTGGCCCTCGGTCTGTGGGGGCTCTCCCGGCAGAACAGCCTGTGGCGGGACGAGGCCGCGACCTGGCAGGTGGCCCAGCGCTCCACCGCCGAGACGGTGCACCTGCTGGGGAACGTCGATGTCGTCCACGGGTGCTACTACCTGCTGATGCACGGGCTGTTCGAGTGCTTCGGCCCCGGTACCACCACCCTGCGGCTGCCGTCCGTGCTGGCCACGGCGGTGGCGGCGGCCTGTGTCGCGGTCATCGGCGAGCGCTTGGCCGGGAAGCAGGCGGGTCTGGCGGGCGGGCTGGTCCTCGGGCTGCTCCCGGCGGTGCAGTTCTACCTCCAGGAGGGGCGGCCGTACGCGCTGGTCGCGGCCGGGGCCGGAATCTCCACCCTGCTGCTCGTGACCGCGCTCCAGGGGCGGGCGCGGACCGCGCACTGGATCGCGTACGGCTCCGCCGTCCTGGCGTGCGCGCTGCTGAACTGGCTCTCGCTGATGATCCTGCCCGCGCATCTGGTGACCCTGCTGTGGACGCGGGCCGGACGCGAGGTGTGGTCCCGGTGGGCCGTGGCCTCCGCCACCGCCACGGCGGGTGCGCTGCCGTTGGTCCTCTTCAGCCGCGGCCAGTCCGGGCAGGTGTCGTGGATACCGCCCCTGACCTGGCACATGCTGATCGGCCCGGCGGTCCTGCTGGCGATCGGCGGCCTCGGCGCACTGCTGGACCGCCCCCGGACGGGACAGCTGTCGGTGGCGGCGGTCGGGCTGCCGCTGCTGGCGGTGCCCCAGCTCGGCCTCCTCGGCCTGTCCCTGGTCCAGCCGCTCTTCCTGGACCGGTACGTCCTCTTCAGCCTGCTGGGCCTCGCCCTGCTGATCGGTACCACCGTCGGCCGGGCCGTGCGGGCGGCCGGAACCCGGTTCCCCCGGGCGTCGGTCTGGGTCCTCCCCGCGGTGGTCGCCGTGGCGGCGGTGGGGCTGCTGCCGCAGTCGCTGGCCAAGCGGTCCCCGGAGAGCCGGGTCGACGACGTACTGGCCATAGCGTCGGACGTACGGAGGATGAAGGCGCCCGGCAGCGCGGTGCTGTTCCTGCCCGCGGCCCGCCGGGACACCGCGTCCGTCTCCCCCGACGCGTTCTCCGGCCTGCGGGACATCGCCCTGGAGCAGAGCCCGAAGGACTCCGGAACGCTGAAGGGCGTGGAGGCCGACGCCGACCGCATACGCACCGCGATGCTGGCCCAGCGGCGGATACTGCTGGTGACCGACGCACCCCGGGTGGCACGGCCGGTGCGGGGCGCCCGGGACCGGACGAAGGCCGCCGTGCTGGAGAAGTACTTCGCGGTGGTGGGTGACCAGCAGGTACGCGGCCGGAGGGTGACGGTGTACGAGCGGCGGGCACCGGCCGGATGACGGGCGGAGCCCCGGGCCGGGACGGCGTACTACGGATACGGGCCGGGGAACTCCGCCGCGCTACCGCCCGCTACCCGCCCCCTACCGCCCGCGCGGCTTTCCGCGCTTGCCGCCACCGGCCTTGGGGGCGCCCGCGCGTCGGCCGCCGCCGCTCTGCTTACCGCCGGGTGCGGGCTTGCGCCCGGAGCCGCCCGCCGTACCGGCCCGCTTGGCCTTCGCCTTCGCCTTCTCCTTGGCCGTCGGCTGCGGAGGGGTGGCCGCGCGGCCCCGGGTGCTGTTGACCGTGCGCCCCCGGACGATGCCGATGAACTCCTCCACCAGGTCGGGGGTGGGCTCCGCCTGCGGCCACGACAGGGCGACGCGGGACTCGGGGGCTTCCAGGACCGGCCGGTAGGTGAGGTCCTTGCGGTGGTGCAGACGGGCCAGGGACTGCGGGACGAGGAGCACGCCCACACCCGCCGCCACCAGCTCGATCGCGTCCGCCGTGGTGGCCGGGCGCTCGATCGCGGGGCGGCCGGGGAGGGCCTCCCAGTCCAGGACGTCGTCGAGCGGGTGCAGGACGGTCTCGTCGGCCAGATCGGGGAGCGTGACCTCCTCCGCGGCCGTGGCGGCGTGGTCCTTGGGGATCACGACGACGGTCGTCTCGGTGTAGAGGGGGATCGCGCTGAGGACGTCCCGGTCGACCGGGAGCCGTACGAGCCCGGCCTCCGCACCGCCGTCCGCCAGCAGCGGGCCGGCCTCGGCTGCGGGGACCTGGACGAGCTCCAGGGGGGTGCCGGGCAGCCGCTCGTGCCAGACCCTCACCCACTTGGTGGGCGTCACGCCGGGGACGTACGCGAGCCTGAAGGATGAGGGGATGTCCGAGCCTGTCACGGCTCCAGGCTACCGCCAGGCGGTCGGCCGCCCCGCCGCTGGCCGGCCGCGGGTGCGTGGTCGGAGGTATGTCCTGTGGTCGATACCCTGGACCCATGACGTCGCACAAGACCACCCAGACCATGAAGCCCGCCACCGCGGCGAAGAAGCTGGGTGTGTACCTCCAGGCCACCCCCGCCGAGTTCCAGGAGGGTGCCGTCTCGCGCACCGAGCTCAACGCCCTCCAGACCGACCCGCCCGCATGGCTGGTCGAGCTGCGCCGCACCGGACCGCACCCCCGTCCGGTGGTCGCGGCGAAGCTCGGCGTCTCCATCGCGGGGCTCGCCCGGGGCGGGGTCACCGAGGCCCTCACCACCGAGCAGATCGACGCCCTCAAGGACGAGATGCCCGAATGGCTCCAGAAGGAGCGGGCCACCCAGGCGGAGGTCCGCAAGGAGGCCGCCCGGATCAAGGAGCGCAACGCGGAGCGGGCCGCACAGTCCGACGCAGAGCGCGCCTGAGTCCCGTAAGCAACGGATACCGGGCCGCCCCGTCCGTCAGGGGCGGCGGCCCCGGCCCCGGGGGAACTGGCCCAGGCCGACCGCGCGGTGGATCGTCCCGGCCAGTTCCCGCGCGTCCTCGGTGAACGTGTCCACCCGGATCTTCCGCGCGTTCCGGAGTTCGATGGTGAAGCCGAAGCCCACCCCCCGGGCCTCGGCCAGCAGGCTGCCGTCGTCGGCCGGGGCGGCGTCGATGCCCGCGATGTCCGTCCAGGGGATCAGGGTCGCGGTGCCCGCGACCCGGTGGGTCAGCCCCCGCTCATGGACGTCGAAGCACTGTTGCCTCGTACGTAACGCCTGCTTGAGCCGCCACCCTCCGAGACTCAGCCCGACCAGCCCCACCCCCAGCAGCAGGCCCGCCAGTTGGGGCGCGCCGTCGGTGGCGCCGAAGGAGGCGATGGTCACGGGTACGCCGAAGGCGAGGCCGACACCGCCGATGGCCAGCAGGATGCCGGCCAGCCGCAGGCGTCTGGCGCCGTCGGTGCGATGCTCCCGGACGAATCCCCCGAGCTCCCGCGCGGCCTCGGTGCGTCGCATCGGCTCCCCCGCAGTCGTGGACACCTCAAATTTTACGAGCGGCGGGAGCGTGTGTCAGCGAAACGGCCGGGCACATGCGGACGGGCCCGCGGCCGGTCCGCCGACGCGCAGGTCGGGGAACGGCGTGCGACGGGCCCGTCGGATGTGCCGGATGCGGTTCGGTCAGAGAACGCCGGACTCGGCGATGGTGACCTTGGCGCTGGTACGGCCGCTGGAGGAGCCGAGGGCCTCGATCTTGCGGACCAGGGCCATGCTGTCGTCGTCGGCGACCTCGCCGAAGACGACGTGCTTGCCGTCGAGCCACGGGGTGAGCACCGTGGTGATGAAGAACTGCGAACCGTTGGTGTTCGGTCCGGCGTTGGCCATCGAGAGCAGGCCCACGCGGTCGTGCTTGAGCTTGAAGTTCTCGTCGGCGAACTTCTCGCCGTAGATGCTCTTGCCGCCGGTGCCGTCACCGCGGGTGAAGTCGCCGCCCTGGAGCATGAAGTCGGTGATGACGCGGTGGAAGGACGAACCGGCGTAGCCGAAACCCTTCTCGCCGGTGGCGAGCGCGCGGAAGTTCTCCGTCGTCTTGGGGACGACGTCGTCGAACAGGTTGAACGTGATCCGCCCTGCGGGCGCGTCGTCGATGGTGATGTCGAAGTAGACCTTGGTTGTCATGGTGACATCCTCACATTCCTGGCAACCGCAGGGGAAACCCGGGTTGGGTCGACACTGCGGAATGCTCTGTTCCGACCACCTCCGGAGCACCGGAGTCAACCGGAGTCAGCGGATGCCGGACTCCAGGCTCAGGCTCCAGCGGCCGGGCGAGCCCGCGAGCGTGATGGTGGAGAGCGGGCGGACGTCGATGTTCCAGTACGCCGTCGGCGGCACGTTCAGCGCGTAGACGAGGGCGGCGCGGATCACGGCGGGTTCGGCGACCGCGACGATGAGGCCGTCGCAGGCCGGGCGGGTGTCCAGCCAGCCCCCGATCCGCCCGATGAAGCCGAGGAGGGGCTCCCCGCCGTGCGGGGCGCTGCCCGGGTCGGCGAACCAGGCGTCGACGGCGGCCGGTTCACGGGCGGCCACCTCGGCCAGGGTCATCCCGCGCCAACGCCCCATGTCGCAGTCGCGCAGGGCGGGCTGGGCCATCGGGGCGTAGCCGAGCGCGTCGCCGGTGGCACGGCTGCGCGGGGTGGGCGAGCAGTAGCGCAGTTCGGCCGCCCCGAGCGGAACCAGCGTGTGAGCGACGAGCTGCACCTCGTGCCAGCCCGCGTGATCGAGCGGCCGGTCGTCGTCGAAGCGCTCGGCCAGACGGGGCGAGGTACGCGCCGCCGCGACCAGGGTGACCCGATGCGTCATGGCCGGATGGTGGTGCCGAACGCGTGTCCGGTCAAGAGGGCGCCGGTGGGCGGGGCCGGGGAAAGCGCCCGATCGGCGCCGGGTGCACGGCCCGTACGCGGGCTCCGCTCGGCCCAGGCACACCCCGCTCCCCCGGGCCCGCAGCCCGAACGCGCCCCGCCCGGCCCGCCCCGTCAGCTCCCGGGCGTCCCCAGCCCGTCGTACGCCGTACGGAGCCGGCGCACGCCCTCCGCGATCTCGGCCGCTCCGGAGACCGCCGCGAAGCTCAGCCGTACGTGCCCGGCCGGGGGTTCGGCGCAGAAGTACGCGCTGCCCGGGGCGATGGCGACCGAGGCCCGCAGGGCGGCGGAGGTGAGGGCGGACTCGTCGGGGCCGGTTCCCGCGCCGGTCGCGGGGATGCGGAGCCAGAGGCTGCCGCCGCCCGCCGGGACGTGGGGCAGCGCGAGGGCGGGCAGGGCGGAGCGGAGGGCGGCGGCCATCACCGTACGGCGGTTCCGCAGCTCCGCCGCCACCGCCGACAGGTGGCGGCCCCAGGACGGGGAGCCGACGAGTTCGAGCGCGGCCTCCTGGAGCGGCCTCGGTACGAAGAAGCTGTCGACGACCTGGATGGCGCGGAGGCGTTCGAGGACCGGGCCCCGGGCGGCCAGGGCGCCGACCCGGAGGCTGGGCGAGGTGACCTTGGTGAGGGAGCAGACGTGGACGACCACCCCGTCCGGGTCCTCGGCGGCCAGCGGCGGCGGGAGCGGTCCGGCGTCCTCGTGGACGAGCCGCCGGGCGAAGTCGTCCTCGATGACGAACGCCCCGGCCGCCCGTGCGATCGCCAGCACCTCGGGTCTGCGGGCGGGGGCGAGGGTGGCCCCGGTGGGGTTCTGGAAGAGCGGCTGGGTGACGAGGACCCGGGCTCCGGTGGCGCGGAACGCGTCGGCGAGCAGCTCGGGGCGGACCCCGTCCGCGTCCATGGGGACCGGGATGGGCCGCAGCCCCGTGGCGCGGGCGACCGCGAGCATCCCGGGGTAGGTGGGCGACTCGACGAGGACCGGGGCGCCGGGCGGGGCGAGGGCGCGCAGGGCGGTGGCCAGCGCGCTCTGGCCGCCCGCGGTGATGAGGACGTCGGCGCCGGAGACGGCGGGGCCGATCTCGCGGGCGAACCAGGAGCGCAGTTCGGGCAGCCCGTCCGTGGGCGGGCGGCCCCAGGCGCCGGGGCGGCGGCCGGCCCTCGCCAGCGCGGCGGAGAGGGCCCGCTCGGGCTGGAGGTCGGCGTGGAGATAGCCGCCGTTGAACTCGATGGTGCCGGGCGGTGGCGCGGCGAGGGTGGCCAGGACTCCGGAGGCGTCGACCGTACGGGGCACGACCTCGGGTCCGCCGTCGCCGCTGAGGGACACCTCCTGCCAGGACGTGTCACCGGGTGCGGGCACCTCGGCACGCGGTTCGGCCCGGAAGGCGCCGGAGCCGGGCCGGGTGGTGACGAGCCCCTCGGCCGCGAGCTGGGCGATGGCACGGGAGACGGTGACCGGGCTGACCCGGAACCGCTCGACGAGCGCACGACTGGACGGCAGCTTTCCACCAGGTGAGTAGCGGTTGAGCTCGGCCCGCAGGGAGGCGGCCAGTTCGGCGACGCTGCTACGCTCTTGCATGAGAGCACAGGATAGCGCTACCGGTTCCGGAACGATAGCGGTCGACGGTGGTACGGAGACCGCCCCGGCCTCGGCCACAGCCCCGGCGCCGACCGCGGGCACCGCCCCGGCTCCGGGCACGACCCCACCCCCGTACGCGCCGCCTCACACCGCCGAGGCACCCGCCCTCCCCGGTACGGAGACCTCACCGACGCCCGGCACGGACACACCGGCACCCACCGCCAAGGACCCCGCCCGCCGCCAGGGCACGCTCCTCGCCGCACTCGGGGTCGTGGCGTTCTCGCTGACCTTCCCCTCCACCGCCTGGGGCCTGGAGAGCTTCGGCCCCTGGTCCCTCGTCGCCCTGCGCTCCACGCTCGCCGCCCTGATCGCGGGCGGCTTTCTGCTGGCCGTCCGGGCCCCGGTGCCCGAGCGCCGCCACTGGGGCGGGCTCGCGGTGGTGGCGGGCGGGGTGGTGGTGGGGTTCCCGCTGCTGACGACACTGGCCCTCCAGACCTCCACCACCTCGCACGCGGCCGTGGTCGTGGGGCTGCTGCCGCTGACCACGGCGGTGCTGGGGTCCCTGCGTACCGGGGAGCGCCCCTCCCGTACGTTCTGGGTCGCGGCCCTCGCCGGTGCGGCCGTCGTCATCGGCTTCACCGTGCAGCAGAGCGGCGGGGCCCTGGCCCCGGGCGATCTGTATCTCTTCGGCGCGCTGCTGGTCTGCGCGGCCGGGTACACCGAGGGCGGCCGGCTGGCGCGGGTGATGCCGGGGTGGCAGGTGATCGGCTGGGCGCTGATGCTGTGCCTGCCGTTCGCGGTGGCGGGCAGCGCGGTGGCCCTGCCGCTGGAGCCGGTCCACCTCACCGCCCACGGCGTCCTGGGCCTGGTCTGGGTGGCCGCCGGATCGACCTTCTTCGGGCTGTACGTCTGGTACAAGGGCATGGCCCGGATCGGTGTCCCCCGGGCCAGCCAACTCCAGCTCGCCCAGCCGCTGCTGACGCTCGCGTGGTCCGTCCTGCTGCTCGGCGAGGAGGTGTCGGCGGCGGCTCCCCTCGCGGCGGTCGCGGTGCTGGTGTGCATCGCCGCCACCCAGCGGACGGGCCGGAGCAGGGCGGCCCGGGCCCGGCGGGCAGGGGAAAGCGGGCCCGTACGGTCATAGACTTGGCCGTACGGACACGCGGACACGCGGGACATGCGGATACGCAGACCGCCACCCCGTGAGGAGGTCACCCCATGGAGGCACACGCGGGCGACCGGCTGCTGATGCACGGCAGGACCGTGGGACAGCACGACCGGGTCGCCGAGATCATCGAGGTACTCGGGGACGGGGGCGCTCCTCCGTACCGGCTCCGCTTCCCCGACGGCCATGAACACCTGATGTCCCCCGGACCCGACAGCGTCGTCCAGCACATCGAGGCGCTCAGGGACCGGCCGCAGCAGTAGCGAGGCAGCGGGGACAGGGACCGGGGTCCGAGCGGCCCCGGCCCCTCTCCTGCCGACTCAGTCCCGGCCCCTCCCCGGTCAGCGCGGCCCGGCCCCCGCCCCACGGATCAGCGCGGCGCGCGCACCCGGTCCTGGTAGTGGTCGGCGACCACCCGGGCCAGCGCGCCGATCCGGTCCGTCGCCGCGTGTTTGGCGGAGAAGAAGATGTGCCCGCCCGCCTCCTCGTGGTCCCGGGCGAGGGTGAGGTGGCGGGAGAGCTCCGCCGGGTCCTGCCAGGCGGCGGCCTGGGCCGGGTCGCCCGCCTTGTACAGCGCCTCCCCCACGTACAGCCCCACGCCCGTGCCCCGCACGGTCCGGCTCCACCAGGCGAGGACCTTGGCGTAGTCGGCGGCGGACTGGCCGATGTGCCAGTAGATCTGCGGGCAGATGTAGTCGAGCCACCCCTCCCGGACCCACTTGCGGGTGTCGGCGTACAGGTCGTCGTAGGTCTCCACGCCCGCCCGGGTGTCGGAGCCCAGCGGGTCGGTGGCCTTGTTGCGCCAGACGGCGAAGGGGCTGATCCCGAAGCGGACGCCCTGCCGGGTCGCCCGGATGCGTTCGCCCATCTCGCGCACCAGCCGGTCCACGTTGTCGCGGCGCCAGGCGGCCCGGTCCGGGAAGCCGGAGCCGTACCGCTCATAGGCGTCACCGTCCTCGAACTCCTGGCCCGCCACCGGGTACGGGTAGAAGTAGTCGTCCCAGTGCACCGCGTCGATCTCGTAGCGGCGCACGGCGTCCAGCATCGCGTCCTGGACGAAGCGGCGGACCTCCGGCAGCCCGGGGTTGTAGTAGAGCTTCCCGCCGTACGGCAGGACCCACTCCGGATGGAGCCGGGCCGGATGGGAGGCGGCGAGGCGGGCGGGGTCCGTGTGGTTCGCCACCCGGTACGGGTTGAACCAGGCGTGCAGTTCGAGCCCCCGGTCGTGCGCCTCGCGGACGGCGGTGGCGAGCGGGTCCCAGCCCGGGTCCTTGCCCTGGACCCCGGTGAGGCAGTCGGCCCACGGCTCGTACGGGGAGGGCCACAGGGCGTCCGCCGTCGGCCGGACCTGGAGCACCACCGCGTTGAGCCGGTGCTCGACGGCCCGGTCCAGATGGGCGACGAGCTCGGCCCGCTGGGCCGCCGCCGTCAGGCCGGGCCTGGAGGGCCAGTCCAGGTTGGCGACCGTGGCGATCCACACACCGCGCATCTCGCCCCGCGCGAAGGCGTCCTCGCCGCCGCCCCCGCCCCGTTCGGAACGGGCCCGCCGCGAGGCCGCCGCGTCACCGCCCGTCGCCATCGCCGCCACCAGCCCTGCCGCGCTCGCCACCAGCGCTCTGCGGGTCATCCCTCTACGTCCCATGCGCCACACTCGTCCCTTCACGTCGACCACGACCCCCATCGCTTTACGTAACAGGATCATGCCCGTCCGTAGCCGGATGACCCGCAGGTCACCGAGGCGGGCTCGCGGAGTAACGTCGTGGGGTCGAGGCGGGCACCGGAATCAGACGGACCCTGCACTGCGGAGAACAGCGAAAGGCACGAGGTGACGGACTCTATGGCCGACATTGCACGCGTCGGGGTGGTGGGCTGTGGCCAGATGGGCGCAGGTATCGCGGAGGTGTGCGCCCGCAGCGGCCTCGAGGTGAAGGTCGCCGAGACCACCGGCGAGGCGCTGGAGATCGGCCGCACCCGGCTGCACAACTCCCTCTCCAAGGCCGCCGAGCGCGGCAAGATCACCGAGCAGGAGCGGGACGAGACCCTCGGCCGCCTCAGCTTCACCACCGACCTCGGGGAGTTCGCCGACCGCGACCTCGTCATCGAGGCCGTCGTGGAGAACGAGCAGGTCAAGACGGAGATTTTCCAGGTTCTGGACCAGGTGGTGGTCCGGCAGGACGCGATCCTGGCCTCCAACACCTCCTCCATCCCGCTGGTGAAGCTGGCCGTCGCGACCTCGCGCCCGGACCGGGTCATCGGCATCCACTTCTTCAACCCGGCGCCCGTCCAGAAGCTGGTGGAGCTGATCCCGGCGCTGACCACGTCGGACGAGACGATCAAGCGCGCCGAGGCCGTGGTCCATGACGTGCTGGGCAAGCACGCGATCCGCGCCCAGGACCGGTCCGGCTTCGTCGTCAACGCGCTGCTGATCCCGTATCTGCTCTCCGCGATCCGGATGTTCGAGTCGGGCATCGCGAGCCGTGAGGACATCGACAACGGCATGGAGATGGGCTGTGCCCACCCGATGGGCCCGCTGAAGCTCGCGGACCTGATCGGCCTGGACACCGTGGCCTCGGTCGCGGACTCGATGTACGCGGAGTACAAGGAGCCGCTGTACGCCGCTCCCCCGCTGCTCCAGCGCATGGTCGACGCGGGCCGCCTCGGCCGCAAGACGGGCTCGGGCTTCTACCCGTACGACTGAGCCCGCCCCGGTGCTTCGAGGAGCCGGTCCCGGACGGTCCCGGGGCCGGCTCCTCGTGCGTACGGGAGCGGGCCGGTGCCCTCCTCGCGTACGGGAGGGAGGCACGGGCCCCTCAGCCCAGCCGCAGGTGGTGCAGCATCAGCAGCCCGGCCGCCATGTTCGCTGCGGGCACCTCGCCCCGGGCGATCATGTCCGGGATCAGCTTCAGCGGTATCCACTCACGGCGCGAGGACTCGAAGGCGTCCTGCGGCGGGCCCGTGTACTGCCCCTCCTCCGCCCAGTAGAGGTGGTGGCGGGCGTCGGTGAGGCCGTTGGCGGGCTCCACGGTGAGCAGCGGGCGCAGTTCGCCGGGGCGCCAGCCGGTCTCCTCCTCCATCTCCCGGGCCGCCGCCGTGATGTCCTCGCCGTCGTCCACGACCCCGGCGGCCAGCTCCCATCCCCAGCTGTCGGTGATGAAGCGGTGGCGCCAGAGCAGCAGCACCTCGTCCGCCGCGTTGACGACGGTGGCCGCCGCGACCGGCCGCAGCCGGATGACGTAGTGGTCGAGGTGGCTGCCGTCGGGCAGCTCCACATCCGCCAGGTTCACCCGGAACCAACGGTTCTGATACACATTCTGTTCGCTTAAGTTCGTCCACTGCACGGTTCTGCCGCCTTTCGACATGTTGAGGGCAACATGCCAGCAGGGTCGGCCATGCAGGGGAACGAACGGCGCGTGCGTGGCGGGTGCGCCGCGGAGCTCACAGAGGCACGCGGAGCGCCCCGCCGATGAGATCGGCCGTCTGTACGGCGTCGGCGCAGCCGCTCTCCGCCAGCTCCCGCCGCACCTGACGCAGCCGGTCGCGCAGCCGCTGGGACTCCATGCCCCGGGCCCGCTCGGCCATTTCGGCCGCCGTACCTGCGGCCCGGTCCGGCTCGCCCTGGAGCAGCTCGATATGGCTGAGCATCGCGAGCCGGTGCACGCGCCCCCGGTCGTGCGCCGGGGCGCGCACGGCGGAGGCCGCGTGCTCCCGTGCCGCGTCCAGATCCCCGAGGCTGAGCAGCGCCTCCGCCACCTGGACGTCGACCAGGCCCGGCTGGACGTACCCGGTCTCGTCCGGTTCCCGCCCGGTGTGGATGCGGCCCGCCTGCGCCTCGGCCCGCGCGATGCGGGCGCGGGCGCCCGCCGCGTCACCGAGCTGCGCGTACGCCTTGGCCTGCATGGCGTGGAGGTCGGCGGCGAGCGCCGGGGTGATGTGGTCCCCGGCGGCCCGCAGCGCGGCCTCGGCGAAGGCGATGGAGCGGCGGTGCTCCCCGAGGAAGAGGGACTGGGTGGTCAGCAGGGCGATCACATAGCCGCCGAGCGCCCGGTCACCGCTGGACTTGGCGAGCCGCAGCGCCTGGTGGAAGTAGCGCTGGGCGAGGCCGTGGGCGTCGGAGTCGTACGCGCAGATGCCCGCCACCGCCACCAGCGCCGCCGTCGCCCGGTGGAGCCGTCGGCCGAGCGCGTCGCTGTGGCCGCCGCGCAGCAGGGGCGCGGCCTCGGCGTTGAGGAAGCGGACGATCCGGGGTCTGGTCGCGATGCCGCCCGCCTTGCGGTACATCTGCTCGTAGTGGTCGCGCGCGGCCCGGAGCGTCTCTATGTCGGCCATGCTGACCCGGCCGGGACCGGGGCGGGAGACATCGGTGTCCTCGGGCGGGTTCTCCCACTCCCAGACCGGCATCACCGCCGTCGTCCCGGTGACGGCGGGCACGGTGGCCAGGTCGGGGCGCTGCTGTTCGTCCGAGCGCCACAGGGCGGTGGCCCGGTCCACGAAGCCGGAGAGGGAGGCGGGGTGGGCGGCCGTCTCCGTGCCGCAGCCGCCGGAGGTCCCCATGCCGATGTCGTCGAGCGTGACCGGGCGGGCCAGCCGGGCGCCCAGCACCTCGCAGATCAGGTCGGGCACCTGGCCGCGCGGGCGCTGGCCCTTGAGCCAGCGGGAGACCGCCGTATGTTCGTACCGCAGGCTCAGGCCCCTGGCCCTCCCCGCCCGGTTGACATGACCGGCGAGCCCCGCCCGGGACATCCCGGCCTCGTCGATCAGGGATTCGAGCAGGACATTCGGCTCCATGGACCCCCCAGGTGCGTGTCGCAATGAGCCTAGTGGAGCACGATTCACACGGGGTGTGAACGGAATGCCCGAACCCTCCTGCTGTGCACTCTGCCGCGCCGGGCCGGGGCTCGGTTGAATGAGCTCCTCGCAAGAGGCGGCCGGGTCGTCGGCTCCCCCTCGTAACGGTTGACGACCCGCACCGCACCGTCCGCACCGCCGGCCTGCCCGACACTCCGTGGCCGTGCGGACGACGCCGGATCGCACGACCCACTGCCCAACGACGAAGGAGGGTGGCTGCGGGCCGGGGCCGGAACCGCGCTTCCTCCCGGTTCCGTATCCGGTCCGCGCGCGATCCCCCGCCGCCCGCGAGAGAAGAGAGAAGGGGCGTATCCGGTGGCCGGATACGCCCCTTCTCGACGCCTTCGCGGGTACTACGCCCCGCGCAGCACCGCGCCCGTGCGCTCGGCGGCCAGGGCCACCGCGCTGTCGCGGGCGGCCGACGCCTCGTCCACGGTCAGCGTGCGGTCGGCGGCGCGGAAGCGGAGCGCGTACGCCAGGGACTTGTTGCCCCCGCCGATCTGCTCACCGGTGAAGACGTCGAACAGCCGCAGCGATTCGAGGAGTTCACCCGCGCCCTCGCGGAGCGCCCGCTCCACGTCGGCGGCCGGGACGTCCCCGGCGACGACGAGCGCCACGTCCTGGGTCGCCACCGGGAAGGTGGAGATCCGGGGTGCCTGGAGCGCTCCGTCGACGGCCTGCTCCAGGACGTCGAGCTCGACCTCGGCGGCGCAGGTCCGCTCGGGCAGGTGGAGTGCCTTGATGACGCGCGGGTGGAGTTCGCCCGCGTGTCCGAAGAGGGTCTCCTCGCCGTTCACGGTGACGTACAGCGCGGCGCAGCGGCCCGGGTGCCACGGGGCGTGCTGGTCGGCGCGGACGGTGACCTCCACACCGGCCTCGGCGGCGATGGAGCGGGCCGCCTCGATGGCGTCCGCCCAGGTGGCCGGGGTGCCCTTGCCCCACCAGCCGGCCTGCTCGCGGGCGCCCGCGAGGACGACGGCGGCGCGGCGCGGCTGACGCGGCAGGGCCGCGTCGAGTGCGGCGATCTCCTCGTCGGTGGGACGGCGGTCGACGGGCAGCCGGACGGCGGGCGTCTCCTCGCCGGTGGGCCGGAAGACCAGCCCGGTCTCGAAGAGCGCCAGGTCGTGGCTGCCGCGCCCGTCGTTGCGCCGCAGTGCGCCGAGGAGGCCCGGCAGCAGCGTGGTGCGGAGCGCGGGCTCCTCGTCGGAGAGCGGGTTGACGAGCTTGACCGTACGGCGGCGGGCGTCGTCCGCCTCCAGGCCGAGCTGGTCCAGGGCGGCGTCCCCGATGAACGGGTAGCTGAGCGCCTCGACGTAACCGGCTCCGGCCAGCACCCGGCCGATGCGGCGGTGCAGCCGCTGGCGGTCGGTGAGGCCCCGGCCGGAGGGGGGTGTCGGCAGGGTGGAGGGCAGGTTCTCGTAGCCCTCCAGCCGGATGACCTCTTCGGCCAGGTCGTTCGGCTCGTTGAGGTCCGGCCGCCAGGACGGGACGGTGACGATCAGCTCGTCCTGCCCGTAGACGTCGCAGCCGACCTCCTGGAGGCGGCGGACGACGGTCTCGCGCCCGTACTCCACACCGGCCACCTTGTCGGGGTGGTTCGCAGGCATGGCGATGGTGCGCGGCGCGTGCGGCGCGGTGATCTCGGTGACCCCGGCCTCGGCGGTGCCGCCCGCGAGGAGGACCAGCAGGTCGACCGTGCGCTGCGCGGCAGCGGCGGCGGCCTGCGGGTCGACGCCGCGCTCGAAGCGCTTGGACGCCTCGGAGGACAGCTTGTGGCGGCGCGCGGTGCGGGCGATGGAGATCGCGTCGAAGTGCGCGGCCTCGATGACGACCTCGGTGGTGAGGGCGGACTCGCCCTCCGCGTCGGCGATCTCGGTGTTGGCGCCGCCCATGACGCCCGCGAGGCCGATCGGCCCCCGGTCGTCGGTGATGACCAGGTCCTCGGCGTCCAGCACCCGGACGGTGCCGTCCAGCGTGGTGAGCTTCTCGCCCTGGGTGGCGCGGCGCACGCCGATGGGGCCCTCGACCCGGGTGCGGTCGTAGGCGTGCAGCGGCTGGCCCAGCTCCAGCATCACGTAGTTGGTGATGTCGACGGCGAGCGAGATCGGGCGCATCCCGGCCTTCTGCAGGCGGCGCTGCATCCAGATCGGGGAGCGGGCCTCGGGCTGGAGTCCGGTGACGGTGCGGGCGGTGAAGCGGTCGCAGCCGATCGGGTCGCTGATCTGGACCGGGTAGCCGTACGCGTTGGGCGCGGGCACGTCCAGGAGCGCCGGGTCGCGCAGCGGCAGCCCGTACGCGATGGCGGTCTCGCGGGCGACCCCGCGCATCGACAGGCAGTAGCCCCGGTCGGGGGTGACGGCGATGTCGAGGACCTCGTCGACGAGCTGGAGCAGCTCGATGGCGTCGGTGCCGACCTCGTGCTCCGGCGGCAGCACGATGATGCCGTGCGTGCCGTCGTCGCCCATGCCCAGCTCGTCGGTGGAGCAGATCATGCCGTGCGAGGTCTTGCCGTACGTCTTGCGCGCGGCGATCGCGAAGTCGCCGGGCAGGACCGCGCCCGGGAGGACCACGACGACCTTGTCGCCGACCGAGAAGTTACGGGCGCCGCAGACGATCTCCTGCGGCTCGCCGGTGCCGTTGGCGGTGCCGACGTCGACGGTGCAGAAGCGGATGGGCTTCTTGAACCCCTCCAGCTCCTCGATGGTCAGGACCTGTCCGACGACCAGGGGGCCCTTGAGGCCCGCGCCGATCTGCTCGACGGTCTCGACCTCGAGCCCGACGGAGACGAGCTTGGCCTGTACGTCACGGCCGGTCTCCGTCTCCGGCAGGTCGACGTACTCCCGCAGCCAGGAAAGCGGGACGCGCATCAGATCTCCATCCCGAACGGCCGGGTGAACCGGACGTCACCCTCGACCATGTCTCGCATGTCTTCGACGTTGTGGCGGAACATCAGCATCCGTTCGATGCCGAACCCGAAGGCGAATCCGCTGTACTTCTTGGGGTCCACACCGCAGGCGGTGAGCACCTTGGGGTTGACCATGCCGCAGCCGCCGAGCTCGATCCAGCCCTCGCTGCCGCAGGTGCGGCAGGGGCGGTCGGGGTTGCCGACGGACTCGCCGCGGCAGACGTAGCAGACCATGTCCATCTCGGCGGACGGCTCGGTGAACGGGAAGAAGTTCGGCCGCAGGCGGGTCTTCATGTCCGGCCCGAAGAGCGCCTGGACCATGTGGTCCAGGGTGCCCTTGAGGTCGGCCATGGTGAGGCCCTCGTCGACGGCGAGCAGCTCGATCTGGTGGAAGACCGGGGTGTGCGTGGCGTCCAGCTCGTCGGTGCGGTAGACCCGGCCGGGGCAGACCACGTAGACGGGGGGCTTGCGCTCCAGGAGCGAGCGGGCCTGGACGGGCGAGGTGTGCGTACGGAGTACGACACCGGACTCGTCGCCCTCGGTCGCCCTGCCGTCGGCCGTGGTGCCCTGGACGAAGAAGGTGTCCTGCATCTGGCGGGCCGGGTGGTCGGGCACGAAGTTCAGGGCGTCGAAGTTGAACCACTCCGCCTCGACCTCGGGGCCCTCGGCGATCTCGTAGCCCATGGCCACGAAGACGTCCGCGACGCGCTCCATGATGGTCGTCAGCGGGTGGCGGGCGCCGGCCGGGGTGCGGTCGTAGGGCAGTGTGACGTCCACGGCCTCCTCGACGAGCACCCGGGCGTCGCGCTCGGCCTCCAGCTCGGCCTGGCGGGCGGCCAGCGCCTTGGAGACGGCGCCGCGGGCCTGGCCCACGCGCTTGCCCGCCTCGGCCTTGGCCTGCGGGGGCAGGGCGCCGATCTCGCGGTTGGCGAGCGACAGGGGCGAGGTACCTCCGGTGTGCGCGGTCTTCGCCTGGGCGAGCGCGTCGAGGTCGCCGGCGGCGGCGAAGGCGGCGAACGCCTCGTCCCGCATGCGCTCGATCTCTTCCGGTTTCAGTGCCTCGACCTCGACTGGGTCGTACGACTTGTTCGGTGCCGACATCTCTTCCCGTGCTTCCGATTGGCTGGTGGCGCGACCCCGCTCGACGACCGGAGGACGCAAAGGTGCCAAAGGTCGAGTCTAAAGGCCGCAGGACGGTCGGGGCGCCCGTGGGCCGCTCACGCCAGGTAGGCGGGCGTGCTCACGGGCAGGATAAATCGGAACTCGGCCCCGCCTCCGGGCCCCCGGTCGACGGTGATGGTGCCGCCGTGCGCCTCGACGATGCCCTTGACGATGTAGAGGCCGAGGCCGGTGCCACCGCGCTTGCTCCCCCGCCAGAAGCGGGTGAAGACACGGCCCATCGACTCCTCGGGGATGCCGGGGCCCTCGTCGCTCACCGTGACCGCCGTTCCCGTCTCGTCGCAGGTGCCCGGCGCGGGTGCGGGGGCGATATCGATGGTGACGGTTCCCTCGCCGTGGCGCACCGCGTTTTCCAGGAGGTTCCCGAGGACCTGGTCGACCTTGTCGGGGTCGGCCCACAGATCGGGCAGCGGTCCCCGGGCGCGGACCCGGAAGCGTTCGGGGGCCTGGCCGCCCGCGATGAGGGCCTGGATGTGGCGGGCGACGGCGGCGGAGATGTCGACGGGCTGGCGGCGCAGCTCCAGACGGCCGGAGTCGATCCGGGAGATGTCGAGCAGCTCGGCGATGAGCCGGGTGACCCGGCCCGCGTCCGCGTCGACGGTCTCCAGCATCAGCCGCTTCTGGTCGTCGGTGAAGCGCTCCCATTTGGCGAGCAGGGTGGCGGTGAACCCTTTCACCGAGGTGAGCGGGGAGCGCAGCTCGTGGGCGACGGTGGCGATGAGCTCGGCGTGGCTGCGTTCGGTACGCCGACGGGCCTCGGTGCCGCGCAGCGAGACCACGACCCGGCGTACGGGGCCGGTGGGGTGCTCGCGTACGTAACGGGCGGAGACCAGCACCTCACGGCCGCCGGGCAGCAGCAGGTTCCGCTCGGGCTGGCCGCCCCGGGTGGCGAGCCCGCCGTACGGATCGGTCAGCGCCCACCAGCGCTTGCCCTTGAGGTCCTCCAGCGGGAGGGCCGCCGCCAGGGGGCGGCCGATCGCCTCGGCGCGGGGGGTGGCGGTGATCCGGACGGCGGCGGCGTTGAAGCAGATGACACGGCCGCTCTCGTCGGCGACGACGAGCCCGTCGGGAAGGTCGTCGGGGTCGATGCCGACGGAGGGGGCACCGACGTGTGCGGTGCCGGTGGTGTCCGGGGTGCCGTGGGCGGTTTCGGGACCGGCGGTGTCCGGGGTGGTCGCGGTGCCGGTGGGAGCCGGAACGGGTTCGGCGCCGGTGGTGTCGGTGATGCCGTGGGCGGCTTCGGGACCGGTGGAATGCGGATGGGCCTCGCCGTCGGCGGTGTCCGGGACGGCTTCGGGGCCGGTGGTGTCCCGGGCGGCCGAAATCCCGCCCTGGTCCCCGCCCCCGTCGCGCGCGGCGGCGGTGTGCGCCGGTCGCGGCGAGCTCATGCCGACAGCCATTATCCCGTAACCCCACCTCTCGAACCGGTGCAGTGGGCCCCCGAGTTCGTCACCCTACTAGTCGGTGGTGAACCGGCGACACCCTGCGGGGGCGCGCGGAGGGAGTGCGCCGGTGGGCGCGGAAGCGGAATGGCCGGGACCGATCGGTGACGGGCCGTCGGACGGGCGTTCCGCTACGCGTCGGGGGCGCGGCGCGGGCGTTGTGCGCGGGCGGACGCGTAGAGGCAGACGGCGGCGGCGGTGGCGAGGTTGAGGCTCTCCGCCTTGCCGTGGATCGGGACGCGGACGACGGCGTCGGCGAGCGCGCGGGTCTCCTCGGGGAGCCCCCACGCCTCGTTGCCGAAGACCCAGGCGGTGGGCCCCCCCATGGTGCCCGCGTCCAGCTCGTCGTCCAGGTCGTCGGCACCGGCCCCGTCGGCGGCGAGGATGCGCACCCCGGCGTCCCGGAGCCCCTGCACGGCCTGCTCGACGGGGACGCCGACGGCGACGGGCAGGTGGAAGATCGAACCGACCGACGCCCGTACGGACTTGGGGTTGTAGAGGTCCACCGAGGCATCGGTCAGCACCACGGCGTCGGCACCGGCCGCGTCCGCGCAGCGCAGTACCGTACCGGCGTTCCCGGGGTCGCGGACGTTGGCCAGAACCGCCACCAGGGTCGGCTTCGCGGCCAGGATCTCCGGGAAGGGGGAGTCCAGGAAGCGGCAGACGCCGATCAGGCCCTGCGGGGTGACGGTCTGCGAGACGTCGGCGAGGACGTCGGCACCGGCCAGGTGGACCCGGGCGCCCGCCGTGTGGGCGGCGCCGATGATGTCGGCGTACCGCTCGGCGGCCTCGGGGGTGGCGAACAGCTCGATGAGGGTGGGCTCGCCGTCACCGCCCCGGTGGGCGGCGGCCTCGCGCACGGCCTGGGGCCCCTCGGCGATGAACCTGCGCTCCTTGCCGCGGAAGTTGCGGCGGGCCAGCCGACGGGCGGCGGCGACGCGCGGGGAGCGCGGGGAGATCAGTTCGGGGGTGCCCATGGTCGGCGGCGAGCCTCTCTGCGTACGGGATGGGGGTCAGGGGGGTCAACGCACCGGACCCGCAGACGGCGTGCGCCTGCGGGTCCGGTTCACATACCTGGAAGGTGGGGCCTGGATCAGGCGGCCTTCGGGGCGTTGACGTCGCTCGGGAGGGCCTTCTGAGCGACCTCGACGAGAGCGGCGAACGCGTTGGCGTCGTTGACCGCGAGCTCGGCCAGGATCTTGCGGTCCACCTCGATGTTGGCGGCCTTCAGACCCTGGATGAGGCGGTTGTACGTCATGCCGTTCTGGCGGGCAGCGGCGTTGATGCGCTGGATCCACAGCTGACGGAAGTCGCCCTTGCGCTTCTTGCGGTCGTTGTAGTTGTAGACCAGGGAGTGGGTGACCTGCTCCTTGGCCTTGCGGTACAGGCGCGAGCGCTGCCCGCGGTAGCCCTTGGCCGCCTCGAGGATTGCCCGGCGCTTCTTGTGGGCGTTGACTGCCCGCTTGACGCGTGCCACTTGTTAACTCCTTGTAGCGGGGCCGTGGGTGTCTTCACACGGCCCGGAAACGAATTGGTCCCGGTGTGATCGAGGTCGTGCCCCCGGAGAAGGTCCGGGGGCCGAGCCTCACTTGCCGAGAAGCTTCTTGATCTTCTTGGCGTCGGCCGGAGCCACGACGACCGTGCCGGTCAGCGAGCGGGTCTTCTTGGACGACTTGTGCTCGAGCAGGTGGCGCTTGCCGGCCCTCTCGCGGAGCACCTTGCCGGAGCCGGTGATCTTGAAGCGCTTGCTGGCACCGCTGTGCGTCTTGTTCTTCGGCATCGCGCCGTTCTCTCCTCGTCAGTGGCGCCCCTCGCGGTGCGGGGCACCGGACTGCAGGGGCGTCAGATCTCTATGGGGTTCCGGGGGGACCCGGGGGCGCCTGGATGGCGGCCCCCGAAGGTCACGCCTCGGAAGGTGTGTCGGCCGGAGCCTCGGCCGCCGCTGCCGGGGCATCGGCGGAGTCACCCTGGGACGCGGCGTCGGTCGAGCCCTGACGCCCCGCCTTGCGGGCGGCCTGGGCCTCGCGGGCCTCGGCCATGGCTTCGGTCTTCTTCTTGTGCGGGCCCAGAACCATGATCATGTTCCGGCCGTCCTGCTTCGGGTTGGACTCGATGAAGCCCAGGTCCTCCACGTCCGAAGCGAGACGCTGGAGCAGTCGGAAGCCCAGCTCGGGGCGGGACTGCTCACGACCACGGAACATGATCGTGATCTTGACCTTGTCGCCCTGCTTGAGGAACCGGACGACGTGACCCTTCTTGGTGTCATAGTCGTGCGGGTCGATCTTCGGCCGGAGCTTCATCTCCTTGATGACCGTGTGCGCCTGGTTCTTGCGCGCCTCACGGGCCTTCATGGCCGACTCGTACTTGAACTTCCCGTAGTCCATGAGCTTGCACACGGGCGGACGGGCTGTCGCCGCCACCTCGACCAGGTCGAGGTCGTACTCCTGTGCGAGTTCCAGGGCCTTGGCAAGCGGAACAATCCCGACCTGCTCGCCGCTGGGACCGACAAGTCGGACCTCGGGAACGCGAATCCGGTCGTTGATGCGGGGCTCGGCGCTGATGGATCCTCCTCGGTAGCACCACGCGACCGCCTGGCGGACAGCCGCGTTACGTGGATAACGTCGACCACCGCACCGGAACGGCAAAAAGCCCCGGACGGGACACAGGCGGGGCTCCATGAACTACCGGAACACCGCCACGGTCAACCGCGGGGCGCATCGAACGGCTCCATCGTCCGTACGGAACGATGGGGACCGTCTGACCGGTGACCCGCCGTCCGCGAGGACGGTCAGGTGGGAGATCGGAGCCTCCACTTGTGGGCCGAGCACATAGGTGTCCGGCCGGTCGTTACACAAGGTTAGCATCCCGCTCGCCGGTGCACCAATCCTCCGTCACCCGCCCCCTACGGGCTCCCGGCGACGGGGCGGCCCGGGCCTGGCCTTATCGTGTGGGCATGAGCGACGCGACCCCCAGCAGTGAGAACCCCGGCTTCGACGACATGGCCCGCGACATCGCGGAGGTCCCCGCCGTCGAGGTCATCGTGACGGTCGCCGTCAACCTGATGAGCGCCGCCGCGGTGAAGCTCGGCCTGACCGAGGAGGGCGAGGCCCACAAGGACCTCGACGAGGCCCGCAAGCTGGTCCACGCCCTGGCCGGACTGCTGGACGCGAGCACCACGGAGATCAGCACCTTCCACGCCTCCCCGCTGCGCGACGGCCTGAAGTCCCTCCAGCTCGCCTTCCGCGAGGCGTCGCTGGTACCGGACGAGCCCGGCCAGGGCCCCGGCGAGAAGTACACGGGTCCGGTCTACGGCTAGGTCTCCGACCGTACGTACATGGCATGAGCCCGCCGCCCCTGCGTCTGCCGGGGCGGCGGGCTCACACGTGTACCTGCACCCGCGGCCTCAGCGGCTGAACAGCGGCTCCCCCGGCGCACCGGCTCCGGCCGGCAGCAGGGCCAGGTCCAGTCCGCCGACGAGCCGGGCCCGGAGCGCCTCGCTGCCGGAGAGCGCCTCGGCGACCCGGCGGGCCGCCTCGGCGGGAACAGCGTCCGGGGCGAGCACGAGGGCGAGGGTGCCGTCCGCGCGGCCCGGGCCGAGGTGGGCGCGGAGCACGGCGGGCTCGGCGGCGACGACCTCCCGTACGGCATCGAGCACCACCGGGTCCTGGAGCGGGTCGGTGCTGGTGCGGTTCTCGGCGAGGGCCAGCAGCGCCTGACCGCTCAGCTCGAAGGCGACGGGCCCGGCGAGGTCCAGCACCACGGTGTCGGCCTTCTCGTGCGCGGCGGCCTGGAGGGCCTGGTGCAGCGGTACGGCGACGGGGCGGGCCTCGGGGTCCCAGCGGGCCAGCGAGTCGGTCGAGGTGAAGGCGGGCAGCGCGCGCCGGTCGCCCGCCTGAAGGGTGGGGACGGCCATGTCGCTGGTCTTCTCGCGCCGCAGCCCCTTCTCGTCCTCCTCCACCTCACCGAGGACGGCGACGACAGGGACCAGGAGCCGGGCGTCGCGGAGCGCCGCGAGGACCGGGCCGACGGCGCTCCGGTCCCGCGACCAGGCGTCGAGCGCGCTGGTCAGGGCGGGGGAGGCCGAGCCGTCGTCGTCGGAGAAACCGGAGTCCGGGATGTTCTTGAGGGCCACGGGACGAGCGTAGTGCCTGGGGGCCGGTGCCCCGGCCGCAGGGCGGGGCTCAGGCGCGACGCCCCGGCGCGGCCCCTCGCCCGGCCGCGGCGAGAAGGGCGCGCGCCTCTTCGCGGGCGCGTGCGAAGGGATCGGGGAAGACGTTCAGACCGTGGGCGACCAGCGCGCCCTCGTGGAGCAGCATGAGCGTCCGGGCCAGGCGGTCGGCGCCGTCGGGCGCGGCCTCCTCGGCGAGCCGGGTGAACAGGGCCAGCATCCACTGCTTCTGTCCGGTGATGATCGCGTGGGCCGGGTGGGCCGGGTCGCTGATCTCGGCGTGGGCGTTGACCATGCTGCACCCCTTGGGGCCGTTCTCCGACGACCACGCCCGCGAGGCGTCGAAGACGGCCAGGACGCGCTCCGCCGGACCCGGCCCGGCGGCGTCGAGGCGCTCGGCGAGAAAGGCCCGCCAGCGCTCGTCGCGGTGGGCGAGGTACTCCACGACGATCTGCTCCTTGGAGCCGAACCGGTCGTAGAGGGTCTTCTTGGTGACCCCGGCCTCGGCGGCGATCAGATCCACCCCGACCGCGTGGATGCCGCGCTCGTAGAACAGCCTCTCGGCCGCCGCCAGAGCGCGTCGCGCGGCAGGCGTCATCGTGATCCGTCGCGTCTTCTCCGTACTGCCCATGAAGGCGAGTATACCGATCTGTATAGTCGAGAGCGGGTATACCGATCTGTTTACCGGAGGTGCGGCGTGAACGTCCTTCTCTCGGCCGCCTTCGTGCTGTGCTGGAGCTCCGGGTTCATCGGGGCCAAGCTCGGTGCGGGCAGCGCGTCCGCCGTCACGGTCCTGATGTGGCGGTTCCTGCCGCTGACCGTGGTCCTGATCGCCGTCGCGGTGACCGTCACACGGGCGTCCTGGCGGGGCCTTTCGGCCCGGGACGTGGGGCGGCAGGCCGTGATCGGCGCGCTGTCGCAGAGCGGCTATCTGCTCACCGTCTACTACGCGATCCAGCTCGGCGTCTCCACCGGCACCACGGCTCTGATCGACGGGGTCCAGCCCCTGGTGGCCGGGGCGCTCGCCGGGCCCCTGCTCCATCAGTTCGTCTCGCGGAGGCAGTGGCTGGGCCTGGGCCTGGGGGCGGCCGGTGTGGCCGTGGTGACCCTGGCCGACGCCTCGGCCGGCCCCGGGGTCGCCCGGTGGGCCTACGCGGTGCCGTTCGTCGGGATGCTGGCGCTGGTGGCGGCCACGTTCCTCGAGGGCCGCTCCCCTGCGCGGGTCGCGCCCTCGGTGTCGCTGACCGTCCACTGCGCCACCAGCACCGTCGTCTTCACGGCGCTCGCCGTGGGTACGGGAGCCGCGCGGCCGCCCGCCGAGGCGTCGTTCTGGGTCGCGATCGGCTGGCTGGTCGCGCTGTCCACCTTCGGCGGGTACGGGCTGTACTGGCTGATCCTGAGGCGCTCCGGAGTCACCGCGGTCAATACGCTCATGTTTCTCATGGCCCCGGTCACGGCGGTGTGGGGAGCGCTGATGTTCGATGAACCGTTCGGCCCCCGGACCGCGCTCGGCCTGGCCCTGGGCCTGGCCGCCGTCGTCATCGTGCGGCGCGGTGACCGGTCGTCCGGCGGCGGGCGCGACCGGCCGTGCGGTCCGGTCAGCGTCGGCCGGGGGCGTTCCGGCCCCGCCACAGGACGACGGCCGCCGCCAGCAGGGCCGCGCCGAGGCCGCCCGCCAGCGGGGCGGCCCAGTTGACCGCATCGTCCTCGGCGGGCGGCGGGGTGGGGCCCGGGCCGAAGTACTTCTTGCGGTGGCCCGCCGTGGCCGCCTGGGCGCTCAGCTCGCCGGGGCGCAGCCGGGAGCCCGCCTCGATGGCCTCCGCCGGGTCGACGATGCCGTACCCCCGGGCGTCGTCGCGGCCCTCGGCGGGGGCGTCGCGGGCGGTGTCCGCGAGGAGCTTCTTGATCTGTGCGGGGTCGAGGCCGGGGTGGGCCGCGCGGACCAGGGCGACGGCTCCGGAGACGAAGGCGGCGGCGGCCGAGGTGCCCCACTCGATGTAGTAGTGGCCGTCCGGGTTGGCGACCACGATGTCGACGCCGGGGGCGCTGACGGTGGCGTACCAGCGGCGGGTGGAGAAGGAGGCGTGGGTGCCGTACTCGTCGACGGCGGCGACGGCGATCACACCGGGGTAGGCGGCCGGGTAGGAGATCCGGTCCCCCTTCTCGCCGCCGTTGCCCGCCGACGCGACCACGGAGACGCCCTTGGACAGGGCGTACTGGATGGCGGAGTCCTCGCCCGGGTCCGGGTGGGCGGACTCGCTGTCGTCGCCCAGCGAGAGATTGATGACGTCGGCGCCGTTGTCGGCGGCCCAGCGGATGCCCTTGGCCAGCGCGGTGCCCCGGGTCTTGCGGGCCTCGGCGCGGGCGGGGTCCTTGGACTCCAGGATCACCCGCACGGGAAGGATCTTGACCTCGGGCGCGATGCCGAGGATGCCGTCGGTGCGCCCCGGGCCGTTGCCGCGTCCCGCGATGATCCCGGCCATCGCGGTGCCGTGCAGGGCCCAGGAGGGGTCGCCCTTCGTGGCGCCGAAGCCGACGAGGTCCTTGCCGGGGAGCACCTGGCCCGCGAGGTCGGGGTGGGAGCCGTCGACCCCGGTGTCCAGGACGGCGACGGTGATGCCCGCGCCCTTCGTGGTCTGCCAGGCCCGGTCGGTGTGCAGCGCGGCCAGGGCCCACTGCTGGTCGCGGATGGCGTCCGCGTGGGCGGGGGCGGCGGGGGTGAGCGCGAGGACGGCGGCGGCGCAGACCGCGGCGAGCGCGCGGTGGGGTCGTCGTCGGGTCATTCCGGTGGCTCCGTGAGATCGGTGACGGTCCTGCGCAGCCCCTGCTCCACCCCGTCCGCGACACCCTTCGCCTCGTGGCCGAGCCCGGCCTGGGCGACATCGGTGGTGGCGCCCGCCTCCGTCGCCGCTTCGGCGGGCTGCGGTTCGGCGACCCTCCGCGCGTCGGCGAAGCCGGAGACGGCGAAGACGACGACCGGGAGCTCGGTGAGCGGCCGGACGGTCCAGCTGGCCCGCTGCCGGTCGCCGAACCCGGCGGCGAGGGTGCCCTCGGGGGCGTACGGACGCGGCATCAGGTCCTTGCGCGCGGCGAGCCCCTGCTCGGTGAACCGGGCGCTCAGGGCCTGCATCCCGGGGGCGTCGGCCTCGGTGACGACCATGCCGACGGTGGTGACGCCGGAGCGGGTCGAGTCGGTGTAGGTGGCGCGGACCATCCGCTCGCAGCCGACGGACCGCAGGGTGGTGCGCAGCAGCGGGTCGAGCCCCTTGGAGCAGTCGCTGTCGGCGTCGACGGCCAGCCGGGTCCAGGTCCGGTTCGTCCCGCCGGGACCGGCCCCGGGCCCCTTGAGCGTGCGCGGGAAGAGGGTGTCGACGGGGACGCTGTGCCAGACGGTACGGGCGGTGGTGTACGGGGTCCGGGTGGGCTCGGCGGAGGAATCCCCGGTCAGCCAGGCCCCGGTGACCGCACCACCGATCAGCCCGAGCCCGAGGACGACACAGGCCGCGGCCACGGGCCCCCGCCACCGCTGCCGGGGCGGAACGGGCCGGAGCCGGGTGGTGGTCTCCACGGGCGTCTCGGGATAGCCGTAACGCGCCGGCCCCCGGTAAGCCCCCGGCGCCGACGGCACGGCTCCCGGCGCGGGACCCAGGCCGACGGCCCCCCACGGCCCTGCCCCGGGTGAAAGCGGGGGGGCGGCCCGGGATGTGTGGGGTACGGGTCGGCGGGACGGGACCCGGACGCGCCGGGGGGCGTGGGGGCGGCGGCTCCGGCGGGTGCCGGCGGCGGCGTCATCGAGGTGGCAGCCGCCGCAGGCTTGGGTGCCGTGTCCGGTTGTACGGGTGGGACGCGGGGTGCCTGCGGGGGCGGCGGGGACACCGGGGCGGGAGAGGTGCGCGGGGGCGGCGGGGACGCTGAGGCGGAAGGCCCGGGCGGGGGCACAGGGGCGGAAGAGACACCCGGGGGCTGCGGGGCGCGTGCGCTACCAGGCGCCCGCGCAGGCGACGGAATCGCCTGCGCAACGGGGGCACGCGTAGGCGCAGGAACTCCCGGCACAGAGGAGACCCGCGAAGGCGCGGGAGTCGCCGGAGCCGAAGATGCCTGCGGGGGCACAGGGGCGGAAGGCGCCCCCGGGGGCTGCGGGGCGGAGGAAACGCCCGGGACTTGCGGGGCGCCTGCACCACCAGGCGCCCGCGCGGGCGCGGGAACCGCCGGTGTCCCGGAGGACCGCGGAGGCACGGAGCCCGCCGGAGCCGCAGGGGCCGGTGAAGGCGCGGGAGGCCCCGGAACCTGAGGAGTCCGCGAGGGCGCCGGGACCGAAGGCGTCTGCGACACAGGCGTCGGCGGCACAGGCGTAGGCGTCGGCGACACGGCCGTCTGCGGCGGTGGCACAGGCGTCTGCGGCGGTGCGGAGGGGGTCTGCCTGGGTGGGGTCGTCGGGCGCGGGGGTACAGGAGCGCGTTGCGCTTCGGTACTCATCCGGCCCCCTGGTTCACGTACCCGTACCGACCACGGATCACCGCCACCGCCAGGCGCGTTGGTGCTCGCGTGCCCGTCACTCTACGGGCTGCGGGCGCACGGCGGGGAACGGGACGTCCGGCCTCGGCGGATCTGCCCCGAACGTCCCCTACCCAGGGGTAGCGCTCTCTGGCAAGCTGCGCCCATGACTGCCCGCGCCGCTGACCGGACCCGCTACAACCGGGCCACCGCCCATCTCGACGCCCCGATCGCCATCGTCGATCTGGAGGCGTTCGACGACAACGCCGACGATCTGGTGGCCCGGGCGGGCGGGAAGCCCGTCCGGGTGGCGAGCAAGTCCGTGCGGTGCCGGGCCCTGTTGGAGCGGGTGCTCGCGCGGCCCGGGTTCGCCGGGATCATGTCGTACACGCTGGCGGAGTCGTTGTGGCTGGCGCGCGCCGGGTTCGAGGACGTGCTGCTGGCGTATCCGTCCGCCGACCGGAGCGCCTTCGCCGAGCTGGCGGCCGATCCGAAGCTGGCCGCCGCCGTGACGGTGATGGTGGACGACCACTCCCAGCTGGAGCTGATCGACGCCTCCCGGGCCGGTGGGCAGGAGGAGATCCGGGTCTGCCTGGAGCTGGACACCTCGCTGCGGCTGCTGGGCGGCCGGATCAGGATCGGGGCGCTCCGTTCGCCCCTGCGCTCCCCCGCCCAACTCGCCGAGCTGGCCCGCTCGGTGGCCCGCAGGCCGGGGTTCCGGCTGGTGGGGCTGATGGCGTACGAGGGGCATGTCGCCGGGGTCGGTGACGCGGTCGCCGGACGGCCGCTGCGGTCCCGGGCGATCCGGCTGATGCAGGCCACCGCCCGCAAGGAGCTGGCCGTCCGGCGCGCCGAGGTGGTGCGGGCCGTGCGGGCGGTCGCGCCCGACCTGGAGTTCGTCAACGGCGGCGGCACCGGCAGTGTGCAGCACACGGCGGCCGAGGCCGCGGTGACGGAGATCGCGGCCGGTTCGGGGCTGTACGTGCCGCGCCTCTTCGACAACTACACCTCGTTCACCGCCCGCCCGGCGGCCCTGTTCGCGCAGCCCGTGGTGCGGCGGCCCGGCGTGGGCGTGGTGACGGTGCTCGGTGGCGGGTACCCGGCCTCGGGGGCCGCCGGGGCGGACCGATCCCCGGTTCCGTACCTCCCCGAAGGGCTGCGCTACGACCCGCAGGAGGGCGCGGGCGAGGTCCAGACGCCGCTGCTGGGCTCCCCCGCCGACGATCTGCTGATCGGTGACAAGGTCTGGTTCCGGCACGCCAAGGCCGGTGAGCTGTGCGAGCGGTTCGACGCGCTGCGGCTGATCGAGGGCGACCGGGTCACGGCGACCGTTCCGACGTACCGGGGTGAGGGGAAGACCTTCCTCTGAGCCCTGCCCCCCGGGGCGGGGTTCAGGGGCCGATCGACGCGCCCACCCCGCCGCTCGTCGCGCTGTCCCCGATCGGCCGGATGGACCGGGTGATCGTGTCCATCAGGGAGACCGGCAGCTCCGCGCGGCCCGCGTCGAAGGCGAACCGGACGATCACCGGGGTGCCGCTGCCCACCGTCGACGGGAAGGCCAGCGACTGCACGGTCCCGCCGGGGCCCTTCCCGGTGACGACCTGCCAGCGCACCAGGTGTCCGGTGCGCCCGGCGACGGTCACCGGCTTCGAGGCGAGCACCTTGTGGGACGTGATGCCGCCGTGGGTGCTGCGGCCGAGGTCGTCCTCCCCGTACGCCTTGTCGGCGGCGGTGGTGATGTCGGCCTCGGCGATGGCCTCGGGGTCGCTCTCCCCGGCCCGGGCGGTGCGGGTGGAGACGGTGCCCCGGTAGCAGAAGGACGCGTCGGTGCCGGGGCAGTCGTAGGAGACCGCCGTACGCATGGTGGGCACGGCGTCGGACGCCCTTGTCGACTTCTCCCAGCCGTCCGGCACCGCCAGTGTGATCCCGTTGAGCTGGTCGACAAGCACGGCGGGGTCCTCGTCCGGGTCGCCCGTGGACGGGGAGGGCGAGGGGGTCGCGGAGGCCGTGGCGGGTGCGGTGGGGGCGGGGGTGTCCGTCGCGGCGCCCGGCCCCGGGGCCGCTCCCGTACCGCTGTCGTCGGGGCCCAGCAGGAACACCGCGGTGACGGCCGTGGCGAGGACCAGCGCGCCCGAGAGCGCGATCGCCAGGACCCCCGTGCGGCCGCCGCCCCGGGGAGGTACGGGTGCGGTCGGAGGTCCGAACGTCTGGGGGGCGTACGGCTGTTGCGCGGGCGCGTGCGGTACGTGGTGGGCGGCGGCGGACGCGCGGGTGTGCGCGGTCCACGCCGTGCCGTCCCACCAGCGCTCGGTGCCGGGTGCCCCCGCGTCCGGATACCAGCCGGGCGGCGTCGCGAAGCTCATGGACACACCCTAGGCGGCCACCGGGCGTTCGAAGCGGTTACGGAGCACCCGGCACCCCGTCCCGCCCGGTGCGGGAGAGCAGGTCGCGGGCCGGGCCCGTGGGGCGGTGGCCCGCAGGCCAGACGGCCCGCAGCTGGCGGCGCAGCCGTACGCCCGCGACCGGGATCTTGACCAGGCGGCGGGCGGACAGCTCCTCGCCCAGGGCCAGTTCGCTCAGGACGCAGGGTCCGGCGCCGCTCTCCGCCGCGCCCTTCACGGCGGTCGTGGAGGAGAGCTCCAGCAGCGGCTGGGCGAGCCCGCCGTGGACGGCCAGGGCCGCGTCCAGGACCTGGCGGGTGCCGGAGCCGTGTTCGCGCAGGATCAGCGGGGTGGCAGCAAGTTCACCGGGCAGCAGCGGGGTGCGGCGGCGGGCCCACGGGTGGCCGGGGGCGACCACGACGACGAGGCGGTCGTGGGCGATGACGGTGCCGTCCAGGCCCTCCGGTATCGACAGGCCCTCGACGAACCCCAGGTCGGCCTCGCCGGTGACCAGCCGCCGGGCGACGTCCGCCGAGTTGCCGACGAGGAGCGAGACGGCCGTGTCCGGGCGCTCGGCGCGCAGGGCGATCAGCCAGCCCGGCAGCAGGTACTCGGCGATCGTCATGCTGGCCGCGACCCGCAGCCGGGAGTCCCGGCGGTCGCGGAGCGCCTGCGCCCCCGCGTCGAACGATTCGGCGGCTTCCACGATCCGGCGCGCCCAGTCGGTGACGAGCGCGCCCGCGTCGGTGAGCCGGGAGCCGCGCGGGGAGCGGTCGAGCAGGGCGACGCCGAGCTGCCGTTCCATGGAGCGGATGCGGCTGGAGGCGGCGGGCTGGGTGATGCCGACGTCCCTGGCGGCCCGGCCGAGGCTGCCGTGGCGGGCGACGGCGAGCAGCAGCTCCAGCGCTCCGAGGTCGGGGACCCGGTGGGAGAGGGGGGCGCGGGGGGCGTGGTCGTCGCTGGGCATAAAGCCAGCTTATGACCTCATAGGAACGGAGTCCCTGGTGGGCGGCGGCGGGCGCGCGAAGAATCGTGGCATGGCCATCTTTCCGCAGACCCGAGCCGTCCTGCCGCCCTCCGGCGCCGTCCTCCTCCCCCACCGGACGGACCGTGCACGGCGGCTGCCCGCCCTGCGGCACATCGGCCCGAACTGGTACGCGGCCGTCATGGGCACCGCGATCGTCGCGAGCGCCGGGGCGGCGCTCCCGGTGGACGTGCCCGGGCTGCGCGGCGCGTGCACGGTGGTGTGGGCGCTGTCGGCCGTCCTGCTCGCCGCCGTCCTCGCCGCCCGGGCCGGTCACTGGCTCCACCACCGCGACCAGGCCCGCGCCCACCTCCTGGACCCGGCCGTCGCCCCGTTCTACGGGTGCCTGGCCATGGCGCTGCTCGCGGTGGGCGGGGCCACGCTGACGGTGGGCGCGGATGTCGTCGGCGTACGGGCGGCGCTGGCGGTGGACGTGGTGCTGTTCACCGCGGGGACGGCGGTCGGTCTGGTGGCCGCCGTCGTGGTGCCGTATCTGATGGTCGTACGCCACCGTCCGGCGCCCGGCACCGCGTCGCCGGTCTGGCTGCTGCCGCTGGTCGCCCCGATGGTCTCGGCCTCGCAGGGCGCGCTGCTGGTGCCCCATGTGGCGGCCGGGCAGGGGCGGGAGGCGCTGCTGCTGGCCTGTTACGCGATGTTCGGGCTCTCCCTGCTGGCCACTCTGGTGGTGCTGCCGCTGGTCTTCGCCCGGCTCGTCCACCACGGGCCGCTGCCGCTCGCGCTGACCCCGGCGCTGTTCCTGGTGCTGGGGCCGCTGGGGCAGTCGACGACCGCCGTCAACCAGCTGGCCGACGCGGCTCCGGGGGCGGTGGCGGGCCCCTATGCCTCGGCGTTCGGCGCGTTCGCCGTGCTGTACGGGGTGCCGGTGATGGGCTTCGCGCTGCTGTGGCTGGTCCTGGCCGGGGCGATGGCCATCAGGGCGAGGCGTGACGGTATGGGGTTCGCGATGACGTGGTGGGCGTTCACGTTCCCCGTGGGGACGTGTGTGACGGGGGCGGCCGGACTGGCCCGGCACACCGGTCTGGCGGCCCTGACCTGGCTGGCCGTGGCGCTGTATGTGTTCCTGGTGGCCGCGTGGGCGGTGGCGGGGGCGCGGACCGTGCGCGGAGTGGTCAGCGGAGCGCTGACGGCAGCTCCCGTGCCGCCCGCGCCAGTGACGGCCCGTACCAGGTGAGCAGGCGGCCGTCGACAAGGGCGGCGGGTAGGCCGGGGAACGCCTCGGGCCCGTCGTCGGCGGTGAAGCGGTAGGGCTCGTCGGGCAGCACGACCAGCTCGGCACCGGCCGCGTTCAGCTCGGCCGACGGGATGCGCGGGTAGCGCTCGGCGTGGTCCGCGTACACGTTGCGCACCCCGAGCCGGGCCAGCAGGTCTCCGGCGAAGGTGTCGGAGCCGAGCACCATCCAGGGGCGGCGCCAGATCGGCACGATGGCGGGGCGCGGGCTCGCGGAGGGGGCGGGGAGAGCGGCCCAGGCGGCCTCGGCCTCGTCCAGCCAGCGGGGGCGGGCCAGCCCGCAACCGGTGGTGAGGACCCGGTCCAGCTCGGTGAGGGCCTGGTCCAGGGTGCGGACCTCGGTGACCAGGACGTCGAGCCCGGCCTCCCGGAGGGCGGCGAGGTCGGGGGCCCGGTTCTCCTCCTCGTTGGCGATCACGAGATCGGGCGCGAGGGCGGTGATCGCGGGGACGTCCGGGTTCTTCGTACCGCCGATCCGGGCGGCGGCGAGGCCGGCGGGGTGGGTGCACCAGTCGGTGCCCCCGACGAGCAGCCCGGGGGCGGTGGCGGCGACGGCCTCGGTGAGGGAGGGGACCAGGGAGACGACGCGCATGGGACCTGCTCTCAGCGGCGGGAGTCGTACGTGGCGTCGATGTGCTCGGCGACCGAGACGAGCAGGAGGCGGGTGCCGGGCAGGGTGGCCCGCCAGCGGTGCCGTACGCCGCCGGAGAGGAACAGGGTGTCGCCGCGCTCCAGCCGGTACGCCTGGCCCTCGGCCTCGACCTCGGCGGCGCCCTCGACGACGTACATCAGCTCGTCGTTGCGGTGCTGGAACTCGCGCCCGAGGTCCTGTTCGCCGGTGAACTCCAGGGCGCTGAGCTGGTGGCGCCCGCGCACCACCCGGCGTACGCCGTCGCCCTCCTCCCCCCGTACGACATCGACCGCGCGCGCCGAGTCGGCGGCGGCCCGCAGCCGGGAGGTGGTGGTCTCCAGCGCCTCGGCGACCCGGTCGAGGGAGCGGGCGCTGGGGCGGGCGCGCTCGTTCTCGATCTGGCTGAGGAAGGGCACGGAGAGCCCGCTCCGCTGGGCGACCGCGGCCAGCGTGAGGCCCAGGGTCCGGCGCCGACGGCGAACCGCGGCACCCACGCGCGGTGTGTCCTTGTCGTCCATGTACCGGCTCCCTCCCGCTCCGCTCATCCTCCCGGCTGCCAGCACCTTACGCACATGGTTGCGCGAGACGTCCGGTAAACGGCCCCCGGACAGCCGGAAGGGGTGGGCCCCGCCCGATGGCGGTGCCCACCCCTTCACCTGCGCTTTTCCTGCCGCGGGAGCTCTACGGGGGTGCCGGGGTGTCCGTGATGCCCCGGTTCCCGCTCAGCTCGAAGCAGGCTCGGCATCCTCGGCAGCGGCCTTGTCGGCCTTGGCCGCCTTGTCGGTCTTATCCGCCTTCGGTACCGGGGACCACTTTTCGGTGACGCCCGGGTTGTCCTTCAGCCAGCTGCGGACGGCTTCCTGCTCCTTGCCGGAGCCGGTCTTCTGGATCTGGGCCTCAAGGCTGGTGAGCTGCTTCTCGCTCATCTTGAAGTCCTTGAGCCACTGGGCGACCTCGGGGTGCTCGGCGGTGAAGCCCTTGCGCGCCAGGGTGTGGACACCGTCGCCCTCGCCCCAGAGCCCCTTGGGGTCCGCGAGCTTGGTGAGGTCGTACTCGTTGTACGCCCAGTGCGGCGACCAGAGCGGAACGACGATCGGTTCCTTCTTGGCGTACGCGCGCTTCAGCTCGGCCAGCATGGACGGCGTGGAGCCGTCGATGAGCTTGTACTCCTTGTCCAGGCCGTAGCCCGGCAGGAGCTTGTCCTTGAGGAGGCCCATCTCTCCGGCGCTCGGCTCGATGCCGACGATCCGGCCCTTGAACTCCGAGGCCCGTCCCTTGAGGTCCTCCATCGACCGGACGTCCTTCATGTACGCGGGGACCGTGAGCTCCAGGGAGGTGGGGGCGTACCAGGCGCCCATGTCCTCCAGGCGGTCCTGGTACTTCTCCCAGTAGCTGGCGTGGGTGGTCGGGAGCCAGGAGTCGGTCTGGAAGTCGATCTGCCCGTTGGCCATCCCGGTGTAGAGCGCGCCCGCTTCGTACTGCTTGGCGTCGACCTCGTAGCCGTGCCGCTCCAGCATCTCCTTCCAGAGGAAGGTGGAGGCGATGCCCTCGTCCCACGGGATGTACCCGATGCTGATCTTCTTGCCCTCGCCGATGCGCCCGCTCGCGGTGTTCTTGCCGGAGCCGCCGAAGACGCCCATGCCGCCCGCGACGAGCGCGAGGGCGAGGATGCCTGCGACCGCGACGACGGGCTGCGGGCGGTAGGTCCAGATCTTCCAGCCCTCGGCCGACGCCTGGGCCTTGGCGGCGGCGCGGCGGCCCAGCGGGGAGACCTCGCGGCCGAGTGCGCCGGTCATCCGGTCCAGGTACATGGCCAGGATGACGATGGAGATGCCCGCCTCGAAGCCGAGGCCGACGTCGATGTTGCCGATGGCCCGGTAGACGGAGCCGCCGAGGCCGCCGCCGCCGACCATGCCCGCGATGACGACCATGGACAGGCCCAGCATGATGACCTGGTTGATGCCCGCCATGATCGTGGGCAGCGCGAGCGGCAGCTGCACGCGGAAGAGGGTGTTGCGCGAGGTGGTGCCGAACGCCTCGGCCGCCTCGACGAGTTCGCCGTCGACCTGGCGGATGCCGAGCTCGGTCATCCGGACGCCCGGGGGCAGCGCGAAGATGATGGTGGCGATGATGCCGGGGACCACGCCGACGCCGAAGAAGATGACGCCGGGGATCAGGTAGACCATGGCGGGCATGGTCTGCATGAAGTCCAGGACCGGCCGGACGACGGCGCTGACGGTCCTGGACCGGGAGGCCCAGATGCCGAGCGGTACGGCGATGACCAGGGTGACGAGGGTCGCGACGAGCACCAGGGTGAGGGTGTCCATCGCCTCGGACCACAGCTGGACGGAGTCGATGAGGGCGAATCCGGCGAAGGTGAGCAGTCCGGCGGGCAGACCGCGCAGCCACCAGGCGATGATCGCGACGATGCCCGCGAAGAGGAGCGGGTGCGGGGCGGAGAGGACGGCGGCTATGCCGTCGAACATGCCGCTGACGACGGCGCTGATCGCGTCGAACAGCCAGGCGAGGTGGGTCTGGAGCCAGTCGACGGCGGAGTCGACCCATGCGCCGAGGGGGAGCCTAAACACTGGCCACCTTCTTCACGGCATCGTTGTCGGAGGACGTCGTGTGCGGCGCCCCGGAGTCCTTGAGGGCCTCGGTGGGCGTCATCGGGTCGCCGAGCACGGCGAGCAACCGGGAGCCGGGGACGACGCCCACGAGCTTGCCCTTGGTGTCGGTGACGGCCACCGGGTTCCCGCTCTGCGAGCAGGGGGTGAACAGCTCGATGATCGGCGTGGAGTCCGCGACCGTGGCGGGAGCCGCCGCGAGCACGTCCTGCGGGGTGCGCAGCTCCTTGCCGTCGTCCGTCGTGGAGCCCATGACGGTGTGCGGTTCGGCCATGATGGCGCCCGCGGTGAGCACCCGGGAGCGGTCGACGTCCTGGGTGAAGGAGGCGACGTAGTCGTTGGCCGGGGTGACGAGGATGTCCTCGGCAGTGCCGAGCTGGACGATCCGCCCGTCGCGCATGACGGCGATCCGGTCGCCCAGGCGCATGGCCTCGTTGAGGTCGTGGGTGATGAAGACGATGGTCTTCTTCAGCCGCTTCTGGAGCTCGAGGAGCTGGTCCTGCATGTCGCGCCGGATCAGCGGGTCGAGCGCGCTGAAGGACTCGTCCATGAGGAGCAGGTCGGCGTCGGTGGCGAGCGCGCGGGCGAGGCCGACGCGCTGCTGCATACCGCCGGACAGCTCGTCGGGCCAGGAGTCCTCCCAGCCTGCGAGGCCGGTGAGTTCGAGCGCCTCGGTGGCGCGCCTGATCCGCTCGGAACGGGGTACACCCTGGACCTCGAGGCCGTACGCCGCGTTGTCCAGGACACTGCGGTGAGGGAAGAGCGCGAAGTGCTGGAAGACCATGCTGATCCGGGAGGAGCGCACATGGCGCAGCTCGCGGGGGCTCAGGGCGGTCAGGTCCTGGCCGTCGAAGAGCACGCGTCCGGCGGTGGGTTCGAGCAGCCCGTTGAGCATCCGCAGCAGGGTGGACTTGCCCGAGCCGGACAGTCCCATCACAACGAAGATCTGGCCCGGCTCCACCGTGAAGGAGGCGTCGATCACCGCTGCGGTCGTTCCGTCGGCGCGGAGTTCGTCGCGGTCGGCGCCGTCCTCCAGCTTCCGGACAGCTTGATCGGGTCGTCGGCCGAACACTTTGTACAAGTTTTCGGCTTGCAGCCTTGACACATGCACCTCACGGGTTGAACTGAAAAAACGGTCTGCCACCCCCGCCCGCAGACCGTGGAGCGATGCGGATTCGGCCCGCAGGGCACGCGCACCGGTTGAAAATGCGACGTGGTTCGCTCCGATGCCGCGCCTGCCCGTACTTACGCGGACCAAACGGAAGTGTGTTCCAGGTCACGGCTGGTGTGCCCCTCGGTCACCGGGAGCCATCGGCGGCGACTGTCAGTGGCGTGGGGCATCATCGGTTCCGTGACGCGACGCCTGATGCTCCTCGACACCGCCTCCCTCTATTTCCGCGCCTATTTCGGCGTCCCCGACTCGGTGCGCGCACCGGACGGGACACCGGTCAACGCCGCACGCGGGCTCCTCGACTTCATCGCCCGCCTGGTGCAGGACCACCGGCCGGACGATCTGGTCGCCTGCTGGGACAACGACTGGCGCCCGCAGTGGCGAGTGGACCTGATCCCGACGTACAAGGCGCACCGGGTGGCCGAGGAGACGCCCGCCGGGCAGACCGACGAGGAGGAGATCCCCGACACGCTGTCCCCGCAGGTCCCGATCATCGAGGACGTGCTGGCCGCGCTCGGGATCGCCCGGATCGGCGTCACGCCGTACGAGGCGGACGACGTGATCGGCACGCTCACCGCCCGCGCGACGGGGCCGGTGGACATCGTGACCGGTGACCGCGACCTCTATCAGCTGGTGGACGACGCCCGGCAGGTGCGGGTGCTCTATCCGCTCAAGGGGGTCGGCACCCTCCAGATGACCGACGAGGCGTGGCTCCGCGAGAAGTACGGGGTGGACGGCGCGGGCTATGTGGATCTGGCCCTGCTGCGCGGCGACCCGAGCGACGGGCTCCCGGGCGTGCCCGGCATCGGTGAGAAGACGGCGGCCAAGCTGCTGGACGCCTACGGGGACCTGGCCGGGATCATGGCGGCGGTGGACGACCCGAAGGCGAAGCTCACCCCCTCGCAGCGCAAGCGGCTGGACGAGGCGCGGGACTATGTGGCGGTCGCGCCGAAGGTCGTACGGGTGGCGCGGGACGTGCCGCTGCCCGGCTTCGACCCGGCGCTGCCGCGCGAACCGCGCGACCCGGCCGCGCTGGAAGCGCTTGCGGAGCAGTGGGGGCTGGGCGGAGCGCTCAAGCGGCTTCTCACCACGCTCCAGGCATGAGGTGTTAGCTTAGGTATACCTAAGTCATCGGGGCCGGGGGTGTCCGGACCCGTGCGCCGATACGTGCGCTGCGCGCACCCGTCCACCGACGGGCGCGCCCGTACGTCACAACCCAGGGAGTACCTCGTGGCAGAGCGGCCGGCCCGGCAAGGACCCAAGGCCCAGGGGGCGCAGGTCGTGCGCACCGAGCAGATCACCCCGCACATGGTGCGGGTGGTCCTCGGCGGCGAGGGGCTCGCCGACTTCTCCCTGGACGGCTTCACCGACCACTACATCAAGCTGTGCTTCGCGCCCGAGGGCGCCGACTACGCGCACCCGTTCGACATCCCCGCCATCCGCGAGAGCCACCCGCGCGAGCTGTGGCCCACCACGCGTACGTACACGATCCGCTCGTGGGACCCGGTCGCCCGGGAGATGGCCGTCGACTTCGTGGTCCACGGCGACGAGGGCCTCGCCGGGCCGTGGGCCCAGCGCGCCCGGGTGGGCGAGCAGGTGACCTTCCTCGGCCCCGGCGGCGCCTACGCCCCGCAGGCATCGGCCGGCTGGCACCTGCTGGTCGGTGACGAGAGCGCCCTCCCGGCGATCGCCGCCTCGCTGGAGCAGATGCCCGCGGGCGCCCTGGTGCACGCGTTCGTCGAGGTGCCGGACGCCTCCGAGGAGCAGAAGATCGTGACGCCCGACGGGGTGGCCGTGACCTGGCTGCACCGCGGCGACCGCCCCGTGGGCGAGCTGCTGACCGCCGCCGTGAAGGGGCTGGACTTCCCCGAGGGCGAGGTCCAGGCGTTCGTGCACGGGGAGGCGGGCTTCGTGAAGGAGATCCGCCGCTATCTGCGCGTGGAGCGGCAGATCCCGCTCGCCCAGCTGTCGATCTCCGGCTACTGGCGCCTCGGCCAGAACGACGACGCCTGGCGCGCGGTGAAGCGCGAGTGGAACGAGCAGGTGGAGCGCGAGCAGGAGGGCCCGGCGGCAGCCGCGTAACCTCTCCTCCCGCCCAGGGCCCCGCCCACCGCACTGCCGGTGGGCGGGGTCCGTGCGTCTGCCGGGGCTCCTCATCGCGCAGTCCCGACGGCCTCAGGCCCCGGGCGCCTCCGCACCTCCCGCACGGCCGGGCACATCCGCACCTCCCGCACCGCCGGGCACATCCGCACCCTCCGCACCTCCCGCACCGCCGGGCGCCTCCGCACCGCCGGGCGCACCGCCACCGGCAGGCGCCCCGCCCCGAGGCGTCTCCCCCGCGCTCCCCTCGCCGCCGCCCCGGAGCTCGTACATCCGGAACGAGACGTCCTCATGGGCGAGCCTGCGCAGCGCTCCGAACATGGCCTCGCCCAGGACCGTCCCCACCACCACGCTCTCGACCAGGTCCTCACGGGCCACCCGGCGCTGTACGTAGCCGATGTCGGCGCGGGCCACCGACTCGGCCGCGTCCGCGTAGACGTCCAGCAGGTCCACCAGATCGCCATGACCGATCCGGCGCAGGGCGGCAATCACCTCGGCCAGCGACTCACCCGCCATCGCCTCGTCACCGACCTTCCAGCCGCGCCGCCGCACCAGCTCGGCCACCTCCGCCCTGGCCCGCCCCAGCTCCGGCCCGGCCTCGCCGTCGCCGAGCCGCGGAACGCCCTCCGAGGCCGAGCCCAGCACCTTGATCACCGGCTGCGCGGGGTCGTCGGCGGCCTTCAGGACCTCGCCGATGGCGGCGAGCGAGAGGCCGCCCACCTCCAGCAGGACCCGGATCAGACGCAGGCGCCGCTCATGGCCGGGGCCGTACTCCGCCTGGTTGGGGCTGGTCAACTCCCCGGCGGGCAGAAGCCGTTCCCGTACGTAGTACTTGATCGTCGGTACCGGAACCCCGGACCTGCGACTCAATTCACCGATGCGCACCGCGTGTTCGCCCTTCCGCCCTTGCCAGATCAGATCGCCATCATAGATAGTTCCCCTACCGGATAGCGGTAAGTGCCACTATCCATACATCACTCTCAGGGGGTCTCCCATGCCGTCATGGCGTTCCTGGCACCGCCCGTTAGTCGTCTTCTCCGCCGTGATGGCCCTCTGGGCCGTCCTGTCCGCCGTGGGTCTCGTGGTCGACGACCGGGTCCTGGTGGGCGCGCCGATCTGGGCGAAGCCGCTCAAGTTCTCCCTCTCCTTCACCGTCTACGGTCTGACCCTGGCGTGGATGCTCGCGCAGTCGACCCGGGGGCGCCGGACCGGCTGGTGGGCGGGGAACGTGGTCGTCCTCACCAGCCTCGTCGAGATGGCGATCATCACCGGGCAGGTCCTCCGCGGGAAGCGGAGCCACTTCAATGCCGAGACACCGTTCGACCAGGCCCTGTTCACGGCGATGGGGATCACGATCATCGTGCTGTGGGCGGCCACCCTGGTGATCGGTCTCCTGCTGCTGCGCACCCGGTTCGCGGACCGGGCAACCGCCTGGGCGATCCGGGGCGGTGTCATGATCGCGCTGGTGGGTGCGGGGATCGGCTTCCTGATGACGCTGCCCAGCGCGGAGCAGCAGGCCGCCGGAGACCTGGACACCGCCGACGTGATCGGCGCCCACTCCGTCGGCGTGCCGGACGGCGGCCCCTCGATGCCGCTGACCGGCTGGTCCACGACCGGCGGCGATCTACGGATTCCGCACTTCGTGGGCATGCACGCGCTCCAGCTGATCCCGCTTTTCCTGATCGCCCTGGTACTGCTCGCGCCCCGGATCGCCCGGCTGGGCGACGCCGGGCTGCGGCTGCGTCTCGTACGGGTGGTGACGGCCGGTTACGCGGGCCTGGTCGCGCTGACCACCTGGCAGGCGCTGCGCGGCCAGCCCCTGATCCGCCCGGACGCGGCGACGATCGTCGCTTCCGGGGTCCTCCTGGTGGCGGTGGCCGCCGGGGTGGGGGCGGCGCTGCGACGGCCGCCCGCGCCCACCCCCGTACGACAGGAATCCGCGCCGCGGGAGTCCGAGCCGGGGGAGTCCGAACCACGGGAATCCATCCCCCAGGAATCCGAACCGCCCTCCCCCAGCAAGGAGTTCACCGTATGACCGGCGCCGGCACCCTCTTCGACGTCACGTTCGTCCTGGCCGCCCCGTTCTGGCTGCTGATGATCTTCGCTCCGGCCTGGTCCGTCACCACCCGGATCATCTCGTCGCCGCTGACCGCGGTGCCGGTCGCCGTGCTGTACGCCGTCCTCGTCGCGCCGGTCTTCCCGGAGGTCTGGGCGGCGGTGACCGGGCCCGAGCTCACCGGCTTCCAGGAGCTGATGACGCTGCCCAACGGTGCCGCGGCCGTCTGGGCCCACATCATCGCGTGGGACCTGCTGGTCGGCCAGTGGATGTTCCTCCAGGGCCGGAAGCTCGGGTTCTCGCCCTGGCTGATGGGGCCGCTGCTGGTCCTCGCGATCCTGCTCTCGCCGCTCGGGCTGCTGGTCTTCCTGGCGCTGCGGGCCGTCCGGCGCAACGCCGCTCGTCCGGTCGCGCCGGGCGGCTGACCGCGCCGCCGCGCCGCCCGGCCGGGCTGGACGGGTTCTGGAAAGATCGCGGGCACTGGACCAATCCGCACGGCCGTCGGCTCCGAATCACTCCTGGAACCGATGACGTCCCGGGAGGAAACCCGCGTGAACGAAGCCGTACAGATCAGCGGGGTGCCCTCGCCAGGACCTGACCTCCAGGAGCTCCTGGTGCGGGTCGCGCGGGGGGACCAGGACGCGTTCGCCCAGGTGTACGACGCGGTCTCCGGGCCCGTGCTCGGCCTCGTACGGAGCATCCTCCGCGACCCCGCCCAGTCGGAGGAGGTCGCCCAGGAGGTCCTGGTCGAGGTGTGGCGTACCGCGCCCCGCTTCCAAGCCACCCGGGGCAGCGCGATGAACTGGGTGCTCACCCTCGCCCACCACCGGGCCGTCGACCGGGTCCGCTCGGCCGAGGCGTCGGCGGCGCGGGAGCACAGGGCGGCGCTCCTGGACCGTACGCCCGCCTTCGACGAGGTCTCCGAACAGGTGGAGACACGGCTGGAGAGAGAACAGGTCCGCCGCTGTCTGCGGACCCTGTCCGAACTCCAGCGGCAGTCCGTGACCCTGGCCTACTACCGGGGCCTGACCTACCGTGAGGTGGCGGAACTCCTCACCGTGCCGCTGGGCACCATCAAGACTCGACTGCGCGACGGCCTCATCCGGCTGCGCGACTGCCTGGGGGTGAGCGCATGAGCACGGCCGAACTGCACACGCTGACCGGGGCCTACGCCCTGCACGCGCTGCCGGAGGACGAGCGCCGGGAGTTCGAACGCCATCTCGCCGACTGCGAAGCCTGCGCCCAGGAGGTACGGGAGCTGTCGGCGACCGCCGCCCGGCTCGGCCTGGCCGTCGCCGAGGCCCCGCCGCGCGAGCTGCGGGAGAGGGTGCTGCGGGAGATCACGACCGTACGCCAGGAGGCTCCGCCGTCGCACGGCAGACCCGGACGCACGGGCGGCGGTGGCCGTACCGGACGCTGGTCCGTCTACGCGCTGGCCGCCTGTATCGCGGCGGCCGCCGCCTTCGGCGGGGTGGCGGTGTGGCAGAACCAGGTGGCGCAGGACGCCCGCCAGGAGGCGGACCGGGCCCAGCGGCAGAACCAGCAGCTGGCGCAGGTGCTCTCCGCACCGGACGCGAGGACCAGCTCCGGCGAGCTGACCGGCGGCGCACGCGGCACGGTCGTCGTCTCGGAGCAGGAGAACCGGGCGGTGTTCCTGGCCTCGGGGATGGCTCCGCCGCCCAGCGGCAAGGTGTACCAGATCTGGTTCAACGACGAGGGCACCATGCGGTCGGCCGGTCTGATGAACCCCTCGGCGAGCGAGGACGCGGTGCTACTGGACGGGCCCGTGGACCGGGCCACGGGGATGGGCATCACGGTCGAACCGGCGGGCGGCTCGGCCGAACCGACCTCCGACCCGGTGGCCCTGATGGACTTCCCGACCGCCTGACCGCTCACCCACTCCCCCCACACTGCAAGGAGCGCCCGTTCCATGAACGTCGCGGTGGTGCTGTTCACCTCCGATCTCCGTCTGCACGACAACCCGGTGCTGCGTTCCGCCCTGCGGGACGCGGACCGGGTCGTCCCCCTCTTCGTCCGGGACGAGGCCGTCCACCGGGCCGGGTTCGACGCCCCCAACCGGCTGGCGTTCCTCGCCGACTGCCTGGCCGACCTGGACGCCGGACTGCGGAAACGGGGCGGCCGGCTCGTCCTCCGTACGGGGGCGGTGGCCAAGGAGGTGCGGCGGCTGGTCGAGGAGACCGGGGCCGGGGCGGTCCACATGGCCGCCGGGGTGAGCGGGTACGCGGCACGGCGTGAGGAGCAGGTGCGTACCGCCCTGGCGGACACCGGCTGCGAGCTGCGCCTCCATGACGCGGTGGTCACCGCGCTCGCACCGGGCCGGGTGGTCCCGTCGGGCAAGGACCACTTCGCGGTGTTCACCCCGTACTTCCGCCGTTGGGAGGCGGCGGGGGTACGGGGCACACTGGGCGCTCCCCGCACGGTCCGGCTGCCGGACGGCGAGCTCGCCTCCGACGGCCTCCCCGCGCGGGACGACGTCAAGAACGTCTCGCCCGGTCTGGCCGACGGGGGCGAGCGGGCGGGCCGGAAGCTGATGACGTCCTGGCTCGACGGGGACATGGGCGCGTACGCGGACGGCCATGACGACCTCGCCGGGGACGCCACCTCCCGGCTCTCCCCGCACCTCCACTTCGGTACGGTCTCCGCCGCCGAACTGGCCGGCCGGGCCCGGGAGAAGGGCGGACCGGGCGGCGAGGCGTTCGTCCGGCAGCTGGCCTGGCGCGACTTCCACCACCAGGTGCTGGCCGCCCGCCACGACGCCTCCTGGTCCGACTACCGGCCGCGTGAGGACCGCTGGCGCTCCGACGAGGACGAGATCACCGCCTGGAAGACCGGGCACACCGGGTATCCCGTGGTGGACGCGGCGATGCGGCAGCTGGCGCACGAGGGGTGGATGCACAACCGGGGCCGGCTGCTCGCCGCGAGCTTCCTCACCAAGACACTGTACGTGGACTGGCGCGTGGGCGCCCGGCACTTCCTGGAGCTGCTGGTCGACGGCGACATCGCGAACAACCAGCTCAACTGGCAGTGGGTGGCGGGCACCGGCACGGACACCCGCCCCAACCGGGTCCTCAACCCCGTGACCCAGGCCAAGCGGTACGACCCGGACGGCGACTACGTACGGCGGTGGGTGCCGGAGCTGGCGGAGCTCGAGGCGTCCGAGATCCACGAGCCGTGGAAGCTGGACGGGCTGGACTATCCGGGACCGGTGGTCGATCTGGGCGAGGCCCGGGCGCGGTTCGAGAAGGCGCGCGGGCTGGACTGAGGGCCTGTACCCGCCCACCCGCACAGGCCCTCCACCGGACCTCAGCCGCGACGCGGCGGCCGGGGGAAGAACCCGCTGGTCCGGGCCTGGTACTCGGCGTATCCGGGGCGGTCGGCCAGATGGCGTTCCAGCAGGGCCGCACCGCTCCCCTTCGTCAGCAGGAAGCTCATCACCAGCGGCGCCACGACGGTCGCGGCGGCGGCGCCGGGCGCCTGGCAGACGAAGAGGAACAGCCCCCACCAGACAAGGAAGTCACCGAAGTAGTTCGGGTGCCGGGTCCAGGACCAGAGCCCCCGGTCCATGATCTTCCCCTTGTTCGCGGGGTCGGCCTTGAACCGGGCGAGCTGGTGGTCCCCGACCGCCTCGAAGGTGAGCCCGACCGCCCACAGGACCGCCCCCGCCCAGGCCCACCACGCCACCGGCCCGGTCAGGTACTGCGCGGCCTGGACCGGCAGCGAGACCAGCCAGACCAGGGCGCCCTGGAGAAGGTAGACCTTGCGCAGGGCGTAGAGCTGCGGGTGGCCGGGGGCCTTGGCGAGCATCTTCTCGTAGCGCGGGTCCTCGCCGTGGCCGCGTCCGCGCCGCCCGATGTGGACGGCGAGCCGCAGCCCCCAGACCACGGTGAGCACGGTCACCACCAGCCGCCGCACATCATCGCCGTCACCGGCCGAGAGGCCGTACGAGACGAGGGCGACGGCGGCGAAGCCGATGCCCCACGCCACGTCGACGATGCGGTGGACGCCCTTCTTCAGGGCGATGGCGAAGGTGACCAGCATGACGGCGAGGGCGGCACCGGCCGCGTACGCGAGCCCGCTCGCGAAGGCGCCCCAGTCGAAGGCGCTCATCGGTCCGCTCCGTACCAGTCACGCCGTGTCGCGGGCATCGCGGCCTTCCCCGACCGGTCAGGCCGTACGCACAGGATCTGGTCGACGCCCATCCGCCGCTCCTCGAACGCGAGGGAGCCGCCGACGAGATAAAGCCGCCAGACCCGCGCGGTCTCCTCCCCCACCAGGTCCGCGAACTCCGCCCACCGCTCCTCCAGCGTCCGCCGCCAGGCGTCCACGGTCAGCACATAGTGCTCGCGCAGGGCCTCGACGTCCCGCACTTCGAGCCCGGCCCCCTCCAGCAGCCCGACGGTCTCCCCGACGGGCCGCATGTGCATGTCGGGGGCGATGTACGACTCGATGAACGCGCCGCCGCCCGGGGCGTTCGCACCCCGCGACATCTGCTGGACCAACACCCGCCCCTGAGGCCGCAGCGAGTCGTGCAGGACGCGGGTGAAGGCAGGGTACTCGGCGTCCCCGACGTGCTCGCCCATCTCGATCGTGGAGACAGCGTCGTACGCGCCCCGGGTCTCCGGCCGCTCCGCAATGTCCCGGTAGTCGATGTTGAGAACCTCGACCAGCTCCTCCAGGCCGTGGTCGGCCACCTGTCCCCGTACGTACGCGGCCTGTTCGGCGGCGAGCGTGACGGCGGTGACCCGGACGCCGTGGTGCCGGGCCGCGTGGAGGGTCAGCGAGCCCCAGCCGCAGCCGATGTCCAGCAGGCGTGCGCCGGGGCGCAGTCCGAGCTTGCGGCAGATCAGCTCCAGCTTGTCGCGCTGCGCGTCGGCGGGGCCGTAACCGGGGGCCTCGCTGGTCCAGTAGCCGCAGGAGTACGCCATGGTCGCGTCGAGGAGCAGCGCGTAGAAGGCGTTGGACAGGTCGTAGTGGTGGCTGATCGCCGCCCGGTCCCGGGCCCGGCTGTGCAGCGCCCCGCGCAGCCCTGCCCGGGCGGCGGGAACGGGCGGTCGGGGCCCCACGGCACCGAGGCGCAGGGCAGTGCCGACGGCGGCGAGCCGGTCGGGGAGCGAGGGCGCGGGCGGGGCGAGCCCGCGCTCGCTCACCGCGCGGCGCACGGCGCGCAGCACATCGCGCAGGTCCGCGCCCCCGTCCTCCGCGAGGTCGATCTCACCGGTGATGTACGCCTCGGCGAGGCCGAGTTCGCCGGGCGCCCAGAGCAGACGGCGCAGGGCGCGCCGGGAACGTACCCGGACCGTGGGCGCGTCCTCGGGCCCGGCCTCGCTGCCGTCCCACATCCGTACGCGGACGGGCAGCGCACCGCCGAGCAGCCGCTCGGCCAGGGGGACCAGCCGCTGGGCGGCTCCGGTGCGGGTGCGCCGGGCGGCCGGTTTGACGGGGGGCCTGGTGGCGGTGGTGGTCACGGGGTCTCCCGGTGGTTCGGTTCGCGGGTCAGGAGCAGCTGCTGCACATCGAGGTAGCCGGAGCGGAAGCCCGCCTCGGAGTAGGCGAGGTAGAAGGTCCACATCCGGCGGAAGACGGCGTCGAAACCGAGGGCGTCGACCTCGGCGGAGCGTTCCGTGAACCGTTCCCGCCAGAGGCGGAGGGTCTCGGCGTAGTGCGCGCCGTAGCCGGTGCGCCGCACGGTCCGCAGCCGGGTGTGCCCGGTGGTGACCCGTTCGATCGCCTCAGTGGAGGGCAGCAGTCCGCCCGGGAAGATGTACTTGTGAATCCAGGTGTACGTGGACCGGCTGGCGCGCAGCCGGTCGTCGGGCATGGTGATGGCCTGGAGGGCGACCCGGCCGCCGGGGGCGAGCAGCCGGTCGAGGGTCCGGAAGTAGACGGGCCAGAACTCCTCTCCCACCGCCTCGATCATCTCGACGCTGACGATGGCGTCGTAGTCGCCGGTGACCTGGCGGTAGTCGCAGAGCCGGATGTCCACCCGGTCCTGGAACCCGGCCTCGCGGACGCGCGTACGGGCCAGTTCGCGCTGTTCGGCGGAGAGCGTGACGCTGACGACCCGGGCGCCCCGGGCCGCCGCGCGGACGGCGAGTTCGCCCCAGCCGGTGCCGATCTCCAGGAGCCGGGTCCCCTCGCCGACCCCGGCGGCGTCCAGCAGCCGGTCGATCTTGCGGTGCTGGGCGGCGGGGAGGAGGGCCTGCGTGGCGGGGAGGCTCCGGAAGACGGCGGAGGAGTAGGAGAGCGTCTCGTCCAGGAAGAGGGCGAAGAGTTCGTTGGAGAGGTCGTAGTGGTGGCTGATGTTGTCCCGGGAGCCCTCGGGGGTGTTGAGCTGGGCGGCGGGCCTGCGCAACGCCCAGAGGGGGCGCAGCCGTTGGAGCGGCGCGGGGACGAGACCGGCGGCGTTGTCGGCGAGGACGGTGAGGACGGCGACGAGGTCGGGGGCGTCCCATTCACCGGCCATATAGGACTCGCCGAAGCCGATGAGTCCGCTCGCCCCGATCCGCGCGAAGAAGGCGTCGGGGTCACGGATGTCCATGAGCGGCCCGCCGAGCCCGATGTCCTCCGCACCGGCGAGCCGGGCGCGCAGGGGGAGGCGGGCGAGGGCGCGGCGGACGATGCGTTCCGCGAGGGCGGTACGGAGGCGGGAGGTGACGCGGGAGGCCCGGGGGCGGGTGACGATGTCGGGCCAGCGGGTGGGGTCGGCGGCGGGGCTCGGCGGTGCGGTGGGGCCGGGGTTCGCCGGCTCGGGGGCGCGGTCCCTCGGCGCGGGGAGGTGGCCCGCGGGCTCGGGGGTCCGGTCTGCCGGCAGCTGGTGGGTGGGCGCGGTCACTGCATGCCTTCCTGTGGGCGGTGGTGGGGACGGGGTTGCACGGGGAGGCCGCGCAGGTAGAGGCGGATGCCGTGCAGCCGGATGGCGAGGGAGACGGCGAGGGTGGAGAAGGGGTGGCGCAGGGCGAGCCGGGCCAGCGCCCGGGGGGTGGCCCGGCGGCGGGTGCCCCGTACGGTCGCGGTGAACGGACGGCCCCCCGCACGCTCCAGATGAACGGTCAGATCGAGCCGCTCCCCGGGCTCGGGCAGCCGCATGCGGTAGCCGCCGTCGACGGGGAAGAACGGCGAGACATAGAACTCCTTGCCGGTCACGGCACGGCCGTCCCGGTCCGGGTGGAGCAGATAGCTGTGCCGTTCCCCGTACGTGTTGTGCACCTCGGCGACGACGCAGAGCGGGGAGCCGTCGGCGCGGCGGCACCAGTAGACGGTGAGCGGGTTGAAGACATGGCCGAGGACCCGGGCCTGGGTGAGCATGGTGACGGTCCCGTCGGCGAGGTCCACGCCCTGGGCGGCCAGGAAGCGGGCGAGCCCGGCCCGGATGGTGGGCGCGGTGCCTCCGAAGTGGTCCCGCGCCTCGAACCGGGCCAGGGGCCGCAGGGCGCGCGGCAGCCGGGGCGGGGCATCGGGGTCGATGAGCCACAGATAGGTCCGGTGCCGCAGGGCGTACCGGCCGGGCCGCGTCCGTACATGCGTGATCGTGCACGGATACAGGGCACTTACGGGACCGCTCACCGCGCCCCTTCCACGGACGCTCACCACGTCACCCCCAGGGCAGCCGCCGCCTCGGCCCCCGACCGGCACCCGTCCTCGTGGAAACCCCAGCCGTGGTACGCCCCCGCGTAGGCGGTGACGGGTCCGGAGAGGGCGGGCAGTCCGGCCTGGGCGGCGACGGACTCCGGGGTGTAGACGGGGTGTTCGTAGACCATCCGGGCCCGTACGGAATCGGCATCGACCCGGTCGGCGCCGTTCAGCGTGACGACGAAGGTCTCGGGCGCGTCGAGCCGCTGGAGCCGGTTCATGTCGTAGCTGACGGTGACGTGGTCGGCGTCGGCGGCACAGGAGGGCATCAGGTAGTTCCAGGAGGCCCTGGCGCCCCGGCTGCGGGGCAGCAGCGTGGTGTCGGTGTGCAGGAGGGTGGGGTTGCGGGAGTACGTGAAGGCGCCGAGCGTGGCGCGTTCGGCGTCGGTCGGGTCGGCCAGCAGCCGGAGCGCCTGATCGGGGTGGGTGGCGATGACGACGGCGTCGTACGGGGTGGTGGTGCCGTCCTCGGTGGTGAGCTCGACGCCGTCCGCGTGGCGGGTGACGGCCCGGACGGGGGTCGCGGTGTGGACGGCGGTGAGCTGTTTGACGACGCGCTCGACGTACGCGCGCGAGCCGCCGGTGACGGTCCGCCAGACCGGGGAGCCGCCGATGGTGAGCATGCCGTGGTGGGCCAGGAACGCGAAGAGGTAGCGGGCGGGGTAGCGCAGGGCGGTGACCGGGTCGCAGGACCAGACGGCGGAGACCATGGGGGTGAGGAAGTGGGCGTGGAAGTACGGGGAGAAGCGGCCGCGCCGGGCGAACTCCCCCAGCGTCATGTCGGTGGCCGGGCTCTCCGGCAGTTCCAGGAGCGCCCGTGCGGCGCGGTGGAAGCGCGGCACTTCGGCGAGCATCCGCAGATACGGCCCCCGGAGCGCTGACCGGGGCTGGGCGAGGAGCCCGGCGATCCCCCGGGCACCGGCGTACTCCAGGCCGCACCCTTCGCACCGTACGGACATCGACATCTCCGACTCCTGGGTGGCGACGCCCAGTTCGTCGAAGAGACGCAACAGGTGGGGGTAGGTCCGCCGGTTGTGCACGATGAAGCCCGAGTCGACGCGGTGCACCCGCCCGTCGGACGCGGCCAGTTCATGCGTATGGGCGTGGCCGCCGACGCGGTCGTCGGCCTCGTACAGCGTGACGTCGTGCGCTGCGCGCAGAACGTGGGCGGCGGTCAGTCCCGCCACTCCGCTCCCCACCACGGCTGTCCGCCGCCGCTCCCCTGCCATGTGCCGGCTCCCTCCGGTTCTCCTGCGCTGTTCGGAGCAGTGCTGGGACCGCTCCTCGCACTGCATTCGTCGCAGGTGGCCGGAAGGATTGGTCGATGATCGGAACTAACTCGATCGAGTGAAGGACCCCGTCCGACCAATCCGCCGGACGCCCCGCGCCGAATCCCTTGTGTGAGAGCAGATCGGAACACCTCGCGGACGGACGGGGCCCTCGGGCCCCGGCGGTCCCGCCCGGCGCGTGCCGTGATCGCCGCGCCCGGCGACCGGGCTGCCGGGCCCGGTGCCCGGTGCGCCGCCTCCTCGTCCACCGCGCCCCACGTGCACCGGCCGGCGCCGGTCACCGCGGTGGGCGGGGCGGGGCGGCGGTCCGCCGCGCCGGTGGTTCCGGTCTGCGATGCGGTCGGCGGCGGCAGCGCCACCCGGACGGCCGGGGAGCCGTCCGTGCGGTGCGCCGCCACCGGTCGGGGATCGCCGGACCGGCCGCAGGAGCGAGGCGGCTCCTGGTCGGACGGCCGGCTCCGGCACCGGGTCCGTCTCCCGCGTACCGCGTCCGTCTCCCGCGGCTGGGAGACGGACGCGGTACGGGGAACGCCGGAGCCCACCACGCCGTACCGGAGCCTCCTGCTCCGCCCCGCTCCCTCTCCCCGAAACACCGCTCGTCTCCTCTTCCCCCCGTTCACCTTCGATCTCGATCCAGGAGAAACACCATGAAGACCCTCCGCTTCCGCCGCACCGCCGTCGCCGTGGCCACCGCCGCCGTGCTTCCGCTGGCCCTGACCGCCTGCTCCTCCGACGACTCCTCCAAGGACGCGGCAGCAGGCTCGACGCCCAGCGCCGCCGCCTCGACGAGCGCCTCGGCCGACGACTCCATGACCATGGACGAGCCGTTCGGTCCGGCATGTTCGTCGGTGCCGAAGGAAGGCGCGGGCTCGTTCGACGGCATGGCGAAGGACCCGGTCGCGACGGCCGCCTCGAACAATGAGGAGCTGTCGACGCTGGTGGCCGCCGTCCAGCAGGCCGGTCTGGTCGACACGCTGAACAACGCCGAGAACATCACCGTGTTCGCACCGACCAACGACGCGTTCGCGAAGATCCCGAAGGCCGACCTGGACGCGCTGCTGGCGGACAAGGCCGAGCTGACCAAGGTGCTCACCTACCACGTGGTGGGCGAGAAGCTGACGCCGCAGCAGCTGGAGAAGGGCTCCTTCGACACTCTGGAGAAGAGCAAGCTGACGACGGCCGGTTCGGGCACGGAGTACACCGTGAACGACTCCTCGAAGGTCGTCTGCGGCAACGTCCCGACCGCCAACGCCACGGTCTACATCGTGGACTCGGTCCTGATGCCCCCGAAGTAACCGCCAGGGCGTGATGGGGCGGTGTGCCGCGACACCTCGCGGCACACCGCCCTTCGCCGTTCCGGACCGCTGGACCATGCCCTGCCCATGCCCGTGCCCATGCCTGGACAACGAGGCGCCCAAAACTACACATAAGGCTTAAATAAGAGCAGAATAGACATATGGGTGCCTGGCGCACACTCCGTACGGCGTCGGGGCCCGCCGGACCGAAGGAGACGAATCTCATGAGCAACGTCTCGGACGCCAGGAGCACCGTCAGAGGCGACCTCTCAGGTCACCCTGACGCCTCCGAAATGCGCGCGCGGTACGACAAGGTGATGGGCGGCCGCGATGTGGCCCTGGTGGACGCGCCGGTGTTCCTCGTCGGCCTCTACTGCGCCGTCTCCCCGTGGGTGCTCCACTTCACGGCCAGCCAGCCCGCCCTGGTGACGCACAACCTCGTGATGGGTATCGCCATCGCGGTACTGGCACTGGGCTTCACCGCGATGCCCGAGCGCATGTACGGCCTGAGCTGGGCGATGTGCGCGATCGGTGCGTGGATCATCGTGTCGACCTGGGTGGTCGGGAGCAGCCCGGACGCCGGAGTGGTGATCAACAACATCATCGTCGGCGGACTGACGGTGCTGTTGGGCATGGTCTGCGCCGGAGCGGCCATGAGAAGCCGCAGCACCTGATTTCCACCTACCCCGACCCCGCTTTTCAGCCCGCCGGAGCCTGCTTTCCAGCCCCTCCGGCGTTTGAGGAGCGGGGTCCGGGGCGGAGCCCCGGTTTCGGGAAGGGGCGGGGCGGGGAGAAGGCCCGCCGCAGGCGCCGCCCACCCGCCCCCAGCCGGACACCTCCAGCCCGGCACGCTCACCCGCACCCAGCCGGACTCCCCACCGCGCCCCACCCCCGCGTCAGCCGACAGAGCTGTACGCCACAACCCCCCGCAACACCGCATCAACCGCCTTCCGAGCATTACGCGCCACAGAACTCCCCCCACTCCCCTCCCGAGGAGCCGCCGCGGCCACCTGCCCCAGCACGTCGATCACCTGCTTGCACCACCGGACGAAGTCCCCCGCCGGCATCTCCGCCTCGCGCAGCACCTCGTCCAGCGAGCGCCCGGAGGCCCACATGTAGACCGCCCAGGCGAAGCCGAGATCGGGCTCGCGCTGCCCGACCCCCTCCGTCTGGTTGATCTTGAAGTCCTCCTCCAGGGCATCCAGCCGCCCCCAGATCCGCACCATCTCGCCCATGGCGAGCTTCGCCGGACCGGACGGCAGCTTGGGCGCGACCGCGTCGTCGGCCTGCCGCGCCTCGTACACCAGCGCCGAGACGCACGCGGCCAGCTCGGCCGGGTTGAGCCCCTCCCACACGCCCTCCCGCAGACACTCGCTGGCGAGCAGGTCCAGCTCACCGTAGAGCCGGGCGAGCCGTCGGCCGTTCTCCGTGACCTCGTTGCCCCGGAGGTAGTCCAGCTCGGTCAGGAGCGCGACGATCCGGTCGAAGGTCCGGGCGATCGTGTTGGTGCGGCCCTTGATCCGGCTCTCCAGCTGCCGGGTGTCCCGCTGGAGCCGGTGGTAGCGCTCGGCCCACCGCGCGTGGTCCTCACGCTCGTCGCACCCGTGGCAGGGGTGGGCGCGCAGCTCGGCCCGCAGCCGGGCGATCTCGCGGTCGTCGGCAGCCGGTGCCCGCCCCTTGCGGTGCCGGTCGGGCACGATGTGCCCGGCCTTCGTCCGCAGCGCGGAGGCCAGATCGCGCCGGGACTGCGGGGAGCGCGGGTTGAACGACTTCGGGACCCGCATCCGGTCCAGCGCCTCCACCGGCACCGGGAAGTCCATCGAGGCCAGCCGCTTGACCTGCCGCTCGGCGGTCAGCACCAGCGGGCGCGGGCCGTCGTGGTGGTCGAACCCACGGTGTCCGTTGGCCCGCCCGGCAGGCAGACCGGGGTCGAGCACCAGGGCCAGCCCGGCGAACTTCCCCGTCGGCACATGGATGACATCGCCCGGCTTCAGCTTCTCCAGCGAGGTGGCCGCCGCCGCGCGCCGCTGTGCCGCGCCCTGTTTGGCGAGCTCCGTCTCCCGGTCCTTGAGGTCGCGCCGGAGGCGCGCGTACTCCTCGAAGTCACCGAGGTGGCAGGTCATGCCCTCCTTGTAGCCCTCCAGCCCCTCCTCGTTGCGCTGCACCTGCCGCGAGATCCCGACCACCGACTTGTCGGCCTGGAACTGGGCGAACGAGGTCTCCAGCAGCTCCCGCGACCGGTGCCGCCCGAACTGCTGCACCAGGTTGACGGCCATGTTGTAGGAGGGGCGGAAGCTGGAGCGCAGCGGATACGTACGCGTCCCCGCGAGCCCGGCCAGGGCCGTCGGGTCCATGCCGCGCTGCCAGAGGACGACCGCGTGGCCCTCGACGTCGATGCCGCGCCGCCCGGCCCGGCCGGTGAGCTGGGTGTACTCGCCGGGGGTGATGTCGGCGTGCTGCTCGCCGTTCCACTTGACGAGCTTCTCCAGGACCACCGAGCGCGCGGGCATGTTGATGCCGAGCGCGAGGGTCTCGGTGGCGAAGACCGCCTTCACCAGGCCCCGTACGAACAGCTCCTCGACGACCTCCTTGAACGTCGGCAGCATGCCCGCGTGGTGCGCGGCGATGCCCCGCTCCAGTCCTTCGAGCCACTCGTAGTACCCCAGGACGTGCAGGTCCTCGCCGGGGATGGAGGCGGTCCGCTCCTCGACGATCTCGCGCACCAGCCGACGCTTGTCCTCGTCGTTGAGCCGGAGTCCGGCGTACAGACACTGCTGTACGGCGGCCTCGCAGCCGGCCCGGCTGAAGATGAACGTGATCGCGGGGAGCAGCCCCTCGTTGTCCAGCCGCTCGATGACCTCGGGCCTGCCGGGCGTCCAGATCCGGCTGCGCTGGCGCCGCTCGCGCTCGCGGTCGGCCTCGCGGACCATCTTGCCCCGGCGGCGGTCGCGGGGGTTGTACCCCTGCTGGTTCTCCGTCCGGGCGAGCCGGACCAGGTCGGGGTTGACCTCGCGGCGTCCGGCGCCCCGGCCGCCGTGGTCGGTGGCCTCCTCGAAGAGGTCGTACATCTTGCGTCCGGCCATGACGTGCTGCCAGAGCGGCACCGGCCGGTGCTCGGAGACGATCACCTCGGTGTCGCCGCGCACGGTGTCCAGCCAGTCGCCGAACTCCTCCGCGTTGGAGACGGTCGCCGAGAGGGACACCAGGGTGACCGACTCCGGGAGGTGGATGATCACTTCCTCCCACACCGCGCCCCGGAAGCGGTCGGAGAGGTAGTGGACCTCGTCCATGACGACATAGCCGAGGCCGGAGAGCGACTGCGAGCCCGCGTACAGCATGTTCCGCAGGACCTCGGTGGTCATGACGACCACGGGTGCCTCGGAGTTGACGCTGTTGTCACCGGTCAGCAGGCCGACCTTGTCGGTGCCGTACCGCTTGACGAGGTCGGCGAACTTCTGGTTGGAGAGCGCCTTGATCGGCGTGGTGTAGAAGCATTTGCGGCCCTGCTCCAGGGCCAGGTGCACCGCGAACTCGCCGACGATCGTCTTGCCCGACCCCGTCGGGGCCGCGACCAGCACCCCCTTGCCCGCTTCCAGGGCCTGGCATGCCTCGATCTGGAACGGGTCCAGTCCGAATTCGTACATCTCCCGGAAGGGCCCGAGGGCCGTCGCCATCTCGGCCGCGCGGGCGCGGGATGCCTGGTATCGCTCAGCTGGTGAGAGGTCCTCTGTCATCTTGGCTACGAGCCTACCCGCCACCTCTGACACTCAGCCCGATCTTTAAATCCCCTTGATCCGTCACCCCGCCAGCACCCGCACCGCCCCCGGCACACAGGTCGCGGTGAGCGGCAGCGCGCCCAGTGGTTCGCCGTCCGCGTACGCCGTGACACCGGCCGCCGCCAGCTCGATCGAGGCGACCCGGTGCGTGGTGACGGCGGGGTGGCTCAGATGCGTGCCCTTGTAGACCCTCGGGAACACCTTGAGGAGGGTGGTCCGGGAGCACTCCCCCACCACGGTCACGTCGAAGAGGCCGTCGTCCATCTCCGCGTCGGCGCAGATCCGCATGCCCCCGCCGTACGTGGTGCCGTTGCCCACCGCGATGAGGGTCGCCTCGATCTCCCTGGCCTCTCCCCCGTCGAGCCGGATGCGGTACGGGACCGGGGCGAAGGCGGCCAGTTCGGCGAGGATCGCCAGGTCGTACTTGAACCGGCCGCCGACGAGGCGCATCCGGTTGCCCCGGTCGTTGACCCGCGAGTCGAACCCGGAGGCGAGCACCGTCCCGAACCACCGCTCCCCGACCCGCCCGAGGTCGATGTCCCGGTGGCGCCCCTCCTTCAGCGCCCGCCCGGCCAGCGCTCCGGCGGCGGCCGGGTCGCGGATCGGCAGGCCCAGCGCGCGGGCGAAGTCGTTGCCGGTGCCGACGGCGACGACGCCCAGCGGCGTGCCCGTCCCCGCGACGGCCTGGAGGGCGAGGGACGCCAGCCCGTCCCCGCCCACGGCTATCAGCGCCCCGGTCCCCGCCGCCACGGCCTCCCGGGCCCGGCGCAGCGCGTCCCCGGCGTCCTCCCCGAGGACCGTACGGACGGAGAATCCGGCGTCCCGCAACGCGGAAGCGGCCGGCTGCGCGGCGTGCGCGCCCCGGCCGCGTCCCGCGGTGGGATTGACGAAGAGGGTGATCTCGCTGGTCACCCGCCGGACCTTACAAGTTCAGGTGATGTCGTCGTAACCGTTGAGGCGGTGCGAACGGGAGCCGTCGCTCTCGCCGGACGCCTGACCCGGCAGGGCCCTGCGCGGGTCGGTCACCGGCTCGACCCCGCCGACCGGTTCGGGGGTCAGGTCGAGGTGCGATGCCTCGTCGTCGCTCAGCTCGGCGTCGGGGTTCCTGCGGTTGCGGCGCTTGTCGTTGAGCAGGGAGAAGCCGACGGCGATGAAGTAGAGGAGCGCGAGCGGTCCGGCCAGCAGCAGCATGGAGAGGGGCTCGCCGCCGGGGGTGGCGATGGCGGCGAAGGCGGTGAGGCCGACGATCATGCCGCGCCACCACTTGAGCATGCGGGAGCCGGAGAGGACCCCGGTCATATTGAGGGCGACGAGCAGCAGCGGCAGCTCGAAGGCGAGACCGAAGACGATCACCATGCGGGTGATCAGATCGAGGAAGTCGTCGAGCGGCAGCAGGTTGGTCACATGCTGCGGGGTGAAGCCGAGCATGATCTCGGCCGTCTGCGGCAGGATCGCGTACGCGAGGTAGGCCCCGGCGGTGAACAGCGGGACGCCCGCGGCAACGAAGGCCAGGGAGTACCGCTTCTCCTTCCGGTGGAGCCCGGGGGCGACGAAGGCCCAGAGCTGGTAGAGCCAGACGGGCGTGGCGAGCAGGACGCCCGCCATGAGGGACACCTTCAGCGCGATGGTGAAGGGCGAGAGCAGACCGTTGGTGGTCATCTCCGCGCAGGGGCGGCCGTTGACCATCGTGTCCATGCCGTTCTTGCAGCCGACCGAGTCGAGGATCGGCTTCATCAGGAACTCGAAGATCTCCCGGTAGAAGAAGGCGGACGCGACAATGGCGATCACGACCGCCAGCACGGACTTCAGCAGACGGTTACGCAGCTCACGCAGGTGATCGAGGAGGGGCATCCGCCCCTCTGCGTCCTTCTCCTGCTTGCGGGCAGACTTGAGCAACCCACTTCCCTCGTCTCGTGCGGCGGCTGTCGGCGGAGCGTGCGGCGGTCAGCTCTGGGTGGGCTTGGGCTCGTTGACCGGGCGGGAGCTGGTGACGTCTCCCGGGGCGGCCTGGATGGTGCGGGCGGTGGTGGACTGCGGAGGGGCCGGGTCCGCGACGGTCTCCGTCGTGGGCGTGGCGGTCGCCGCGTCGTCCTTCTTCATCGCCTTGGCCTCGCTCTTGAGGATGCGGGCCGACTTGCCGAGCGAGCGCGCCATGTCGGGAAGCTTCTTGGCACCGAAGAGCAGCAGGATGACAGCGATGATCAGAACGATCTCGAGGGGCTTCAGATTGCCGATCATGTGCGACTTCCTTCTCACTGAGGCGGCTGGTGGGTGGGCTCGCTACCCGTTCGACCGGGCAGGTGTCCGATCGTTGCGCTTGCCAGCGATCGTAACCCCCGGGAGTAAACGTGAGGCAATGCCCGTGCGTACTCCCGATTGCGGCCCCCGCCCTTCCTTCCCGGGCCGACCCTTGAAGCGTACCCCTCCGTCACTCCGGGGCAGCAGGCCCCGGGGTGCGTCACCGCAGGCTGTCGCCGGTGGCCGCGAGGCGGGTCGCCGCCCGTTCGAGGTCCTCGGAGGCCCGGTTGATCCGCTCGGTGGTGGTGGCGACCTGGCGGCCGAGGCGCTGGGCCTCGACGAAGACCTTGATGCCGAGTACGCCGAGGACGGCGACCCCCAGGAAACCCAGGGCGATGGCGAGCATGGGCCAGAACATGCGGCGGTGCCTCTTCCTACGGGGCTGCGGAGCTACGGGTGCTACGGGGCGGCGTGCAGGCGCAGGGTCCGTACGCCGCCGCCGGTGAGCAGTTCAACGATGCGCTCCCCGGCGGGCTTGCGGACCGGGGCGGAGCACTCCGGGCAGGTGAAGGTGTAGAAGGTGGTGCGGCTGGTGGCGCCGATGGCCAGGCGCAGGGCTCCCGCCGCGAGCTCGAAGCGCCCGCGGCAGTCGGGGCAGGCCGCCCGGAACCGTACGGCGCCGGGTACGGGCACCGGGACGGGTCCGGTGCGGACGGCGGCCGTTCCGGAGCCCGCGGCCGACGGCCCGGTGCCGGTGGGCGGTCCGGTGCGGACGGCCGGGCCGGTGGGGGCGACGGGCGTCAGGTGCGTCGGGTGCATCTCGTCTCCGCTCCCGGCCCGCTCAGAGCGTCTCGTCGTACGCGGCGAGCGCCTCGCGGGCGGCCGTGCGGGCGCTCTCGGCCAGCTCGGGCGGGGTGACGATGCGGCCCTCGCCGCCGAGGCGCAGGGCGAGGCGGCGCAGCGAGGCCGGGTCGGGGGTGCGCAGGGTGATGCGCAGTCCGCCGTCGGACAGCTCCTCGGCGCTGTCGTGCGGGTAGTACTCGGCGACCCACCGGCCGCCGGTGGTGACCTCGATGACGACCTCGGGGTCCTCGGCGGCGGGGTGGACGAGCCCTTCGGAGAGGTCGCGCAGCTCCAGTTCCGGCGGGGCGGCGGGGGCGTCCAGGAGGCGGATCTCGGCGACCCGGTCGAGCCGGAAGGTCCGGCGGGCCTCGGAGAGCCTGCACCAGCCCTCCATGTAGGTGTGGCCGACGGCGAAGAGCCGGATCGGGTCGACCTCGCGCTCGGTGAGTTCGTCGCGGGCGGGCGAGTAGTAGCGCAGCCAGAGGCGGCGGCGCTCGGAGATGGCCCGGTCGACGTCGGCGAAGACGCCGCCCTCGGACTCGAAGGTCACCGAGAGCCGGGAGCTGGCCGCGCCGGTCTCCCCGGCCGCCGTCTCCAGCTTGGCGGTGGCCCGGAGCAGGGCGTCCCGGTCGCTCTCGCGCAGTCCGGGCAGGGTCGCGACGGCGCGGGCGGCGACGAGCAGGGCGGTGGCCTCGTCGGCGGCGAGCCGCAGCGGCTCGGCCACGTCGTCCGGGTTGTGCCACCAGATCCGGTCGCCGTCGGTGTCGATGTCGAGGAGGTCGCCGCCCCGGAAGCTGGTCCCGCACATGGGCAGCACATCGAGGTCGGAGATCAGCTCGTCCTCGGTGATGCCGAAGGCCCGTGCCACGTCCTGGACGTGGGCGCCGGGGCGCTCGCGCAGGTACGTCACCAGGGAGAGCATCCGGCGGGTCTGGTCGATCGCGTTCGTGGCCATCGCTGCGGTCCCTATGTCCTTAGTCCTTGGCCACGGCGCGCAGCCGGTCCACCACATCGGCCCGCAGATCGGCGGGGTCCTCCACGACGACGTCGGGCCCGAACTCGACGAGCCAGGCGTCGAGACCGTGCCCGTACGGGATCTCCAGCTCGTCCCAGCCGTCGCCGCGCTCCTTGACGGATATGGCCCGCGAGCGCAGCGGGTATCCGGCCCCGGCGCGGAGCCTGATCCGGGCGGTGCGGGTGGCGGTCTCACCGGCCCAGCTCTCCACGGTCTCGCGGACGGTGACGACGTCGGGCACCTCGGCGGTGAAGGCCCCGGCGCGGGAGCGGACCTTGCCGGTGATGCGGGAGAGCCGGAAGACGCGTTCGGCGCCGCGGCCCCGGTCCCAGCCCGCGAGGTACCAGTGGCCGCGCCAGCATTCGAGGGTCCAGGGTTCGACCTGGCGCTGCACGGGGGCGGCGGAGTTGGCCTTGCGGTAGTCGAAGGTGACCGGGCGACGGTCGCGGCAGGCGAGCATCAGGGGCTCGAAGGCCGCCTCGTGGACGGGGATACGGGGTTCGAGGGCGCTGTGCACCTCGTAGGCGTCCTCGGCCTCGGGCATACCGGCCGCGCGGAGCTTCTGGAGGGCGCCGCTGGCGGCCCCGGCGAGGCGGGCCTGCTGCCAGACCTTGGCGGCGAGGCCGAGGGCGGCGGCCTCCTCGGCGTCCAGGGTGATGGGGGGCAGCCGGTTGCTGTCGCGGCGGGCCAGATAGCCGGTGTCGCCGTCGAGGTTCTCGACGGTCTCGATGACGAGGCCGAGTTCGCGGAGGTCGTCCTTGTCGCGCTCGAACATCCGGTTGAAGGAGTCGTCGGAGCCCGCTTCGAGATACGCCTCGATGGAGCCGCGGAGCTCACGCTTGCTGAGCGGGCGCCGGGTGCCCAGCAGACACAGCGCGAGGTTCATCAGCCGCTCGGCCTTGGCAATCGCCATCGACGCCCTTTCTCCATGTGCTCTACGACCGTCGACCGTACCGCCCCGGGGTGTCCGGACCAAAGCGGGCCCGGGGACCGGACAGCGGTGAGGGCCCCCGCCGAGTGGCGGGGGCCCTCACTACTGACCGGAACGGGAACGTACGCGACCGGAACGGACCGGACCGTATGGCTCACACGACCGGAACGGAACAGACCACGTGGCTCACGTGACCGGAACGGAACGGATCAGACCGAGACCAGGTCGCAGACGAAGATCAGCGTCTCGCCCGGGGCGATGGCGCTGCCGGCGCCGCGGTCGCCGTACGCGAGGTGCGCGGGGATGGTCAGCTGGCGGCGGCCGCCGACCTTCATGCCCTGCACGCCCTGGTCCCAGCCGGGGATGACCTGACCGACACCCAGCTGGAAGGCCAGCGGCGTACCGCGGTTCCAGGAGGCGTCGAACTCCTCGCCGGTGGAGAAGGCCACGCCCACGTAGTGGACCTGGACCCGGTCGCCGGCCTTGGCGACGGCGCCGTCGCCCTCCCAGATGTCCTTGATCTCCAGGTCGGCCGGCGGCTCGCCGCCCGGGAAGTCGATCTCGGGCTTCTCGATGCTCACTGAATTGCTCCTACGTAAAGAATCTTGCGGACAACCGAGCAAGTCTCGCACGGCCGGGTCACCGGTCGGACGGTGTCGGCCCGGACCATGCCGGACAGTACGGCCGTACGGAGTCGTGCCGGGTCGGGCCGAGTCGGGTCAGATCGTGTCGAGGATGTCCACGACGAAGACCAGGTTGTTCTTGGCCAGCTCGCTCGTCGGGCTGGCGCCGTAGGCCAGGTTCGGCGGGATGGTCAGCAGCACGCGGTCGCCGACGTTCTTGCCGACCAGGGCCTTGTCCCAGCCCTCGATGACGGCGTTGACGCCGATCGGGAAGACGGTCGCGCCGTTGTTGTCCCAGGAGGAGTCGAACTTCTTGCCGTCCTCCCACTTCACGCCCGTGTACTGGACGACGAGGCCCTCACCGGCCTTGACCTCGGCGCCGCCGCCCTTGATCAGCACCTGCTGCTGGAGGTCCTTCGGGGCCTTCTCGCCCTTCGGGATGGTGATCGTCGCGGCCTTCTGCGACGGGGCCTTCACCTCGGGCATACCGGCCTCGGAGGCCGCCTGGTCACCCTTGGCCTCGGCCTTCTTGTCGATCTTCTTGGCGTTCACGATGTCGATGACCCAGATCAGCGGGTCGGTGGGCTTGATCCCGAGGTCCGGGTTGAGCTGGTCCCCGACGATCCCCTGGGCGGTGCCCTCGATCTGGACGCGGCTGCCGACCTTCTGCCCGGCCAGGGCGTCGGTGATCTTGCTCGGCAGCATCGCCCCCGCCTGGCCGATCTCCTGCACGATCTGGGTCCGCGGAGCCTTGGCGTCGGTCCCCGGGCGCTGGGCCCAGGTGGAGCCGAGCGCCTCGATGTTCCCGGCGTAGTCCAGACGTACGGTGTCGCCCTTCTTGACCTCGGCGCCCTTGCCCGCCAGGACCTCGCTCACCACGACGTCGTCGGACGCCTTGGCGTCGTCGGGCACGTCGATCTTGGGCTCGGCGCCGAACTTCCCGGACACCTTCGCGACGGCCCCCGACTTCTGCGCATCGGTGTCCTTGGAGTCGGACCCACCGCAGGCGGCGGTGAAGAGCAGAGCGGGTACGACCAGTGCCGCGGCGGCGCGCCGGGCAGTCTTTGTGGGGTTCATCAGTCCAACTCGCGAGTAGGGGGTCCGGACAGTTCCTCCACTCTACGACTTCGCCCCAGTGGCACCGGTGGTACCGACACGGCTGTGCGCCGGAGCCGGTCCGGCTCCGGCGCACAGCGGCCCCCGGCGGGCCGGCCGGCTCACATCCCGGCGATGAGCTTCTCCACCCGCTCGTCCACGGAGCGGAAGGGGTCCTTGCACAGCACCGTGCGCTGCGCCTGGTCGTTCAGCTTGAGGTGGACCCAGTCGACGGTGAAGTCCCGCCGCTGCTCCTGGGCCCTGCGGATGAAGTCGCCGCGCAGTCTCGCCCGGGTGGTCTGCGGGGGCACGGACTTGCCCTCGAAGATCTTCAGGTCGTTGCAGATGCGGGCGGTCTGGCCCTTCCTCTCCAGCAGGTAGAAGAGGCCGCGGCGGCGGTGGATGTCGTGGTAGGCGAGGTCTATCTGGGCGACCCGCGGGTTCGACATGGTCATGTTGTGCTTGGCCCGGTACCGCTCGATGAGCTTGTACTTCATGACCCAGTCGATCTCGGTGTCGATCCGGTCGAGGTCCTCGGCCTCGACGGCGTCGAGCGTACGGCCCCACAGCTCCAGGACCTGGTCGACGGTGCCGGTGCGGATGCCCCGGCGCTCGACGAAGTCCACGGCCTTCTCGTAGTACTCCCGCTGAACCTCGATGGCCGATGCCTCCCGGCCGCTGGCCAGGCGCACCTTGCGCCGGCCGGTGAGGTCGTGGCTGACCTCGCGGATGGCCCGGATCGGGTTCTCCAGGGTCAGGTCGCGCATCACCGTGCCCGCCTCGATCATGCGCAGCACCAGGTCGGTGGCGCCGACCTTGAGGAGCATGGTCGTCTCGGACATGTTCGAGTCGCCGACGATGACGTGGAGGCGGCGGTAGCGCTCCGCGTCGGCGTGGGGTTCGTCGCGGGTGTTGATGATCGGCCGGGAGCGGGTGGTCGCAGAGCTGACGCCCTCCCAGATGTGCTCGGCGCGCTGGCTGACGCAGTAGACGGCTCCGCGCGGGGTCTGGAGCACCTTGCCCGCCCCGCAGATGAGCTGACGGGTGACGAGGAAGGGGATGAGGATGTCCGCGAGCCGGGAGAATTCTCCGTGCCGGGCCACGAGGTAGTTCTCGTGGCACCCGTAGGAGTTTCCCGCCGAGTCGGTGTTGTTCTTGAAGAGATAGACGTCGCCCGCGATTCCCTCCTCGTGCAGGCGGCGTTCGGCGTCGACGAGCAGGCCCTCGAGAATGCGCTCGCCGGCCTTGTCGTGCGTGACCAGTTCGGTCACGTTGTCGCATTCCGGGGTTGCGTATTCCGGATGCGATCCCACGTCGAGGTAGAGGCGGGCGCCGTTCCGCAGAAAGACATTGCTGCTGCGGCCCCATGACACGACACGGCGGAAGAGGTAGCGCGCCACTTCGTCAGGTGACAGTCGGCGCTGTCCCCTGAACGTGCACGTGACGCCGTACTCGTTCTCCAGCCCGAAAATGCGGCGGTCCATGACTGAACATTACGCCTTACGGCCGGTGCTGAAACCGGGTTCGACAGCACCGTTTCGATCATTTTCCGATCCCGCCACAACGTCAGGGGTGCGTACGGGAGCCGCGAGGACCTTCCCGGTGGCCAGCAGGACCACCAGGGCGGCCACTCCCCCGGCCCCCGCGACCGCGAAGCTCCAGGCGGTCGAGCCGAGCTCGACGGCCGGTCCGGCGACGGCCGTTCCGGCTGCCGCGCCGACGCCGAAGGTGGTGACGAGCCAGGAGAACGCCTCGGTCACCGTGCCGCGCGGGGCGTGCCGGTCCACCACGAGGAACGAGCAGGCGATGGCCGGGGCGAGGAAGACACCGGCGAGGGCGGCGAGGGCGGCCATCACGGGTACCGAGGGGGTGAGCGTCAGCGGCAGGTAGCCGAGTGCCAGGAGGCCGACGACGACCCGCAGCCGCCGCTCGGGCGCACCGGCCCACTGCCGTGCCCCGTAGGCCAGGCCCCCGATGAGGGCGCCGAGGCCGAGCGCGGCCATCAGCCAGCCGTACACCGACTCCCGGCCGTGGTCGTCCGCGTAGGCCACACCGGCCACCGTGATGGAGCCGAGCGCGAGCCCGACGAAGAAGAACGCGCCGAGCAGGGCGAGGAGTCCGGGCGAGCGCAGGGCGCCGAGCCAGTGCGCCTCGCGGGGTGCGGAGCGCCAGGCGCGCGAGGGCTCCGACAGGACGACCGACAGCGCGCCCAGGACGCCGATGGCGTTGATGACGAGCAGGGCGGCGGCCGGGGACCAGAGCGAGACCAGGAGCGTCACCAGGAGGGGCCCGACGGTGAACATGATCTCCTGCGCCACGGCGTCCATGGCGTACGCGCGGTGCACCTGGTCCTCGCGCTTCAGCACGCTGGGCCACAGGGCCCGCAGCCCGCCCTCCAGGGGCGGGGTGGCGACTCCGGCGAGGACCACGGCGGCGTACGCCAGTGGGAGCGAGCCGAGCCCGGCGACGGCGAACAGGGCCATGCCGAGCGCGGAGAGCACGGCGGCCGGGAACTGGACGCGCGGCTGCCCGTACAGGTCGACGGCGCGGCCGAGCAGCGGCTGCCCCACGGCGGTGGCGAGCCCGTACGCGGCGGCCAGGGCACCGGCCAGGGTGTAGCTGCCGCCCTCGGCGCGGGTGAACAGCACGATCGCGATATGGGCGGTGCCGTTGGGCAGCCGCCCCACCAGGGTGCCCGTCAGCAACCGGGCGGCATGCCGCGCCCGGAGGATGTCCAGATATCCCGCGGCCATTCCCGCCACCCTTCCGCCGGACGGCCGCACCGCCCGAGGTTTTACGTATAACGTCGAGGTTCATACGTACCATGTGCGCAGTCCGCGGGTCCACCTCGCGGCGTCGAGGAACCATCGCGCACGGAGGCCCGAGTGACCGACCCGCACCAGCCCGCTCCGCCCCGGCCCACCAGTCGCGACGTGGCCCGCGCGGCGGGCGTCTCGCAGGCGACGGTCTCGCTGGTGCTGGCTGAGAAGTGGCCGGGCCGGGTGTCCGAGGCCACGGCTCAGCGGGTCCGGGAGTGCGCGGCGGAGCTCGGCTACCGGCCCAATCTGGCCGCCCGCAGTCTGCGGCTCGGCAGCACCAGGACCGCGCTGCTGGTGGTCCCGGCGCTCACCAACGAGTTCTTCGCCCGCGTCCACACCGGGGCCGCCGCCGTCGCCGCCGAGCACGACTTCGGCGTGGTGCTCTACCCCTCGCCGGACGGCACGGGCCCGGCCCGGGACCCGTTCGCCTCGGCCCGCGCCTCGCTGGACGGGGTGATCGCCTCCTCGATGGCCTCCGACGCGCTGAGCGCCCTGCACGGGGCGGAGCTGCCGCTCGTGATGCTGGACAGCGACCCGGCCGGTACGGACGCGGCGGCCCAGGTGAACCTGGACATCGCCGACGGCATGCGCCAGGTGGCGGACCACCTCCTGGGCCTCGGCCACCGCCGTTTCGTGCATCTGGCGTCCGCCGTCGACACCTGGACGTTCGCGGTCCGGGCCGAGGCGCTGCGGGAGGCGGTGGGCGCGGTGCCGGGCGCCTCGGTGCGTACGGTACGGGCTGCGCTCGACGTACGGGCCGGGCGGGAAGCCGCCGAACAGGCGCTGGCCGTGGCCGGGGAGCGGCCCACCGCGCTCGTCTGCGACGACGACATCCTGGCGGCCGGTGCCTGCAAGGCGGCCCGACGGCTGGGGCTGCGCGTACCGGACGACCTCTCGGTCACCGGCTTCGACGACCTCGCCCTGGCCACCGCGCTCGAACCGGAGCTGACCACCGTGCAGCTGCCCGCCGAGCAGGTCGGGGAGCGGGGCATGGCGGCGCTGCTCGCCGTGCTGGACGGCCGCGAAGCCGATGGGGGCAGCCTGCCGGTGCGGCTGGTCGTCCGTGGCTCCACGGCGCCGCCGCCCGCGTCCCCGGCATGACGGATGTCCCCGGGCCGGGGCCCGGGGACATCAGGGACGTGCTGTCTACTCCTCGGTGGAGGCGGAGGAGCTGCCGGTGCCGGTGTCCGTGCCGGTCGCGCCGTTCTCCTCGGTGTCGGACGGGGCGTCCGTCGGGGTGGCGGCCGCCGCTTCCGCCTCCAGCAGCCGGGTCAGCTGGCGGCCGACGATCCGCTTGAACTTGCGCTGCTGGGGCCGCGTACGGTCCAGCACCGCGACTTCGAGACGCTCGGCGGGAATCTCCCGCTCCCCGCCGCCCGGCTCCCGGGAGAGCGCCTGGACGGCCAGCTTGAGCGCCTCGGCGAGCGTCATGCCGTCGCGGTGGCGCTGGTCCAGGAAGCTGCTGATCTGCTCGGCGTTGCCGCCGACCGCGACCGAGCCGTGCTCGTCCACGATCGAACCGTCGTGCGGCAGCCGGTAGATCTGGTCGCCCTCGGGGGCGGTGCCGACCTCGGCGACGACGAGCTCCACCTCGTACGGCTTCTCGGCCGCGCTGGAGAAGATGGTGCCGAGCGTCTGGGCGTAGACGTTGGCCAGCCCACGGGCCGTCACATCGTCACGGTCGTAGGTGTATCCGCGGAGGTCGGCGTAGCGCACGCCGCCGATGCGGAGGTTCTCGTACTCGTTGTACTTGCCGGCGGCGGCGAAGCCGATCCGGTCATAGATCTCGCTGAACTTGTGCAGCGCGCGGGACGGGTTCTCGCCGACGAACACAATGCCGTCGGCGTACTGCAGCACAACGAGGCTGCGACCACGGGCGATGCCCTTGCGGGCGTACTCCGCCCGGTCGGCCATGGCCTGCTGGGGTGAGACATAGAACGGCGTCGACACCGGCTATCCGTCCCTTCCTGTCAGTGACGAGTGCATCTCGAAAAGGCTCGGAGTCCGGTCAGAGCAGCGCGGCGCGCGGGCCGTCGGGCTGCTCCAGGCGGCGCTCCAGGATGGAGCGCGCGATGTCGGAGGACTCCTGGTCGCTCAGCCTCCGGAAGCCTTCGTCGGTGATGACGGTGACGATCGGGTAGATCCGGCGGGCCACGTCCGGGCCGCCGGTCGCCGAGTCGTCGTCGGCGGCGTCGTACAGCGCCTGCACGACGAGGGTGAGGGCCTGCTCCTCCGTCAGATCCTCGCGGTAGAGCTTCTTCATCGCGTTGCGGGCGAAGATCGAGCCGGAGCCGGTGGCGGCGTAGCCGGTCTCCTCGGAGCGCCCGCCGGTGACGTCGTAGGAGAAGATGCGGCCCTTCTCCCGGTCCACGTCGTACCCGGCGAAGAGCGGCACCACGGCCAGGCCCTGCATGGCCATGGCGAGGTTGGAGCGGATCATGGTGGAGAGCCGGTTGGCCTTGCCCTCCAGGGAGAGCTGGGCGCCCTCGACCTTCTCGAAGTGCTCCAGCTCCAGCTGGAACAGCTTGACCATCTCCACGGCCAGTCCGGCGGTGCCGGCGATGCCCACCGCCGAGTACTCGTCGGCCGGGAAGACCTTCTCGATGTCGCGCGACGCGATCATGTTGCCCATGGTGGCGCGCCGGTCACCGGCCAGGACCACGCCGCCGGGGAAGGACGCCGCGACGATGGTCGTCCCGTGCGGCGCCTCGATGGCCCCCTGGAGCGGCGGCAGGCTCCGGTTGCCCGGGAGCATCTCGGGAGACTGGTCGGACAGGAAGTCCATGAACGAGGACGATCCCGGCGTCAGGAAGGCAGCTGGTAGACGCCCGGTGCTACGAGTGTTGGCTTCCACGCGTTTCCCTCCAGGTATGCGATGGCCCTGCGCAAGAGAGTCAGGATCATCCCCCAACTTGCCGATGGCCGAATTGCCGTTGAAGCAAGGTATGCCACGGACCCTACCCGCCCGGGGGCGGTGATCCACATGTTCGGCGGAGGGATCTGTGCCGATCCCGCGCTCGCGAACCGGGGGCGCTCCCCCGGTTGGCGAGCGGGGTGACGGCGCACCCCGTGGCGTGCGCCGTCACCCCGTCTCCCCCGGTACCGCGGTCGCCCGGAAACGCTACCGGGCGTTCACGCTCGTGAACTACTGTCCGCCCTTCTGGACGAAGGACCTCACGAAGTCCTCGGCGTTCTCCTCGAGGACGTCGTCGATCTCGTCCAGCACCGAGTCGACGTCGTCGCTCAGCTTCTCCTGGCGCTCCGCAAGATCCTCGGACGCCTGCGCGTCCTGCGCCTGCTCCTCGACCTCCTCGGTGGAACGCGTCGCCTTCTGCTGTCCGCCGCCGGTGTCCTTGGTCGCCATGTAGCTCACCCCGCTCGGTTCGAAGCAATCGAAGCTCTTGATCAGACCCTACCCACGAGGTCCGACATTTGGCCCGGTAGTTGTTCAACGCCCGGGCCTCAGGTGATTGATTCCCAGCCCGGGCACCTTTCAGCCGCCCGACAGCGTCCGGACCAGCTCCTCCGCCGTACGACAGCGGTCGAGCAGGTCCTTGACGTGCTCACGGGTGCCCCGCAGCGGCTCCAGGGTGGGCACCCGCTGGAGCGAGTCGCGGTCCGGCAGGTCGAAGATGACCGAGTCCCAGGAGGCGGCCGCCACGTCGTCGGCGTACTGCTCCAGGCAGCGGCCCCGGAAATAGGCCCTGGTGTCCTCCGGGGGCTTCGTACGGGCCCTGGTGACGTCGTCCTCGTCCAGCAGCCGCTTCATCCGCCCACGGGCCGCCAGCCGGTTGTAGAGCCCCTTGTCGGGCCGTACGTCGGCGTACTGGAGGTCGACCAGGTGCAGCCGGGGGGCGTCCCAGTCCAGCGAGTCGCGGCGGCGGTAGCCCTCCATGAGCTCCCGCTTGGCGATCCAGTCCAGCTCCCCGGACAGGCTCATCGGGTCGGTCTCCAGCCGGTTGAGCGTGTCCTCCCAGCGGGTCAGGATGTCCCTGGTCTGCTCGTCGGCGTCGGTGCCGTACCGCTCGTCGACGTACTTGCGGGCCAGCTCGAAGTACTCCATCTGGAGCTGGACAGCGGTGAGTGTCCGGCCGTTGCGGAGCGTGATCAGCTGCCTGAGGTCCGGGTCGTGCGAGACCTGGTGCAGCGTGCGTACGGGCTGGTCGACGGCGAGGTCGACGGTGATGAAGGCGTCCTCGATCATGGACAGCACCAGGGACGTGGTGCCGAGCTTCAGGTAGGTCGAGATCTCCGAGAGGTTGGCGTCGCCGATGATCACATGGAGCCGGCGGTACTTCTCCGCGTCGGAGTGGGGCTCGTCCCGGGTGTTGATGATGGGGCGCTTGAGCGTGGTCTCCAGGCCGACCTCGACCTCGAAGTAGTCGGCGCGCTGGCTGATCTGGAAACCGTGCTCCTGGCCGTCCTGGCCGATGCCGACCCGTCCCGCGCCGGTGACGACCTGGCGGGAGACGAAGAACGGCGTCAGATGGCGCACGATGTCCGAGAACGGGGTCTCCCGCTGCATCAGGTAGTTCTCGTGCGTCCCGTAGGAGGCGCCCTTGTTGTCGGTGTTGTTCTTGTAGAGGTGGATCGGCTGGGCACCGGGGATGGCGGCGGCCCGCTCGGCGGCCTCGGCCATGATCCGTTCGCCGGCCTTGTCCCAGAGGACCGCGTCGAGCGGGTTGGTGATCTCCGGTGAGCTGTATTCGGGGTGCGCGTGGTCGACGTAGAGCCGGGCACCGTTGGTGAGGATCACATTGGCCAGGCCGATGTCCTCGTCGGTGAGCTGGCTGGAGTCGGCGGTCTCACGGGCGAGGTCGAAGCCTCGCGCGTCGCGCAGCGGATTCTCCTCCTCGAAGTCCCAGCGGGCGCGGCGCGCCCGGTGCATCGCCGCCGCGTAGGCGTTGACGATCTGGGACGAGGTGAGCATGGCATTGGCGTTGGGGTGGCCGGGGACGGAGATCCCGTACTCCGTCTCGATGCCCATTACTCGCCGTACGGTCATGCGGCCCTCCTTGCCCGGCGTCGGTCCCGTCCGGGAGCGACGCTCAAGTACCGCGGTTTGTCCGGTGCGTATGCGGTGCCCGTCACCGCACTGCGCGACTCGGCGGTACCGCAGAGCCTAGAGCGCCTCTGCGCCGGTGGGGAGATCAATTACGACATTGCTCCGGCATGGCCGGAACGGGGGAAAACAACCGGCTGCGGATGCCCCTCCGGGCATCCGCAGCCGGTCGGCGTATTACAGGTACTGGCCGGTATTGGCCACCGTGTCGATGGAGCGTCCGGTGTCCGCGCCCTGCTTTCCGGTGACGAGTGTGCGGATGAAGACGATCCGCTCGCCCTTCTTGCCGGAAATCCTGGCCCAGTCGTCCGGGTTGGTGGTGTTGGGCAGGTCCTCGTTCTCCTTGAACTCATCCACGCATGCCTGGAGGAGATGGGAGACGCGCAGACCCTTCTGCTGGTGTTCGAGGAATGCCTTGATGGCCATTTTCTTTGCCCGGTCGACGATGTTCTGAATCATCGCGCCGGAGTTGAAGTCCTTGAAGTACAGGACTTCCTTGTCGCCGTTGGCGTACGTGACCTCGAGGAAGCGGTTCTCCTCGGACTCCGTGTACATCCGCTCCACGACGGACTGGATCATGGCGTGGGCGGCGGCCGGCCGGGAGCCGGCGTGCTCGGCCAGATCGTCCGCGTGCAGCGGGAGCGACGGGGTCAGGTACTTCGCGAAGATGTCCTTCGCCGCCTCGGCGTCCGGACGCTCGATCTTGATCTTCACATCGAGTCGGCCGGGCCGCAGGATGGCGGGGTCGATCATGTCCTCGCGGTTGGAGGCGCCGATGACGATGACGTTCTCCAGGCCCTCCACACCGTCGATCTCGGCGAGCAGCTGCGGGACGATGGTGTTCTCCACGTCCGAGCTGACGCCGCTGCCGCGGGTGCGGAAGAGGGACTCCATCTCGTCGAAGAAGACGATGACGGGGGTGCCCTCGCTGGCCTTCTCCCGCGCACGCTGGAAGACCAGGCGGATGTGCCGCTCGGTCTCGCCGACGTACTTGTTGAGGAGCTCGGGGCCCTTGATATTGAGGAAGTAGCTCTTCCCCGCGGGCTGCCCGGTCACCTCGGCGACCTTCTTGGCGAGCGAATTGGCGACGGCCTTGGCGATGAGCGTCTTGCCGCAGCCGGGCGGGCCGTAGAGCAGGATGCCCTTCGGCGGCCGCAGTTCGTGCTCCTTGAAGAGGTCGGGGTGAAGGTAGGGGAGCTCGACCGCGTCGCGGATCAGTTCGATCTGGTCACCCAGGCCGCCGATCTTGTCGTAGTCGATGTCCGGAACCTCTTCGAGGACGAGCTCCTCGACCTCGCTCTTGGGGACCACCTCGTAGACGTAGCCGGACCGGGAGTCCAGCAGCAGGGCGTCGCCGGGGCGGATGGTGATGTCCAGCAGGGGCTCGGCGAGCCGCACCACCCTCTCCTCGTCGGTGTGCCCGACCACCAGGGCCCGCTCGCCGTCCTCAAGGATCTCCTTGAGGGTGACGATGTCCCCGGCCCGCTCGAACTCCATGGCCTCGACCACGTTGAGCGCTTCGTTGAGCATGACCTCCTGGCCGCGCCGGAGGTCCTCGAGCTCGACGCTGGGACTGACGTTCACCCGGAGCTTGCGGCCCCCGGTGAAGATGTCGCAGGTGCCGTCCTCGTTGGCCTGAAGGAAGACTCCGAAACCGGCCGGCGGCTGTGCGAGCCGGTCGACCTCTTCCTTGAGGGCCACGATCTGGTCACGCGCCTCACGGAGCGTGTTGGCGAGCCGCTCGTTCTGTGCGGACACGCCTGCCAGATTCGTCTGCAACTCGACGATCCGCTCTTCGAGAATCCTCGTATGACGCGGAGAGTCGGCGAGCTTACGTCGCAGGACGGCGATTTCCTGCTCGAGATAGGCAACCTGGCCGGCCGGGTCCTCTGACCCTCGTGCGGGCCGGATGCCGCGGTTGATGTCGTCGTCGTGGGCTGCCACGGTCCTCACCTCCTCCATGGGGAGCTGGACGCTTCCTGACCCTACCTGGGCTGGTGGTGATTGAAACCCCTAGATCACAAAGACTGCGGGGTGTGTCCGATCTTCACCCTTGCGCTCTCCCTCACGTCAAGGGAATACCCACCCTGGGGCGCCGGAAAGCCGCCGGTTGTATCGTCGAAGCGTTCAACACCCGTCAGGGCTGGCTCCCATGGGTTCGGATACGCAGGAACGGCAGGACACATGACCGTGCAGCAGGGCTCGCCGGGCGACGGTGACACGCAGGACCTGGAGGTCTGGATCGACCAGGACCTCTGTACGGGCGACGGCATCTGCGTGCAGTACGCGCCGGAGGTGTTCGAGCTGGACATCGACGGCCTGGCGTACGTGAAGAGCGGCGACGACGAGCTCCTCCAGGACCCGGGGGCCACCACTCCGGTGCCGCTGACGCTCCTCCAGGACGTGGTCGATTCGGCCAAGGAGTGCCCCGGGGACTGCATCCATGTGCGGCGGGTGAAGGACAGCGTCGAGGTGTACGGGCCGGACGCGGCCTGACCCGTACGGTCACACGGCGCGTGCGAGGTCTCCGGAGGTGCGGACGAAGGCGTTGCCCTTCCACCGCCAGGAGACCTGTTCCTCCTGGTCGGGGCAGCAGCGGGGCACCTCCGGCGAGGAGTAGCCGAACAGGGTCGCCGAGACGCGCCCCTCGTGTACGGCGAAGTCCCCGACGGTCTTCCGGTCGGCGGGGTCCACCAGGGTCGCCACGATCCGGGGCGCGGCCCCGCTTCCCCGGGTCAGGACGTAGATGCCGCCCGGCGGGGTCCCCGAGCCCGCGTCGCAGTGGACCACGGCGACGGTTTCCGGCCGCCCGTCGCCGTCGAGGTCGCCGGGGGCCTGTTTGGCCACGGTCGTCCCGGCACCGCCGCACTCCAGGGGGAACTCCACCCCGGCCGGGTCGGGGGCGGCCACGGGCGCGCTCCGCTGGGCCGGGCGCTGCTCGGGGCCCGTGGCGGTCGCCGTGGCCGTACGGGGCTGGAGCAGTCCGGCCACCGCCACGACGCCGGCCATCGCGGCGGCCGTGGCGAGCCAGTGCACCGGCTTCGTGGCGGTGTGCGCGAGGTCCGGGAGCGCGGAGGTCTGCACGCGGTGTGTCTCCATGTGGTTCCTGGGAGCCCGGGGAGGAAGGCGGGTCCGCCCCGAGGGGTGGCCAGCATCGTGCCACACCTCACACGCCGGGGGAACGGCGGGGTGTGCGCCGGTTCCGCCTCCGGGGCGCGCGCCGACGGCAACAGGAAGGCGCCGCCGCGCAGTTCCCCGGTCGGTCGGGGAACTGCGCGGCGGCGCCGGTTCGTTGGGCGGGTCAGCCGCGGTCGGCGGCGGAGCCTCCGCGGCTCTGGCTGCCCGGTCCCTCGTAGTCCTCGCCGTAGGCGCCCTTGGAGGGGCGGCGGCGGCGCAGCGGCGGCTCGACGCCGTCCGCGAGGCGGCGGGCGGTGACCAGGAAGCCGGTGTGGCCGATCATCCGGTGGTCGGGGCGCACGGCCAGGCCCTCGACGTGCCAGTTGCGGATCATCGACTCCCAGGGCTGCGGTTCGGCGAAGCAGCCGATCTCGCGGATGGACTCGACGGTGCGCGAGAGCTGGGTGGTGGTGGCCACGTAGGCGCAGAGGATGCCGCCGGGCACCAGGGCCTTGGAGACGGCCTCCAGGCACTCCCAGGGGGCGAGCATGTCCAGCACGACGCGGTCGACGTCGGTGTCGGAGAGGTTGTCCTGGAGGTCTCCGACGGTCAGCTGCCAGGCGGGGTGCGGGGAGCCGAAGTAGCGCTCGACGTTCTGCTGGGCGATCTCGGCGAAGTCCTCGCGGCGCTCGTAGGAGTGCAGCATGCCCTGCTCACCGATGGCCCGCAGCAGGAAGGTGGAGAGCGAGCCGGAGCCGACCCCGGCCTCCACGACGCGGGCGCCGGGGAAGATGTCCGCGAAGGCCAGGATCTGGCCCGCGTCCTTGGGGTAGACCACGGCGGCGCCGCGGGGCATGGAGAGGACGTAGTCGGGGAGCAGGGGGCGCAGCGCGAGGTAGGCGACGTTTCCCGTGGTGCGGACAACACTGCCCTCGGGAGCACCGATCAGCTCGTCGTGCGGGAAAGAACCCTTGTGGGTGTGGAAGTTCTTTCCGGCTTCGAGCGTGAAGGTGTAGTGGCGTCCCTTGGGGTCGGTGAGCTGTACCTGGTCCCCGACCTTGAAGGGCCCACGTCGGCGGGCGGCACCGGTCGGTTCAGACATGTGACCAGCGTACCGGTGTTTCGGGTGCCCTTTTCCTGGGCCCTTCAGGACCCGGGGCGGGCCATGGCCTTGACGAAGGCGCGCTCGACGTCGGCGGTGGAGAGGACTCCGTAGATCTCGCCGGTCTCCTCGACGACCAGGTACTCGGTGGCCGGGGTGGCCTTGAGCCGGTCCAGGAGGGCTTCTCCGGCGAGCTCGGCGGGGACCCTCATACCGTCGGTGAGGTCCTGGGCGAGACCGCTGACGGCGACCCAGGGGCGGCGGTGCTCGGGGACGCCGACGATGGCGGCCTCGCGGACGACGCCCTTGGGGTGGCCCTGTCCGTCGACGACGACCAGGGCGCGGGCGCCCGCCTCGTTGGCGCGGCGCAGGGCCTCGGAGAGCGGGGTGGCGGACTCGACGGGGACGGCGCGCCGGGTGAGGGTGCGGGCCCGGAGGTCGGGCAGGTGCTCGCGGAGGCGGGCCATGCGCAGGCTGTTCCCGGCGCCGGTCCAGATGATGCCGGCCAGGATCGCGGCGAGCAGCGCGTCCATGACGGTCTCCACCCCGCCGATCTCCTGGTTGGCGCTGCCGACCGCCCCGGTGTGGGTGAGCAGCGGCAGTCCGATGAGGACGGTGACGGCGAGGCCCCGGCCGACCCAGGCGGCGGCGATCGTGCCGCTCATGGGCTTGCCGGTGATCTTCCAGACGATGGCGCGGAGCATCCGGCCGCCGTCGAGGGGAAGGCCGGGCAGCAGGTTGAAGGCGGCGACGATGAGGTTGGAGATCATCAGCCCGGCGAGCAGGACGCCGGGGACGGTGCCGGGCTCGACGAGCTGCATCGCGCCGTAGAAGACCCCGCCGAGGACGAGGGAGAGGAGCGGGCCCACAAAGGCGAGGATGAACTCGCGGCCGGGGGTCTCGGTCTCCTTCTCGATCTCGGAGACGCCGCCGAAGAACTGGAGCTGGATGCGGCGGACCGGGAGCTTGTACCGCAGGGCGGCGACCGTGTGGGCCAGTTCGTGGACGAGCACGGAGGCGTAGAACGCGATCGCGAAGAAGAGGGCGACGAGATAACGGGCGGCGCCGAGCTCGGGCAGGACCCGGTCGAGCTGGCCGCCGAAGACCCAGGTGATCAGCGCGGCGACGACGAACCAGCTGGGGGCGACGTACACGGGCACGCCGAAGGGGCGGCCCATGAGCAGGCCGCCGCCCGGATCGGCGGGGCGTTTGGGCTTGCCGTTCCCGGGGGCGGCGCCGGGGTCCGTTCCCCCTGCGCCGGGCTGCGGCCGCCCGCTGTCGCCGCTGTTGTCCACGTGGTCCCTTCGGTCGGGTGCGTGGCCTGGGCCACGATGATGCAGTCTGCGAGGGTCTGCCGTCGATGGTATGCCGCTGACTGTCAGTGGCGGGCCGTAGGGTCTGGAGACATGACTTCCGTGCCCCGGCCGCCGCAGCCGCCTTCGTCCCTGTCGCCGTCGCGGGCGAGCGATTTCATGCAGTGCCCGCTGCTCTACCGCTTCCGGGTCATCGACAGACTGCCGGAGAAGCCCAGCGAGGCTGCTACCCGGGGCACGCTGGTCCATGCGGTGCTGGAGCGGCTGTTCGACGCCCCGGCGGCGGACCGTACGGCACCGAGGGCGCGGGCGCTCGTCCCCGGCCAGTGGGACCGGCTGCTGGAGTCGAAGCCGGAGCTGGCCGAGCTGTTCGCCGGGGACACCGGGGGCGAGCGGCTGGCGCGCTGGCTGGGCGAGGCGGAGCGGCTGGTGGAGCGGTGGTTCTCGCTGGAGGACCCGACGCGGCTGGAGCCGGCGGAGCGTGAGCTGTTCGTCGAGACGGAGCTGGAGTCGGGGCTGCGGCTGCGCGGGGTGATCGACCGGATCGATGTGGCGCCGACCGGTGAGGTGCGGATCGTCGACTACAAGACGGGGAAGGCACCGCGCCCGGAGTACGCCGAGGGCCCGCTGTTCCAGATGAAGTTCTACGCACTGGTGATCTGGCGGCTGAAGGGGGTCGTGCCGCGGCGGCTCAAGCTGGTCTATCTGGGCAGCGGCGATGTGCTGACGTACGACCCGGTGGTGGCGGATCTGGAGCGGGTGGAGCGCAAGCTGCTCGCGCTGTGGGAGGCGATCGCGCTGGCGACGGAGACCGGTGACTGGCGGCCCCGGCCGACGAAGCTGTGCGGCTGGTGCGACCACCAGGCGGTCTGTCCGGAATTCGGCGGGACTCCCCCGGTGTATCCGCTGTCGGTCCGCCCGGCGGGGCCGGGCGAGGATGACCAGGGCAGAATGGCTCCTGTCCGGGCCGAGGCCGGCCAGATCAGTGGCTCGTGAGGGCCTGTGAGGAGTTTCCGTGGCGATCCGCGTCCTACTGGTCGATGACCAGCCGCTGCTGCGCACCGGTTTCCGGATGATTCTGGAGGCCGAGGGTGATCTCGCGGTGGTCGGTGAGGCCGGTGACGGTCTGCAGGCCATCGATCAGGTGCGGGCGCTCCAGCCCGATGTGGTGCTGATGGACATCCGGATGCCGCGGATGGACGGGGTGGAGGCGACCCGTCAGATCACCGGCCCCGGGAAGGACGGCCCGGCGAAGGTGCTGGTGCTGACCACGTTCGATCTGGACGAGTACGTGGTGGAGGCGCTGCGGGCGGGGGCGAGCGGCTTCCTGCTGAAGGACGCCCCGGCCAATGAGCTGGTTCAGGCCATCCGGGTGGTGGCGGCGGGCGAGGCGATGCTCGCGCCGAGCATCACGCGCCGGCTGCTCGACAAGTACGCGGACCATCTGCCCTCCGGCGAGGAGCCGGTGCCGGACGCCCTGCACACATTGACGGACCGTGAGGTGGAGGTTCTGAAGCTGGTGGCGCGCGGGCTGTCCAACGCGGAGATCGCCGCGGACCTGTTCGTCAGCGAGACGACGGTCAAGACGCATGTGGGCCATGTGCTGACGAAGCTGGGCCTGCGCGACCGGGTGCAGGCCGCGGTGTACGCGTACGAGAGCGGCCTGGTGCGCCCCGGCGCGCAGTAGGGGTCCCTGAGACACGGCCGTCCGGCCCGCCCCCGCGTCGGTGGGGGCGGGCCGGACGGCTTTCACGGCTGCGGGCCCGGGTCAGGCCGTCTTGTTGAGCTCCCAGAGCTGGAGCTCGGAAGTGGCGCTGATGGACCGCTCGACCCCGGCGACCCCGCTGCGGGAGGCCACGTACTGCTTGCCCTGCCAGATCGGCAGGACGGGGACGTCGGTGGCGACGATGTCCTGGAGCTTCTCGTAGGTCGTGGCGGCGGCGCTGCGGTCGGCCTCGCGGCGGGACTTCGGGATGAGGACCTTCTGCGCTTCCTGCGACCGGTAGGGGGAGTTGAGGAAGTTGTCCTTGTCCAGGAACGGTGCGGTGTAGTTGTCCGGGTCCGGGAAGTCGGGGAACCAGCCCATGCCGTAGGCCGCGTAGTCGCCGCGCTTCTGCTCCGGCCGGTACTTCGACCACTCCTTGCCCTCGACGTCGACGTCGAAGAGGCCCGAGCCGTTCAGCTGCTGCTGGAGCGCCTTGAACTCCTTGGCGGTGGCGGAGCCGTAGTGGTCGTTGGTGTAGTGCAGGGTGAACTTCACCGGCGTCTTGACTCCGGCCTTGTTCAGGGTCTCGGCGGCCTTGGCGGTGCTGGGCTCGCCGTACTTGTTGAAGAAGGCGTTGGTGTGGCCGGTGATGCTGGAGGGGATCAGCGAGTAGAGCGGCTCGGCGGTGGTGCCGTACACCTTGCCCGCGATCTCGCCGCGGTCGATGATCTGCGCCATGGCCTGCCGTACGGCCTTGTTGACGACCGGGTCCTTGGTGTTGAACCCGAGGTAGCTGATGGCGAGGCCGGGCATCTCGGTGAGCTCGATGCCGTCCTTCGGCTTCACGAGCATGTCGCGGGCCTGCTCGGGCGACATGGCCCGGGTCATCATGTGGATCTTCTTCTCGTCCAGCGCCCGGCCCATGGCCTCGGCGTCGGGGAAGAGGTCCATCTCGACCTTGTCGTTGAGGACCTTCAGCTCACCCTTGTACGAGGAGTTCTTGGTGAAGGCGATCCTGACGACCCGTCCGTCCTCGACCTGCGGCTTCATGGTGTACGGCCCCGAGCCGTCGACCTGGAAGCCGGTGCGCGCCTCCTTCGCCGGGTACTTCGCCTTGGGGACGATGCCCGCGGCGGGGGTGGCGAGCTTGTACGGGAAGGTGGCGTCGGGGGTCTTCAGGTGGAAGACCACCTGGTCGCCGCCCTTGGTCTCGATCGTGTCGATGTTGGAGAGGAGCCCGACCGGTCCGCTGTCGGAGTTGATGTCGATGACGCGCTGGATGGAGTACTTCACATCCTCGGCGGTGACGGGGGTGCCGTCGGCGAACTTCAGGCCCGCGCGCAGGGTGCAGCGGTAGCTCTCGTTCGCGGTGTCGGTGAACGTGCAGCTCCGGGCCGCCTCGGGCACGGGCTCGCCTCCGCCGCCGGGCACGGTGGTGAGGGTCTGCACGGTCTGCCGCAGGACGTTCCAGACGCCCGCCTCGTACCCGATGGCCGGGTCGAGAGGAGCGGGGTTCTCCTCGGAGGCCACGAGCTGGTCCGTGGTGCCGACGACGATGGCGTTGCCGCCATCGGCGCCGCTGTCCGTGCTGCCGCAGGCGGCGAGCACGGGGGCGAGCAGGCCGACGACGGCCGGCAGCACCAGGGTCTTGCGGTTCATACGGGCGTTCTCCCTCATCACGGTGGGTGAGGAATCAAAGTTAGTAGCCGCCGGTGGCCGCTCCGACCGCACGCGGAGCGGCCCGCCCTCCTCCGGCGGCCGGAAGGGGCGATATTTGATCACCATTCCGGACAGATCATCCGATCATGGCGGACCACCAGGGACCCTCAGGTGAGGAAGCTCACCTGTCCGGCCTCTTCACATACGTGGGCTGTGGCTGATTCACCTCCACGGAAAGTTTCCGGAATGCACACGGTGCGTTCAGCCTGTGCCGGTGATGAGCTTGCGGAGGAAGGCGAGGTCGACCTCTTCGAGGGAGCCGACGACGACCCGGCCGACGGCGGGGGCGATGGGCGCCACGGACGGTACGGCGACCACCCGGCACCCCGCCGCCTCGGCGGCGGCGACCCCGGTCGCGGTGTCCTCGATGACCGCGCAGCGCCACGGGTCGGCGCCGAAACCGGCGGCGGCGGTGAGATAGGGCTCCGGGTGCGGCTTGGTCCGGGTGACCTCGTCCCCGGCGACCGTGAGCGCGAAGTGGTGGTGGCCGACCGAGTCCAGCACCCGGTCGATGACTCTGCGGTGCGAGGCCGAGACCAGGGCGGTGGGCACCTCGTACGCGGCCAGTTCGGCGAGCAGCCGGGCCGCGCCGGGCATCAGCTCCACCCCGCGCGCGATGTGCTTCTCGAAGCCGTCGTTGAGGAGGACGCTCAGCTCCTCCAGCCGGATGTCGGCACCCGTGACATCGATGAGGTACCCCGCGCTGCGGGTCATCGGGCCGCCGACCACGACCTCCCGCCATGCCTCGTCCAGCTCGTGCCCGAGCTCGGCGAAGACCTGCTTCTCGACGTCCCACCAGAAGCCCTCGGTATCGACCAGGGTTCCGTCCATGTCGAGAAGGACCGCCTGCAGGGCGGCACCTTCGGCCGTGCGGGTCAAGGACGCGGGGACCGTACTGGTCATCCTGCACACCTTCCGTAAGGGACGAGAAGGCCGGCCGCCACTCCCGTAACGGGGAGGGCGACCGGCCTGCACTGGACCGACCAGTGTACGACGTGTCCGGCTACGGTGCGCGAACGGCGCGAGGCCGTGGTGCGACCGGGTGGTTACCGCGCGTTGAAGTACTTGGCTTCGGGGTGGTGGATGACGAGGGCGTCGGTGGACTGTTCGGGGTGGAGCTGGAATTCCTCGGAGAGTTCGACGCCGATGCGCTCCGGCTGGAGGAGGTCGGCGATCTTGGCGCGGTCTTCGAGGTCGGGGCAGGCGCCGTAGCCGAGGGAGAAGCGTGCACCGCGGTATTTGAGGGCGAACATGTCCTCGACGTCGGTGGGGTCTTCGGCGGCGAAGCCGAGTTCGCTGCGGACGCGGGCGTGCCAGTACTCGGCGAGGGCTTCGGCGAGCTGGACGGAGAGGCCGTGGAGTTCGAGGTAGTCGCGGTAGGAGTTGGCGGCGAAGAGTTCGGCGGTGGCTTCGCCGATGCGGGAGCCGACGGTGACGACCTGGAGGCCGATGACGTCGGTTTCGCCGGATTCTTCGGGGCGGAAGAAGTCGGCGAGGCAGAGGCGGCGGCCGCGGCGTTGGCGGGGGAAGGTGAAGCGGGTGCGTTCGGAGCCGTCCTCGTGGAGGAGGATGAGGTCTTCGCCCTTGGAGACGCAGGGGAAGTAGCCGTAGACGACGGCGGCTTCGAGGAGGTTGTTGGACTGGAGGTGGTCGAGCCAGCCGCGCAGGTGGGGGCGGCCCTCGGTCTCGACCAGTTCCTCGTACGTCGGTCCGTCGCCGGTCCTGGCCTGCTTCAGGCCCCACTGGCCCTTGAACAGGGCGCCCTCGTCCAGCCAGGAGGCGTACTCCTTCAGCGGGATGCCCTTGATCACCCGAGTACCCCAGAACGGCGGGGTGGGGACCGGGTTGGTCGTGGAGACGTCCGAGCGCACCGAGCCCTCGGGCTCCTCGACCTCCAGCACGGGGACGTCCTTCTTGGGGACCCGACGCTGCTTCAGCTCGGGCAGAGCCGCTCCCGGCACCCCGCGCTTGACCCCGATGAGCGCGTCCATGAGGCGCAGCCCCTCGAAGGCGTCACGGGCGTAACGCACCTCGCCCTCGTAGATCTCATGGAGGTCCTGCTCGACATACGCCCTGGTCAGCGCGGCGCCGCCGAGGATGACCGGGAAGTCTGCGGCCATCTTGCGCTGGTTGAGCTCCTGGAGGTTCTCCTTCATGATCACGGTGGATTTGACGAGGAGGCCGGACATGCCGATGACGTCGGCGCGGTGTTCCTCGGCGGCTTCGAGGATCGCGGAGACGGGCTGCTTGATCCCGAGGTTGACGACGTTGTAGCCGTTGTTGGACAGGATGATGTCGACGAGGTTCTTGCCGATGTCGTGGACGTCGCCGCGGACGGTGGCGAGCACGATGGTGCCCTTGCCCTCGTCGTCGGACTTCTCCATGTGCGGCTCCAGATGAGCCACCGCACTCTTCATCACCTCCGCCGACTGAAGGACGAAGGGCAGCTGCATCTGGCCGGAGCCGAACAGCTCACCGACCACCTTCATGCCCTCCAAAAGGGTGTTGTTCACAATGTCCAGAGCCGGGGTGGTGAGGAGGGCCTCGTCGAGGTCGGCCTCCAGACCGTTCTTCTCCCCGTCGATGATCCGCCGCTGGAGCCGCTCGTCCAGCGGGAGGGCCATCAGCTCCTCGGCCTTCCCCGCCTTCATCGACTTCATGTTGACGCCCTCGAACAGCTCCATCAGCTTCTGGAGGGGGTCGTAGCCCTCGGCACGGCGGTCGTAGATCAGGTCCAGGGCGACCTTGACCTGCTCCTCCTCCAGCCGCGCGATCGGCAGGATCTTCGACGCGTGCACGATCGCGGAATCCAGCCCCGCCTTCACACACTCGTCCAGGAACACGGAGTTCAGCACCACCCGGGCGGCCGGGTTCAGGCCGAAGGAAATGTTCGACAGACCCAGCGTGGTCTGCACATCCGGGTGCCGCTTCTTCAGCTCCCGGATCGCCCCGATCGTCGCGATACCGTCCCCCCGCGACTCCTCCTGACCCGTGCAGATCGTGAACGTCAGCGTGTCAATGAGAATGTCGGACTCGCGGATGCCCCAGTTGGTGGTGAGGTCCGCGATCAGCCGCTCCGCGATCGCCACCTTGTGCTCAATGGTGCGGGCCTGCCCCTCCTCATCGATGGTGAGCGCGATCAACGCGGCGCCGTGCTCGGCGGCCAGGGCACTGACCTGCGCGAACCGCGACTCCGGCCCGTCCCCGTCCTCGTAATTCACCGAGTTCAGCACCGCCCGGCCACCCAGCTGCTCCAGACCCGCTCGCAGGACGTCCAGCTCGGTGGAGTCCAGCACGATCGGGAGCGTGGAAGCGGTCGCGAAACGGCCGGCCAGCTCCCTCATGTCCGCCACACCGTCACGGCCCACATAGTCCACGCACAGATCCAGCATGTGCGCGCCCTCACGGATCTGGTCGCGCGCCATCTCCACACAGTCGTCCCACCGGGCCTCCAGCATCGCCTCACGGAACTTCTTCGAACCGTTGGCGTTCGTCCGCTCCCCGATCGCCAGATACGCCGTGTCCTGCCGGAACGGAACATGCTGGTACAGCGACGCGGCACCCGGCTCCGGACGCGGCTCGCGCTCGGGCGGGGTGAGCCCCTGGGCCCGCTCCACGACGGCCTTCATGTGGGCCGGGGTCGTACCGCAGCAGCCGCCGATCAGGGAGAGGCCGTAGTCGCGGACGAACAGCTCCTGGGAGTCCGCGAGGCCGTCGGGGCCGAGCGGGAAGTGCGCGCCGTCCTTGGTGAGGACGGGCAGACCGGCGTTGGGCATGCACATCAGGGGCGTACGGGAGTGGCGGGCGAGGTAGCGCAGGTGCTCGCTCATCTCGTCCGGGCCGGTCGAGCAGTTCAGCCCGATCAGGTCGATACCGAGCGGCTCCAGGGCGGTCAGCGCCGCGCCGATCTCGGAGCCGAGCAGCATGACGCCGGTCGTCTCGAAGGCGAGGGAGCAGATCAGCGGCACGTCGATGCCCAGGGCGTCCATCGCCCGGCGCGCGCCGATGATGCTGGACTTGGTCTGGAGCAGGTCCTGGGTGGTCTCGACGATCAGGGCGTCCGAGCCGCCCGCGAGGAGGCCCTCGGCGTTCCGCTGGTAGCCGTCGCGCAGGATGTCGTACGTGATGTGGCCGAGCGAGGGCAGCTTGGTGCCGGGGCCGATCGAGCCGAGGACCCAGCGCTGGCGGCCGTCCTTGGCGGCGAACTCGTCGGCCACCTCACGGGCGATCCGGGCGCCCGACTCGGAGAGCTCGAAGATCCGGTCGGCGATCTCGTACTCGTTGGCCGCGGAGTGGTTCGCGCCGAAGGTGTTGGTCTCCACGCAGTCGACGCCGACCGCGAAGTACTCCTCGTGGACCGTGCGCACGATGTCGGGGCGGGTGATGTTCAGGATCTCGTTGCAGCCCTCGAGGTTCTCGAAGTCCTCGAGCGTCGGGTCCTGCGCCTGGAGCATGGTGCCCATCGCACCGTCGGCCACCACCACCCGGGTGGCGAGCGCCTCGCGCAGGGCTGCTGCGCGGGTCCGGCTGTCGGGGGCGGGTGTCGGCAACGAGGCCATGGATGATCTCCCAGGGATGCGACGGCTGTCGGCTTTGCGTCCTTCTTGGGGAAGGCGCACTCCGTCAGCGTAGCCGGACACCTCAAGGCGTGGTCGGTCCGTCCATGAGGCGGACTGCATGCTGTGCGGGTGCGGCGCGGCCGACCGGCAGGAGGAGACTTTCCCCCGGAGTCCGGCGCAGGTCGGCATCGACCGATAGTGTTCAGCATTGTCGAACCGAGGTGGAGGAGTACGGCGCGATGGCCAAGAACATCCAGTCGCTGGAGCGGGCGGCCGCGATGCTGCGTCTGCTGGCGGGCGGCGAGCGGCGGCTCGGGCTGTCCGACATCGCCTCCTCCCTGGGGCTGGCCAAGGGCACCGCCCACGGAATCCTGCGCACTCTCCAGCTGGAGGGGTTCGTCGAGCAGGACGCGGCCTCGGGGCGCTACCAGCTCGGCGCGGAGCTGCTGCGGCTGGGCAACAGCTATCTGGACGTCCACGAGCTGCGGGCCCGCGCCCTGGTCTGGACGGACGACCTGGCCCGCTCCAGCGGCGAGAGTGTCCACCTGGGCGTGCTCCACCAGCACGGCGTCCTCATCGTGCACCACGTCTTCCGGCCCGACGACAGCCGCCAGGTGCTGGAGGTCGGGGCGATGCAGCCGCTGCACTCCACGGCGCTCGGCAAGGTGCTGTCCGCGTACGACCCGGTGGCGCACAGCGAGGTGCTGGAGGCGGAGCGCCGTGCCTTCACCGCGCGTACGGTGACGGCCACCGACGAGTTCGAGGCGATGCTCGACCTGATCCGCGCCCAGGGCTGGGCCGCCGACGCCGAGGAGACCTGGGAGGGGGTGGCCGCCGTCGCCGCCCCGGTCCACGACCGGCGCAGGATGCCGGTGGGCGCGGTGGCCGTCACGGGCGCGGTGGAGCGGGTGGCGCCGGGCGGTGCGCTGCGGCCCGAGCTGATCGCGGCCGTACGGGACTGCGCCCGGGCGGTCTCCCGGGACCTGGGCGCCGGGCGCTTCTGAGCACCGGGGCGGCCACCCCCGTAACGCATCCCGCACGCGCCCGCTCGCGCCCGCGCGCCCGTGGGCGCATCGTGGGGTAACGATCGCGTCGCGCACCGAGTCCTGCACCACAGAACCCTTGACGCTTCCTTCACTCGGGGGAAACACTGCCGTTCAACGGTCGGCATTGTCGAACGCCTAACGGCAATACGCGTTAGGGTGTGACAGTGCCAAGGGCCGGTCAAGCCCTTACAGGTGGGCTGCCCACACCTCGTGGACACCCATCTGGGGCGCGGATCACCGGAGGGACCCGGTGTTCCGCTCTCCCCTGGACGAAGGACAAAGGAGTCGCGGGTGTCCAGCTCCGACATTTTCATCGGCGAGACCATCGGTACCGCCGTACTCATCCTGCTCGGCGGCGGTGTCTGTGCCGCCGTCACGCTGAAGCGCTCGAAGGCCCGCAACGCGGGCTGGCTGGCCATCACCTTCGGGTGGGGTTTCGCCGTGCTGACCGGCGCCTATCTGGCCGGCGGCGTCTCGGGTGCCCACCTCAACCCCGCGGTCACCCTCGGCCTCGCCATTCAGGGCGGTACCGCGTGGGGCGATGTCCCCCTCTACCTCGGCTCCCAGCTGCTCGGCGCGATGATCGGCGCCGTCCTGGTCTACGCGGTGTACTACGGGCAGTTCCACGCCCACCTCACCGACCCGGAGATCGTCGGGACGAAGTCCACCGACGAGGGCATGGTCGACCAGACCGCCGCCCCCAAGGCCGGACCGGTGCTCGGGATCTTCTCCACCGGCCCCGAGATCCGCAACGGTGTGCAGAACGTCGTCACCGAGGTCATAGCCACCGTCGTGCTGGTCCTGGCGATCCTGACCCAGGGCCTCAACGCCGAGGGCAACGGCCTGGGCGTGCTCGGCGCCCTGGTCACCGCCCTGGTCGTCGTCGGTATCGGCCTCTCGCTCGGCGGGCCCACCGGCTACGCCATCAACCCGGTCCGCGACCTCGGACCGCGCATCGTGCACGCGGTGCTGCCGCTGCCGAACAAGGGTGGTTCGGACTGGGGCTACGCGTGGGTACCCATCGTGGGTCCGCTCATCGGCGGCGCGCTCGCCGGCGGGCTCTACAACCTCGCCTTCGCCTAGCCCGAGACCGGGACGCGGACCCGAGACCGGGTACCAGCGCCGTAACCCTCATCACTTCACAGACTTCCGGGAGCACACCGTGACCGACGCACACACCACCGGCACCCACGGCAGCGGGCCGTTCATCGCGGCCATCGACCAGGGCACCACCTCCAGCCGCTGCATCGTCTTCGACAAGGACGGCCGGATCGTCTCCGTCGACCAGAAGGAGCACGAGCAGATCTTCCCGAAGCCCGGCTGGGTCGAGCACGACGCCACCGAGATCTGGGAGAACGTGCAGGAGGTCGTCGCCGGGGCCATCGTCAAGGCCGGCATCACCTCCGCCGACGTCAAGGCGATCGGCATCACCAACCAGCGCGAGACCACCCTGCTCTGGGACAAGAACACCGGTGAGCCGGTCCACAACGCACTGGTCTGGCAGGACACCCGCACCGACGCGCTCTGCAAGGAGCTCGGCCGCAACGTGGGCCAGGACCGCTTCCGCCGCGAGACCGGGCTGCCGCTCGCCTCGTACTTCGCCGGGCCCAAGGTCCGCTGGCTGCTCGACAACGTCGAGGGGCTGCGCGAGCGCGCCGAGGCGGGCGACATCCTCTTCGGCACCATGGACTCCTGGGTCATCTGGAACCTGACCGGCGGCACCGACGGCGGCGTCCACGTCACCGACGTCACCAACGCCTCGCGCACCCTCCTGATGAACCTGCACACGATGACGTGGGACGAGAAGATCCTCCACTCCATCGGCATCCCGGCCGCGGTCCTCCCCGAGATCCGCTCCTCCGCCGAGGTGTACGGCAACGCCAAGGGCGGCATCCTCGACGGCGTGCCCGTCGCCTCCGCGCTCGGCGACCAGCAGGCGGCCCTGTTCGGCCAGACCTGTTTCGCCGAGGGCGAGGCCAAGTCCACGTACGGCACCGGCACCTTCATGCTGATGAACACCGGTGGCACCCCGGTGAACTCGTACAACGGGCTGCTCACCACCGTCGGCTACCAGATCGGCGACAAGCCCCCGGTGTACGCCCTGGAGGGCTCCATCGCGGTCACCGGTTCGCTGGTGCAGTGGATGCGCGACCAGATGGGCCTGATCAAGTCCGCCGCCGAGATCGAGACGCTGGCCTCCTCGGTCGAGGACAACGGCGGCGCCTACTTCGTGCCCGCCTTCTCCGGACTGTTCGCCCCCTACTGGCGTCCCGACGCCCGGGGTGTGATCGCCGGACTGACCCGTTACGTCACCAAGGCGCACATCGCCCGTGCCGTCCTGGAGGCCACCGCCTGGCAGACCCGCGAGATCAGCGACGCCATGACGAAGGACTCCGGCGTCGAGCTGACCGCGCTCAAGGTCGACGGCGGCATGACGTCCAACAACCTGCTGATGCAGACGCTCGCCGACTTCCTGGACGCGCCCGTGGTGCGCCCCATGGTCGCCGAGACCACCTGCCTCGGCGCCGCCTACGCCGCCGGTCTCGCCGTCGGCTTCTGGCCGGACACCGACGCGCTGCGCGCCAACTGGCGCCGGGCCGCCGAGTGGACCCCCCGCATGGACGCGGACACCCGTGCCCGCGAGTACAAGAGCTGGCTCAAGGCCGTCGAACGGACCATGGGCTGGATCGAGGACGAAGAAAGCTGACGAGGAGCATTCACCATGACCACCCTGCAGAGCGTTCCCGCCCTCGGAACGCACCCGGCCTCCGGCTCCCTGCCGAGCCGCGCCGAAACCCGGGAGCAGCTGTCCCGGGCGACGTACGACCTCCTGGTCATCGGCGGTGGCATCCTGGGCATCTCCACCGCCTGGCATGCCGCGCAGTCCGGGCTGCGGGTGGCTCTGGTGGACGCCGGTGACTTCGCCGGCGCCACCTCCTCCGCCTCCTCCAAGCTGCTTCACGGCGGCCTGCGCTACCTCCAGACCGGCGCGGTCAAGCTGGTCGCGGAGAACCACTTCGAGCGCCGCGCGGTCTCCCGCGAGGTGGCCCCGCACCTGGCCAACCCGCTCACCTTCTACCTGCCCGTCTACAAGGGCGGCCCGCACGGCGCGGCCAAGCTCGGCGCGGGCGTCTTCGCCTACTCCGCGCTCTCCGCGTTCGGCGACGGTGTCGGCCATGTCATCTCCCCGGCCAAGGCGTCCCGCGACGTCCCCGAGCTGCGCACCGACAACCTGAAGGCCGTCGCGGTCTACGGCGACGACCAGATGAACGACGCCCGCATGGCGCTGATGACGGTCCGCGCGGCCGTCGACGCGGGCGCGGTCGTCCTCAACCACGCGGCCGTCACGGGCCTGCGCTTCACCCGGGGCCGGGTCACGGGCGCCGAGCTGAAGGACACGGCGGACGGTACGGAGTTCGGGATCACCGCCCGCCTCGTGCTGAACGCGACCGGCCCGTGGGTCGACCACCTGCGGAAGATGGAGGACCCGAACGCGGCCCCCTCCATACGTCTGTCCAAGGGCGCCCACCTGGTCCTCAAGCGGACCCGTCCGTGGCGGGCGGCGCTGGCCACCCCGATCGACAAGTACCGCATCACGTTCGCGCTGCCGTGGGAGGACATGCTGCTCCTCGGCACGACGGACGAGGAGTACGAGGGCGATCCGGCGGACGTCTCGGTGACCGAGGCCGACACCGCGCAGATCCTCGACGAGGCGGCGTTCTCGATCAAGGACCAGCAGCTCTCGCGTGATCTGATCACCTACTCCTTCGCCGGTCTGCGGGTGCTGCCCGGCGGCCCGGGCGACACCTCCAAGGCCAAGCGCGAGACGGTCGTCACGGAGGGCCGGGGCGGGATGCTCTCGGTCGCGGGCGGCAAGTGGACGACGTTCCGCCACATCGGCCGTACGGTGATGAACAAGCTGGCCGCCCTGCCCGGGCACCCGCTGGCGGAGGACATGGAGCCGATGAACCGGCTGCCGAAGAAGCTGCCGCTGCCGGGGATCGCCAACCCGAACGCGGTCGCGCACCGGCTGCTGATCGACGGCCCCGCCCCCGGCCCCCGGATGGCGCCGGACACCGCCCGGCACCTGGCCACGCACTACGGTTCGCTCGCCTTCGACATCGCGCGGCTGGCCAACGAGAACCCGGAGCTGGCCGAGCGCGTCCACCCGGACGCCCCGGAGATCTGGGCCCAGGTCGCCTACGCCCGCGACCACGAGTGGGCCGAGACGGCGGACGACGTGCTGCGCCGCCGGACCACGCTGACGATCCGGGGCCTGGCCACGGACGAGGTCCGCGACGGCGTCGAGAAGCTGCTGGCCGACCGGGACTGACCACCCCCCACGGGGTACGGGGACGGGGGCGGCCGCCACGCGGGGGCCGCCCCCGTCCGCGTACCCGCGTGGCCCCGGCACGCGCCACACTCCCGCCATACGCGTGCAATGTGCCGCGAGGAAAGTGGGGTCATGAGATTCTCGGTGCTTTCCCTGATCGGCCATGACGCACACCCGCTGACCGGTGAACTTCCCTCGCCCTCCGACCGGTTCGAGGAAGTGATCGCCACCGCGACGGTCGCGGAGGAGCTCGGCTTCGACGCCTACGCGGTCGGCGAGCGGCACGCCGGGGCGTTCCTCTCCTCCAGCCCGAGCGTGGTGCTCGGCGCGGTCGCGGCCCGTACCACCTCGATCCGGCTGCTCACCGGGGTGACCGTCGTCGCGATCCTCGACCCGGTCCGGGTGGCGGAGGACTTCGCGACGCTCGACCAGATATCCCGGGGCCGGATCGAACTGGTCGTCGGGAAGGGCGCCGAGGCGGGCCACTTCGACCTCTTCGGGCTGGACGAGGAGCGGCAGTGGGACCTCCAGAAGGAGAAGTACGAGCTGCTGCGCAGGCTGTGGACCGAGGAAGGCGTCGACTGGGAGGGCGAGTTCAGGCCGCCGCTGAAGAACGTGACGACGGTGCCGCGTCCGTACGACGGTCTCCCCCGCGTCTGGCACGGCTCGGCCACCAGCCTCAACTCCCCCGAGCTGGCGGCGAAACACGGTGACCCGCTCTTCACCGCCAACGCCATCCAGCCGCGCGAGGCGTATGCGAAGCTCATCGCGCACTACCGGGAGCGGTTCGAGGCGTACGGGCACGATCCGGCGGAGGCACGGGTGGCGGCGGGCTCCGGCGGGCTGCTCATCGCGGACAGCTCGCAGGCGGCGGTCGCCCAGTACAAGGAGCTGTACGAGGCGCGGGTGCGGCAGACGTTCAAGCCGCATCTGGCAGGGAAGGCCGGGTACAACACCCCGTTCCGGACCATCGAGGAAGCGATCGAGAGCGGCCCGCAGCTCATCGGCTCCCCGCAGCAGATCATCGACAAGATCCTGGGGTGGCACACGGTCTACCGCCACGACCTCCAGTCGGTCACCGTGGACGGCTTCGGGCTGGGCGGGCCGGAGCAGTTGGAGACGCTCCAGCGGTTCGCGGAGGAGATCGCGCCGGTGGTGCGGCGGGAAGCTCCCTCCACCCTCTGGGAGTGAGCTGATGCACTGTTCGGCCCGATGATCCACTCCTGGTGGCAAGGTTCACCCGGCCGTGCAAACGGGCTGCGGACGGAGGGCCCCGAAGCCGTAAGGTTGCTCCGTACGTACGGAGACATCGGAAGGAGGCCCGGGTGATCGAGCTCGAGTCGGTGCCCGAGCTGATCGACCCGGTCATGGTGGCCGCGTTCGAAGGCTGGAACGATGCCGGTGACGCCGCCTCCACAGCGGTGAGCCATCTGGACCGGGAGTGGAAGGGCGAGGTGTTCGCGGCGCTGGACGCCGAGGACTACTACGACTTCCAGGTCAACCGGCCCACCGTGTGGCTGGAGAACGGGGTGCGCAAGGTCGTCTGGCCGACCACCCGGCTCTCGGTGGTGCGCGTCGGCGGGGAGAAGCCCCGGGACCTCGTCCTGGTGCGCGGGATCGAACCGTCGATGCGCTGGCGCTCGTTCTGCAACGAGATCCTCGGTTTCGCCCATGAGCTGGGTGTCGAAATGGTCGTCATCCTGGGCGCGTTGCTCGGGGACACCCCGCACACCCGGCCGGTGCCGGTGAGCGGGGTCACCTCGGACGCGGACCTGGCGCGGACGATGGACCTGGAGGAGACCCGGTACGAGGGGCCGACGGGCATCGTCGGCATTCTCCAGGAGGCGTGCACACATGCCGGGGTGCCCGCGGTGAGCCTGTGGGCGGCGGTGCCGCACTATGTGTCGCAGCCGCCGAACCCGAAGGCGACGCTGGCCCTGCTGAACCGGCTGGAGGACCTGATCGGGCTGCGCATCCCGCTGGGCGAGCTGCCCGAGGACGCGCGGGCGTGGCAGCTCGGGGTGGACCAGCTGGCGGCCGAGGACAGCGAGGTGGCGGAGTACGTCCAGACGCTGGAGGAGGCGCGGGACACCGCGGAGCTGCCCGAGGCGTCCGGCGAGGCCATCGCCCGGGAGTTCGAGCGGTATCTGCGGCGCCGGGACGGCGGTCCCGGGCAGGGGCCCGGCGGCCATGCGACGGAGAGCGGGGACTCCTCGTATCTGCGGGACCCCTCGGGCGGCCGGACCCGCCCGCCGAAGCCGCCGCGCCCGGAGACCGGGCCGGGGCAGGGCCCGGGTCCGGCGAAGAAGCCCGAGGACAGGTCCGACGGCAGGTCCGGGAACAGGCCCGAGGACAAGCCTGAGGGCAAGGGGCCTGACGAGGCGTCCGGGGAGAGTCCCGGCGAGGAGTGACGGCGGCACCGCCGTACGGCGAACGGGACCGGCCCCGGACTTCTCCACGAAGTCCGGGGCCGGTCCCGTCGGTTCGGCGCGGGCGGCGGCGGGCCGCCCTCCGTCCTACAGCGCGACTCCCAGCAGGGCGTCGACGGTACGGGAGACGAGGCCGGGCGCCCCCTCGTCCGTACCGCCCTCCGTGCTCTGGAGCTCGGCCCAGCGGTCCACGGCGGCGAGCGCCGCGGGGGTGTCCAGGTCGTCGGCGAGGGCCTCGCGGACCTCCTCGACCAGGGCGTCGGCCGACCGGCCGTCGGGGCGCGAGACGGCGGCCCGCCAGCAGGCGAGGCGCTCGACGGCGTCGGTGAGGACCTGGTCGGTCCACTCCCAGTCGGCGCGGTAGTGGTGGGAGAGCAGGGCGAGGCGGATGGCCGCCGGGTCCACGCCCTCGCGGCGCAGCGCCGAGACGAAGACGAGGTTGCCCCGGGACTTGGACATCTTCTCGCCGTCGAGACCGACCATGCCCGCGTGGACGTACGCCTTGGCGAACGGGTGCTCGCCGGTCAGCGCCTGGGCGTGCGAGGCGCCCATCTCGTGGTGCGGGAAGACGAGGTCGGAGCCGCCGCCCTGGATGTCGAAGCCCATGCCGAGGTGGTCCAGGGCGATGGCCACACACTCGATGTGCCAGCCCGGGCGGCCCTCGCCCAGGGAGGCCCCGTCCCAGCTCGGCTCGCCCGGGCGGGCGGCCATCCAGAGCATCGGGTCGAGGGGGTTCTTCTTGCCGGGGCGCTCGGGGTCGCCGCCGCGCTCGGCGGAGAGCAGGCGCATCGCCGCCGCGTCGAGGCCGGAGACCTCGCCGAAGTGCGGGTCGGCGTCGACGGAGAAGTAGATGTCGCCCTCGAGGTCGTAGGCGGCGCCCGCCTCCCGCAGCCGTTCGACGAGCGGGACGATGCCGGGTATGGCCTCGACCGCTCCGATGTAGTGCTGCGGGGGCAGCATCCGCAGGGCGGTCATGTCCTCGCGGAAGAGTGCCGTCTCGCGCTCCGCGAGCTCGGTCCAGTCCTGACCGTCGCGCACGGCCCGCTCCAGGAGCGGATCGTCCACGTCGGTCACGTTCTGGACGTAGTGAACCTGCCGCTTGGTGTCGAGCCACACGCGCTGAACGAGGTCGAACGCGTTGTAGGTCGCCGCATGACCCATGTGGGTCGCGTCGTACGGCGTGATGCCGCAGACGTAGATGCGGGCGACGGGACCGGGGTCGAGGGTGATCCGTCCGCCGGTCGCGGTGTCGTGTATCCGAAGGTCGCGGCCCTTGCCGGGCAGGGCGGGGACCTCAGAAGCGGGCCAGGCATGCATGTCATGAGCGTAACCGGACGATGCTTCCGGATACGAACCGGAGTCGCATTCCTGTCCGAAGAGGCACTCTTGCGGTAAACCTTCGAAAGGCTGTACGGATCAGGGTGTTCACCGGCGGCTGCGCGGCCCGCTCACACGGGGGGCCACGGGATCGGCGGCCACTGCCCGCTCGGCTTCGGGTGCGTCCCGGTGCCGAGCAGCCCCGCCACCCGCGCCCGCAGGGCGTCCAGTTCGGCGGCCGTGATGAGTTCCGCCATCCGGGTGGCCAGGGGCTCCCCCGGTGCCAGCTCCCCGGCGAGCGGGCCGAGCACACCCAGCGCCTCCTCGGTGAGCGGCTCGCCCGCCCAGCCCCACAGGAGGGTGCGCAGCTTGTCGTCCGCGTTGAAGGTGACGCCGTGGTCGATGCCGTACAGCCGTCCGTCGGCGGCGGGCAGCAGATGGCCGCCCTTGCGGTCCCCGTTGTTGATCACCGCGTCCAGCACCGCGAGCCGCCGCAGCCGGGGGTCGTCCGCGTGCACCAGCAGCGCCGTCCTCCCGTTCCCCACGTCGGCGAAGCCCACGGCCTTCCAGCCCTCGCCCGGCTCGTCGCCCTCGACCAGGGCCAGCAGCTCGGGCGTGTCCTCCCCGGGCTCGGGCGCGTCGATCCAGAGCTGGCACATGCCCTGCCCGTACGGCCCCTCCCGCAGCACGGTCGGCGGCACCAGGTCCCAGCCGGTCGCCCGGGAGATCTCGTACGCGGCCACCTCCCGCTGGGCGAGCGTCCCGTCGGGGAAGTCCCACAGCGGCTGCTCCCCCGCGACCGGCTTGTAGGCGCAGGTGCGCTCCTCGCCCTCGTACGCGACGGTGCAGTGCAGCACCGCGTTGGACGCCCCGCCGACCTGCCCGAGCACGGTGAGCGTGCCCTCGGTGAGCAGGGTGAGCAGCTCGGTGTCCGTCAGGCTCCGCGACGGTATCCGTTCTGGCGCGGGCATACGTGTCCTTCCGGATCGAGCGGCAGGCTGCACAGCGGGCACGGCGGCCGCCCGGCGTTGACGACGTCCAGGGCGCGCTTGGCGAACGCGCGGGCCTGGGCGCCGCTGAGCCGGACGCGGAGCATCGGCGGGCCGTTCTCCTCGTCCTGGAGGAGCTTCTCCTCGGCCTCCGCGAGGTCGTCCTCGGAGTCCGCGTCGAGCTCGACGAGGGCCTGCGCCTCGACGATCATGCGCTGTTCGTCGCCGTCCCAGGCCAGGGCCATGGTGCCGACCCGGAACTCCTCCTCGACGGGAACGTCCAGCGGGGCGGTGTCGGTGACGTCGGTGGGAGCCACGGCGGGCACCGGCGAGTTGCCCCCGGTCCGCCGGACCACCTCGTCGAGCAGTTCGTCGATCCGCTCGGCCAGGGCGGCCACCTGGGTCTTCTCCAGCGCGACGCTGGTGACCCGCCCCTTGGAGGACGCCTGGAGGAAAAACGTACGGCGGCCAGGCAACCCGACCGTACCGGCCACGAATCGGTCCGGTGGGTCGTAGAGGAACACCTGACGGGACACGTCCTGTCTCCCTTGAGAATCGTTGGGGTGGATAGCGGCGCTACGGCGCGTCCACCCTACTGCGCGCGGAGATCACGGTGCGCCCCCGCCGCCGCCCACCGCCGCGTCGGACGTGCCGTCACCCGCGCCGGACGGTACGGCGTCCGCCCCGACGGGCTGTTCGCGCGGGGCCAGCGGGGTGAGGTCGCCCGTGTCGCCGACCCGCAGGAGGAAGGGGCGCAGCCGGGTGTAGCGGATCGCGGTGACCGAGCAGGGGTCGACGTGGATGCGCTGGAAGAGGTCCAGGTGCATCCCGAGGGCGTCGGCGACCAGGGACTTGATGATGTCGCCGTGCGAACACATCACGTACGTGGCGTCCTCGCCGTGCTCCGCCGCGACCCGGTCGTTCCAGTCGCGTACGGCGTCGACGGCGCGGGCCTGCATGGCGCGCATCGACTCGCCGCCGGGGAAGGCGGCGGCGGAGGGGTGCTGCTGGACGACGGACATCAGCGGTTCGTCGGAGAGCTCGGCGAGCTTGCGGCCCGACCAGTCGCCGTAGTCGCACTCGCTGATGCGCTCCTCGGTGTGCGCGGGCAGCCCGGGGCGGGCGTCCAGGAGCGGCTGGAGCGTCTGGCGGCAGCGCTCCAGGGGGCTGCTGACGGCGGTGGCGAGGGTGAGCGCGGCCAGCCGGGCGGGCAGGGCGGCGGCCTGTTCGGTGCCGCGCTCGTCGAGGAGGACCCCGGGGGTGCGGCCCGCGAGCACTCCGGCGGTGTTGGCGGTGGAGCGTCCGTGGCGTACGAGGATCAGCGTGGGCATACCGGCCAGGGTAGATGTGCCGGACCGACGGGTGCGAGGGAGGCGTCACGGGGAAGGAGAGAGCGGTGAACGGGGCCCCGCCCACCTTGTACGTTGTGGTCCCTGACCTCCCCGAGGATGCCGAAATGATCGTGGACTGTGCCATCTACCAGGACGGCCGCCGGACCGCTGGGCCCGACGACTTCTCCCAGGCCCTCGAAAAGGCCCGGAGGTCCGACGACGCCTTCCTCTGGATCGGCCTGCACGAGCCGACGGAGCGGGAGTTCGACCTGGTGAGCCAGGAGTTCGGGCTGCACCCGCTCGCGGTCGAGGACGCGCTGCGCGCGCATCAGCGCCCCAAGCTGGAGGTGTACGACGACTCGCTCTTCGCGGTGCTGAAGCCGGTCGTCTACGAGCCGGAGAACGACGCGGTGAGCGCCGATGAGCTGATGATCTTCATCGGGGACTCGTTCGTGGTGACGGTCCGGCACGGGGAGAGCGCCCCGCTGTCGGATGTACGCAGTCGGCTGGAGGCGGAGCCGGAGATCCTGGCGCACGGGCCGACGGCGGTCCTGTACGCGATCAGCGACGCGGTGGTGGACCACTACATCGATGTGGCCGGGGAGCTCCAGGTGGACCTGGAGGAGCTGGAGACGGAGGTGTTCGCTCCGACGAGCGGTCCGGGCGGCTCGTCGAACACCGCGGCGAGCATCTACACGTTCAAGCGCCAGGTGCTGGAGTTCCGCCGGGCCACGGGCCCGCTGACGGCGCCGATGACCCGGCTGGCGGGGGCGGGGGTGCCGTTCGTCCACACGGAGGCGCAGCCGTTCTTCCGTGATGTCGCCGACCATCTGACGCGGGTCAACGAGCAGGTGGAGGGGCTGGACCGGCTGCTGTCGGACATCCTCTCGGCCCATCTCGCGCAGATGGGGGTGCGGCAGAACGACGACATGCGCAAGATCTCGGCGTGGGCGGCGATGGCGGCCGTTCCGACCATGGTCGCGGGCATCTACGGCATGAACTTCGACCACATGCCGGAGCTGCACTGGGCGTGGACGTACCCGGCTGTCGTCCTGTTCATGACCCTGGCGGTGGTCGGTCTCCACCGCCAGTTCAAGCGGCGCGGCTGGCTCTGAGGGTCACGCGTACTCGGGTTCCGGCACGGCCCGGCCGCCCAGGGCGTCGCGCCGCTCGGGCATCTCCAGGCTCACCATGCGCCGCCAGCCGCCGAGGCGCTCGTACGCGTACACCGCGTGGATTCCGGCGGCGAGCGCGGCGGCCTTGGGGCGCGGCCAGCCCAGCAGCCGTCCCATGTGGTCCATCACCGCGAGGCTGACATCGCGGTAGACCCTGATCTCCGCCAGGGCGCACTCGCGCATGGTCCGCTGGATGGTCCGGCCGTGCCCCTCACGGGCGAGCCGCAGCAGCTCCTCGTGGCAGTACGCGAGGTGGTTGTCCTCGTCGTCGGAGATCATCCGCACGGCGCGGCCGATGTCGGGGTGGTCGGCGAAGTACCGGCACAGCAGCCGCATCTGCTCGGAGGCGCGCTGTTCGGTGATCCTGCTGTGGGCCAGATAGGTGATGATGTCGCGCTCGGTGAGCCGTTCCTCGCCGCGCAGCCGGGAGTGGGCGAGGCCGATGCCCTGCTGCTCCAGGAGCATCGTGTAGTCGGTCTCCGGGGGGACATCGGCCGGTTGCAGCCCGCGCTTCTTCAGGAGGGCGTTGAAGATCCGGCCGTGCTTGTCCTCGTCGGCGCCGTGCCGGACGATCCTGGGGGCCAGGGCGCGGCGGCTCTCGGGCACCAGGGCGGCGATGCGGGCGTTCTCCCAGCCGCCCTGGGACTCGCCGCTGGCGGCGATGGAGCAGAAGAGCCGGTAGGACTCGTCGTGGTCCAGGATCTCCTGGAACAGGCTGCGGGCTGAGAGCATGAAAGCCACCTCCGTACCGGTGTCCGCGGGGCCGGGCCCCGCGGAGCAGTAGTGCGCAGAGCAGCAGTCAAATGCGCCGGGGAGCAGTCGGCAACCGGAGCAACGGCGGGGGTGACGGGGGTCAACCTGACACCCCGGCGTAACCCCGGGGCGTCAGGCGCGTTGTTCCGGGTGACGGCCGTGGCGGGGAAGACCCCCGAGCCCCCACCACGGCCGTAGTGCTGCCCTCCGGAAGCTCCGGGAAAGCCTCCGGAAGTCCTTGAGGCCCGAGCGCGGGGCCCTGGTGAAGGCTCACGCGAGTCCGGAGCGCTCCAGGGCGTCCGTACCGGCGCGCAGGGCGGTGAGCCGCTCCTCCAGGGTGAAACCGGCGGGGGCGAGGTTGAGCGTGGTGACCCCGGCGGCGGCGTACGCCTGCATCCGCTCGGCGATCCGCTCGACGGGACCGAGCAGCGTGGTCTGGTCGATGAGCCGGTGCGGTACGGCGGCGGCGGCCCCGGCCTTGTCCCCGTCCAGGTACTTGTCCTGGATCTCGGCGGCCTCCTTCTCGTACCCCATGCGCTGCGCGAGCTGGTTGTAGAAGTTCTGCTTCCGGCTGCCCATCCCGCCGACGTACAGGGCGGTGTACGGGCGGAACATGTCGGCCAGTCCGGTGACGTCGTCGCCGATGGCGAGCGGCAGCGTCGGGGAGACGTCGAAGCCCTCCATGGTCTTCCCGGCCTTCTCCCGGCCCGCGCGCAGATAGGTGAGCGCGGTCTCCTCCAGATGGTCGGCGGAGGGGAAGATCAGCAGGGCGCCGTCGGCGATCTCGCCGGTCTGCTCCAGGTTCTTCGGGCCGATCGCGGCGATGTAGAGCGGGATGTGCTCGCGCTCCGGGTGGACGGTGAGCTTGATCGGCTTGCCGGGGCCGCCGGGCAGCGGGAGCGTCCAGTGCTGCCCCTCGTAGGAGAGCCGCTCGCGGGTCATCGCCTTGCGGACGATCTCGACGTACTCACGGGTGCGGGCCAGCGGCTTGTCGAACTTGACGCCGTACCAGCCCTCGGAGACCTGCGGTCCCGAGACGCCGAGGCCGAGCCGGAAACGGCCGCCGGAGAGCGAGTCGAGGGTGGCGGCGGTCATCGCGGTCATGGCGGGCTGGCGGGCCGGGATCTGCATGATCGCGGAGCCGACGTCGATGGATTCGGTCTGGGCCGCGACCCAGGTCAGCACGGTCGGCGCGTCCGAGCCGTACGCCTCGGCCGCCCAGCAGACGTCGTAGCCGAGCCGGTCGGCCTCCTGGGCGACGGCGAGGTTGTCGCCGTCCATGCCCGCGCCCCAGTAACCGAGATTGATGCCGAGCCGCATAGCCGCTCCCCTTACTGATCAGTAACGTCCCGTCCCGGGGACTCTAGCGCGGGTGGCGGCGATCCGGCAGGCCCGCGCGACCTCGCGTTGTCCACAGGCTTCCACTCGGTGGGGCCATGGCCAGTAATCTCAGCGCCCATGGAGCAGAGGCATCTCGGCCGCACCGGCCTACGCGTGTCCCGGATCGGGCTCGGCACCCTCACCTGGGGCCGGGACACGGACGAGCACGACGCCGCCGACCAGCTCAAGGCGTTCTGGGACGCGGGCGGCACCCTGGTGGACACCGCCGATGTGTACGGGGGCGGGGAGGCCGAGTATCTGCTCGGCCGGCTCGTCGGCAGCCTGGTGCCGCGCGAGGACCTGGTCATCGCCACGAAGGCCGGGAACGTCCCCGACCCCTACCGCCGCTTCAACGGCTCGCGCGGGCATCTGCTGGCCGCCCTGGACGCCTCGCTGGAGCGGCTCGGCACGGACTACGTGGACCTGTGGCAGGTGCACGCCTTCGATCCGGCGACCCCGCTGGAGGAGACGCTCCAGGCGGTGGACCTGGCGGTCTCCTCGGGCCGGGTCCGGTACGCGGGCGTGTCGAACTTCTGCGGCTGGCAGCTGGCCAAGGCCGCCACCTGGCAGCTCGCCGCGCCCGGGGTACGCACCCGGCTGGCCAGTACGCAGATGGAGTACTCGCTGCTCCAGCGGGGCATCGAGCGCGAGGTGCTGCCCGCGGCGCTGGACCTCGGGATCGGGCTGCTGCCCTCCTCGCCGCTGGGCCGTGGCGTGCTGACGGGCAAGTACCGCCAGGGCACCCCGGCCGACTCCCGGGGCGCCTCCGAGCGGCTCGCCCCCTTCGTCGAGCCGTATCTGGACGACGCGGCGGCCCGGATCACCGACGCGGTGGCGACGGCGGCGGACGGTCTGGCGACGCACCCCCTGCAGGTGGCGCTGGCCTGGGTGCGGGACCGTCCCGGAGTGGTCGCCCCGATCGTCGGTGCGCGCAACGCCGGGCAGCTCACGGAGGCTTTGTCAGTGGAGGCGCTTACTCTTCCCTACGAGATCTGCCAGGCGCTCGACGATGTGTCGGCGCCCGTGCACCGCTATCCCGATCAGGACTGGAGCACGCTGTGACTGCGCTTCCCGGGGAGACCCCCGGCACCGTCGCCACGGACACACCGGAGGACGCCGGACCCCCGGCGGCCACCGAAGCCGAGGTCCCCGCACCGGCCGAAGCGCCCGAGGCCGCCGCCGTGGCCGGGCCCGAGGAGCCCGCGGAAGCCGAGGAGCAGGCGGAGGCAGCGGAAGCTGTGGAAGCCGAGAGGGCCAAGGAGGCCGCAGCGGACGGCTCCGGCGCGCATGCCGACGCGGACGGCCCGGCCGCCGAGGGCCCACCCGCAGACGAGGCACCGGACGAGGGCGCACCCGCTGAGAGTTCATCCGCTGAGGACGCGCCCAGCGACGAGGCGCCCGCCGGTGACGCGTCCACCGGCGAAGAGGGCTCCCCGGCCGCGCTCTCGGAGGCGCAGGCCGAGCTGGCCGCCCAGCGTGAGCTGCGCGAGCGGATCGCGAAGCGCAAGGCGGAGAAGAACGGCCCCGTCGCCGCCGGTGCGAAGCTGAGCGGCACCGCCGCCGATCTGCTCGCCGCCGTACGGGCCGTGGAGAGCGGCGAGAAGGCGGGCACGGAGTTCTTCGACTCGCCCGCCGCCCCGGCTCCCGCGCCCCGCCGCCCCGCCCCGGCCCCCGCCGGACAGCCCCACCGCCCCGCGCCGACAGCCGCCGCACCCGCCGGACGGGCCGCCTCGCCCGAGGCCCTGGACGCGGTGCGGGCGGTCCTCACCGAGGGCGGGGCCCCCGAGGCCCTGGCCCGCCCGGCCACCGGGAGGCTCGGCGAGCAGGCCGCCGGGCTGCTGCGCGCCGACCCCTGGCAGCTGCTGGCGGTGCCGGGCGTCCGGCCGGAGCAGGCGGACGGCTTCGCCCGGGCCCTGCTGGGCGCCGCGTGCGGCCCCGACGACGGGCGCCGGACGGCGGCCCTGGTCGGCTGGCTGCTGGAGCGGGCCGCCCTCCAGGGGCATACGGCACTGGAGATCGAGGCCGTCCGGGCGGCGCTCGCCGAGCGTGCGGTGAGCGACCCGGAGGAGGCCGTGCGCAACGCGGTGGACGAGGGCGTCGCCCTGCGGTTCCCGGAGGACGACGATCCCACCGGCCCCGATGCCGCGTACGAGGAAGAGGAGTACGACGGGGAGGGCGGGGCCTCCGCCGAGGGCGACGCCGACGGGAGCAGTGAGAGCACCGAGCCGGTCCAGGTGCTGCTGGGCCTGGACAGGTACGCGCTGGCCGAGGAGAGCCTCGCCGAGGGTCTGGCCCGCCTGATGAACGGCTGCGAGAAGGGGGCCGACTGGACGGCGGCCGCTGCCGCCGCCCCGTCCCCCTCGGCCGCCGAGCTGATCCGTACGACGGCCACCGCCGGGCTCGTCGTCCACAGCGGCGGCGAAGCGGCGCGGGCCGAGCCCGCCGCCCTGATCGCGGCGGCGCGGGGCCTGGGGCTGCGGGCCCTGGGCGCCACCCACAGCGCGGACGGCCGCCGTCGGCTGGCCGGAGCCGTCGGCGCCCCGGACGCGGCGGTCACCCTGGCCGGGCTGCTCTCCGGCGCCGAGGGCCCCGGGCGCGACGAGGACGGGGCGCTCGCGCTGGACCTGCTGGTGGTGCTGGACGCCCCCCAGCTGGACGTGGAGGGCGCGGCCGTCCTGGTCGAGGCGCTGGCGGACGGAGCCCGGCTGGTGCTGAGCGGTGACCCCGGGGTGCTGGGTTCGGCGGGGGCCGGGCGGGTCTTCGCCGATGTGCTGGCCGCACGGGCGTGCCCGCAGGTCGTCTCCCGTACACCCGACCCCGGGCCCATCGGGGAGCTGGTCTCCGGGATCGGCATCGGGGAGCTGAACCAGGTGGCGGCCCCCGGCAAGGAGGTCGTGATCGTCCCGGTCCGCGATGCGGGCGAAGCCGTCCACCGCACGGTGCAGCTGGTGGCGGACTCGGTGCCCCGGGCCTTCTCGATCCCCGCCGCCGACACCCAGGTCATCACCGTGGGCCACGGCGGGGCGGCCGGGACCCGAGCGCTGAACGAGGCCCTGAAGCAGCGGCTCAACCCGGGACCGGGCCGGTTCGGCGGGTTCGACCCGGGGGACCGCGTGGTCCATGTGCCCGCGCCCGGCCGCGCGGTGCCCGGGGTGGTGCGCTCGGCCGACGCCGAGGGGCTGCACCTGGACTGCTCGGGCGTCCCCGTCGTCGTACCGCAGGAGCGGGTGGAGTCGGCGGTGCGGCACGGCTGGGCGCTCAGTGCCCACCAGACGGCCGGGATGCGCTGGCCCGCCGCCGTGGTGGTGCTGCCGGGCGACGCGGCGGCGGGGCTGAGCCGGCCGTGGGTCTACACCGCGTTCGGCCGGGGCGAGCTCCATCTGTCCGTGGTGCACGGGGTGGACCAGGCGCTGCCGCACGCGGTGGCGCAGGTCCCGGCCCAGGAGCGGACGACCAGGCTGCGCACGCTGCTCGAAGCGCTCCCGACGCCCGACGCGGCTTCCTGAGGCACAGATGAGGGCGGGCCCCGGCGCAGTGCGCCGGGGCCCGCCCTCATGATCATGCGTCAGATCACGCGCGGCCCGCCGCCGGCTCGTCGAGCTCCTCGTCCAGCTCCTCCTCGTCGAAGACGGCGCTGACGTCGAAGCGGCACACCACCAGCTCGGGGTCGGCGTCCTCGAACGGGGCCCCGAGCCACTCCCCCGGCTCGGGCAGCGCCTCGGCCGCCGAGACCCAGAGGGTGGAGTCCCCCTCCTCCAGGCCGAACTCCTTGTGCCGGGAGGCGATCTCGTCCGGTTCGTACTCCCCGAAGAGCACCCCGAGCGCGGCGTGGACGCTGGTGCCGACGACCGGGGTCGTGGAGCCGTCGCCGCCGGGTCCGGCGTCGATGTCGGCGAGACGCTGGGCCTGGGCGAGCAGGCGCGGCGGCTCCGCGACCGCGTAGTCGCGCCGGATGAGCACGCTGAGCGCGCTGGGTTCGGCGGGTCCGGCGTAGGGCGGCAGGGAGTCGTCCGCGCCGGGGATCTCGAAGGGGGTGACCTCGTCGTAGCGGTCGTAGAGCAGCTCGTCGTAGACCTCGGCAGCGGCGGCCAGTGAGTTGAACGCCTCGTAGACGGCGGGGTCGTCGTCCCCGGTACGGCGTTCGACCGCGTCGAGGTGACGGTCGATCGCGGCTTTGACCGCCTCGGCGGCGGCACGTACCTCGGCAGCGGTGGGCTGCGCAGCATCAGACATAGTGCAGACGCTATCCGTACCGGGGCTCTGCCCGCACAATAGATGCGATGCCGGAATACGAATTTGTCGACGTGTATGTGCCGCGCGGGGTCTCCCGCAACGAAGCGGCCCGACTGCTGACCGACCATGCCGAGTACGGGCACTGGGAGCTGGACCGGCTGACGCTGCGCCGCGACGGCAGCCGCAGAGTGCGGCTCCGCCGACGGATCATCCGTCAGCTACGAGCCACCTGGTGACACAGGGAACGGGCCCCGCGACTGCGGGGCCCGTCCTGTTCATCCCGGTACGACCGGTGCTTCATTCCGGTACGACCGGTGCGCGCCCGGATCAGGCGGCGCTGCGGGAGCGGCGGTAGAGCACCGATCCCATCCCGGCCAGCAGCAGTCCGGCGCTCGCCGGGATGAGCATCTCCATGCCGCCCGCACCGGTCTGCGCGAGCTGCTCCTCCGGGTCGAGCTGGGGCTCGGGGATGTTCGGCTCGGGCGGCTGGTTGGCCGGGGGCTCGACCGGCGGGTCGACCGGCGTCTCCGGGGTGACCGGGGGCTTCTCCGGCTCCTCCGGCGGCGGGGGCGGCGGCTCGGCGTCGTTGGAGCAGCTGTTGCCGAAGGTCGGGTTCAGCAGCCCGATGACGGAGACGCTGTTGCCGCAGACGTTCACCGGGACGGAGACCGGAGCCTGGACCGAGTTGCCGGAGAGGATGCCGGGCGAACCCTGTGCGACCCCTTCCGCACCCGCGCCACCGGCCCGGTGGCGGCCCGTGCCGGGCTCGCCGTGCCGGTCCGACGCGGTGGTGTTCCCGGCCTGGGCCCCGTTCCCGGCCTGGGCCCCGTCGCCGGAGCCGCCGCCGATACGGTTCTGCGTTCCGGAGCCCTGGCTCGACGCCGCCGACCCGTTCTCGCAGTCGTTCCCGAACGTCGGGTTGATGAGTCCGCCGACGGTGACCGAGTTGCCGCAGACGTTGACCGGGATGTCGATCGGGACCGAGACCGAGTTGCCGGACAGCACGCCCGGCGATCCGGTGGCCGTCGAGGCCGCACCGGCGTCGGCGTGGGCGTAGCCGCCACTGAGAGCGAGGACCCCGCCCGCCGCCGCCATGGTGATCAGGCCCTTACGAGTGACCTGTCGCATAGGTTCGTTTCCTGCCTTCTGCCTTCCGAAAAACCCCCGGACATGACCGTGCGGGAGCCGAATGCCGAACGGTCCCGAAGTGCATGGGACGCACTCCGGGACCGACCGAGCTCAAGCCCTTACGGGCTGACGTTCAACGTCACGCGTTGACGCAGGTGTTGCCGAAGGCGGGGTTCAGCAGCCCGATCACGGAGACCGTGTTGCCGCACAGGTTGATCGGCACGTGGACCGGGACCTGGACGACGTTGCCGGACAGCACGCCGGGGCTGCCGATGGCGGCACCCTGGGCGCCCGCGTCGGCGGAAGCCATGCCCGCACCCGCGAGAACGAGGCCACCGGTGGCAGCCGCAACTGCGACGACCTTCTTGATCATGATTCCTCCTAGTTGGAAAGTGCGGTCCCAGCCGCGGACCGCAAAACTTGTAACGAGGAGGGTGGGGCGGGGCTACGCGTGAACGGCGCGTTTCACCCTTTCGGTCATGTGCGCACAGGCGGGCGAATACACATGCGCCCGGTCAGGAGTTCGTACGGGACCGGTCAGGAGTGGTCGATGAACCGGTCGAGCACCCGCACGCCGAACTGGAGGCCGTCGACCGGGACCCGCTCGTCGACCCCGTGGAACATCCCGGCGAAGTCCAGCTCCGGCGGCAGCTTCAGCGGGGCGAAGCCGAAGCCCCGGATGCCCAGGTCGTCGAAGGACTTGGCGTCGGTCCCCGCCGAGAGCATGTACGGGACGGCACGGGCGATCGGGTCCTCGGCGACCAGCGCGGTCTGCATGGCGTCCACCAGGGCGCCGTCGAAGGTGGTCTCCAGCGCCTTGTCCGCGTGCACGTCCTCGCGCTTCACCCGGGGGCCCAGGATGCGGTCCAGATCGGCGAGGAACTCCTCCTCGTACCCCGGCAGGTACCGGCCGTCGACATGGGCGGTGGCCTGGCCCGGGATCACGTTGACCTTGTAGCCGGCGCCGAGCTGGGTGGGGTTGGCGGTGTTCTGGAGGGAGGCGCCGATCAGCTTGGCGATGCCGCCGAGCTTGGCCAGCGTCTCGTCCATGTTCTCCGGGTCCAGCTCGGTGCCGAGCGCGTCCGAGAGCTCGTCCAGGAAGTGCCGCAGCGTCTTGGTGACCCGCACCGGGAACTTGTGCCGCCCGAGCCGCCCGACCGCCTCGGACAGCTCCGTGATGGCGTTGTCCTTGTGGATCATCGAGCCGTGCCCGGCGGTGCCGTCCACGGTGAGCTTCATCCAGTGCATGCCCTTCTGGGCCGTCTCCACCAGATAGAGCCGCAGCTTCTCGTTGACGGTGAACGAGAATCCGCCGACCTCGCTGATCGCCTCGTTGACGCCCTCGAAGAGCCCCGGGTGGTTGTCGACCAGGTAGCGGGCCCCGTACGTGCCGCCCGCCTCCTCGTCCGCCAGGAAGGCCAGCACGATGTCGCGCGGGGGCTTGCGGCCCGTGCGCATCCGTTCGCGTACGACCGCGAGGGTCATCGCGTCCATGTCCTTCATGTCGACGGCGCCCCGGCCCCAGACGCAGCCGTCCGCGATCTCCCCGGAGAACGGGTCGTGCGTCCAGTCCGCCGCATTGGCCGGGACCACGTCGGTGTGCCCGTGGATGAGCAGGGCGGGCCGGGAGGGGTCCTCGCCCTCGATCCTGGCGACGGTGGAGGCGCGGCCCTTGTGCGATTCGAAGATCTGCGGCTCCAGACCCACCTCGGCGAGCTTCTCCGCCACGTACTCGGCGGCGAGCCGCTCACCGGGGCCCGAGTGGTCGCCGTAGTTGCTGGTGTCGATCCGGATCAGGTCACGGCAGAGGTCCACGACCTCCCGCTCGGCGTTGCCGACGGCCCTGCCCGCGCTGCTCTCGCTCACGATGCTCCTTCCGCTGTCACTGTGGTGCTCCTCTCCATCCTCCCGCGCCCACCGCCCGCGCCCAAGGGCGTGCACCCCCCGTCACGCGCCGTTCACAGCCTCGGGGGCGTGATCGAGCACCCTCGAATGTTTGCTATGGTTTTCCACGTCGGAACGGGCGAGGCCCGCGAGACAGACACCTTGTCCGGGTGGCGGAATGGCAGACGCGCTAGCTTGAGGTGCTAGTGCCCTTTATCGGGCGTGGGGGTTCAAGTCCCCCCTCGGACACCAGCGGGAGCCCCACTTCGGTGGGGCTCTTTTGCGTCACCGAGCCGGGTCATCGGGCCGGGCCGGGAAAGGGGCGGGGATGAGGGGCCGCAGGAAGGCGTCCGCCGGGCCTCTCCCCCAGCGGGACGGGATCGATGCCGTGCGGGTGCGGCTGCCGGAGGACCCCGGGGGGCGCTGGGGAAGCGTCGGGGAGCATCTGGCCGACCGGTTCGGCGGGGCGATCGGGGCCGAGCGGGTCGCGGCGATGCTCGACGCGGGGCGGTTCGTGGGGGCCGACGGGACCGCCGTACGGAGTGACGAGCCGTATACCGCCGGGCGGTGCCTCTGGTTCCACCGGGACTTCGCGGCCGAGGAGCCGGTGCCCTTCCCGGTCGGGGTCGTGTACCGGGACGAGCGTCTCGTGGTCGTGGACAAGCCGCACTTCCTCGCCACCACGCCCCGGGGGCAGCACATCACCGAGACCGCGGTGGCCCGGCTGCGGCGGGAGCTGGGGGTGCCGGCGCTCCAGCCCGCGCACCGGCTGGACCGGCTGACGGCGGGGCTCGTGCTCTTCGTGGTGCGGCCGCAGGAGCGGGGCGCGTACCAGACGCTGTTCCGGGACCGGCTGGTGCGCAAGGAGTACGAGGCGGTGGCCCCGTACGACCCGGAGCTGGTCCTCCCCCGGACCGTACGGAGCCGGATCGTGAAGGAGCGCGGGGTGCTCGCCGCCCGGGAGGAGCCGGGTGAGGCGAACAGCGAGAGCCGGGTGGAGCTGGTGGAGCGGCGGGGTGCGCTGGGGCGCTACCGGCTGGTGCCCGCCACCGGGCGGACGCATCAGCTGCGGGTCCATATGAACGCGCTGGGGGTGCCGATCGTCGGCGATCCGCTGTATCCGGTGGTGGCGGAGGGAGCGGTGGAGGACTGGGAGCGGCCGTTGCAGTTGCTGGCGCGGCGGCTGGAGTTCACCGATCCGGTCAGCGGGGAGCCGCGCCGCTTCGAGAGCGGGCTGCGGCTCTCCGCCTGGCCGGACCGGTGACGTACGCGGTTCTCAGTGGCCGCGCTTGATCCAGTCGTCGAGCTGCGGGGCCTCCGCGCCGATGGTGGTGGGGTCGCCGTGGCCGGTGCGGACCGTGGTGTCGCCCGGGAGCGTGAGCAGCCGGTCCCGGATCGAGTCGATGATCGTGGGGAACGACGAGAAGGAGCGGCCGGTGGCGCCGGGGCCGCCCTGGAAGAGCGTGTCGCCGGTGAAGACGGTGGCCAGCCCGGGGGCGTACAGGCAGACCCCGCCGGGGGCGTGGCCGGGGGTGTGCAGGACCGTGAGGGTGGTTCCGGCGACAGTGAGTTCCTGGCCGTCGGTCAGGGTGCCGTCGGGGGCGCGGTCCGGGTGGGTCTGCTGCCAGAGGGGCAGGTCGTCCGGGTGGAGCAGGATCGGGGCGCCGGTGGCCTCGGCGAGGGCCGGGGCGGCGTCGATGTGGTCGTTGTGCGCGTGGGTGCAGACGATGGCGCGCAGCGTACGGCCGCCGAGCGCGGCCTCGATGGCGGCGGCGTCGTGGGCGGCGTCGATGACGATCGCCTCGGTGTCGTCGCCGACGATCCAGACGTTGTTGTCGACGTCCCACTCACCGCCGTCGAGGGCGAAGGTGCCGGAGGTGACCAGGTGGTCGATGCGGGCGGTCATCGGAAGACCACCACCGAGCGCAGCACGTTGCCGTCGTGCATCTTGGTGAAAGCCTGCTCGATGTCGCCCAGGCCGATGGTCTCGGTGACGAAGGCGGCGAGGTCGAGGCGGCCCTGCTGGTGGAGGTCGACGAGCATCGGGAAGTCGCGGGAGGGCAGGCAGTCGCCGTACCAGGAGGACTTGAGCGAGCCGCCGCGGCCGAAGACGTCCAGGAGCGGCAGTTCGAGCTTCATGTCGGGGGTGGGGACGCCGACGAGGACGACCGTTCCGGCCAGATCGCGGGCGTAGAAAGCCTGTTCGTACGTCTCCGGGCGGCCGACGGCCTCGATGACGACGTCGGCGCCGTTGCCGTCGGTGAGGGCGCGGATGGCCTCGACGGGGTCGGTGGTACGGGAGTTGACGGTGTGGGTGGCGCCCATCTGCTTCGCCGTCTCCAGCTTGCGGTCGTCGATGTCGACCGCGATGATCTTCGCCGCTCCGGCGAGCCGGGCCCCGGCGACGGCCGCGTCACCGACGCCGCCGCAGCCGATGACGGCGACCGAGTCGCCGCGGCCGACCTGGCCGGTGTTGATGGCGGCGCCGATGCCCGCCATGACACCGCAGCCGAGGAGTCCGGCGACCTCGGGGGCCACTTCGGGGTCGACCTTGGTGCACTGGCCGGAGGCGACGAGGGTCTTCTCCGCGAAGGCGCCGATGCCGAGGGCGGGCGACAGCTCCGTGCCGTCCAGCAGCGTCATCCTCTGCTTGGCGTTGTGGGTGTCGAAGCAGTACCAGGGGCGGCCGCGCAGACAGGCGCGGCACTGGCCGCACACGGCACGCCAGTTGAGGATGACGAAGTCACCGGGGGCGACGTCCGTGACGCCCTCGCCGACCGACTCCACGATGCCCGCCGCCTCGTGGCCGAGGAGGAAGGGGAACTCGTCGTTGATCCCGCCCTGCTTGTAGTGCAGGTCGGTGTGGCAGACGCCGCACGCCTGGATCTTCACGACGGCCTCTCCGGGGCCGGGGTCGGGGATGACAATCGTCTCGACCCGCACCGGCTCGTTCTTCCCGGGTGCGATGACCGCTTGCACCTGCTGTGGCATAACCCTGCTCTCCCTGCTCCCGCGTTTCGCGAAGATCGAACGCCGACCACCGTACGCCCCGGGAGACCTTCTACGGGGCGAGGACGTCCAGTTCGTGCAGGGCGCCGACCGCGATCTCCTTGGTGATGCGCTCGGCCGCTTCCGGGTCGCCCTCGCGGACCGCTTCGGCGAGGCGTACGTGGAGGGTGACGGCGGCCGGGTCGGGGTCCTCGAACATCACCTGGTGGTGGGTACGGCCCGCCAGGACCTCGGCGACGACGTCCCCGAGGCGGGCGAACATCTCGTTGCCGGAGGCGTTGAGGATGATCCGGTGGAAGGCGATGTCGTGTTCGAGGTAGCCCTCCAGCTGCTGGCCCCGGGAGGTGGCGACCATGCCGAGGGCACGTTCGGTCAGCTCGGCGCACTGCTCGGCGGTGGCGTGGCGGGCGGCGAGGGAGGCGGCGACCGGTTCGACGGCGGAGCGCAGGACCGTGAGGGAGCGCAGCTGGCGGGGACGGTCGGCGCCGGCCAGCCGCCAGCGGATGACCCGGGGGTCGTAGACGTTCCAGGTCTCGGTGGGGCGGACGGTCACCCCGACCCGGCGGCGGGACTCGACCAGGTGCATGGATTCCAGGACCCGGACCACTTCGCGGATCACCGTACGGGAGACGTCGAAGCGCTGGGCCAGCTCGTCGGTGCGCAGGACGCTGCCCGGCGGGCACTGGCCGGAGGTGATCTCCAGACCCAGGGTGTCCAGCACATGTGTATGCAGCCCCTGGCTCTGTGTGGTCATGGGGCCAGCCTACGGGGAGCCCCTCGGGAACAAAAAGTACGACGTATACGTCACAGCCTCTTGAATAAGTCGTACCTAATAGGTTTCAGTAGCGCGACGGACCGATGTCGAAGAAGACAGCGAGACACCCCCATGAACACCGCACCCCCCATGAGCACCCCCCACGTCGTCGTGGTGATGGGCGTGGCAGGAACCGGCAAGACCACGATCGGTCCCCTGCTCGCCGCCGAACTCGGCGTTCCGTACGCCGAGGGGGACGACTTCCACCCCCCGGCCAACATCGAGAAGATGTCGGCAGGCATCCCCCTGGACGACGACGACCGGTGGCCCTGGCTCGACGCCATCGGCGCGTGGGCGCGCGGGCGGGCGGGGCTCGGCGGGGTGGTCTCCAGCTCGGCGCTCAAGCGGTCGTACCGCGACCGGCTGCGGGCCGGGGCGCCCGGCGCGCTGTTCCTTCATCTGACCGGCGACCGGGCGCTGATCGAGGAGCGGATGGCGGACCGCAAGGGCCACTTCATGCCCACCACGCTGCTCGACTCCCAGTTCGCGACGTTGCAGCCGCTCCAGGCCGACGAGGCCGGGGTCGATGTCGACGTGTCCGGCACCCCTGAGGAAATCACCCAGCGAGCCGTCGCCGCGCTGCGGCGGCTCGACAGCTAAAGGATCATCACCGTGACCAGTCTCAGCGTCGAGATGCTGGCAGCGGACGCCGCCGAACCGATCACCTCGGCAGGCAACGCGCAGTTGGGCATCGCCGTCCTGGCGGGCATCGCCGTCATCGTTCTCCTGATCACCAAGCTCAAGATGCACGCGTTCCTGGCGCTGACCATCGGTTCGCTGGCGCTCGGCTCCTTCGCGGGGGCGGCACCGGCCGACACGATCGCCAGCTTCACCGCGGGCCTCGGCTCCACCGTCGCGAGCGTAGGCGTGCTCATCGCGCTCGGCGCGATCCTGGGCAAGCTGCTCGCGGATTCGGGCGGGGCGGACCAGATCGTCGACACCATCCTGGCGAAGGCGAGCCGGGGGGCGATGCCGTGGGCGATGGTCCTCATCGCCTCGATCATCGGGCTGCCGCTCTTCTTCGAGGTCGGGATCGTGCTGATGATCCCGGTGGTGCTGCTCGTCGCCAAGCGCGGCAACTTCTCCCTGATGCGGATCGGCATCCCCGCGCTGGCCGGGCTCTCCGTGATGCACGGGCTGATCCCGCCGCACCCCGGCCCGCTGGTCGCGATCGACGCCCTGGACGCCAACCTCGGGGTGACGCTGGCGCTCGGTGTGCTGGTCGCCATCCCGACGGTGATCATCGCCGGTCCGGTCTTCTCCCGGTACGCCGCGCGCTGGGTGGACATCGAGCCGCCGGAGAAGATGATCCCGCAGCGCCCCTCCGAGGAGCTGGACCGCCGTCCGAGCTTCGGCGCCACTCTGGTGACGATCCTGCTGCCGGTCGTGCTGATGCTGCTCAAGGCGCTCGTCGAGATCGTCGTGGACGACCCGGAGAACGGGTTCCAGCGGGTGACGGACGTGATCGGTTCGCCGATGATCGCGCTGCTCGCCGCCGTACTCCTCGGCATGGTCACCCTCGGCCGGGCCGCCGGGTTCACCCGGGGCAGGCTCGCCGGGACGGTGGAGAAGTCGCTCGCCCCGATCGCGGGCATCCTGCTGATCGTCGGCGCGGGCGGTGGCTTCAAGCAGACGCTGATCGACGCCGGGGTGGGCCAGATGATCCTGGACTTCTCCGAGAACTGGGCGATCCCCGCCCTGCTGCTCGGCTGGCTGATCGCCGTCGCGATCCGCCTCGCCACCGGCTCGGCCACCGTCGCCACCATCTCCGCCGCCGGTCTGGTCGCCCCGCTCGCGGCCGACATGTCGACCTCGCACGCGGCCCTGCTGGTGCTGGCCATCGGTGCCGGTTCGCTCTTCTTCAGCCATGTCAACGACGCCGGGTTCTGGCTGGTGAAGGAGTACTTCGGGATGGACGTCGGCCAGACCGTGAAGACCTGGTCGGTGATGGAGACGATCATCTCCGTGGTGGCCATCGCCTTCATCCTGCCGCTGTCGCTGCTGCTGTAGCCGCTCCCGTACGGCACAGGAGAACGCCCGCCCCGGTACGGCACCGGGGCGGGCGTTCCCGCGTACGTACGGGAGGGTCAGCGGCGGGTGGCCTCGCTCTCGGCCGCCTTCTCCAGCTGGAACGCCTCGTTGCCGAGGCCGATCCGGGCGTGCACCTCGGGCCTGGCCCTGCGCAGGACCGCACCGTAGACCAGACCGCCGACGAGGGCGGTGACGATCACGCCGGGCAGCAGCCAGTTGAGGGCCGAGCCGGAGCCGGAGCCCACGAGGACGTCGAAGTCGCGGACGGTGGAGACGGCGATCGACAGGAGGGCGACCCCGGCGAGGCCCGAGGCGATCAGGCGCCAGACCTGGGCACGGCCCGCGCCGCGCTTGACGAAGAAGGCGATGACGGCGAAGGAGGCGGCGGCCATCAGCAGGATCACGCCGAGCGCGCCGACGTTGCCCATCCAGGTGAAGAGGCGCAGGACAGGGACGGTGGGGTCCCCGATGTGGTTGCCGTCGCTGAAGGCGAAGGCCAGCACGATCACCACGGAGATGGCGGACTGGAGCAGCGAGCCGATGCCGGGGGCGCCGCTCGCCCGGTTGGTGCGGCCGAAGCGGGCGGGCAGCAGCCCCTCGCGGCCCATGGCGAACGCGTAGCGGGCGACCACGTTGTGGAAGCTGAGGAGCGCCGCGAACATCCCGGTGACGAAGAGGATGTGCAGGACGTCGGTGAAGGTGGAGCCGAGCCGCTCCTCGGTGAGGCCGAACAGCATGCCGGGGCCCTCCTTGAGGGAGGTGTCGGCGATGAAGCCGGGTCCGGCGGCGACCGTCAGGGCCCAGGAGCTGATGGCGAGGAACAGCGCGGCGTACCCCACGGCGAGGAACATGACCCGGGAGACCACGATCTGCGGGCGGCTGGTCTCCTCGGCGTAGACCGGTGCCTGCTCGAAGCCGACGAACGCGGCGATGCAGAAGCAGAGCGCGGTGGAGAGCCCGGCCCCGGTGAGGGTCCCGGGGTCGAACGCCGCGAACGAGAGCCCCTCGGGGCCCGGCTCGGAGACGGCGGCGATGTCGAAGATCACGACGAGCAGGCACTCGATGACCAGCAGGACGCCGAGCACCTTGGCGTTGAGGTCGATCTTCAGCCAGCCGAGGACGCCGACCACGACCACGGAGATCAGCGCCGGTATCCACCACTGCACATCGATACCGGCGTACGTGGAGAGGATGACGGAGACCTCGAAGCCGAGGATTCCGTAGATGCCGACCTGCATCGCGCTGTACGCCACCAGCGCCACGAGCGAGGCACCGGCTCCGGCCGTCGGGCCGAGGCCCCGGGCGATGTACGCGTAGAAGGCGCCCGCGTTGTGGACGTGGCGGCTCATCTCCGCGTAGCCGACGCTGAACAGCATCAGGACGGCGCCGAGGATGACGTAGAGCAGCGGCTGGCCGACGATGCCCATCACGCCGAAGACGGTGGGCATCACCCCGGCGACCACCATCAGGGGGGCGCTGGCCGCGAGCACGGAGAGCAGCAGGCCGGGGGTGCCGAGGCGGTCGGCGCGCAGGGCGCGTTCCTCGCCCTTGTACGTGTTGATCCCGCCGGTCCCGCCCGTCGGCCGGGGGGTGCCGGGCTGCCGGGTCCTGCCTGGAGTTGAACTGCCCGTCGACATGGCGGGGGTGGTCCCTTCTTCGGTTCTCGGTCGAACGTGGTCAGGGGGTGCCGAGCGCGTGGTCGCGTGCGGTGGTGAACGCGGTGTACGGGTCGCGGCCCGCGTACGACCAGGGGGCGGCCGTGGCGTACGGGCCGATGCGGTGGAAGAGGGCGGCGGCCTCGGCGGTCCGGCCCTCGCAGACCTTGGCGTGGGCCAGGAAGTTGAGGTCGACGCGGTGGCGCGGGTGGTCCTCGCGCTCCCACTCCAGCCACCAGTCGAAGGCGGCCTTCATCACCTGCCGGGCCCGCCGCCCCGACCAGTGGCCGGAGGCCACGGGGTCGCCCGGCTCGCTGCCCGCAGCGACGAGCACCCGGTAGCGCTCGGCGTGGGCGACGACGGGGAGGACGGCGAGCGGGGAGTCGGCGGGGGCCTGTTCGGCGGCCCAGGCGGCGAAGTCGTACACCTCGTGGAGCGGGTCCTGGCCGCTGTCGGGGCGGCTCTCGGCGAGTTGAGCGGTCATCACATGGTGGGCGTGGTGGTGCTCGGGGTGGCGGGAGCGGACCTCCTCGAAGAGCCGGCCGGTCTCGTCACCGCCGTCCTCGCGGCCCCGGTCCAGGAGGAGCAGGGCGAGCCACGGGGTGGGGTCCTCGGGGGTGGTCCGGGCGGCGGCGAGGCAGGTCTGCCGGGCGCGGGCGGCCTCCTCGGCCTTGGCCTTGGGGCGCAGGGCCCGTACGACACAGGCGCAGCCGAGGAGGGTGGCGGCGTCCGCGCTCTCGGGTTCGGCGAGCAGCCAGTCGCGGGCCCAGTCGGCGGCGGACGGGATCGCGGCGAGGCCGAGGAGGCGGTGTCCCCGGCGGTCCCAGTCGTTCCCGGTGGCCACCAGCAGGGCCCGGGCCCCGCCCCACCGTCCCTGGGTGAACTGGCTGCGCGCGTCGATGAGTTCGAGGTCGTCCAGGGCCGGGTCGAAGGTGTGGTCCGAGCGACCGCCCCGACGGCGGGAGCGGCCCAGGGGCGGCGGTGGCGGGGACATGCCGCAGGCTTCTTTCGACGCGGTGTGCGAGCAGATGATCGCGCACAGCAAAGCGGTAGGGGGCGCTCCACGTCAAGGGGAGGTCTACACCAACTCCGCTCGATGTTCGGACAGTTGGCCGGAAGTCATTGCGTGGCGTGAGGTGTTTGCGCAGCGTGCGGCGGGGTGGGCGGGGGGTGACGTGACGCCTGACACATTGGCGGTGCGGACCCCCGGGCGGATGCCCGGGCCCCGCTCCTCACATCGCCGGAGGGGCTTACGCCGTGGCCTTCGCTGCCGCCCGGCCCGCCCTACAGGGCTTTGGCCGCCGCCCGGCCCGCCGCGCGGCCCGAGAAGATGCAGCCGCCCAGGAACGTGCCCTCCAGGGAGCGGTAGCCGTGGACCCCGCCGCCGCCGAAGCCCGCCGCCTCGCCCGCCGCGTACAGGCCCGGCAGCGGGGTGCCGTCGGCGGTGAGGACCCGGGAGGAGAGGTCCGTCTCCAGGCCGCCCAGGGACTTGCGGGTCAGGATGTTGAGGCGTACGGCGATGAGGGGGCCCGCCGCCGGGTCCAGGATGCGGTGCGGTTTCGCCGTACGGATGAGGCGGTCGCCCAGGTAGGCGCGGGCCCCGTGGATGGCGGTGACCTGGAGGTCCTTGGTGAAGGGGTTGGCGATCTCGCGGTCCCGGGCGGTGATCTCGCGGCGCAGCCCGTCCGCGTCGATCAGGCCGTCGCCGGTGATCGCGTTCATGCCCCGGACCAGGGCGTCGAGGTCCTTCTCCACCACGAAGTCCGCCCCGTGGTCCATGAACGCCTTGACCGGTGCGGGCACGTCCGCGCGGGCCCGGCCGATCACGTCCCGTACCGACTTGCCGGTCAGGTCCGGGTTCTGCTCGGAGCCGGAGAGGGCGAACTCCTTGCCGATGATCCGCTGGTTGAGGACGAACCAGGTGTAGCCGTGGCCCGACCTCATGATGTGTTCGAGGGTGCCGAGCGTGTCGAAGCCGGGGAAGAGCGGGACCGGCAGCCGCTTGCCGCGGGCGTCGAGCCAGAGGGAGGAGGGGCCGGGCAGGATGCGGATGGCGTGCTTGGACCAGATCGGGTTCCAGTTCTCGATGCCCTCCGTGTAGTGCCACATCCGGTCCCGGTTGATGTGGTGGGCGCCCGCCTCCTCGGCGATGCCCAGCATCAGGCCGTCCACATGGGCGGGGACGCCGGAGAGCAGCTTCTCGGGCGGGGTGCCGAGCCGCTCGGGCCACTGGGCGCGGACCAGGTCGTGGTTGCCGCCGATGCCGCCGGAGGTGACGATCACCGCCTGGGCCTTCAGCTCGAAGGCGCCGGTCGCCTCCCGGCTGCTGGCGGTGCCGCGCTCGGCCCCGCTGGGCTCCAGGATCTCGCCGGTGACCGTGTCCAGCGCCCCGGCCGTGCGGGCGAGGCCGGTCACGCGGTGGCGGAACCGCAGCTGGACGAGCCCCTTGGCGACGCCCTCGCGGACCCGCCGCTCGAAGGGGGCGACGACGCCGGGGCCGGTGCCCCAGGTGATGTGGAAGCGGGGTACGGAGTTGCCGTGGCCGGTCGCGTCGTAGCCGCCGCGCTCCGCCCAGCCGACCACCGGGAAGATCCGCAGCCCCTGCCGGTGCAGCCAGGAGCGCTTCTCACCGGCCGCGAAGTCGACGTACGCCTCGGCCCACTTCCTCGGCCAGTGGTCTTCCTTTCGGTCGAACCCGGCGGTGCCGTACCAGTCCTGGAGGGCCAGCTCCCGGCTGTCCTTGATCCGCAGGCGGCGCTGCTCGGGCGAGTCGACGAGGAAGAGGCCGCCGAAGGACCAGTGGGCCTGCCCGCCGATGGACTGCTCGGGCTCCTGGTCGAGGAGGATCACGGAACGGCCCGCGTCGGCCAGTTCGGCGGTGGCCACGAGTCCGGCGAGCCCTGCCCCGATCACGATCACATCAGCGTCGTACGCCATGGGTTCCATCCTGTCGGGAAGGGGCGGCCGGAAGGGCTCGACGGGCGTGCAAGTTACCCGTGCGTCAGATCTTGGGTACCGGCCGCTGCCACGTCAACCACCCGGGTGCTGTTGGATGAGACGCATGACGCCCTCTGACGAGATCCTGGACATCGTCGACGAGAACGACGAGGTCATCGGGCAGGCCCCGCGCGGTGAGGCGACGGCCCGGGGACTGCGCCACCGCTGTGTGTTCATCGAGGTACGGGACGCCGAGGGGCGCGTCTTCGTCCACCGCCGGACGGCCACCAAGCTGGTCTTCCCCTCGCACTACGACATGTTCGTCGGCGGGGTGGTGGGCGCGGGCGAGTCCTACGACGGGGCGGCGCTGCGCGAGGCGGAGGAGGAGCTCGGGGTCTCGGGGCTGCCGGAGCCCGAGCCGCTGTTCCGGTTCCTCTACACGAGCGCCGAGCACACCTGGTGGTCCGCCGTCTACCAGGTGCGGTGCGAGCTTCCGGTGGTGCCGCAGGCGGAGGAGGTCGCCTGGCACACCTTCCTGGACGACAGGGAGCTGGAGGCGCGGCTCGATGAGTGGCTGTGGGTGCCGGACGGGCTGGACGCCTACCGGCGGCTGAAGGAGTTCCGGGCGCTCTGACCTCGTAAGGTGCCCTGTGTGAACAAGATCGCGCAGAGCGTACGGCTGTGGTTCGCGCCGGAGCGGGTCCGGGACGAGGGGACCACCCCCGACTACCGGTTCTCCCTGGCCAACGAGCGTACGTTCCTCGCCTGGATCAGGACGGCGCTGGCCCTGATCGGCGGGGGCTTCGCCGTGGACCAGTTCCTGCCGGAGCTGGCCTGGGGCGTCCGGGCGGGGCTGGCGCTCGGGCTGCTCGCCACCGGGGTGCTGTGCGCGCTGCGGGCGGTCAACCACTGGGTGCGGTGCGAGCGGGCGATGCGGCGCGGGGAGGATCTGCCGGTCTCCCGGTTTCCGACGGTGCTGAGCCTCGTGGTCGCGGTCGTGGCCGTCGCGATGGTGGTGGTGGTCCTCTTCGGCTGGGAGGGCCGGTGACGGGCGGCGAGGGCGGGGAGCGGGACCCCGGGCTCCAGCCCGAGCGGACCCGGCTCGCCTGGCGGCGTACCACGTTGTCCGCCACGGTGGTGGCGCTGCTCGCCGGGCGGCAGGCGCTGCACAGCGGTGCCAGCCCGGCCGGGCTGGCCGCCCTGGCGCTGACCGCGGCGGCCTGGCTGGGGTTCCTGACGGCGGCCCACCTCAGGGTGGTGCGCCTGGGCGTGGCGCGACCGGAGCCGCTCGGTCCGCGCGGGGCGCTGACGGCGGCGCTGTGCACGGTGGCGTTCGCGGTGTTCGCGGCGGCGATGCTGTTCTGAGCGCGCCCCCGGGCTGTTCGGGCGTCGCTGTTCCGAGAGCTGCGGACCGTGTTCGCTCAGACGTCCCAGTCCACCGTGACCACGATCTTGCCCCGCGTGCGTCCCTCCTGGTTGAGCCGGTACGCCTCGGCCGCCCGCTCCAGCGGGAAGACCCGGTCCACATGGACGGTGACGATGCCCTGTTCGGCCAGTTCCGCGAGGTGGGCCAGGTCGGTGGCGTCGGGCCGGACGAAGGCGTAGCGACCGCCGTACGAGAACACCTCGCTGTCGGCGATCGAGGCGAGCCGGCCGCCCTCGGCGAGGGTGTCGGCCGAGACCCGCAGCGCCTCGCCGCCCACCGTGTCGAAGGCGGCGTCGAAGCCGTCGGGGGCCAGCTCCCGCAGCCGGTCGGCGAGGCCGTCCCCGTAGGCGACGGGCTCGCCGCCCAGACCGCGTACGTACGCGTGGTTGCGCTCGCTCGCGGTGCCGATGACCCGGCAGCCCTCGTGGCGGGCGATCTGCACGGCGATCGAGCCGACCCCGCCCGCCGCCGCGTGGACGAGGACGGTGTCGCCCTCGCGGATCTTGAGGGTGCGGTGCAGCACCTGGTACGCGGTGAGCCCGGCCAGCGGCAGGCCCGCGGCCTCCTCGAAGCTCAGCCTGAGCGGCTTGCGGGCGAGGGTGCGTACGGGGGCGGCGACGTACTCGGCGAACGTACCGCGCGAGAGGAAGTCCTCGCGCACATAGCCGATCACCTCGTCCCCGACCGCGAACTCGTCCACGGCGACGCCCGGTTGCACGACGACCCCGGAGACGTCCCAGCCGGGGATCACCGGGAAGACGGCTTCGAGGCCGCCTTGGAGGAACCCCTCGCGGGCCTTCCAGTCGACCGGGTTGACGGCGGCGGCCCGTACCTTCACGAGCACCGAGTCGGGGCCGACCCTCGGGTCGGGCCGCTCGCCGTACTCCAGGACATCGGCCGGGCCGTACGCGCTGTAGCTGATCGCCTTCATCCCTCGACCTTCGGCGCAGGTCAGGGCAGGCGCAACTCAGGACGTACGCGGCCGGGAGCCGGCGGGGGCGCCGGGGTCCGCGCGGTTGACCGCGGGAGTGCGCCGGACTGATCGCGGGAGTGCACTGGACGACATACCGACTGGTCGGCATGATGGTCGGCGACCGTGGTCCCGTTCGTCGCCCCATCGCCCCATCGCCCGGAGGTACGCCCCATGAGTCCCGTCCCCCCACCAGGTCTCGACCCCGAGCTGCTGCGCGGGCACCTCGACCGCGAGCGTCCCGGGCTGGTGCGCGGGCCGCTGGAGGCCCGGCTGATCGAGGGCGGCCGGTCGAACCTGACGTACACGGTCACCGACGGGACCGGCCGGTGGGTGGTGCGTCGGCCGCCGCTGGGCCATGTGCTGGCCACCGCGCACGACATGAAGCGCGAGCACCGGGTGATCAGCGCCCTGCACCCCACCGCCGTGCCGGTGCCTGAGCCGTTGCTGCTCTGCGAGGACGACGCGGTGCTCGGTGCGCCCTTCTACGTCATGGAGCACGTCGAGGGCGTCCCGTACCGCACCGCCGAACAGCTCGCCCCGCTGGGCCCCGAGCGCACCCGGGCCGCCGTCCTCGCCCTGGTGGACACCCTGGTCGACCTGCACGCGGTGGACCCGGAAGCGGTGGGGCTCGGGGACTTCGGGCGGCCCGACGGGTTCCTGGACCGGCAGCTGCGGCGCTGGGGCAAGCAGCTGGACGCCTCGCGCAACCGGGAACTGGCCGGCATCGACGAGCTGCACGCCTCCCTCGGCCGCGAGCTGCCCGTATCGCCCGCGCCCACCGTCGTCCACGGCGACTACCGCCTGGACAACGTGCTGCTCGGGCCGGACGAGAAGATCAACGCCGTGCTGGACTGGGAGATGTCCACGCTGGGCGATCCGCTGACCGATCTCGGGCTGCTCGTGATGTACAGCTCCGACCTCGATCTGCCGCGCTCCCCCGTCTCCACCACCAGCGGCGCCGCCGGGCACCCCTCCCCCGCCGAACTGATCGAGCGGTACGCCGCCGGATCGGGCCGGGACACCTCCGCCATCTCCTGGTACACGGCGTTCGCCTGGTTCAAGCTCGCCGTGATCCTGGAGGGCATCCACTACCGCTACACCCTCGGGCAGACCGTCGGCGCGGGCTTCGACCGGATCGGTGAACTGGTCCCGGTCTTCATCGAGCACGGCCTCACCACCCTCCAGGAAGGCTGACCACCCATGGACTTCGCATTCGACGCCCGAACCGAGGAGCTGCGCTCCCGGCTGCTCGCCTTCATGGACGAGCACGTGTATCCGGCCGAGCCGGTCGCGGAGGAGCAGCGGGCGCTGCTCGCCTCGCCGTGGGACACGCCCGCGGTCGTCGGGGAGCTGAAGGCCGAGGCGCGGCGGCAGGGGCTGTGGAACCTCTTCCTGCCGGACGCGGCGTACGGGGCCGGGCTGACGAACCTCCAGTACGCGCCGCTCGCGGAGATCACCGGCCGCTCCCCGCACCTCGCGCCGACCGCGACGAACTGCGCGGCGCCGGACACCGGGAACATGGAGGTGCTCTTCCAGTTCGGCACGGACGAGCAGAAGAAGCGGTGGCTGGAGCCGCTGCTCGCCGGGGAGATCCGCTCCGCCTTCGCGATGACGGAGCCGGAGGTGGCGTCCTCGGACGCGACGAACATCGAGACCCGGATGATCCGGGACGGCGATGACTACGTCATCAACGGGCGCAAGTGGTACATCTCCGGGGCGATGAACCCGGACTGCGCGGTCTTCATCGTGATGGGCAAGACCGACCCGGACGGCGACGATATCCGCCGACAGCAGTCGATGATCCTGGTCCCGCGCGACACCCCGGGCGTCGAGGTGCGGCGGGCGATGCGGGTGTACGGGTACGAGGACCACTCCCACGGGGGCCACGCGGAGGTGGTCTTCCACGACGTGCGGGTGCCGGTGGCCAACCTGGTCGGGGAGGAGGGCGGCGGGTTCGCCATCGCGCAGGCGCGGCTGGGGCCGGGGCGCATCCACCACTGCATGCGGCTGATCGGGATGGCGGAGCGGGCCATCGAGCTGATGTGCCGCCGGGCGGTGGACCGTACGGCGTTCGGCAAGCCGCTGGCCGCGCAGGGCGTCGTGCAGAACTGGATCGCGGACGCCCGGGTGACGGTGGAGCAGCTGCGGCTGCTGGTGCTGAAGACGGCCTGGCTGATGGACACCGTGGGCAACAAGGGGGCGCACACGGAGATCCAGGCCATCAAGATCGCCACCCCGCGCGCGGTGGTGGACATCCTGGACTCGGCGGTGCAGCTGCACGGGGCGGGCGGGGTGAGCCAGGACTTCCCGCTGGCGGAGCTGTGGGCCTCGGCGCGGACGCTGAGGCTGGCGGACGGGCCGGACGAGGTGCACCAGCGGTCGCTGGCCCGGCGGGAGATCAAGCGGTACGGGTGAGAACGGGGTGCGGCCCCCTCCGGCGGAGGGGGCCGCACCGGATCGTCCTGCGGTCAGAACGTGAGCTTCCAGCTGTCGATGTAGCCGGTGTCGGACCGGTAGACGTCCTGCACCCGGAGCCGCCAGACGCCGTTGGCCGCCTTGGTGGAGGCGTTGACGGTGTACGTCGTGATGACGTTGTCCGCCGAGTCGCCGCTGCTGGAGTTCTTCAGCCGGAAGGCGGCGCCGTCCGGGGCCAGCAGGTCGATCACCAGGTCGCCGCGGTAGGTGTGCTTGATGTCCACGCCGACCTGGAGTGCGGCGGGGGCGTTGCCGGTCCGTCCGGAGACGGTGATCGCGGAGGTGACGGCCGCACCGGCGTCCGGGATGGCGACGTCCGTGTCGTTGGTGAAGACGGTGCCCGTGGGCGGCTCGCCGCCGGAGCCCGCGGAGAGGGTCCAGATCGCGTGGGCGGCGGCATCGCTGTTGCGGTCCAGGGCGGTGTCGTTGATGTTCGCCGTGGTGTCGCAGGAGGTGTGGTAGCAGCGGTCGAACGCCTGGCCGGCCGTTCCGCCCCACTTCTGCGCCTGGGCCGCGGTCTTGGTGCGGCTGGCGCCGGTGAAGAGGCCGCCGACGGGGACGCCCGCCGCCTTGAACGGGGCGTGGTCGGAGCGGCCGTCGCCCTCGGTCTCGATCTCGGTGGGCACGTTGAGGCCCACGAAGTAGTCCTTGAAGGTCTTCTCGATGACCGGGTCGTCGTCGTAGACGAAGTAGCCGGCGTTCGGCGAGCCGATCATGTCGAAGTTGAGGTAGCCGGTGATCTTCGAACGCTCGGCGGCCGGGAGGTTGTTGACGTAGTACTTGGAGCCGATCAGGCCCAGCTCCTCCGCGCCCCACCAGGCGAACCGCAGGCGCTTGTCGGGCTGGTACCCGGCGCGGGAGACGGCGAGCGCGGTCTCCAGGACGGCGGCCGAGCCGGAGGCGTTGTCGTTGATCCCGGCGCCGGAGGAGACGGAGTCCAGGTGGGCCCCGGCGATCAGGACCTTGTTCGGGTCGCCGCCGGGCCATTCGGCTATGAGGTTGTAGCCGACGGCGCCGCTGGTGGTGAACTGCTGGAGGGACGTGGTGTATCCGGCGGCGTCCAGCTTGGCCCGTACGTAGTCGACGGACGCCTTGTAGCCGGGGCGGCCGTGGGCGCGGTTGCCGCCGTTGTTGGCGGCGATCGTCGAGAACTGGGTGAGGTGGGCCTTGACGTTGGCCAGCGGGATGTCGGGCGCCGCGACGGCGGCGGGGGCCGCGGTCGTCGGGGCCGCCTGCGCGGTGGGCGCGGCGGTCGCCAGGAGAGCCGCGAGGGCGACGGCGGCGACGGCCGCCGGGGATCTGCGCAGGGTGAGGCGGTTCGGTCTCATGGTGGGGCTCCGGATTCCGTTCGGGGACTGACGGAACGTGCGGGGGGTACCCGGCCGCGTCGCACGCGTGGAACGTACGGCCGGGTCCTGGAGCTGGTGAAGCGCACCGCACGACCGAGGAGGCTCGGTGCGATGCGTGACCGATGGTCAATGAGGTGACAGTGTTCCGTCAAGAGCGGAAAGCGGACATGTCAGTTCCATTAACGAACACATATCGGTGTTTGGACGGGTGCAACCGCCCCCGAACAGGGCGGTGTTACGTACTCCCCGGCACTCCCCGCGCCGGGCGCGCTACGGGCGCAGGGCCCGCAGCAGCAGGTCCGCGAGATGGGCGGCGACCTGCTCGGGGGTGAGCGGGCCGTCCGGGCGGTACCAGGTGGAGAGGTGGTGGACCGAGCCGAAGTGGTAGTCGACCACCAGGTCGGCGGGGGTGGCGGTGGAGAAGACCCCGCTGCGCTGCCCCTCCTCGACCAGCGCCCGGAACCGCTCGTGGTAGCGGCGGCGCTCCGCCCGTACCTGCTTGTTCTTCTCCGGGCTCAGGTGGTGCATGGAGCGGAAGAAGATCGCGGCGTCGTCCAGGTTGTCGATGGTCGTGACGACCACGTCCGCCGCCGCGTCGCGCAGCCGCTGCTCGACCGGCGCCTCGGCGTCCGCGACGGCGTCGAGCCGCTCCTGCTGGAGCCGCAGCACCCGGGCGTAGACCTCCTGGAGCAGGTCCTCCTTGGAGCCGAAGTAGTGGTAGAGCGCTCCCTTGGTGACGCCCGCCGCCTCGACGATCTCCTGGACCGAGGTGCGGTCGTACCCGTGCTCGGCGAAGAGCCGGGTGGCGGCGGCCAGCAGCCGTTGGGGGACGGGCGTGCCATTCTGCTCCGTCGCCTTGGCCATGAGCCGCCACCTGCCTTTCATACCGTGCGTTCGCCGTTTCGACGAGGTTCTGACGGGGGGAACGCGGTCCCGCCTGAGGATCTTCCCACTCGCCGCCTCCGGAGGCTCGGTCAGGACCTCACCGGGCGGTGAGCGGCCGCGCGCCGGGCCGCCCGGGGGCCGTCGCTCAGGGGCCGGTCGCCGCCCCCGGGGCCGCCGCTCCCGCTCCGGTGGTCTCCTCCCACTTCTGCTGGAGGCGGTTCATGCCGCCCAGCCAGCGGTCGGGGTCGGCGGCGCGGGCCTGGTGGTACCCGGCGACCTCGGGGTGCGGCAGGACCAGGAAACGGTCGGCCGCCATCGCGTCGAACAGCGCGTCGGCGACGGCATCCGGCTCGACGGCGCCGGGGGCGAGGACCAGTTCACCGGCCGAACCGGCGGCGGTGAGCATATCGGTGCGTACGCCCTGCGGGCAGATCGCGTGGACCTTGACGCCCCGGTGGCGGTAGGTGAGCGAGAGCCATTCGGCGAAGGCGACCGCCCCGTGCTTGGTCACGCTGTACGGGGCCGCGCCGATCATCGTCAGCAGTCCGGCGGCGGACGCGGTGGTGACGAAGCGCCCGCCGCCCCGCTCCAGCCACTGCGGCAGCAGGGCCCTGGCGGCACGGACATGGGCCATCACATTGACGTCCCAGGCGGCGGCCCAGACCTCCTCGTCGGCGAACGCGTCGCCGGGCGAGGCGAGTCCGGCGTTGGCGCAGTAGACGTCCACCGTGCCGCCCAGCGCGTCGCGAGCGGCCGCCACGACGCCCGAGGCGTCCCCGGCGACGGCGATCCCGCCGATCTCCCGCGCGAGCGGCTCGATGCGCGCGGGGTCCAGGTCGTTGACGACGACCCGCGCTCCCCCGGCGGCGAACCTGCGGGCCAGGGCGGCGCCGATACCGCCTCCGGCTCCCGTGACCACCACACCGGCGCCCCGCACCGTGTCCATCGCCGCCATCCCGTCCCTCCGCCTTCCGGTCCGTGCGTCCGTACATGCGTCCGCGCTTCCGTTCGCACCGGCAGACTAACCGGTCGGTATGTCGTCGCGGAAGGGCGGGCGCGGCGGTCGCGGGAGCCGGCGGAGGGCGGCGGTCCGGCGCGCGGACATCGGGGCGGCCCGGGTCGTTCCGTACGGCTCCCGGCCGCGCTAGCGTGCGTGGCCATGACAGTCGGCGCACGATCATGGAGGTAGCGGAATGAATCTGTCCCGACGTGGTGTGCTGGCCGCCGGAGGCGCCGTGGGGGCGCTCGCGGTGACAGCGGCGGGCAGCGCTCCCGCCGCCGCATCGGCCGCTTCCGTACGGGGCCGGGGCCGCCCCCGGGTCCGTACCGGCTTCGACCGGCTGGCCGCCGACGGCTACCGGCTGCTGCGGGGGCAGAAGGTCGGGGTCGTCACCAACCCGACCGGCGTGACCGCCGACGTACGGCACATCGTCGATGTGATGCACCCGGACGCCCGCGTGGACCTGACCGCCGTCTTCGGCCCCGAGCACGGCTTCCGGGGCACCGCGCAGGCGGGCGGTTCGGAGGGGCGGTACGACGACCCGGCGACCGGGCTGCCGGTCTACGACACGTACCTCAAGAGCGGGCAGGACCTCGCGGACATCTTCACCGCGTCGGGCGTGGACACGGTGCTGTTCGACATCCAGGACGCGGGTGCGCGCTTCTACACGTACATCTGGACGCTGTACGACTGCATGGAGGCGGCGGCGCTCGCGGGCAAGCGCCTGGTGGTGCTGGACCGGCCCAACCCGGTGACCGGGCGGGCGGCGCTGGGGCCGGTGCTGGACCCGGCGTTCGCCACGTTCGTGGGCCGCCGGGAGATCGCCCAGGCGCACGGGATGACGGTGGCGGAGCTGGCGCTCCTCTTCAACGCGGAGTTCCTGCGGGCCGATCCTGTGCGGCTGGAGGTGGTGACGATGTCGGGGTGGCGGCGCTCGGACTTCTTCGACGACACCGGGCTGCCCTGGGTGCCGCCGAGCCCGAACATGCCGACGCCGGAGACGGCCCTCGTCTACTCCGGCACCTGTCTCTTCGAGGGCACCAACCTCTCCGAGGGCCGGGGCACCACGCGCCCCTTCGAACTGCTCGGCGCGGAGGGCATCGACCGCCACTGGGCGGCGGCCGTGAACGCGCTGCGGCTGCCGGGGGTCGCCTTCCGGGAGGCGTACTTCGCGCCCACGTTCTCCAAGTTCCAGGGGAAGACGGTGGGCGGGGTGCAGGTGCACGTCCAGGACCGGGAGGTCTTCGACCCGGTCCGTACGGGGATCGCCCTGCTGGTGACGGCGAAGCAGACGTGGAGCGGCTTCGCCTGGCGCCCGGACCACTGGATCGACAAGCTCACCGGGAACACCCGGGTCCGCACCATGATCGACGCGGGGGCGGACACGGACGCGGTGGTGGCCGCGTGGCGGAGCGACCTGACAGCGTTCCGGGCGAAGCGGCGGAGGTATCTGCGGTACGAGGGGTAGCGCGGGCGAGGCCGGGACGGGGCGCGGCGTTCCTGCGGGAGGGCGGCCCGCACCCGCCGGTCCCAGGCCGTGAGGCCCCCGCCCGCAGGTCCCAGGCCATGAGAGCGCCGCCGCCTGCCGGTCTCAGCCCGTGAGGTCCAGATCGCCGAGGTACTCGCCGTCGCTCGTCAGGCCGCGCTTGCGGTAGCCGAGCCGGAGGTAGAACTCCTCCGGACCGCCCTCGCCGGGGTGCCAGGTCACGGTCGAGACCGTCCCGCCCCGGCGGCGGATCTCCTCGTTCACCGCGCCCACCGCGAAGCGCCCGTACCCCCGGCCCTGCTCACCGGCGGCTATGGCCAGCCGCCAGAGGCCGGAGCGGCGCGGGGCGTCCGGCACATCGGCGTCGTAGTCGAACCGGGCGTCGAAAAAGGCCATCACGAAGCCGACGATGCGGTCGCCGTCATGGATCAGCCGGGGCCAGGCGACACCGGGGTGCACATATGCCTCGGCCAACGACTGCGCGACCGGCGAGACGAACTTCCGCTGTTCGGGCGCGACTTCCAGCCGACAGGCGTCGAGCACCGTGTCGGGGGTGACCTCTTCGAGGCGGGGAGAAACTGCTGTCATGAGGGCAGCCAACCGCACCCGCCCGAGGCTCCGCCACTCTTTTCCCCTGGTCAGCGCGGCGGGAACGGACGGCACCCCGGTACGGGTGCCCCGAGGGCCCCGCACGGCCGCGCGCCCTCTCACCACCCATGCGCGCGCCGTTCCGCTTCAGCCCGTGTCGCCCTTCCCACATGGGGAGTCTCGGCCAATGGAAGGTTTCCATCTTTCGATGGAGCCGAAACGGGCAGGCGTACGTCCACTCCTTGACGCCGAAGGACGAACGACGGAGGTGGCAGACATGGCCGGTTTCCGGAGTCTTGCGAGACAGGTTCGCGATCCGCGGGGCGATCTGGCCCTGCGGCGGTACTCGCTGCGCAAGTGCCTGGAGAGATTCGCCCCCTACGGTCACCGGGCGACCTGGGACCATCTGTGCGCCCGGCACGGGATCGATCCCGAGGACCGGGCCCCCGATCCGGCGCGGCTGCTGAGCGCCCTGGAGGAGCTGGAGGAGGCGCGGGCCATCTGGCTCGCGTACGAGGCGGGGTTCGCCGAGCGGCGGCGGCGCGAGAAGCACGAGGGCCTGCGGCGGCCCGGCGCGTTCGACGACTGGCACCGCCGGACGTGGGGCGGCCACGGGGTGGCCCGCTGCGCGGACCCGGAGGTCCACCCCAGCGAACCGCTCGCCGAGGTGCTGCGGCGGCTGATCTCCGCGCTCGGCTCCGGCCCCGGCTCCGCCTGCCCGGTCTGCGCGGACACCGGGATCGAGTGGCGGCAGGAACGGGAGCGCGGGCACGAGGCGTGGTCGGGGCCGGTGTGCACGGGGTGCGGGATCGCGGTGCCGCAGCCGGTGCTGACGGACCGCACGCTGGCCCGGGCCCGGCTGGTACGGCACCGGAGGCTCGCGGCGGCGGCCGCGTAGGACGGGTCCCGGGATGCACCACCGGGGACCGCCGCGGTGGCCCCCCGGGCGTTCCCGGGCCCGTTGTCAGTGGCGGATGTCACCATCGGGGACATGATCCAGGTCTGCCTGAACGGCCGGCGCGGTGCGGACGCCTCGGCGGCCGTGCCCCTGTCCCCCGAAGCGCTGGCCCGGTCGGCGGCCGAGGCCGTCGCCGCCGGTGCCACGGACATCCATGTGCATCCGCGGACCCCCTGCGGGCAGGACACGCTCTCGCCCCGGGTGGTGGCCGCGACGCTGACGGCGATACGGGCGGCGGTGCGGGTCCCGGTCGGGGTGACGACGGGCGTCTGGGCTGAGCCCGATCCGGTGCGCCGGGTCGAGCGGGTGCGGGCGTGGACGGTGCTGCCCGACCACGCCTCGGTCGACTGGCACGAGCCGGGCGCCGAGGAGCTGGCCGCCGCGCTGCTGGAGCGGGGCGTGGGCGTGGAGGCCGTGCTCCGGTCGGGCACGGAGGGGCACCGCCTCTTCCGGCGCTCCCCCCGGGCGTCCGAGGTGGCACGGGTGCTGGCCGGGGTCACCGACACGGACCCGGCGACGGCGACCGGCTCCGCCCGGCTGCTCCTCGCCGAGATCGGCACCGCCCACGGCCGCCCGGTGCTGCTGCACGGGGAGGAGGGCGGGGCGTGGCCGGTGGCCGCCCTGGCCTTCCGGCTCGGCCTCGGTACGCGGATCGGCGCGGAGGACGTGACGGTGCTGCCGGACGGCCGCCCCGCCCGCTCGAACGCGGAACTGGTCGCGGCGGCGGTGCGGTTGCGGCAGGCGGCGGCGGCAGCCTAAGGAGTCTCCTCCGGGGCCGGGGCCGGGGCCGGGGCCGCGCCCGGGGCCGGGGCCTCCGCCGGGTTCTTCCTGCGCTCGGGCATCAGACGCGAACCGGTGATCCGTTCGCCGGAGATGTCGTCGGGGTTGGACAGCACGCAGGTCTCCAGCGACAGGCACCCGCAGCCGATGCAGTCGGTCAGATGGTCGCGCAGCCGGTGCAACTGCGTGATGCGCTCGTCCAGTTCCCGGCGCCATGCCTCGGAGAGACGGGCCCAGTCCTCCCGGTTCGGCGTGCGCTCCTCGGGCAGTTCGGCGAGTGCGTCCCGGATCGTGGCCAGCGGGATGCCGACGCGCTGGGCCGCCCGTACGAAGGCGACCCGGCGGAGTGTGTCGCGCGCGTAGCGGCGCTGGTTGCCGCTGGTGCGGCGGCTGCTGATCAGGCCCTTGGACTCGTAGAAGTGCAGGGCGGAGACGGCGGCGCCGCTGCGCGCCGAGAGCTGACCGACCGAGAGTTCGCAGAGTGTCTGTGGGATCTGGGGCACTCCTCAGATGCTACTGCTCCCCCGGCGGACCCCTCCCCAGCCGTTCTCCCGATCGCGTTCTTCCGGCCGCTCCCCCGGGCGCTCTCCCGCTCGTTGACAGGAAGCCACCGCGCAACGATGCTGAGCAAGCGCTTGGACATCGCGCCGGAAGGTGCGGAGAACCGGAAGGCAGGGACCGGGAACATGGCAGAGCCGAAGATCTTCACGTCCGCGCAGGAGCTGCGCGACGGCGTGGGCGAGCAGCTGGGGTACAGCGACTGGCTGGAGGTCGACCAGAAGCGGATCGACCTGTTCGCCGAGGCGACCGGCGACCACCAGTGGATTCATGTGGACCCGGAGCGCGCGGCGGCCGGACCGTTCGGCACGACCATCGCGCACGGCTATCTGACGCTCTCGCTGCTGCCCGCGCTGGTGCCGCAGGTGATGCGCGTCGAGGGCATGAAGATGGGCATCAACTACGGCACCAACAAGGTCCGTTTCCCCGCCACCGTTCCCGTCGGCTCCCGGCTGCGGGCCACCGCCGTACTGAGGAGCGTGGCGGAGGCCGGGGGCGGTGTGCAGGTCACGGCCGTCGTCACGGTCGAGCGCGAGGGCAGCGAGAAGCCGGCCTGCGTCGCCGAGTCGGTGTCGCGCTACTACTTCTGACCGCGCGCTTCCTGCCCGGACCGGGACGGTCCGGGAGGAGGGGCAGGAGGGGCAGGAGGGGCAGGTGGCGCTCACACGCTCAGCGCCTCCCGGACCGTCCGCTCCGCCCCCGTGCCGCCCTCGCCCGACAATGTGACCCGGCCCGCCTCCAGGACGTAGTAGCGCTCCGCCGCCCGCATGGCGAAGCCCACGTGCTGTTCGACAAGGAGGACACAGAGGCCGCCGCGCGCGGCCAGGGAGAGGATCGTCGTCTCGATCTCGGCGACGACGGAGGGCTGGATGCCCTCGGTCGGCTCGTCGAGGAGGAGGAGCCGGGGGCGGGTGACGAGGGCGCGGGCGATGGCGAGCTGCTGACGCTGGCCGCCGGAGAGGAGTCCGGCGCGGCGGTGGGAGAGTTCACGGAGTACGGGGAAGAGGTCGAGGGCCTCGGCCATGGCGTCCCGGCCGCCCCCGCGCGGGGAGCTGTCGGCGACGAGCCGGAGGTTCTCGGCGGTCGTCAGGTGGGGGAAGGACTGCTGGCCCTGGGGGACGTACGCCATGCCCCGGGCGACGCGCTGGTGCGGGGCCAGGCGGGTGATGTCCTCGCCGTCGAGGAGGACGGTCCCGTGCGACGGCCTGATGAGGCCCATGGCGGTGCGCAGGAGGGTGCTCTTTCCGGCCCCGTTGTGGCCGAGGACGGCGGCGACGCCGTCGTGCGGCACGGCCGCGGTCACACCGTGCAGGACGGTGGTGCGGTCGTAGCCCGCGCGGACGTCGTTGATCTCCAGCACGGCGGTCACACCTCTTCTCGGACGGCGGCGGGGGATGGGGCGGCAACGGGAGCGGCGGCCGGAGGATCGGATTCCGCGGCACGGCCGGACTCGGGTTCCGCGGCCCGGCCGAGGTAGACCTCCTGGACCTTGGCGTCGGCCCGGACCTGGGCGACCGTCCCCTCGCTGAGCACCTTGCCCGCGTGCAGGACGCTGACGCTGCGGGCGAAGGAGCGCATGAAGTCCATGTCGTGCTCGATGACGACGACGGTGCGGTCCTCGCTGATCCGCTGGAGCAAGGCGCCGGTGGACTCCCGCTCGTCGTGGCTCATCCCGGCGACGGGCTCGTCCAGCAGGAGCAGCTTCACGTCCTGGACGAGCAGCATGCCGATCTCCAGGCTCTGCTTCTGGCCATGGGCCAGCACCCCGGCCGGGCGGTGGCGGAGCGCGGTCAGGCCGGTGGTCTCCAGGGCCCTGCCCACCGCGTCGGGCAGGTGCTTGCGGCGCCGGAGCAGGTTCAGCGCGCCGCGTCCGGCCCCCGCCGCGATGTCGAGGTTCTGCTCGACGGTCAGCTGCTCGAAGACCGTCGCCGTCTGGAAGGTGCGGCCGATACCCCGGCGCGCGATGCGGTGCACGGGCTCGCCGATGATCTCCGCGCCGCCGAACCGGATCGATCCGCTCGCCCGCACCAGGCCGGTGACGGCGTCCACCAGGGTGGTCTTGCCCGCGCCGTTCGGCCCGATCAGGAAGCGCAGGTCACCCGGGGGAATGTCCAGATCGACGCCGTCGACGGCGCTGACACCCCCGTCGAACGTCACCCGCAGATCGCGGACGGTCAGTCCCTCGCCGCTCATGCGGCCGCTCCCTTCGTCGTCGTACCGGCCCCGGGGTCCGGGGTCCGCCGCCCGCGCAGCACCGTCCGCAGCGAGGCGAGCCCGCCGGGCAGGAAGCCGACCGCGACGACGAACAGCAAGCCCTGGAGGTACGTCCACCCGGCGGGCCAGGCGTCCGAGAGCGTGCTCTGCGCCCAGGCCACCGCGATCGCCCCGAGCACCGCGCCCACCAGTGAGGCCCGCCCGCCGACGGCCGCGCCGATGACGAAGCCGATGGACGGCACGACCCCGATGAGCGCCGGGGAGATGATCCCCACCGCGGGGACGAACAGCGCTCCGGCCAGCCCCGCCATACCGGCCGCGGCCACGTACGCCACCAGCTTGACGTTGGCCGGGTTGTAGCCGAGGAAGCGCACCCGCTCCTCGGAGTCCCGTACCGCGACGAGGAGTTCGCCGTACCGGCTGACGAACAGCTGCCGGGCGAGGGCCATCAGGAGCAGCAGGGCGATCGCGATGACGATGTACACCATCCGCTGGTTGACCGGGTCGTTCAGGTCGTAGCCGAAGAAGCCCTGGAAGTCGGTCAGGCCGTTGGTGCCGCCCGTGGTGGCCTGCTGGCCTACCAGCCAGATCGCCAGCGCCGCCGCCAGCGCCTGGCTGAGGATCGCGAAGTACGCGCCTTTCACCCGGCGGCGGAAGACCAGCACGCCGAGCAGCGCGGCGACGGCCATCGGCAGCAGTACGGTCATGGCCAGGGCGAAGACCGGGTTCGCGAACGGCTGCCACCACCAGGGCAGTCCGCCCTCGGTGCCGTACAGCTGCATGAAGTCCGGCAGCGGCTGTCCGGTCGCCGCCGCGTCGGCCAGCTTGAGGTGCATGGCCATGGCGTAGCCGCCGAGGCCGAAGAAGACGCCCTGCCCGAGCACCAGCAGCCCGCCCCGGCCCCAGGCGAGGCTGACGCCGACGGCGACGATCCCGTAGCAGAGGTATTTGGCGAGCAGCCCGAGCCGGAAGTCGGACAGGAGCAGCGGGGCGACGCCCACCAGCAGCACCGCGCCGAGCAGGAACGCGGCGGGGACACGGAAGCGGGTCGGCAGCCGGGGCAGGAAGCGGATCGGGAAGGGTGCGTCCGGCGGTCCGGCCGGGGGTTCGGCGGCCGGGCCGGTTGTTGCCGTGGCTGTCGGAGGTGTGCTCGTCGTCGTCATACCAGGCTCCTGGTGCGTACGGTGTACAGGCCCTGCGGCCGCCACTGGAGGAAGGCGACGATCCCCACGAGGACCACGACCTTCGCCACGCTCACGGTCGTCGAGTACTCCAGGACCGACTGGAGCAGGCCGAGCACGAACGCGGTGATGACCGCCCCCCTGAGCCGTCCGATGCCGCCGACGACCACGACCAGGAAGGCGTCCACGATGTAGTTGGTCCCGGTCGTCGGACCGATCGGGCCGATCAGCGTCAGCGCGACCCCCGCCATGCCCGCCAGCCCCGAGCCGATGAAGAACGTGGTCCGGTCCACCCGCCCCGTCGCGATCCCGGACACCTCCGCGAGGTCCCGGTTCTGCACGACCGCCCTGATGCGGCGGCCCAGCGGGGTGGCCCGCAGGACCATCGCCAGGCCGCACACGCACAGCAGCGCGAACCCGAGGATGAACAGCCTGCTGTTCGCCAGGTTCACCCCCGCGACCGTGACACTTCCCGTGAGCAGGTCCGGCGCGGTCGTCTGGACGTTCGGTGCGCCGAAGACGTCCCGCGCCAGCTGCTGGAGCATGAGCGAGACGCCCCAGGTGACCAGGAGCGTGTCCAGCGGACGGGTGTACAGCCGCCGGATCAGCAGCCATTCCAGGAGGGCGCCCATCGCCCCGGCCACGAGGAACGCGGTGGGCAGGGCGACGAGGAGCGAGAGGCCGGCGTCACCGATCGGCTTCTGGAGTACGTACGTGGTGTAGGCACCGGCCATGATGAACTCGCCGTGCGCCATGTTGATGACGCCCATCTGACCGAAGGTGAGGGTCAGGCCGAGGGCGATGAGGAGGAGGACGGCGCCGATGCTGACGCCGGTGAAGGACTGGTTGAGGATGACCGTCACAGGTCCGCCGCCCAGTCGTAGCCCTTCAGGTACGGGTCGGGCTTGATGGGCCCGCCCGAGTTCCAGACCTCCTCGATGAGACCGCTCGCGGTGATCCTGCCGATGCGGGCGGTCTTGTGGACGTGCTGTGTCGCGCCGTCGACCGTGACCTTCCCCTCCGGCGCGTCGAACTCGATCCCGTCCGAGGCCGCCTTCACCTTCTCGACGTCGAACGACCCCGCCTTCTCGACCATCGCCTTCCAGAGGTGGACGGAGATGTACGCCGCCTCCATCGGGTCGCTGGTGGGCTTGTCCTTGCCGTACGCCGCCCGGTACGCGGCGACGAACTTCTCGTTCGCCGCGCCGGGAGTGGTCTGGTAGTAGTTCCAGGCCGTCAACTGCCCTTCCAGGTACTGCGTTCCGATGCTCTTGACCTCCTCCTCTGCGATGGAGACGGAGAGCACCGGCAGCTTCTTCGCGGTCAGTCCCGCGGACTTGTACTCCTTGAAGAAGGCCACGTTGCTGTCGCCGTTCAGGGTGTTGAAGACCGCGTCGGCCCCCGCGCCCTTGACCTTGTTGACGATGGTCGCGAACTCCGTGGAGCCCAGGGGGGCGTAGTCCTCGCCGAGCACCTCCATGCCGTTCGCCTTCGCGTACGTCTTGATGATCCTGTTGGCGGTGCGCGGGAAGACATAGTCGCTGCCGACCAGGTAGAGCCGGGTGAGGCCCTGTTTCTTGAGGTAGTCGAGCGCGGGCACGATCTGCTGGTTGGTGGTGGCGCCCGAGTAGAAGATGTACGGGGACTGCTCCAGGCCCTCGTACTGCACGGGGTAGAAAAGCAGCGACTTGTTCCGCTCGAAGACCGGCTTCACCGCCTTGCGGCTGGCCGAGGTCCAGCAGCCGAAGGTCGCGACGACCTTGGAGTCCGTGATGAGCGCCTGCGCCTTCTCGGCGAAGGTGGGCCAGTCGGAGGCTCCGTCCTGGCTGACCGGACGGAGCTTCTTGCCGAGGACGCCGCCGGCCGCGTTGATCTCCTTGACCGCGAGCAGCAGCGCGTTGTGGACGGTGACCTCGCTGATCGCCATCGTGCCGGAGAGCGAGTTCAGCAGGCCGACCTTGACGGTGTCGCCGGAGGTGTCGGCCTGGGCACCGGCGGCCTTCGAGGTGTCGCCGCCGGTCTTCGCGCCGCAGGCGGTGAGCGCGGCGCCGACGCCGAGAGCGGAGATGCCGGTCAGGAGACCGCGCCTGGTGATGAGCCCGGACATGTCACATACCTCCGAGAGAGGAAGGGAGAGGGAGAGGCGGTGCGGCCTTTTCGACCGCACGGGTCCCAGCCGTTCCGGGGTGGCCTCCGGGCTGGTCGCTGAAGTGGTCCACAGCCTGGGGCGGAACTGTTTCCGGGGCATTGCGGCGCAGTTGAAGAACAGTTTCCGGCGGAAGCGATCGCGTTTCCGGATCAGGTGATGCGGCGTCACCCGGCTGCGAGGTAAACGGATTTCCGGTGCGGGAATTCATTGCTTCCACCGGAAAGGATCAGAATCGGGGAATGCGGGAATGCCCTGCCGGGAGTACGGTGATCGGCGGTAGGCTCCGTCGCGCCCCCGCCACGGGGGCCTTGCGGATGTGAACCCGAGGAGTGCGATGGCGAGGCGGCCCCAGGAACTGCTCCACCTGCTGACCCGGGCCGAGCGCCTCGCGGCGCGCCGCGTCCAGTCCGCGCTCGACGCGTTCGGCTGCTCCGTCGAGGCGTGGCGGGTCCTCGATCTGCTCTCCGGCGAGGAGGGGCGGAACATGACGGCCCTCGCGGAGGACGCCGCCCTGCCCGCGCCGACCCTGACCAAGATCGTCGATCAACTCGTGGACCAGAACCTGGTGTTCCGCCGGGTCGACCCCACCGACCGCCGCCGGGTCCTCGCCCAGCTCACCCCCCGGGGCCTGCGACGGCGTCGGCAGCTCTCCCGCGCGGTACGGGCGGAGTGGGGCCCGTCGTCACCGGGGCTCACGGAGGGCGAGGAGGATCAACTGATGCCACTGCTGGGCCGGTTGTCCGGCGCACTGGCGGGCAAGGACGGACACGGCGGCGAAGGGGTCGACAGTGGCGGCGAGGAAATCGGCAACGGCCGCCAAGAGATCACAACAGCCCCTGCGGGGAATCCAGTTGGGCGAGCACGGTGAAGTCGAGACCGTCGGCCTCCGCCAGATAGATGCGCTGGCGCACATGCCGCCCGTCCAGGCCGAGCAGGCCGCGCGGCCCCTCGTACCGGACGTGCTCGGCGGCGGCACCGATGGCGGACACCTCCAGGGTGCGGGCGCGTTCGACGAGCGCCGCGAGCAGCAGCACACCTTCGTAGCAGGACTCGCCGAGGCTGCCGGGGACCGGCGCGTCCACGCCGAAGCGGGCGGCGTACCGGCCGTGGAAGTCCATGCTGTGCCCGTCGGCGAGCGAGGCGAAGAACCCGGCCGTGCTGTAGAGGCCGGCGGTCGCCCCGGGGCCGCTGCCGAGGAGCATGCTCTCGTCCATCAGCGTGCTCAGCCGCAGACAGCGGGCGTCCAGCCCGGCCGCGGCGAACGCCCGGTTGAACCGGACCGCGTCGCTGCCCACGAGCAGCATCAGCACGGCGTCGGCGTCCGACCGCTCGACACGGCGGAGGACATCGGTGAAGTCGTCGGTCCCCAGCGGGAGATACGCCTCCCCGCAGACCCGCCCCCGGGACTCCCCCGCGTACCGCCGGGCCGCCCGGGCGGTGCGGCGCGGCCAGACGTAGTCGTTCCCGACGACGAACCAGCGGCGTACGTCCCGCATCCGGGCGAGCATCCGCATCGCCGGGAGCAGCTGCCCCGCCGGTGTCTCGCTGGTCATGAAGACGCCCTCGGTCCGCTCACCGCCCTCGTACAGCGCCGTGTAGACGTACGGCACCCGGTGCGCGACCCTCGGCGCCAGCGCCTGCCGCACCGAGCTGATGTGCCAGCCGGTGACGCCCTGCACCGCCCCCGCCGCCACCAGCGCCCCGACCTCCGCCGCGACCCTCGACGGCTCCGCCCCGCCGTCCACCTCCAGGAGCCGCAGCTCCCGCCCCAGCACCCCGCCCGCCGCGTTGACCTCCTCCACGGCCAGCCGCGCGCACGCCTCGCACCCCGGCCCGAAGATCCCCGCCGGTCCCTGCATCGGGTAGACCAGCGCCACCGTCAGCACCGACGCGTCGGCCGTGAACCACTCGGGGGTACGGAAGCGCGCCGGAGGCAGGGACATGCCCCCATGATGGCCGGTCGGCCACCCGGGCCGACACCCCCTACGGCCGGTGCGGGGCTCCGACCATGCGCAGGACCAGGTCGGCATAGAGGGCGCCGACCTCGTCGGGGGTACGGCTGCCCTGGGCGTTGAACCAGCGGGCCACGTCGATGCAGAGGGAGAGCACGGCGAGGGTGGTGCCGGGGATGTCGGGGACGTCGAACTCCCCGGCCCGTACGCCCTCGCTGATGATCCGGCGCACCACCGCGTCGCTCCTGCGGCGCAGCTCGACGATCTCGGTGCGGTGCTCGGGGCCGAGGGCGTCCAGCTCGTACTGGACGACGCGCGCGGTGGTGTGGCGCTCGGCGTGCCAGCGGACGAAGGACCGTACGGCTCCGGCGAGCCGCTCGGCGGCCGTGCCGTCCCGGTCGGCCTCGGTCTCCAGGACGTACAGCGCCCGGTCGTGGCCGATCTTGCTGATCCGGTGGAGCAGCTCTTCCTTCGTCTTGTAGTGGATGTAGAGCGCGGCCGGGCTCATTCCGGCGCGCCCGGCGATGTCACGGGTGGTGGTCGCGTGGTACCCGCGTTCGGCGAAGGCGTCGACCGCGGCGACGAGGAGCCGCCTGGCCGCCTCGGGCGTGACCTCGCCCCAGGGAGCGTCGTCGCCGCCCGTCTCCTCCGCCGTACTCATCGCTCAGCGCCCCTCTCCGTCAACAGGACGAACACCATACCCCGAACCTGAGCAAGCGCTTAGGGGCATCTCACGGGCGGTGCGGGTTCAGAGCTTCTGAAAGGGGTCGTGCTCGGCGAGGATCTTCTCCAGCCGGGCCTGGTCGACCCGGCTGACGATCTGCCCGGCCTCCTGCCGGTCCCGGATCACCTTGGCGAGGGTGAAGCAGGACGTCACGAGGTAGAGCACCCCGATGGCGAGGAAGCCGCGCACCCAGGCGTCGGCGTCGAGGAAGAAGATACCGAGGGCCACCGCCCCCATCGCCACCAGGAAGGAGGCGACGGCCTGGCCGTAGAAGGCGGCGGTGCTCTGCTGCTTGACCGTTGTCGTGTCACTCATGGGCCCAGCATCCGCCGACGTGGCGTGCGCCACATCTGCGCCCGTACTCAGCCGCATACTCAGACACCCGTACGAGTCCGGACCGGTGCGGCCGCGCTCAGAACGCGGAGACGCCCGTCAGCGCGCGGCCGATGATCAGCTTCTGGATCTGGCTGGTGCCCTCGTAGAGCGTCATCACGCGGGCGTCGCGGAGGAGCTTGCCGACCGGGTACTCGTCGATGTAGCCGTAGCCGCCGAAGACCTGGAGGGCGTTGTTGGCGCAGCGGACGGCGGCCTCGGAGGCGTACAGCTTGGCCTGGGAGGCGGCGGTGGCGAACTCCTGGCCCCGGTCGATCAGGTCGGCGACCCGCCAGGTGAGCAGCCGGGCCGCCTCGACATCCACGGAGATGTCACTGAGCAGTTCCTGTACGAGCTGGTGGCCCGCGATGCCCTTGCCGAACTGCTCGCGCTCCCCCGCGTACCGTACGGCGGCGTCCAGGGCGGCCTGCGCGATGCCGACGCACCCCGCCGCGACCGACATCCGCCCCTTGGCGAGGGCCGACATGGCGACGGTGAAGCCCTTGCCCTCAGGACCGAGGAGGGTATCGACGGGGACGCGGACTTCCTCCAGGACCAGTTCGGCGGTGGCCTGGCCGCGCAGGCCGAGCTTGCCGTGGATGGCGCGGCGGGTGAGGCCGGGGGTGTCGGCGGGGACCAGGAAGGCGGAGACGCCGCGGTGGCCGGGGGCGTCGTTCGTCCGCGCGAAAAGAAGAACCACATCGGCCCAGGTGCCGTTGGTGATGAAGGTCTTGGTGCCGTTGATGACGTAGTTGCCGCCGTCGCGCACGGCCCGGGTGGCGAGGTTCCCGGCGTCCGAGCCGGTGCCGGGCTCGGTGAGGCCGAAGCAGCCGACCGCCTCGCCGGAGGTGAGCCGGGGCAGCCACTGCCGCTTCTGCTCCTCGCTCCCCCAGGAAGCGATCGTCTTGGCGACCAGGCCGAGCGAGACGGAGACGATGCCGCGCACGGAGGAGTCGCCGCGCCCGAGCTCCTCGGTGACCAGGCAGTACGTGAGGTGGTCGCCGCCGGAGCCGCCGTACTCCTCGGGGACGGTGAGGCCGAGGAAGCCGAGCGCGCCGAGCTTCTTCACGATCGACCTGTCGACATTCTCGGCCCGGTCCCAGGCGATGACGTGCGGGGCGACCTCGCGGGCGACGAAGTCCTCGGCCAGTTTCCGGACGGCCTCCTGCTCTTCGCTGAGCTCCAGGTTCATGGCGGGCCGCCCCATCTCTCGTACAGCACTTAATTAGCACTGCTAGTTTCTGGTTCGCAGCGCCTACTATGAGCCGCATGGCCCGACCGCGCAAGCCCCTCCTGAGCAGAGACCGCATCGTCGAGGCGGCGGGCGCGCTCGTGGACGCCGAGGGGCTGGACGCCGTCTCCACACGTCGGCTGGCGGCGGAGCTGGGGGTCAGCGGGCCCTCGCTCTACAACCACTTCCGCAACAAGGACGAAATCCTCGACGCGGTCGCCGACGCCGTCTCCGTACAGGTCGATCTGTCGATGTTCGAGGAGTCCGACCCCCGGGACTGGCGGGAGGCCCTGCACGACTGGGCCCTCTCCTACCGGGCCGCCCTCGCCGCGCACCCCCACATCGTCCCGGTCCTCGCCCGGGGCCCGGGCCGCCGCCCGGCGGGGCTGCGGGTGGCCGACGCGGTGTTCGGGGCAATGGTGGGGGCGGGGTGGCCACCGGCCCAGGCGACCCGGATCGGGGCGCTGATGCGGTACTTCATCACCGGCTCGGCGCTGGGCTCCTTCGCCGGGGGCTTCGTGGACGACGAGAGCGCGTACGACCCCGCCGACTACCCGCACCTCGGCCAGGCGCACCTGCTGGCGGAGCGGCGGCGGGAGGTGGACGAGGGGGCGTTCGAGACGGGGCTGCGGGCGCTGCTGGACGGGCTGGCGATGCAGTACGGGGAGTACGGGCCGCCCGAGGAATCGGTTCGACGGGCGCCGAAGCGTCCTTGACTCGCCCTGGGGCCCATGAGGTGGGCTATGAGGAAGCAGGGAGGGGCGCCTACAAGGTGATGTCCGCTGAGAGAGCAGCACACTTGGCCGGGTAGCGGACCTCGGCTCGAGGTCGCAGACAGTCGGTTCACGGGACAGGTCGCCTGCCACTTCGACAAGTACGACGAGCGGGATTTCGCCCTCGCGCAGGCTGGGGCCCCTGGGGCTCCGTGGGACAGCCCCGTAGCCGTTCGTGAGACGGTGCCGCGTCGGCCGCTACTGCTCGTAGGCCCACGCCCGGCCGGTCTGCCGGTACTCCTCGACGGGGATGGGGACGATGCCCGTCCGCATGCGCGCGGTGTAGAGCAGACCGTCGAGGTGGTCGATCTCGTGGTGGACCAGTCGGGCGAGCCCTCGTTCGTAAGTGGTGGTCACCAGACGGCCCTCCAGCGTGGTGGTCTCCACGGTGATCCACAGTGGCCGAGGGACCATGCCGCGAACGTCGAAGAACGACAGGCAGCCCTCGTACTGCTCGTCTTCTTCGCTGGAACGGTCGGTGATTCGGGGATTCAGCAGGACGATCGCTGGAGCCCCGGCGGCGTGGGGCTGGACGACGGCGGCGGCACGGCCGATGCCGATCTGGGGCGCCGCGATGCCCATGCCCTTGGCGAAGGGGTGGACTTGCCCGATCCGCTCCATGGAGGAGAACAGCCGCTCGATGGCCTGCTCGGCCGCCTCGCGCTCAGTCGGCAGGTCGAAGACGCGCGCCCGCTCGGCAAGAACGGGGGCCCCGCGCTGCACGACGCCGAGGTCCCGCATCTGTTCACTGGGTTGCATCTGGATCACCTGAACTCCCCTTCATCCGCTTCATGTTCGGGTCTGACCCGGAACCGCCACTCCAAACGGTATCGGGCGTGGAGCGCGGGTGCGGAAGTGCTCCAGGCGAAGACGCGCACCCCTCCCTCCTCGCGCTGGACCGGTGCCGTTCGCAGCGGTGCCGCCTCGGCGGTCATGGAGGTCTCGGTGCCCCACACCGCGGGGTCGAGTTCGGCGGGGAAGGCGAGTTCGACCGCCAGGTGCTCGGTGGGCAGGCGGACCGCGCGCTGGAACCAGCGGCCCCACTTCTCCTCACCCACCGAGTAGGCGTACTCGATCCACACCGACTCGCCCGGGTAGAGAGGGAAGCGACCCTGCTCGTTCTCGAACAGCAGCCACACCTCTTTGAAGGCGTCGCGGTCATGCTTGGCCTGCCAGCGCATCGCCTCCCCGCGACAGGTCGCAGTCAGCGAGAGCTCGTTCCACGTCAAAGGATGCTCGCGATAGTGGGCGTTGGACTGTTCCGGCTCGCCGGGGTAACGGTCGACGCTGATGCCGATCAGATAGCGGGTGATGGGCTCACTGCCGGTGTTCCGCAACAACCGACGCATCGTGAGCCGGTAGAGGCGCCCGTCGTAGTCGAGGCGGGCCGCATCGTGCTCCACTACGATCGCCGACCCGGTCGCATACGGCTGCTCGGACCGGCGAGGGGCGGGTGCGACCGCCGTCGGCGCCACAGGAGCCCTGGCCGTCTCGTACTCCAGCCAGCGCTTCCAGATGGCCTTGCCCGCGTTCAGTGCCTCCTCCGCACGACGGGCGAAGTCCTCGGTCGGCTTGTGCCGGCCCGACTCGACGTGGCTTACGTAGGACGGGTCGAAGCCCATCCTTCTGGCTAACTCCCGCTTGGCCAGGCCCCGCACCTCACGCCAGTAGGCGACCTCCGCCGCAAACGCCTCGGCGGTTTGCTCAACCGTCAAGGCATCGTCCCGCGCATCCATCAAAGCCCCCGCCCCGGCCATCGGATGAGATGAATGAACCGTGAGTGATCTCGATTCACCATTCTGTCACGGTCCCGTCCGCCAGTTTCCTTCCTCTACCGGCCCAGGTCGACCCCCGGGCCCCAACGAGGAGGGTCTCAGCGATGCGCGTGCTGTATCTGCTCAACGTCTCCAACGCCAGTCAGCTGTCCGCCGACTCCGGTTACACCTTCGCCGACATGCTCGCCCCGGCCCTGACGGACGCCGGGGCAGAGGTGACTGTGGCCTCGCCGGTCCCGGTCGGCGACACCCGCGTGCACTTCGCGCCCACCACCTCGCCGTCCACCAAGTACCGGGCCCGCTTCGACCCCGGCATGGACGCCCTGGTCACCCTGATCCGCAACCGGCGGCCCGAGGCGGTGGTGGCCAACCAGATCGAAGCCGCCCCCGCGATCCGGGCCGCACTCCTGGAAGCCGGGGTGGACGCGCTGATCGCCGGCTACTGCCACTACCTGCCGTTCGCCTTCACCGACACCGGCGTCCTGGAGCTGGACCCCGCGATGAACGACCGGGGCCTGGGCCGCAGCGTGTTGCTGGCCTTCGCCGCCGGCCTCGCGGCCTGCGACCGCATCCTGGTCCACTCCTCCACCGCCGCCTCCTGGACCACCGCGGCCGCCGCCCGAACCGGCATCGACCTCGGCGACAAACTGCACATCGTCCCCGCCCCCAGGGACGTACGGCTGGTGCGCGACCCGGCCGACATCACCCCGCCCGGAGGCAGGGCCACCGGCATCTACAACCACCGCCTGTACAAGCACTACGGCACCGCCCGCTTCACCCGGCTCGCCCGCCGCCTCGTCGCCGACACCCCGGTGCGGCTCACGGTGATGGACCTGTTCGGCACCCGCAGCCCCGAGCGCATCCGCCTCGACCCCAGCCCCGAACGGCACCTGGAGGAGCTGGCGACCACGGACGGCGTCATCATCGCCTCCGACCGTGGCGACCGCATCCGCTACCGCAACCTGCTAGCCGGAACCCACTTCGGCATCGCCCCCTTCCGTCCGGGCTGCCCCTGGTCCATGTCGGTGATCGACTGCCAGGCGATGGGCCTGCCGGTGATCGGCCCGCGCACCGGCTGGCTTGTCGAGCACATCGACCACGAGCTGCTGTTCGACACCGACGAGCAGGCCGTCCAGATCGCCGAGCGCCTCGCCACGGACGCCGAGTTCTACCTGGTGCACGCCAAGCGCGCGCATGCCTCCACCACCGACCTCACGCCTGCCGTGGTGGCAGCCCGTTATCTGGAGGCGATCAAGTGACCGGCTTCGAGGCAGTGCAGCTCTCGTACGACGAGCCGCTGGCCGGCTCCCTGCACACCCGCCTCGCCCGGGTGCTGGGCGGCAGCGTCAAGCGCCTGCACGGAGTGCGCGGGATGCGGCGCGCCTACCGACTCACCGCCGAGCTGGTAGACACCGAGCAGTTCTTCCTCGCGGATGGTGACTTCGCCATCGACCCCGAGTTCCCCACCGCAGCGGTCCAGCCTCTGGCCGACGGTGTGGCGATGCGGGTCTGGCAGGCGGTCAACCCGGTCAACGGCCTGACCTACGGCTACGGCGGCCTCAAGCTGATCCGTCGCTCGGCGCTGAGGGAGATGGGTCAGGCCGTCGACGTGCTGGCCGCACTGCCCGGCCGGGTCGAGTTCTGCCGCCAGACCGCCGGAGTCACGCGGTTCAACCAGAGTCCGTTCCACGCGTGGAAGGCGGGCTTCCGCGAGTGCGCGATGCTCGCGCGCGGCAGCGAGTACAGCATGACCGACGCTTCCGCCCAGGAACGCGTCGCCGCCTGGACGGCCAGCCGCGACGGCGAATTCGCCCCCTACGCGGCGGCCGGAGCCCGCGACGGAATCGCCTTCGCCCAGGCCGCCGCCCGCGACCCGCAGCACTTCGAGGCACTCAACGACCCGCCCTGGCTGTACCAGCACTTCACCACGCTGTACGGCGAGCAGGCGGTGACCGGATGAGCGCCGCCCCCGGGCCGCTGGTGCTGATCGAGCCGTACGCGCACCGGGGCGGCGGACACCACCAGCGCACGCTGGCGGCGCTCGCTGCCGTACGGCCGGGCAGCCTCGTCATCGCCCCCGGCGGCCTGAGCGAGGACCTGGCCCCGCTGGTTCGATCGGGAGCCCGAGTCGCTGCCGGTCCGGCCGGACCGGCAGCGAGGACCCTTCTCGCCGTCGCGCGGACGGCAGGCCGCGTCGCTGCCGTCGGTCAGCGGGTCTTCGCCTCCCGAAGCTGGCCACAGGCGGTCCGCCGGTCCCCGCACCAGGTCACCCTTCTCGCCCGGTGCCTGACCGAGGCCGCCTGCCTTCGCACCGCACGCCGCCTCGCCCCGCGAGCCTCGTCCATGGTGATCCTCAGCGCGAGCGAGGCCCTGCACGGTGCCGCCGCCCTGCTCGGCGGCGCCCCGCACCTGAGGTTCGTCCACGAGGCGGTCACTACCGAAGACCGTCCCGTCCGGTGGCTGGGCCGGCTCGCCCGCAAGGGCGAGAAGCGGGTGATCGCCCTGTACCCGACTGCCGCCGTCCGTGACCAGGTCGGACCGGGCTTACCTCACCTTCCCGGCGAGGTAAGGGCGTTCGCAGTTGATGACGGACGCCCGCTTACCGACGCTGAGCGCGACGGAGCTCGTAGCGCCTTCACGATCCCCGCCGACGCGAAGGCGGTGTGCGTGGTCGGCGGCTGGTGGCCGTACAAGGACATCCCTACCGTCGATTCGGCCCTCGCCCGCCTCACCGCCCCGCTTCACGTCCTGGTGTGCGGCACCCCATTGGACGACGCCGTCCTCACACGCTGGCACCAGCTCCCCAACGTCCACCTGCACACCGTGCCCGGCCCGGTCGGCGACCAGGTCCTGCGGCTGGTGTACGCCGCAGCCGACGCGGCCCTCGTCGCCCGGAAGTCCGGCGTGGGCAAGGAATCCGGGCTGGTCATGGACGCCGTCCGCCTCGGCGTACCGCTGATCGTTTCCACGCACGACCCCGAGCTGACCGCCCGCCTCGCCGGGGAACCGTGGACCCGGCTCTTCGCCGCCGGTGATCCGGACGCCCTCGCCAAAGCGCTGGACCAGCTCACGGAAGACGTTCCCGCCCGCCCAGGCCCGTCAGCGCGCGGGGCTCTGGACATGAGCTCGGCGGCCGACCAGGCCGCCTTCCTCACCGACACCTACGCCCGCCTGACCAAGGAATCCCGATGAAGACACCCGTCTCTCCCGCCTTGGTCGCGGTGGTCGGCCCGGTCGAACCGGCCCTGCTGGCCGCCTGGACCGCCCACTACCGCCGACTCGGCGTCGAGCGGTTCCACCTCGCCTTCCACTTCCCCGACCACATCCACAACGCCTGGCGGCACCAGCTCATCGCGGCTAGCCACGACCTCGGCATCGTCCCTGCCCGGATCAGCACCGGACCCTGGCACGAGCACACCAACACCCAGCTCCGCGACTTCCTGCGCGAGCATGCGGGCCCCGGCTGGCACCTGATCGCCGACTCCGACGAGTTCCAGACCTACCCCGCCCTGCTCAACGAGATGATCGCCTGGGCCGAGGCCGCCAAGCACAAGGTGATCGGTGGGCTGATGCTCGACCGCGCCACGAACGACGGCCGCCTGGCACTGTGGCGGCCGGAAATCGGACTGGACCGGTCCTTCCCGCTCGGCGGGCACCTCACCCACCGGCTGCTGAAGGGCGATCCCCGCAAGATCGTCCTTGCCCACTCCTCCGTAACCGTGGCATCAGGCAACCATCGGGCACCGGGCCACAAGCCCGACCCAGACAAGCTCGCATGCGTCCACCACTTCAAGTGGCGCTCGGGCGTCCTGGACGACCTCCGCCTACGAGTCGACCGGTTCACGTCCGGTGATTGGGCCGAGCAGACCCCGGCCGTCCGCAGCGAGGCGTCCCGCCTGTTGCAACACATCGACCGCCACAACGGCCGGATCGATGTCGCCGACCCGCGTCTGGCCTTCCGTCACGTCACGCTTGATCGACTGCCGAGCGGCTGGGCCGCCGAAGCCGCCAAGATCACAGCCATCTGGCGCCCGCACACGGCTCAGAGCCAGCCCGGCTCCACGATCTCCTCGCCCTCGTCCTGAGGCTTCTCGAAGCGAGCAAAGAAGTCGTCCAGCGCCTCCGGGGTCACGACCAGCGCGTTGGCGTCTTCTCGCTCATTGCGCTCCGCCAGCCTGCGCAGCAGCTCCTCTCGCTCCACCGGGAAGTACAGAAGCCGCCACCGGCCGCCGGCCGCCTCCACCAGCTCCTTCATCGCGTCGCGGTCCTTACGCGGCCACAGCCCGTGGTCCCACACCACGTCCCGGCCCTCGGCGACCAGCTCGGCGAGCCGCTCGTGCAGCTCGGCGACGACCGGAGCCTCCTTCTCGAAGTAGGTGTTCTCCGGGTAGTCGACGCCGTACCGACCGTGCCGCTCATGGACGACCTCGTCCACCGACAGCCGCACAGCACCCTCCGGCTCCAACTGCCGCTGGGCATAAGTGGTCTTCCCCGAACCGGTGAGCCCCACCAGTAGGAACACCACCGGAGTGTCCTCGGCCACCGCCAACTCCCTCCAACACCACCAGCGCTCCTCGGCCAGTCTGCCACCGTCGGCCGGTCCCGGACCCCGTTCCTCCTCACCACCACCCGAAGGAGCAGCCCGTATCCGCCTCCGCACTCGCCCGCACACTGCGGGCCTACGTCCACTACACCCCCGGCGCTGAGGGCAGGTTGCCAGTAGGTACAACAAACCCGATCGAGCGGACCGGCAGGACCACCGAGACCTCCGGCACATCGATGAGGAGTGGGCACGTGATCAACACCAGCGTGATGAACAGCCGCAACGCAGTCTGCGTAATCGTCCATGACAAGGCCGCCGGCACGATCGCCGCCGTGCTCTACACCGCCCGCAGCTGGTCACCGCAACCGGCCTGGGCCTTCCCCGGCGGCAAGGCCGAACCCGGTGAGTCCCTCGATGAGGCCGCCGCCCGCGAACTCAAGGAGGAGACCGGCCTTCTTGTCGACCCGGCGGATCTCGTCCTCGTCCACGTCATCCACGTCGAACAGGGCTGGGACCAGGCCGGGCAGTTCGTCCTGTTCGTCTTCGCCACCGACACGTGGGCCGGTGAGCTGACCAACGCAGAGCCGGACAAGCACCTGACGGCCGAGTGGGTTGACGAGAGCCGCCTGCCCACGCCCACGCTCCCAACCTCCACGCAGGCCCTGGTGGCGTATCGGGACGGAGGTCCTTCCTTCTCCCTCTACGGGTGGTCGGCCACCAGTGTGCAGTAAGCGGGCGCCAGATGCTCGGCGGGCTGTCACCATGCCGAGCCGGCTTGTTCGGGTGCCGCTGGCCCTGTCTGCGGACCGAATCCCCGCAACGCGGGAATCCTGACGGCCCCTGGTTCGGCGCTCTGCCACCCAACCGATTGACGGTCCTCCGCAATTCGGTGGGGACAGAAGTGTTTCCGCTTTACGGTCGTGGCCATGACGACGACCCCGGCACCCCCGACCGCCTCCTCCGCGCCCGCCCGGTCCTGGCGGGCCACCGCCGCCGCCTGCACCACCGTGGTCCTGTGGGCCTCCGCCTTCGTCTCCATCCGGAGTGCGGGCGAGTCGTACTCCCCCGGCGCCCTGGCCCTCGGGCGGCTGCTGTCGGGGGTGCTGGTGCTCGGGGTGATCCTCCTCGTGCGGCGGGAGGGGCTGCCGGGGCGCGGGGCCTGGCGTGGGATCGTCACGTCCGGGGTGCTGTGGTTCGGGCTGTACATGGTGGCGCTCAACTGGGGCGAGCAGGAGGTCGACGCCGGGACGGCGGCGATGCTGGTGAACATCGGGCCGATCCTGATGGCGCTGATGGGGGCCCGGCTGCTCGGCGAGGGGCTGCCGCGCCGTCTGCTGCTGGGGATGGGCATCTCCTTCTCGGGTGCGGTCGTCGTCGGCCTCGCGATGTCCGGGCACGGCACCTCGTCGGTGCTGGGCGTGGCGCTCTGTCTGCTGGCCGCGGTGGCGTACGCGCTGGGTGTGGTGAGCCAGAAGCCGGCGCTCGCGCACGGCTCCTCGCTCCAGATCAACACCTTCGGCTGCCTGATCGGTGCCGTGGCATGCCTGCCGTTCACCGGGGTACTGATCTCGGAGGCGGCCGACGCGCCGCTGTCCGCCACGCTGAACATGGTCTACCTCGGTGTTTTTCCGACCGCCCTCGCCTTCACCACCTGGGGTTACGCCCTGGCCCGGACGACGGCGGGCCGGATGGGCGCGACCACGTACGCGGTGCCCGCGCTGGTGGTGCTCATGGCGTGGGTGCTGCTGGACGAGGTCCCGACCCTGCTCGGTGTTCTCGGCGGGCTGCTCTGCCTGGCCGGGGTGGCGGTCTCCCGGAGCCGTCCGCAGACTGGGCCCACACGTGGAAATCCGGCCCGGCCGGTGGAGGGAAACCGTCATGACGCGGAGCACCAAGGCGCACGGCGCCCGTAACGGCCGCAACGGGGCGCGGAAGAAGACCGCCCGTGAGGAGGCCGCGCAGGCGGCCCGCCACGGCGGGCCGTATCTGGACGGGTTCAAGGTGGCCGACAGCGGTGACGACGACCCGGTCCTGGTGGAGCCGGACGGCCATGCCCGGGACGCATGGCGGGAGGACTACCCGTACGGCCACAAGCTCCGGCGCCGCGACTACGAGAAGAGCAAGCGCGCCCTCCAGATCGAGCTGCTGAAGCTCCAGCACTGGGTGAAGGAGCGCGACGAGCGGCTGGTGATCCTCTTCGAGGGGCGGGACGCGGCGGGCAAGGGCGGCACGATCAAGCGGTTCACCGAGCATCTGAATCCGCGTGGTGCGCGAATAGTCGCGCTGGAGAAGCCCACCGAGCGCGAGCGCACCCAGTGGTACTTCCAGCGGTATGTGGCGCATCTGCCGAGCGCCGGGGAGATCGTGCTGTTCGACCGCTCCTGGTACAACCGGGCCGGGGTGGAGCGGGTCATGGGGTTCTGCACGACCCGGGAGTACCTGGAGTTCATGCACCAGGCCCCCGGCTTCGAGCGGATGCTCGCCCGGGACGGCATCCACCTGGTGAAGTTCTGGTTCTCCGTCTCCCGCAACGAGCAGCGCAACCGGTTCATGATCCGGCAGATCGATCCCGTACGGCGGTGGAAGCTGAGCCCCGTCGACCTGGCCTCGCTGGACAAGTGGGACGAGTACACCGAGGCCAAGGAGCTGATGCTGTTCCACACCGACACGGCCGACGCTCCGTGGACGGTGGTGAAGAGCAACGACAAGAAGCGGGCCCGGCTGGAGGCGATGCGGCACGTCCTGGACCGCTTCGACTACCCGGGCAAGGACCCGGAGGTGGTCGGGGTGCCGGACCCGCTGATCGTGGGCCCGGCCTCCCGGCTGTTCGAGGAGGGCGAGATGGACGCCCGGCTGCTGGGGCCGGTCGCCTCGACGTCCCGGACCACGGACTACTAGCAGCGCTCTAGAACACCACGAGCGCCCGGCCGCCCTTGCCCGCGATCATGTTGTCGAAGGCGGCCGGGATGCCGTCCAGACCGATGCGTTCGGTGACCATCATCGACAGGTCGAAGCGGCCCGCGCGGATGTGGTCGGCCAGGGCGGGCAGATCGCGGGCCGGGTCGCTGTTGCCGTAGACGCAGCCCGTCAGGGACCGGCCCCAGTGGAAGATCTCCAGGGCGTTGAACGTGACCTCCTGGTCCTTGCCGCCGATGCCGACGACCGTCGTACGGCCGCCGCGCCGGGTGGACTCCCAGGCGGCCCGGATGGTCGCGGGGCGGCCGACGCACTCCACGGCCACGTCCGCGCCCTGGCCCCCGGTGAGCTTGCGGATCTCGCGCGGGGTGGTGGCGGAGGCGATGACGTAGTCGGTGGCCCCCGCCTGCCGGGCGAGCTCCTCCTTGGCCGGGGAGACGTCGACCGCGATGATCCGGGAGGCGCCCGCGATCCGGGCCGCCTGGAGGACGGCGAGGCCGACGCCGCCGATCCCGAAGACGACGACGCTCTCGCCCTGGCGGACCTGCGCGCTGTGGTGGATCGCCCCGTAGCCGGTGAGGACCGCGCAGCCGAGGAGGGCGGCGTCGGTGAGGGGGATGCCGTCGGGGGCGGGGAGCACGCAGTTCGCGGCGACGACGGTCTCCTCCGCGAAGGCCGCCACGTTGAGGCCGGGGTGGAGTCCGGTGCCGTCGGCCGTACGGGCGTGGAGGTTGGCGGTCCCCTTCAGCGCGTCGGCGCAGAGCCAGACCTCCCCGATCCCGCAGTGGAAGCAGGCGCCGCAGGAAGGCGCCCAGTTGAGGACCACGCCGTCACCGGGCGCGACATGCGTGACGCCCTCACCGACCGCCAGGACCGTACCGGCTCCCTCGTGGCCGAGGACGGCGGGCACCGGGACGCGCATGGTGCCGTTGGACAGGGACAGGTCGGAGTGGCAGACCCCGGCGGCGGCGAGCGCGATGCGCACCTGGCCGGGGGCGGGCTCCGGCAGGACGATGTCGGTGATCTCCAGCGGAGCTCCGACGGCGGGCAGTACGGCGGCGCGGACCACGAACAGGCTCCTTACACAGGAAGGGAGTTACGGGGGTCAGAACTGGAGCGACTTGGTCTGGAGGTACTCCGCCAGACCGTGCGGCCCCAGCTCGCGCCCCACGCCCGACTGCTTGTAACCGCCGAAGGGGGCCAGCGGGTTGAACCGGCCGCCGTTGATGTCGACCTGCCCGGTGTCCATCCGGCGGGCGAAGGCCACCGCCTCCTCGTCGTCCGCCGCCCACACCGCGCCCGCGAGCCCGTACACGGTGCCGTTGGCGATACGGAGGGCGTCGTCCACGTCCTCGTACCGGAGGATCGACATCACCGGGCCGAAGATCTCCTCCTGGGCGATGGTCATGTCCGGGGTGACGTCGGCGAAGACGGTGGGGCTGACGTAGTAGCCGGTCTCCAGGGGCGCTTCGGGGCCTCCGGCGACCAGCCGGGCGCCCTCCTCCATGCCCTTGCGGATGTAACCCAGCACCCGGGCCTGCTGCTTGGCGTTGACGAGCGGACCGACGCGCTCGCCGGGGGCGTACTTGAGGATGGCGTGGGCCGCGAGCTCCACGGCCTCGTCGTACCGCTCGGTGTCGACCAGCATCCTGGTCCACGCGCTGCACGTCTGGCCCGAGTTGGACATCACGTTGGCGATGCCCACGTTGACCGCCTTGGCGAGATCGGCGCCGGGCAGGATCACGTTGGCGGACTTGCCGCCCAGTTCGAGGGCGACGCGCTTGACGGCGGCTCCGGCGGTGGCGCCGATCTGCTTGCCGACGGCGGTCGAGCCGGTGAACGAGACCAGGTCGACGCCCTCGTGCTCGGCGAGCGCCTGACCGGCGACCGGGCCGAGACCGGTGACCAGGTTGAAGACCCCCGGCGGCAGCCCGGCCGCCTCGGTGGCCTCGGCGAAGAGCTGGGCGGTGAGCGGGGTGTCCTCGGCGGGCTTGAGGACGACCGTGCAGCCCGCGGCGAGCGCGGGGGCGACCTTGGCGACGATCTGGTGGAGCGGGTAGTTCCAGGGGGTGATAGCGCCGACGACCCCGACCGGCTCCAGCAGGACGGTGGAGGTGCCGATCCGCTCCTCGAAGGCGTACGAGGCGGCCAGTTCGGCGTAGGAGGCGGCAACCAGGACCGGCAGGCCCGCGTGGACCGTCTGCGAGAGGGGCAGCGGCGCACCCAGCTCGGCGGTGATCGTCTCGGCCAGCTCGTCCTTGCGGGCCGCCAGCGCGTCGCTCAGGGCGGAGAGCCGGGCGGCGCGCTCGGCGGGCGGGGTGGCGGCCCAGCCGGGGAACGCGGCGCGCGCGGCCCGGACCGCCGCGTCGATGTCCTCGGCCGTGCCCGCCGGGACGTGGCCGATGAGCCGCTCGTCGGCCGGGTTCACGACGGCGATCGTGTCCTGGCCTGCGGCGGGCCGCCACGCGCCGCCGATGTACATCTGGTCGTGGGCCTTCATGGCTGTTTCCTCCCGGGCGGGATGTGCTGACGCCGACGTGCTGTCGTACGGTCCCGAACGCCCAAACTAGCGCCGTTAGTTTTCCGACGCCAGGGAGCCCCCGGAGACGCCCGTCACGCCGGGAGGCGTACGCCCCCGGGCTCGCGCGGGCCCGCACCGTCAGCCGGTCAGGGCGCGTCGGCCCGGGGCGCACCCCGTTCACGTACGGGACCGGGCGTGGGCGGTACGGGGGTGGGCTCCGGCTGCACGGACGTCCGGCCCGCGCCACCGCCCCGCAGGCCGAGGCCCGCCGCCGCCAGCAGCAGGGCGCCGAGCAGGGCGAACGGGGCCGCCGCCCCCGCCGCACCCGCGACCAGGCCCGCCGCGGCGGGGGCGGCGGCCTGGCCCAGCCGGTTGCCGGTCAGCCGCAGGGCCAGGGCCGTGGACCGGGCCTCGACGGGGGCGGCCCGGACCACCGTGGTCATCGACAGCGGCTGGCCGACGCCGAGGCAGAACCCGAGGGCGGCCAGCAGGACGGCGAGGACCGGTACGGGGACCGGGAGGACCAGGCCCGCGCAGAGCAGCCCGGCCAGCAGGCAGCTGGTGGTCAGCAGAGCCGTCCGGCCGAGGAGCCGCAGCATCGGGGGCATCACCAGCCGGCAGGCGATGGTGGCGGCGGCCCGCAGGCTGAGCAGCAGCCCGACGGTGGCGGGGGCGATCCCCCGGTGCTCACCGACCACCGGCAGGTAGGCGGTGAGGATGTCGGTCGAGGACAGGACGGCCATGCTGATGAAGATCCCGGCCGGGACGCCCCGCGCGCCGAGGATCGTGGTGACCGGGACCCGGGCGTCGGCCTTGGCGGTCGGCTTCCCGGCCGCAGGCCCGGCGCCGAGGCCGGAGCCGGAGCAAGCGCCGGGCGTACGCCGGTGCTCGATGCGCCACAGCGAGGTGAGGGCGACCGCGCAGACCGCCGCCGAGACGAGGAGCGCGAGGGCGCTCGTACGGACCAGAGCACCGCTCTCCCCGGAGATCAGCGCTCCCGCCGCGATCGGGCCGACCAGCTGGCCGAGCGAGGCGCCGATGGTGAAGTGGCCGAAGTTCCGGTCCTGTTCGGCCGGGGCCGACTGCCGCGCCACGATCGACTGGGCGCCGATCACGAAGCAGAGGTGGCCGAGGCCCATCACCCCGCTCCAGGCGGCCATCGCGGGCAGGGAGGAGACCGTGCCGCTGAGCGCGCAGCCACCGGAGATCAGCACCACGCCGACCGGCAGCAGAGGCGCGCACCGGCCGTGGTCGGTGCGGCGGCCGAGCGGGACGGCGGCGAACAGCGGAAGCAGGGCGTAGACCCCGGCGATGACACCGACGGTCCCTTCGTCCGCGCCCAGCGCGAGGGCCCGGTAGGAGACGGCGGGCCGCGCCATCGACACCGCCCCCTGCGCGAAGGCGAAGGCGATGACGAGGCGCAGCAGCCAGCCCCGGCCGGGTCCGGGTCGCGGTGCGGAAAACATCAGGAGGTGTCCATCAGAGGGTGTCCAGGGATGACGAGAGGGATCAGTACGAGGGCCACCATCAGATCGTGCCGAAGAGGATGCCCGCCCCGAGCACCACCAGCGAGGTGAGCACCGCCCACTTCACCGTGAACCGGGTGTGGTCGCCGAACTCCACCTTCGCCATGCCGACCAGGACGTACACGGCGGGGACCAGCGGCGAGGACATGTGCAGGGCCTGACCGGCCAGGGAGGCGCGGGCGATCTCCAGCGGGGAGACCCCGTGGGCCGCACCTGCTTCGGCGAGGACGGGGACGACACCGAAGTAGAAGCCGTCGTTGGACATGAAGTAGGTGAGCGGCAGGCTCAGCAGCCCGGTCACGACGGCCATGTGCGGGCCCATCGCGTCGGGGACGGCTCCGACGACCCAGTCGGCCATGTGCTCGACCATCCCGGTGCCGGTCAGAACGCCGGTGAAGACGGCGGCGGCGAAGACCATGCCGGAGACGTTGAGGACGTTGTCGGCGTGGGCGGCGATCCGGGCCCGCTGGTCGGGCATGTGGGGGAAGTTGACGGTGAGGGCGAGGGCGGCGCCGAGGAGGAAGAGCACCGGGATGGGGAGCAGTTCCATGATCATGGCGGTCAGCAGGGCGACGGTCAGACCGGCGTTGAACCAGTAGAGCCTGGGCCGCAGGGTGGAGCGGTTCGGGTCGAGGCCCTGGAACTCCGCCTCGTCATCGTCACCGTCCTGCGTGAGGTCCGCCGAGCCCGTACCGCCGGAGCCCTTGCGCGGACGGTCCTCGCCCGTACCGCCGGCGCCCGCCAGGACGGTCTCCTGCTCCGGCTCCCGTACCAGCGCCTCGTCCAGGGTGAGCGTGCCCAGGCGCTTGCGCTCGCGGCGGCCGAGGACGTACGCCAGCAGGAACACGGCGAGCAGTCCGACCGCGAGCGCCGGGATCATGGGGATGAAGATCTCGGAGGCGTCCAGCTTGAGCGCGGTCGCGGCGCGGGCGGTGGGGCCGCCCCAGGGAAGGGTGTTCATGACGCCGTTCGCCGTGGCCGCCACCCCGGTCATCACGACCAGGCTCATCTTCAGGCGTTTGTAGAGCGGGTACATCGCGGAGACGGTGATCATGAACGTGGTGGAGCCGTCGCCGTCCAGCGAGACGATCGCGGCGAGCACCGCCGTACCGACGACGATCCGCATCGGGTCGGCCCTGCAGAACCGCAGGATGGCCCGGACGATCGGGTCGAAGAGGCCGACGTCGATCATCACGCCGAAGTAGACGATGGCGAACATCAGCATGGCGGCGGTCGGCGCCAGGTTGCCGACGCCGTCGAGGACGTAGTCGCCGAGCCGCGCTCCCTGTCCGACGGCGACACAGAACAGTGCGGGGATCAGTACCAGCGCCGCGATCGGCGACATCTTCTTCGTCATGATCAGGACCAGGAAGGTCGCGATCATGGCGAAGCCGAGGATGGTCAGCATGGGGGATACCTCACGTTCGTCCTTGAACTCCCACCGGTCCCGGCGGTCGGCCCGGACGACGTTAGGGGCGGCTCCGAAGAGTTAACAAGACGTTGACGCGTGAGCAATACGAGCAAAACCCCAGGTCAACGCGGTGGCGCCAGAGACGGTGGGGGCGGAGGAGATGAGGTCAGCCGGACGGCGTCACCGTGACCGGGATGGCATTGAGCACCGCCGTCCCCGACAGCGGGTCCAGGAGCGTGCCGTCGAGCAGCTGGTTCACGTTCGCCCCGGGGGTGGCGGCGGCCACGGACATCCGGGTGCCGGGGCGGCTGTGGCCCCAGCCGTGCGGGAGGCTCACCACTCCGCTGCGTACGGTGTCCGTGATCTCGGCCGGGGCCTCGATCCCGCCGCCCGCCGACTCGATCCGTACGGTCGTCCCGTCCACGAGCCCGAGCCGGGCCGCGTCGTCGGGGTGGATCTGGAGGGTGCAGACGTTGGAACCGCCGGTGAGCGAACCGACGTTGTGCATCCAGCTGTTGTTGGAGCGCAGATGGCGGCGGCCGACGAGGACGAGCGGGGCGGGCCGGTCCCCCAACGCCCGGCGCAGGCGCGGCAGATCGGCGGCGATGGGGGCGGGGAGCAGTTCGACGCGGCCGGAGCGGGTGCGCAGGATCTCCGGGACGCGGGGCCTGAGCGGGCCGAGGTCGATACCGTGCGGGTGGGCGAGGAGTTCCTCCAGCGTCAGTCCGTACGGGCCGAGCCGGAGCATGAGGTCCAGGCGGCGTTCGGGGCCGCTGCCGCCAGTGAGTTCGGCGGCCAGGGCGGCCGGAGCGCCCGCCCTGGTGAGCGTGGCGGTGATGGCCAGGTCGTCGACGGCGGAGGGCGCGGTGCCGTGCATCCCGCTCACCGCGAGGACCAGCCGGGCGTGGATCTCGCTCTCGTCCATCCGCCCGTCCTCCAGGGGGACGGGGGCGGGGGTGTAGCGGACCTGGTTGCGTACGGCGAAGGAGTTGAACGCGAAGTCGAAGTGGGCGCTCTGGGAGGGCGGCGGCGGGGGCAGGACGACGTCCGCGTGGCGGGAGGTCTCGTTCAGATACGGGTCGACGCTGACCATGAAGTCGAGGTGACCGGCGAGGGCGGCGTCGAGCCGGTCGCCGTCGGGGGCGGAGAGGACGGGGTTGGCGGCGAGCACGATCAGGGCGCGGATACGGCCCTCGCCGGGTGTCTCGATCTCCTCCGCGAGGGCGGCGGTGGGGAGTTCGCCCTTGGCTTCGGGGTGGCCGGAGACCCGGCTCGCCCAGCGCCCGAGGGCGAAGCCCTTGCCGGGGGTGGCTGTACGCGTTCCCGGGGCGCGCTTGCGCGGCGCGCGGGCCGTCGCGGAGAGGGGGAACAGCGCGCCGCCGGGGCGGTCGAGGTTGCCGGTGAGGATGTTGAGGACGTCCACCAGCCAGCTGGCGAGGGTGCCGTGCTCGACGGTGCAGCTGCCGATCCGCCCGTACACGGCGGCGGTGGGGGCGGCGGCCAGTTCGCGGGCGAGGGCGGTGACGGTGGCCGCGTCCACGTCACAGGCGGCGGCGACCGCGTCCGGGGTGAAGTCGGCCAGGGCGGCGGTGAGTTCGTCGAGGCCCTCCAGGTGCTCGGCGAGCGGTCCGGGGTCGGCGAGCTTCTCCTCGATGAGGACGTGGGCCATCGCGGCGAGCAGCAGCGCGTCGGCCCCCGGCCGGATCGCCACATGCCGGTCGGCGAGGCGGGCGGTACGCGTGCGGCGCGGGTCGATGACGGTGAGGGTGCCGCCGCGTCGGCGCAGCGCCTTGAGGCGGCCGGGGAAGTCGGGGGCCGTACAGAGGCTGCCGTTGGACTCCAGCGGGTTGGCGCCGATCAGGAGGAGGTGGTCGGTGCGGTCGAGATCCGGTACGGGGATGGCGTGCGCGTCACCGAAGAGCAGCCCGCTGGAGACGTGCTTGGGCATCTGGTCCAGGGTGCTCGCCGTGAACACGTTGCGGGTGCGCAGGGCGGCGAGCAGCAGCGGCGGGTAGAGGGCGCCCGCCATGGTGTGGACGTTGGGATTGCCGAGCACCACGCCGACGGCCTGCGGGCCGTGGGCCTCGGTCAGGGCCGGTATGCGGGCGGCGATCCGGTCGAACGCCTCGTCCCAGGACGCCTCCCGCAGCTCGCCGTCCCCGTCGCGCACGAGCGGGGCGCGCAGCCGGTCGGGGTCGGCGTCCAGGCCCCCGAAGGACGCCCCCTTGGGGCAGATGAACCCCCGGCTGAAGATGTCGTCGCGGTCGCCGCGCGCACCCGTGACGGTGGTCCCCTCGATGGTCAGGGTGAGGCCGCAGGTGGCTTCGCAGAGGGGGCAGATACGCGGTGCGGTACGGGAGTCGTGGGACATGGGCCCTCCCCGGGCGGCGGCGGTGCGACGGCACGGCGGGGTGACGGCGCTGACGGCACCGCGAGCATACCGACCGGTACGCATGGTGGGGAGGTGCGGGAAGGCGGGCAGATCCTGGAGTTGAGGCGGCGGGCCGACGCCCCCGCCCCCCTCAGTCCAGGATCTGCGCGAGGTACGCCCGTACCAGCGTCCGGGTCTCGGCGACGATCGCCGGATCGCCCGACGGGTCCGTACGGAAGGCGAGCTGGAGCAGCGCGTCCGCCGCCTCCACGCTCACCAGGATGGCCCGCAGCAGCTCCGGACCGGGGTCGCGGCCCAGATGCCCGGCGAGGAGTTCGCCGAGCCGGCCCGCGAGGCGGCGGTTGGCGTCGTCCGACGTCTCCTCGGCGGGTGCCGGGGGCCCGAAGTCGACCAGGGCGAAGCCGGGCACGGTCCGCTTCATCGCCAGGTACTCGTCCAGTACCGCGTCGATGGCCCCGCGCCAGTCGTCGGCGGGGATCGACGCGAGCCGGTCGGTGATGCGCTCGGCGTAGAGGTCCAGGTTGCGCAGCGCGAGGGCGTCGACGAGGGCCCGCTTGTTGGAGAAGAAGCGGTAGACGGAGCCGATCGGCACCTCGGCGCGCAGGGCGACGTCACGGGTGGAGAGCTGCTCGTAGCCGGTCTCGTCGAGCAGTCCGGCGCAGGCGTCGAGTATCCGGGCGAGCCGGTCGGCGCTGCGCTGCTGCACGGGGGCGCGGCGGAGGTTCGGGTTCGGGTGGGGCACGGACCCATGATGCCGTGGCCCTCCGGCGGACCGCCGGGGACCTCCCGCGACACCCCTCGGCCGCCCCGCGACGCCCCCTCGGCCGCCCCGCGATGCCCCCTCGGCCGCCCCGCGATGCCCCCTCGACCGCCCGGCGCACCCCGTGGCCGCCCCGCAGGGACCACCAAGGCCCCCGAATGGCGCGCCGCATGCCGTTGACGCGCCCCATCCCTTATTCCTACGGTGTTCCATAGGATTCGTTGTCCGGCGGATTCGAGGGCTTCATGGGCACCGGGAGTGCGGGATGAGCGGTATCGAGCAGGCGAGGAAGACGGCGGAGGGGCTGACGTACTCCTCCGGTTTCGGCAACGAGCACAGCTCCGAGGCGGTTCCGGGGGCGCTGCCGCACGGCCGGAACTCACCCCAGCGCGCCCCCCTCGGCCTCTACGCGGAGCAGCTGAGCGGCTCCGCCTTCACCGAGCCCCGCGCGGACAACCGCCGCTCCTGGCTCTACCGCATCCGCCCCTCCGCCGTGCACCCGGCCTTCACCCGGACCGACAACGGCGGCCTGCGCACGGCGCCCTTCACCGAGTCCGTACCGGACCCGAACCGGCTCCGCTGGAACCCGCTCCCCGCCCCCGCGCCGGGCACGGACTTCGTCGGCGGGCTGTGGACCCTGGGCGGCAACGGGGACGCGGCGCAGCGGACCGGTATGGCGATCCACCTCTACCACGCCAACTCCTCCATGGTGGACCGGGTGTTCAGCGACTCCGACGGCGAGCTGCTGATCGTCCCGGAGCGCGGCGGCCTGCTGCTCCGTACCGAACTGGGCCTGCTGCGCGCCGAACCGGGCCATGTCGCGCTGATCCCGCGCGGTGTCCGCTTCCGGGTGGAGCTGCTGGACGAGACCGCACGCGGGTACGTCTGCGAGAACTACGGCCGCCCGTTCGTGCTCCCGGACCTGGGGCCGATCGGCGCCAACGGCCTGGCGAACGCCCGGGACTTCCTCGCCCCCGTCGCCGCGTACGAGGACGACGACCGGCCGGTGGAGGTGGTCAACAAGTTCTGCGGGAACCTCTGGTCGGCGACGTACGGCCACTCGCCGCTCGACGTGGTCGCCTGGCACGGGAACCACACCCCGTACGTCTACGACCTGCGCCGGTTCAACGTCATCGGCTCGATCAGCTACGACCACCCCGACCCCTCGATCTTCACGGTGCTCACCTCGCCGTCCGACACCCCCGGTCTGGCCGGTGTCGACTTCGTCGTCTTCGCGCCGCGCTGGCTGGTCGGCGAGGACACCTTCCGGCCGCCGTACTTCCACCGGAACGTGATGAGCGAGTACATGGGGCTGATCGACGGCGCGTACGACGCGAAGGCGGAGGGCTTCGTACCCGGCGGCGGCTCGCTGCACAACATGATGTCGGCGCACGGACCGGACCGCGAGACCTTCGACCGGGCGAGCGCGGCGGAGCTGAAGCCGCAGAAGATCGACGACGGTCTGGCGTTCATGTTCGAGACCCGCTGGCCCGTCACGGCGACCGCGCAGGCGGCCGGTGCCGACCACCTCCAGCGCGGCTACGACGACGTGTGGCAGGGTCTGAGCCGCAACTTCCGGCCGTAGGGACAGGCCAGGCAACAGGCCGGGCGGCGGAGGGGCCCGGAGGACGGGACGGGGACGACGTGATAGAGAGCCATGAGACGACGACCGGGGCGGGAGGCCGTGGGGACGCGGGGGCGGGGGTGGGGTCCGGAGCGGGAGCAGGGTCCGGAGCCGAGGCCGGGTCCGGGTCCGGAGCCAGGGCAGGGGCCGGGTCGGGGTCCGAGGCCGGAGCCACGTCCGGGGTGAGCCCCGCATCGCACGGCGACGCGGGCGCCCGGACGGAGTCCGCTTCCGGGCCCAGGTCCGGGCCCACGCCCATGCCCGATCCCGCGTCCGCGCCCGGCCCCCGGCTGCCCCCGGTGGACCGGCCGCAGCCCCCCGCCTTCGCGCCCGACTCCCTCGTCCTCAACCGGAAGCTGCCGCTCTGGTACCAGGTCTCCCAGTCGCTGCGGGCCTCCATACTCGGCCGCCCGCAGGACGCCTCGCCCCGGCTGCCCACCGAGGAGCAGCTCGCCGCGCACTACGGGGTCAGCGTGCTCACCATGCGGCAGGCGCTCAAGGAGCTGGAGGCGGAGGGGCTGATCAGCAGGCACCGGCGGCGGGGCACGTTCATCGAGCCGCGCGCCCGGCGGGTCTCCCCGGTCCGGCTGCTGGGCTCGGTCGACGCGATCGTCGCCCAGCAGTCCGGGGAGGCGACGACGGTTCTCGGCCACGGGACGGTGCCGGTGCCGGGCGATCTCGCGGAGTTCTTCCCGGACTGCGCCGAGGTGGTCAGCTACCGGCGGCTGCGCCGCGACGGCGAGAGCGGTGAGCCGACCAACTGGGCGGAGAACGCGGTGCGCCCCGATGTCGCCGCCCGCATCGACGTGGCCGACCTCGGACGCTGGCCGATGACCAAGGTGCTGCGCGACGGCGTCGGGGTCAGGATCTCCCGGATCACCGACACGGTGGAGGCCCGGCTCGCCGACCCGGTCACCGCCGAGCTCCTCGAGGTCCCGCTGCTCAGCCCGATCCTGCACTACACGGGCGTGACGTACGACGAGGAGGGGCGCGTGGTGGATGTGGCCCGCATCCGCTACCGGGGCGACCGGTTCTCGTTCTCCGTGACGGTGGAGGCGCACTAGGCTCCGGCCCCGGGCGCCCGGCCCCGCCGTTACGATGCGACCGGTGGGCAGGGGTGACGGACAGGGTCGGCGGACCGGGGAGGACGGCTCGGTGGCAGCGCGCAGGACGGCGGCAGCGGCCGGATCGGGCGAGGGCGCGAACGCGGACGCCGGGTCCATGGAGCTGGACGAGCTGATGCCGTGGTCGGTGCGGCCCCTGCGCACCGGCCGCTCCTGGGTGGGCGGCCCCGATCCCGCCGCGCTCCGGGCCCGCTGGGAGCGGCTGGCCGCCGCCGAGGGGGCCGAGCGGGACCGGCTGTTCCGCCCGACCCGTTCCCGTACGCCGCACACCCCGGTCGCCGCGCTGCCCGGCCAGTCCACCGGGACGGGCCGCTTCGCCCGTGAGCCGGGCGCCTGCCCCGATCCCGTACGGATTCTGCACGGACCGTTCGACGAGCAGTGGCTGCTCCCCGACCACCGGCTGATCGACGCGGCCCGCCCGGAGCTGTGGCGGGTCGGCGACGGGCGGCAGCTCTTCGCGGTCGAGCACGGTTACGTGCCCCGGGCCGGCGGGCCCGCCCTGTCGGTGAGCCACCTGCTCCCCGACGGGCACTCCCCCGCCGGACGGCCGGGCCGCATCCGCCCGCTGTACCGGCGGCCCGGCGCCACCGACCCCAATCTGGCGCCGGGTCTTCCGGCCGTACTGCGCGCCCGGCTGGGCGTCGATGGCCCCGCCCCCGAGTCCGTACTGGCCTGGGCCCTGGCCGCCGCCCGGCCCTCCCCGTCCGGCTGCCGGGTCCCGCTGCCCGCCGACGCCGAGGTGTGGGAGGCGGGGGTGGCGCTCGGCCGGGAGCTGGTACGCACCCAGCTGCGCGGGGCCCGGGACGGGGAGCGCCCCCGGCTGCCGGGCGGGCGCAGGCCCTATGTGCGGGCGGCGCTCCCGGCCCGGCCGGACGCGGTGTCCTACGACGCGGAGGCCGAGGCCCTGGTCATCGGCGATGGCCGGATCTCGCCGGTACCGGCGGGGGCCTGGGAGTTCACGGTGAGCGGTGTACGGGTGCTGGAGCTCTGGTTCGGGCGCCGGGCGGCGGCAGCGGTGGGCGCGGTGCCCGAAGGGGCGGAGGCGGACGGGCTCGATACGGTCGGGGCGCGCGGCTGGACCCGGGAGTGGACCTCGGAGCTGCTGGAGCTCATCTCCGTACTGGCGCTCCTGGACGGCCTGCGGCCCCGGCAGGAGGAGCTGCGGGCCCGGCTGGAGCGGGCGCCCCTGATCACCCGGGAGGAGCTGCGGGCGGCCGGGGTGCTGCCGGTCCCGGACTCCGCCCGGCTGCCCGCCTCGGTGCTGGGCCACCAGGAGGAGGGACCGGAGGGGCAGTTCGCCCTGCTGTGAGGACGGGCGGTCCGTGCCGCCCCGTGGACGTGAGGTGGCGAGAGGCCCGGTCGGCAGGGTAAGCACGGCCCATGAGCACTCAGCCACTCCCGCCTTCCGGCCCCCTCCCCGTCCCGCTCCCCCTCGACGGCGTCACCGTGGTGGCCGTCGAGCAGGCCGTCGCGGCCCCTTTCGCCACCCGTCAGCTCGCCGACCTCGGGGCCAGGGTCATCAAGGTGGAGCGCCCGGACGGCGGTGACTTCGCGCGCGGATACGACACGGCGGCGGGCGGGCTGGCCTCGCACTTCGTCTGGTGCAACCGGGGCAAGGAGTCGCTGGCGGTCGATCTGAAGGACCCGCGCGGGCTGGCGGTGGTACGGGAACTCGTCGCCGGGGCCGATGTGTTCGTCCAGAACCTGGCCCAGGGCGCGGCGGCCCGGCTCGGGCTGGACGCCGCCACGCTCTGTGCGGCGCACCCGCGGCTGGTGGCCGTGGACATCTCCGGGTACGGGGAGAGCGGACCGTACGCGCACAAGCGGGCCTACGACATGCTCGTGCAGTGCGAGGCGGGCCTGGTCTCGGTGACCGGGACCGCCGAGCGGCCGGTGAAGGCGGGCATTCCGGCGGCGGACATCGCGGCGGCCATGTACGCGTTCTCCGGGGTGCTGGCGGCGCTGCTGCGGCGCGGGACGACCGGGCGCGGCGGGCCGGTGGAGGTCTCCATGCTGGACGCGCTGGCCGAGTGGATGGGGCACCCGCTGCACCAGGGGATGCACGGGTCCGCGACCCCGCCGCGTACCGGGCTGGCGCACTCGGTGATCGCGCCGTACGACGCGTACGGCACGGCGGACGGCGAACAGGTGCTGCTCTCCGTGCAGAACGACCGGGAGTGGCGGCGGCTCGCCGAACAGGTCCTCGGGGAGCCGGAGTTGGCCGACGACCCGGACTTCGCGACGAACACCGCGCGGACCGCCAACCGGAAGCGGACCGACGAGGCGGTGGGGCGGGCGCTGGCCCGGCTGACGGGGCGGGAGGCACTGGACGCGCTGGAGGCGGCGGGGATCGCCTGCGCCCGGCTGAACACAGTGGCCGATGTGGCGGCGCACCCGCAGCTCGCGGCGCGGGACCGGTGGCGGGAAGTGGAGTCACCGGTGGGGCCGTTGCGGGCGCTGCTGCCGCCGGTCGTCCTGCCGGGCGGCCCGGAACCTTCGATGGGTGCCGTACCGGCGCTGGGTGAACACACCGACGCGCTGCTGCGAGCCCTGGGGATGACGGACGAGCAGACGTCGGCGCTGCGCCGGGACGGGGTGATCGCCTGAGCCGTCCGGAGGGTGAGCCACCCGGCGGGTGAACGGCCCAGGGAGTGGGCCGCCCCGAGCGGTGGGCCGGCCCCGTACTGACGTACGTCGGTCAGCGGCGGCTGCCGAAGAGCGAACGCCGCAGTCGCCGCAGCGGGGCGAAGAGCGACACGCGGGCGCTCCTGCTCCGGCGGGTGTGCGCGGCATCACGCGAGGTCAGCTCGCGCATCAGCAGCGTAGCTTCCGCCGCCTCGCGCTGCGGGACGACAGGGCCGCCGAGCACCGCGAGATGGCGGTCGAGGCGCGTACTGGTCGCACCGCTTCCGCATGTGATGGCAGGCACCCGCGGCCTGCTCCGCACCGTTATCTGTTCCATGTCACTCCCCACCCGTACGAGGGCACCCGGTCCGGGCAGGTTAACCCTATCGCCCCACGGTGACACACGGGTATCCCGCCCGCAGGATCGAGCACACACTTACGGAGGTTGACGACCAGTTACCGAATTCGCCCGATTCCCGGGCGACTACGGACAGTTCGGATGGTTTTTTCGGTGGGACGGGAGGCCCCGGCAGCCGGGACCTCCCGCGCAGGAGAACGGCGGACAGATCAACTCACCTGTCAGGCAGCGGACTTGAAGACGGGCAGATAGCCGCCCGACTGCCCGGCGGCGGTGGGGTGGTAGGACTCACCGATGTTGAGCCAGTTCACGCTGTGCAACCACGAGTTGCTGGAGCAGATCTCGTGTCCGGTGAAGGTCGTCCTGACGTCACCGAAGGTGAAGCCGTGGTCGGCGGCGCGCTTGGCGGTGGCAGTGTTCAGATGGTCGGAGGCGGCGTTGATGGCGGCCCGCTCGCGCTCGCTGAGCCCGGCCACGCAGGAGCCGCTCAGCTGGTAGAAGCGGGGGTAGCCGAGGACGACGACCCGGGCGGAGGGGGCCTTGGCCTTGATGGCGGAGTACACGGAGTCGAGCCGGCCGGGCAGGGTGGAGTCGACGTAGGCGCGGGCGGTGGCGATGCGGTTGAGGCAGGTGGCCTCGGACTGGAGGACACAGGTCGTCATGACGTCGGCGAAGCCCGCGTCGTTGCCGCCGACGGAGATCGAGACGAGGTCGGTGGAAGCGTTGAGCGGTCCGAGCTGGCTGCCGGTGACGTCGTTGGTCCTGGCACCCGAGCAGGCGGTGAAGGCGAAGGTGGAGGGGGAGTTGGCGTTGGCCCAGAGCCGGGGGAAGGCGCGGGTGCTGCGCTTGCAGTTGCCGCTGGCGCTGTCATAGCTGCCGGCTCCGACGCCGGAGGAGTACGAGTCGCCGAGGGCGACGTAGTCGACGGCCTTGGCGGACGCGTCGGCGTTCGCGATCCCCGCGCCGGTCAGGGCGAGAGCGGCACCGAGCAGGAGCGAGGACGAGAACGCCACGAGTCTGGACATTTTCATGGGGGACTCCTTGAGCAGGGGGTATCTGCGCTACTCCGTAGTAGCAGCGCACCGGCCTGCCTGGAAGTGTTCATGCCAAAAATAAGTGATGAGTGCTTCCGCCCGCCCCCTGGAGTTCAACGGACGCGCCTTGACGCGCCGGTGCCGGTACGTCACACGGGAGGGGTACGAAACCTGGGTGCGCGGGGCGGCCCCGTACCGGATCATGGGCGCCATGTCCGCCACCAGCCCCGCGTCCGCCCTGCCGATCCGGCTCACCCTCGATGACAGCGATTCCCCCTCCGACGTCATCGACGCGCTCTTCCTCGGCCGCTTCGCGACGGGTGAGCAGCCGTACTCCCACAGCTCCTCCCTCGACCGGGTCAGGACCGGGGCGACCCTGCTGCCCCCGCACGCCTCGGTGCTGCGGACCGCCCGGGACGACAATCGCAGCGCCACACTGGCCGAGGGCGACGGCTGGACCCTGCTGGTCTCCCGGTGGAGCCAGGGCGCGGACGTCACGGTCACCGCGACCAGTGCCGAGCTGGCGGAGAAGGTCCTCGGGCAGGCGACCGAGGGCGCGAAGGACGAACCGGAGCCGCAGCCCGACAACGTCACCATGGGCTTCTGGTACGTCTCCCCCACCCGCGGCCCCCACCGCACCACCCGGCGGATCACCGCGGGGAGCTGGGACGAGGTCCGCCCCAACTACACCGCCCCGGTGGCCGATGCCATGGACCGGCTGATGAAGGTCACCCCGGACGACATCGCGGGCCGGCTGCTCCTGCTGCACGGACCGCCCGGCACCGGCAAGACGTCCGCGCTGCGCACCCTGGCCCGGTCCTGGCGCGACTGGTGCCAGGTCGACTGCGTACTCGATCCGGAGCGGCTCTTCAACGACGTCGGCTATCTGATGGACATCGCGATCGGCGAGGACGACGGTACGGAGAAGGGCCGGTGGCGGCTGCTCCTCCTGGAGGACTGCGACGAGCTGATCCGGGGCGAGGCCAAGCACACGGCGGGCCAGGCCCTGTCCCGGCTGCTGAACCTGACGGACGGTCTGCTCGGCCAGGGCCGGAACGTGCTGGTGGGAGTCACCACCAACGAGGACCTGGAACGGCTGCACCCGGCGGTCGTCCGGCCGGGGCGCTGCCTGGCCCGGATCGAGGTCGGCCCGCTGACCCGCCAGGAGTCGGTGGCCTGGCTGGGCACGGAGGAGGGCGTGAACCGGGAGGGCAGCTCGCTCGCCGAGCTGTACGCGCTGCGCCGGGGCATCGGCCCCGCGTCGGTGCCGAAGCAGGACGCGGGGGCGGACGCGGGGCTGTATCTGTAGCGCGGGGGCGCGGCTTCGGGGGGTCGGGGGGTGGTTTCGGGGCGGCTCCGGGCGGGGGTGGGCCCCGCCCGAGGGCGGCGGGTTCCTCAGCGCGTGTACGCGGCCCGTACCGCGTCCTGCGCAAGCGACAGCGCCCGGTCCCGGGGCAGCCCGAGCCGGTGGGCGGCCTCCGCGTAGCTCTGCGCCGCCGCGGCGGCCTTCTGCTCGGCCGCTCCCCCGGCGGCCGCGATGAAGGTCCCGTTGCGTCCCCGGGTCTCGATCACGCCGTCGGCCTCCAGCGCGCGGTACGCCTTGGCCACGGTGTTGGCGGCGAGGCCCAGCTCCTCGGCGAAGCCGCGTACGGTCGGGAGCCGGTGGCCGACCGGAAGCGCGCCGGAGCGGGCCAGTTCGGAGAGCTGGGTGCGCAGTTGCTCGTACGGGGCGATACCGGAGTCCGGGTCCAGGACGATCTTCTCAGTCACGGGCCGATTCTCCCCCACGGATCTCCCCCGGGGGCCTCTTTCACGGACGGAAAAAGAGGAGGCGCCCGGGTACCGGCTGCGCCTACTGTCCCCCGCATGACTGTGATCGTGCGAGATTTCCGGCCGTCCGACGCGGAGGCGTGGACCCGTGTCCGCCGGGCCTCGGTCCCCTACCTGGTGGCCACCCCCGAGCAGGTCCTCCACGACCTGGCCCACTCCCATCCGGACCGGCACTACCGGCTGCTGGTCGCCGAGGAGGACGGGGAGATCATCGCCACGGCCCAGGCGGGCATCGCCCATGACAGCGCGGAGCCGGGGCAGGGGTACTTCACCCCGCACACGCTCCCCGGCCGCACCCGGCGCGGGGCGGGCTCGCTGCTGCTGAGCACGGCGGAGGAGCACCTGATGGAGGCCGGGGCCACCTCGCTGTACGCGTGGGTCATGGACACCCCGGAGAGCCTGGAGTTCGCCCGCAACCGGGGCTACCGCCCCAGCCGCTCCGCCCACTTCCAGCGCCTGGACCTGGCGGGCGGTTCCCTGCCGCCGCTCCAGGAGGTCCCGGCGGGCGCCGAGCTGAGGACGGGGGCCGACTTCGCCGACGACCCCCGGCCGCTGTTCGACGCGGACGTCGAGGTGACGGCCGACGAGCCGGGTGACATCCCGATCGAGCTGGACGACTACGAGGACTGGCTGACGAACATCTGGCGGCACCCGGCCTTCGACCAGGAGCTGACCTCGGTGGTGCTGGTGGACGGCGGGGTGGCGGCGTTCAGCGCGGCCACCACCGACGGGGAGCGGACGTATCTGAGCTCCATGACCGGGACCCTGCGGGACTTCCGGGGGCAGGGCCTGGCCAAGCTGGCGAAGAACGACTCGCTGCACCGGGCACGGGCGGCCGGGTACACGGACGCGTACACCTCCAACGACGCGGACAACGGCCCGATGCTGGCCGTCAACGAATGGTTCGGCTACACGATCTGCGCGACGGAAGTCCGCCATGTCCGCATCCTTCCCTGACCCCGGCGCGCCCGGCGGCGAGAGCGTGGCCGTCACCCTGACCAAGGCGGGCCGCGTCAAGATCAGGTACCCGGCGGAGCTGGTCCGGGACGACGGCACCCGGGTCTCCGTGCGGGCACCGTGGGCCGCGCCCGGGGTGCGGGACTTCGGCTTCGTCCGGTTCGAGCCGGGCGATGTCCTCACCGAGCACTACTGGCGGGACCGGTGGTTCGCGGTGAAGGAGGTCCGTACCGGTGACGGCGTGCTGAAGGGCTGGTACTGCGACATCACCCGCCCCGCGGTCCTGGCCGACGGGGTGCTGGCGGTCGAGGATCTGGACCTGGACCTGTGGGTGTCGGCGGACGGCACCTCCGTACTGCGGCTGGACGAGGACGAGTTCGACGCGAGCGGCCTGGCCGGACGCGACCCGGCGGCGGCCGGGGAGGCGGTCCGGGCCCTGGACGAACTGGAGCGCCTCGCCCGGGCCGGGGAGCTGACGGGGCTGCTGGCCTGAAAGCGCCTTCCCGGCCGACCTGTTCCTCCCTGCTGACCGACCGATTCCTCCCTGCTGCCCGGCCGATTCCTCCCGGTCGGCCGATCACCGCGCCGGGAAGACGCCGCGGGGGCGCCGAGGGAGCCGCTGCCATACAGGTTTCACCCCCAATTCCCCTCGCCCTCACCGGCCTTGCGGGATACTCGCAAGTAACCTGACCGCCACCCGGGAGGACCCACCCGTGAAGTTCCGACCGCAGCTCGCCGTTCCCCTCGCCGTCTCCGCCGCCCTCCTCACCGCCTGTTCCGGCTCCGGCCAGGAGCTCGGGTACGGGGAGAAGGCCACGGGTGACGACATCGATGTGACGGTGCTGCGTGTGGAGGCGGGCAGCACGAAGGACCTGGCCGTGCTGAAGGACGCCTCGGAGTACGCCGGACGGACGCCGTACTACCTTCACTACCGCGTCACCAAGACGAAGGACGGGTCCGTCAAGGGGCCCGACTTCGCGGTGACCGGCGACGGCAGGAACCTCACCCGGCTGAGCATCATGCCCGGCTTCGGCACCCCCGTCGTCGGGAAGGACGGCGGTCTCAGCTACTCCAAGGCGCCGAAGTTCGACAAGTGCACCGCCGACGACTCCTCCTCGGACTTCAACGAGAAGGCGGCGGGGGAGAGTTACACATCCTGCTCCATCTACCTCACCGCCGAGGGCGACAGCGCGGCACCGACCGAGGTCGCCTGGCTCGGAGACGACCGGAAGGAGGACCCCGTCGCCGTCTGGAAGTGACCGGGCCGGTGGCCGGGAGGGGGCCGGGTCCGGCGGGACCGGGAGAGGCCCGGGACCGGGGGCGGAAAGGCCCTGGCCCACGGGTCAGATGCCGGAGCCGGTGACCAGCTCCACCTCGTGTCCCGCCGGGTCCTCCAGATAGGCGGCGCGGTGACCGGCGCCGCCCGCGTACGGATGGCGGTCGGGGAACAGCAGCCGCCAGCCGTACGCGGGTGCCTCGGCCGTCAGCGCGTCGAGGGCGGCCCGGTCCGCGACATGGAACGCCAGGTGGTTGAGGCCCGGGCGGCGGCGGTCGTGGCTGCCGTCGACGAGGTCGGGCGACTGCTCGACGACCACGTAACTGTCGCCGCGCCGCCAGCTGCGGCCATGTGCCCAGCGCTGGTACGGGAGGTGGCCGAGCCTGCCCAGCAGCCAGCCCCAGCTGCGCTCCGCCCCGGCCAGGTCCGCCACCCACAGCTCGATGTGGTGGACCCGCCCGGTGATGTCCCCGGCGGCGGGCAGCGCCACGGCCCTCGAAGCGCCGTCCGGCCGGTAAGCGATCGGGTCGCCGTCCCGGTGCCAGTGGATCATGAAGTGCTCGCCCGCCCGGTAACCGTCCAGGCCCGCACGGCAGTACGCGACCATGTCGTCGGGCAGGGCGTCCAGCGGGAACCAGTCCACCCCGGAGCACTTCTCCGGCTCCGCGTTGTACGGCGGGCGCTCCCCGTCGTACTCCGCGAGGAAGAACCAGCCCATGCGCGCCCCGCCGCCGGGCCCCCGGTGCTGCATCACCAGGGCGACCCGCAGCTCGTCGGGGTCCAGCACGACACCGATCTCCTCGGCGGCCTCCCTGATCATCGCCTCACGCACGTCCTCGCCGTCCTCCGCGTGGCCGGAGGGCAGGTTCAGCAGACCGTCCCCGTAACCCGTGCCCGCGCGGCGGGCGAGCAGGACGTCGGGGCCCCGGCGCAGAATCAGATGGACGTCGACGACCTCGGTGTGCCGGTGGACCGGCTCCGCGCGGGCCACCAGGGCGTACCGCTCACCGTCCACCTCCTTGCCCCAGAGCCGAGCGTCGCCCGCCAGATCCTCGTGGTGAACGCGCTCGGTGTGCGGGGCGAGCAGGGCGGTGAGCCGGGCGGCGGGGAGCCCGGCGCCGCTTCCCGCCCCCTCGATCAGCAGCAGCCGCCCGCCCGGCTTCAGCAGCCCGAACCAATGGGCCAGGGCCGCCGCCGGATCGGGCAGCAGCCGGACGACGTTCCGGGCCACGATCACGTCGAACGCCCGCTCCCCCACCGGCGGCCGGACGGCGTCCCCGACGAGCACCTCCGCCCCGGTCCCGGCGAGCTTGGCGCGGGCCAGCTCGGCCATCCGGGGCGACCGGTCCACGGCGGTGACCCGGTGTCCCTGCCCGGCGGCGAGCAGCGAGAGGCTCCCCGTACCGCACCCGAGGTCCAGCACCTCGCTGCGGATGACGGGCAGCCAGCTCTCCAGCCGACCGGCCCAGGCATGGCGCACGGCGGGGTCGAGGAGCCCGTGCCCGGGCTCCTCGTCGAAGGATTCGGCCGCCGCGTCCCAGTCGATCGTGGTCATGGTTCCGATGCTCTCAGCCACCACTGACAACCGCTCTCGGCCACCACGGACAACGGGGCGCGGGCAGCGGATCGGGAAGCTTTCTGAGCGCCCACTTAGCCGGACCTTAAACCGACCATAAGAATCTCCTCCACCCCGTCCCAGCAGGCTTTTTGGCCCTTCCGAGCGGCTAGCTTGCTGAGCGCCGGGGCGGATTCCGCATCGGCGCCCCACCGTTGTGCCGCTTTGAAGGAGAACCCTCCATGACCGCTCGTCGCAAGGCCGCCGGGATCGTCGCCCTCGGTTTCGCACCGCTCGCGCTGGCCGGACTCACCGCCACCCCGGCGCTCGCCCACGGTTCGCTGACCGACCCGGTGAGCCGGGTGTCCGCGTGCTTCGCGGAGGGGCCGGAGAACCCGGTGTCGGCGGCGTGCAGGGCGGCGGTGGCGGCGGGCGGTACGCAGGCGCTGTACGACTGGAACGGGGTGAACATCGCCAACGCGGCGGGCAAGCACCGTGAGCTGATCCCGGACGGCAAGCTGTGCAGCGCGGCCAACGACAAGTTCAGGGGGCTCGACCTGGCGCGCGCCGACTGGCCCGCGTCCTCCGTGAAGGCGGGCAAGCACACCTTCAAGTTCCGTGCCACGGCCCCGCACCGGGGTTCCTTCGAGCTGTACATGACCAAGGCGGGCTATGACCCGTCGAAGCCGCTGGCCTGGTCGGACCTGGAGGCGAAGCCGTTCGCCGAGGTCACCGACCCCAAGCTGGTGGACGGTTCGTACGTCTTCGACGGGACGATCCCGGACCGGACGGGGCGGCAGCTGATCTACACGGTGTGGCAGCGCTCCGACTCCCCCGAGGCGTTCTACGCCTGCTCCGACGTGGTCTTCGGTGGCGGTTCGGGCGGTACGGGCGGTGGCGGCACCCAGAAGGAGAAGCCCGCGGGTGAGGCTCCGAAGGCCGAGGAAGAGGCTCCCGCTCCCGCCCCCTCCGCGCCTTCCGAGGACGCGATCACCAAGGGCGCCGAGAAGTCCTCCGTCGAGCACAACGGGCACGGCGACGACGACGCGAACACGGGGGCGAAGGTCAACTCCGCCGCTCCCGCCGCCCCGGCCGAGGACGAGGCCGAGGCGCCGCAGGGCAACGCCCCGCAGGCAAACGCGGCCGGTCAGAAGGACGTGCTGGCCGAGACCGGCGGTTCGGACACGAGCACCTATCTCGCGATCGGCGGGGCCGCCGCCCTCGCCGTCGGTGCGGCCGTGCTGTTCTCCTCGCAGCGCCGCCGGGCCGTCACCCCGACCGGCCGGCACAGCCGCTGACCCGCTTCCCGCCCCGGGACACCGGGGCGGGACGGTCATGACACGGGCCGAGGACCGCCACCCGCCCCACCGGGCGGCGGTCCTCGGCCCAGCCGTTTCCGGGTGTCAGCCGATCACCGAGGCGCAGGTGGTCGGGGTGGTGCGCGACGGGTCGAGCGCGTTCGCCACCTCGTGGAAGGCGATCCGGTCGATGGTCCCGATCGCCACGTGCTCGGAGAGGTCGAGCGGGCACAGGTCCTGGAGCAGGACATTGCGTACGTTCGGTCCGTCCAGGTACTGCGTGCGGTACGGCGTCACCACCTGGTCGTACTTGGTCGCGATGACGGTGTAGCGGACCCCGGGGACGGTGTCGCCGCCCGCGGTGAGCTTGGTCATGAAGGGCGAGCCGACGACCTGGTCGGCGAGGGCGGGGGTCTTGTCGTTGATGAACTTCTCGACACCGGGGAAGTACGGCAGCAGCTTGGTGAGGCCGAGCAGCGTGGTGCCGTGGTTGCTGGGGGCGATACCGACAAGGGCGTTGACCTTGGGGGCGCCGCCGAGGAACTTCAGGTAGTAGTTGGGCATCATGCCGCCCTGGGAGTGGCCGACGATGTCGGCCTTCGGCGCTCCGGTGGAGGCGAGCACCCTGTCGACGAAGACGCTGAGCTGTTCGGCGGACTTGTCGACGGGTCCGAGGCCGTGGAAGAACGGCACGCCGGGGAGCTGGCCGTAGTCGAGGGAGAAGACGCAGTAGCCCCGGTTGACCAGGTAGGGGGCGAGGCCCAGCCAGTTGTCGATCGAGTTCCCGAAGGTTCCGTGGACCAGGACGACCGGGCGGGGATGGGCGGCGGAGGGCTTGCAGGAGTAGTCGTTCCAGCCACGTGAGGTGGCCGCCGCGGCGGTGGGGGCGGCCGCGGTCGCGGTCGCCGTGGGGGCGACCAGGAGGGTGACGGCGAGGAGCAGGGCGGCGAATACGCTGCGCGTGCGTGGGGTGCGCGCAGCACGGAACCAGGGCAGCATCGTGTGGTCTCCTTGCGGCTCAAGGGAGGTGCGATGGCGGTGCGCCCTGTGGCCCGGACCACAAGCTTTGTGTGCTCATGCCAAATTACGCACGAGTAAGGTCGGGAGGGAAGTTACGCGTCGGTAAAAACTGCTGCGCCCTCACCGTAGATCGGCTAGAGGCGTCAACCCCGCGATTCCGGCCGCGCGCCCGGCCGCCGCCCCGTCCCCCTTGGCCCATTCGGCCCCGCCCCGCCTGCGCGGGCACCGCCGCGCCCGGACGGTGGGGGCATGACTTTCGTCGACGAGGTGAAGAACGCCGTCACTCCACGGGCCGCCCTGCTCGTCATCGGCGTACTCGGACTGCAACTGCTGTTCATCGCGTCCTACGTCGGGGCACTGCACAAGCCGAAGCCGACGGACGTCGCCTTCGGGGTGGTCGCCCCGCAGCAGATGTCCCAGCAGCTCGTCGCCCAGCTCGACGGGCTCCCCGGCGGACCGCTGGACCCCCGTACGGTGAGCAGCGAGGCCGAGGCGCGCGAGCAGATCATGAACCGCGAGATCGACGGTGCCCTGATCGTCTCGCCGCAGGGCAGGACCGACACCCTCCTGGTCGCCTCCGGCGGCGGGACCGTTCTCTCCAGCGCCCTGGAGCACCTCCTCACCCAGGTCGAGGGGGAACAGGGGCGGACCGTGCGGACCGTGGACGTGGCACCGGCCTCCGCCGACGACTTCGACGGACTCTCGTCCTTCTACCTGGTGGTGGGCTGGTGCGTGGGCGGCTATCTCTGCGCCTCGATCCTGGCGATCAGCGCCGGGACCAAGCCCGCCAACCGGCAGCGCGCGGTGATCCGGACCTCGGTCATGGCGCTGTACGCGATCGCCGGCGGCATCGGCGGCGCGGCCATCATCGGCCCGGTCCTCGGCGCACTGCCGGGCAGCTTCTGGGGCCTGGCCGGTCTCGGTGCCCTGGTCGTCTTCTCGGTCGGCATGACCACGCTCGCCCTGGAGGCCCTCACCGGCATCGTCGGCATCGGCCTGGCCGTCCTGATCATCGTCGTCGCGGGCAACCCGAGCGCGGGCGGCGCCTTCCCGCTCCCGATGCTCCCGGACTTCTGGCGGGCGATCGGCCCGGCCCTCCCGCCGGGCGCGGGCACCTGGGTGGCCCGCTCGATCGCCTACTTCCGGGGCAACGCGGTCACCGGCCCGCTGCTGGTGCTCTCCGCCTGGGCGGTCGCCGGTACGGCGCTGCCCCTGCTGCTGTCGATGCGGAGGCGGGACGGGCGTGACGACAAGGGCGTGGAGGCGGCGGCGCCGTCGCCGTCCGGCGGGTCGACGGCTGTCTGACAGCTCCACCGTCCGTTCACGGGGCCGCCTCTCCGGCGGCCCCGTCCGACGTTCCGCCCCATTCCTGATGTCAGGTCGGTTCAACGGCTATGCATGACAGGTGCATGACGACATTCTGGAGCGGCCTCGTCCACCCGGCGAGGAGCACGGCCAGGACCGCTCCTTCCCACCCCCACGGAGACCGCTCATGCGTCGTCGATTCACCGCACCGCTCGCCGCCGTCGCCCTGTCGCTCCCGCTCACCCTGATCAGCGCCGCCCCCTCCTCCGCCGCCCCCGCCGACAAGCCCCAGGTGCTCAGCTCCTGGACCCAGACGAGCGCCTCCAGCCACAACGCCTGGAACGCCGCCCGCAACAACCGGGGCGCCTGGTCCGCGTACGGCTTCGACTGGTCCACGGACTACTGCAGCAGCTCCCCCGACAACCCCTTCGGCTTCCCCTTCCAGACCTCCTGCGCCCGCCACGACTTCGGCTACCGGAACTACAAGGCCGCCGGTACGTTCTCCGCCCACAAGGCCCGTATCGACTCCGCCTTCTACGAAGACCTCAAGCGCGTGTGCGCCGCCTACTCCGGCGCCAAGCGGACCTCGTGCAACAGCACCGCCTGGACCTACTACCAGGCCGTACGCGCCTTCGGTATCGCCCCGGCCGGGGCGGACTCCACCGGCCAGGCCGCCTGAGCACAGCCAAACGGGAGAGGCCCCCGGCGCGCGCCGGGGGCCTCTCCTTGGTGCGGTGGTACGTCAGCCGATCTCGGCCCCGTAGGCGGCGAGCGCCTCGGGGACCGGCTGGAAGAACGTTGTGCCGCCCGAGGAGCAGTTGCCGCTGCCGCCCGAGGTCAGACCGAGCGCGGTGTCGCCCGCGAAGAGGGCGCCGCCGCTGTCGCCCGGTTCGGCGCAGACCGTCGTCTGGATGAGGCCGTTGACGATGTCGCCATTGCCGTAGTTGACCGTGGCGTTCAGCGCGGTGACCTCACCCTCGTGCACCTGGGTGGTGGAGCCGCTGCGGACGACCGCCTGGCCGACCGTGGCGTCACCCGCCTGGGTGATCGCCTGGGTGGAGCCGTTGTAGAGGTTGACCTCGCTGGGGTGGGCGATGTCCGAGGTGTACTTGACCAGGCCGTAGTCGTTCTCCGGGAAGCTGGAGCCCTCGGTGGTGCCGATCGCCTGGCCGCCCTGGCTGTCCGACCAGCTGGCGACCGACTCGGTGCAGTGGCCCGCGGTCAGGAAGTACGGCTCGCCGTCCTTGACCACGTTGAAGCCGAGCGAACACCGGGAGCCGGAGCCGAAGATCGCGTCGCCGCCCGCGATGAGCGGCTTGAACTCGCCCTCGGTCTTCTTCAGTTCGGCCTTGCCGCCGAGCCCCTCGACCACGGCCGAGAGCTTCTTCCAGGCCGCGCCGTCGACCGTGCTGTCGGCGGTGACCAGGACCTTGTTGCTGACCGGGTCGACGGCCCAGGAGGTGCCCGGGATCGTCGCCTTGTCCGTGAGGGTCTGCCGGGCCGACGTCAGCTCGGCGAGGGAGTGCTCCACGACTCTGGCCTTGCCGCCCGCCTGGCGGACCTGCTCGGCGGCGGCCTCGTCGACGACGTTCACGACGAGGGCCTTGGCCGTGCTGTCGTAGTACGAGCCGGCCGCGTCCGCGCCCAGGTCCCGGTCGAGCGTGGTGGCGAGCTTTCCGGCCGCGTCCGCACTGAGCGTCTTGACCGTGAACTCCGGTACGTCGTCACTGGCGTTCGCACTCTGGAACGTGAAACCCGCTACGACCAGGGCGACCACGGCCGATCCGGCCACCGTCGCGCGCTTCCTGGATATGCGTCGATGCTTCAACTTCGACCTCCTGTGGGGCCGTGCACGGAGCAAGTGGGGTGCCCGTACACGGAGGATGGGGCGCCCACTATTCCGAGGGGGCCGGTAGCACACAAGGTCGACTTCGAGACGTGCACACGACACCGACGCTTCACCCGCGCCATGTTCACTTACCCGCGGTCATGCCACGTCGGTCCCGTTCGCGAACACCCGCTGCAACGACGGGCGGCCCCTGGGTGAGGACTAGTCCTGTCCGGTATTCGCCCCTGCCGGTCCGGATGTCGTCCCCGCCCGTCCGGATGGAGCCGGAAATCGTCCGCCACGAGCGCCTCGGGACCTCCGCCTTTCCCGCCGTCACAGCTCCTGCCGCCGAGGAGTCCCCCGTAACGCCCCTGATGGGTCATCATCGAAACGGCAGCACACGCCGGGCACACCGTGCCCGGGCCGGCCGGGGTACCGAGCTGAGGAGGCGCGGGTGCGCGATCGGGTGCGCGTGGCGGACGGGCGGCATCTGATGGTGGAGCAGCTGGGGGACCCCCGGGGCAGACCGGTGTTCCTGCTCCACGGGACACCGGGCAGCAGGCTGGGGCCCGCTCCCCGGGGCATGGTCCTGTACCAGCGCCGTACCCAGCTGATCACCTACGACCGCCCGGGGTACGGCGGCAGCGACCGGCACGAGGGCCGCCGGGTCCGGGACGTCGTCGAGGACGTCCGGGCGATCGCCGACTCGCTGGGCCTGGAGCGGTTCGCCGTCGTGGGCCGCTCCGGCGGGGCCCCGCACGCGCTGGCGTGCGCGGCGCTGATGCCCGAACGGGTCACCCGGACCGCCACCCTGGTGGGCCTCGCGCCCCGGGACGCGGCCGGTCTCGACTGGTTCGAGGGGATGGCCGCCTCCAACGTGCTCGCGTACTCGACGGCCACCGCCGACCCGGACGGGCTGGCCGCGTCCTTCATCACCCGCTCCGCACAGATCCGGCAGGACCCGGGCAGGCTGCTGGAGGATCTGCGCCGGGAGCTGACGGACTCGGACCGGGTGGTGGTCAACGACGTGGGAATCCGGTCCATGCTGCTGCGCAACTACCGCGAGGGGCTGCGCACTTCGGCGTACGGCTGGATCGACGACGCCATCGCGTTCTGCAGCCCGTGGGGCTTCGAACCGGCCGGGATCACCGGCCGGGTGATGATCTGGCACGGTGAGAAGGACGTGTTCACCCCGGTCGGCCACTCCCGCTGGCTGGCCGGTCAGATCCCCGGCGCCACCGCCGTACTGGAACCGGCGGCGGCCCACTTCGACGCGCTGTCCGTGCTCCCCGGCATCCTCACCTGGCTGCTGGACGACCGGGACCAGCCGGACCTGCCGGTGACGGCCGCCGCCCCCGGCGGCTGAGGCGGGGAGGCGGGGAGGCGGGGAGACAAGCGGAACGGGCCCGGCCCGGGCCCGGTGCCCGTCACACCGACATCGGCTCCAGCTCGCGCCGGAACCGCATGTCCGTCCGCGCTATCCGGGTCAGCGGATGGTCGTCGCCGAGCTGCCGCGACAGTTCCACGACGATCTCCGACCGCAGGTGCGCCGCCTCCTCCTCGCGCCCCATCGCATCGAGCGTGACCGCCATGTTCGAGGTCATGGCCAGGGTCTCCGGGTGGTGCGCGCCGAGCGCCCCGCGGAGCTGGACGGTGAGCTTCTGCTCGGTCTCCAGCACGATGTCCAGGTCCCCCCGGTCCGCCGTGGCGTTGGCCAGGTTCATCACACAGAAGAGGGTGTTCGGGTGCTCGCGGCCGAACGCCTCCCGCATCGAGGCGACCACCAGCGTGAGCAGCCGCTCCGCCTCCTCCGGCTGCCCGGTCCCGGTCAGGTAGATGGCGAGGTTGTTCTGCGCAGCCAGGGTGTACGGGTGCTTCTCCCCCGGCACCTTCCGGTACTGGTCGACCACCTCCTGCGCCGTGTTCCTCGCCTCGACGGTCTCGCCCGCCGCGAACAGGTCGGCGGCCAGATTGAGGTCGCAGGCCAGCGAATCGGGGTTGGCGGTGGTGTACTTCGCCCGGTACCGGGCCCGGGTCGCCACCGTCAGCCTGCGGGCGTCCTCCAGCCGCCCGGCCCTGCGCAGCGACACCGCGAGGCTCTTCGCGGCGCTCAGCGTGGCGGGGAAGCTGCGGCCCATGGTCCGCTTGAAGCTCTCGTAGGCGCGGCTCAGCAGGGTCACGGAGTCCTCGTACCGCCCGACCTCGCGCAGGTCGCGGGCGAGGTTCATGGCGGAGGACAGGCTGTTCGGGTGCTCCGGGCCGAGCACCTGGGAGCGCAGGTCGTAGACGTCCTGGTCGATCTCGCGGGCCCGGGCGTACTGGCCGACACTGCGCAGGTTCAGCGCCAGGTTGTTGGCGGCGGCCAGGGTCCTGGGGTGGGAGTCGTGGAAGATCTGGCTGAAGCCCTCGTGGGCCTCGGTCGCCATCTCGATCGCCGTGCCGTAGTCGCCGAGCAGACCGAGGTCGATGGCCAGGCCGCTGGTGGTCATGTACGTGTGCGGGTGCTCGGGGCCGAGCACCTCCCGCTGGAGCCGGAGGGTCAGCTCGTCGAGCTCCTTGGCCTCCACGTACCGCCCGCGGGTACGCAGGATGTTGGAGAGGTGGAAGCAGAGGTAGAGGTACTGGAGGTCCCGCTCTCCCAGCTTCTCCAGCCAGACCTCCCGCAGGTCGTTGCCGAGCGTCCCCGCCGTTCTGACGTCCCCGCGCTTCCACAGGTAGCGCACCCGGTCGATGAGCAGCCTGCGGACCTCCGGCTCCTTGCAGTGCCGGGCCTCGGACGGGCCGAGGTGCGGCCAGATCGTGGCGAAGCGCGGCCAGGTCTCCGGGTTGTCGATCGGTTCGTCGCCGTCGGGCCGGGCCCCGGCCAGAATGCTGTGGACGACGTGCCGGGCCTCGCGCTGCTCCTCCTCGCTGAGCTGCGCCTTGATCACGGCCTGGACGAGGCGGTGCACCTGGATGGAGTTGGAGACCTGGTCGACCTTGGCGAGGGCGAAGCGGCCGATCTCGCGGATGACCCGGCCCAGCACCAGCTTCTCCTGGAGGGAGGGGTCGTACGGCTTCAGCGCCTCGATCATCTCCTTGCTGTACAGGAGGTTGGCGGAGATCGGTTCGGGGGCGAAGAAGGCGCAGAGCTGGAGCAGCCGGACCGCCGCCGGTGAGCGCTCCTCCAGCCGGGCGATGGAGACGTTCCAGGTGGCGGCGACCGGCTCCGGGTAGCCCGGGGGCTGGTTGAGGGCGAGGACCTGGGGCGCCTGCCGGGAGAGCTGGTCGAGGTAGGTGCCGATGGGGGGCGCGGTCTCCGCGATCCAGGCCGCCGCCTGCTCGACGGCGAGCGGCAGGTCGCCCACGGCGGTGGCCACCTGGCCCGCCTCGTCGATGCTGAGCCCCGGGGCCCGGCGCCGGAGGTGCTCGATGGACTCCTCCCTCAGGAAGACGTCGACGGGCAGCGCGTCCCCGTGCTGGGACCAGCTCTGGTTGCGGGAGGTCACCAGGATGTGGCCGGAGCCGCCCTGCGGGAAGTAGCGGCGCAGCTGTTCGGGGTCGTCCGCGTTGTCGAAGACCAGCAGCCAGCGGTCCGAGGGCACACCGCGCCGGAGCAGGTCGACGGCCTCCTTCGAGGCGGCCGCCATGTCGTCGCCGCCCTGGGCGCCGAGCCGGACGGCGAGTTCGGCGAGGGAGGCGACCACGTCGTCGGCCTGCTCGGACGATATCCACCAGACCAGGTCGTAGTCGGCCATGAAGCGGTGCACGTACTCCAGGGCGACCTGGGTCTTGCCGACGCCCCCGAGCCCGTACAGCGCCTGGGGCTGCGGCAGGACCACGGCCATGCCGCCGCCGAGCTGGTCGCGCATCCGCTCCAGGACGAGCGAGCGGCCGGTGAAGCCGGGGTTGCGGGGCGGGGCGTTCCAGATCCTGGGGACCGTGCCGGGGAAGCGGGGCCCGGGCGAGACCCCGTCGGTGATCTGCACCGGCCGGTCCAGGGCCCGCATCAGGGCGGCGGTGGCGTGCACCTCGTCGAGCCGGAAGAGGTCGACCGGGTTGCGGTCGATGTACGGGGCGGTCAGGCGTACGTCCCCGACCCGCAGCGGCAGCAGCAGGCGTCGGCCGCCGCCCGGGTCCTCGGCGACCGCCCGCTCCCAGACGTCCACGGCGCGCTGCGACTTGAGGTACGCGGCGGAGAGCAGCACCACCGTGCGGGCGGCGTTCTCCGGGGTGGGTGCCGTCTCCTGCGGGGGCCGTTCGGCGGAGACGTCACGGGGGACGACGCGGAAGCCGGCCCGGGTGAGGACCGATTCGATCCAGTCGGCCCACATCCGGTTCTCCGCCACATAGCTGAGGGAGAGGTCGGCGGGCAGGGCCGGCCTGCGCCGGGTGAAGGCGTCCCGGATGCGCAGGCGCACCTCGTCGCCGACCGGGGGCATCGAGGTGATCTCCTGGCCGGTGATGACCGCGGTGAGCCGTTCGAAGGCGGAGAGGAGGGAGTTGGTGAGCCCGGACTCGTCGCCGAAGGTGGCCAGCGTCTCCTCGTAGGCGTAGTAGGGGCGGTAGGGGATCTCCACCGCGCCCCAGTAGGCGGTGAGTTCGTCGCCGGACAGATCGCGGGGCAGCCGGTCGAACTTGAGCCGGGCCAGCGCCCGTCCGGCGTCCGCCTTCTCCTTCTCGCCCTCGTCGATGCGCATCGGGACGGGGAAGATGGAGATGGGGCGGCCGGTGTAGCGCTCGGCGATCTGGCGGGCGACGGAGGCGGCGCCGTCGATGGACTGGTCGCTGAGGGTGAAGCAGTCGACGAGGATGTCGGGGAGGTGGACGGTGCAGATGTCGGCGATGTCGCTGAGGCCGGTCCGGCTGTCGATGAGGACGTAGTCGTAGTTGGCCTTCATGTCCTCGCGCAGCGCGTCGAAGAAGTGGCCGCCGCCGAGCCGGTCGTAGAAGTTGTCCCAGTCGAAGGTGGAGACGGTCGCGGAGTACTCGCGGTTCTGCCGTCCGGCGGAGACGAAGTCGAGGGTGCCGCCGCGCGGGAACTCCCAGCCGAGCGCCTCCGGGGTCAGCGAGACGGCGTGCGGCTGGATGCGGGCGTAGTCGCGGTGCCAGTCCTCCGCGCGTTCGGCGGGGCTGGTCGCGGCCCAGGCGTACTCGGTGATCAGGTCGATCACACCGGTGGTGGCGCCGAGGGTGGCGGGTTCGAGGAAGGGGTGGAAGAACCGGTGGAGTCCGGGCGCCTCCAGGTCCCAGTCGACGGCCAGGACCCGTTTCCCGTTGGCCGCGAGAATCCAGGCGGTGTTGGCGAGGGCCATGGTGCGTCCCGTACCGCCCTTGTACGAGTAGAAGGTGACGATGCGCCCGTCACGACCGGCCGTCATAGGTCCTCCGCTTCCGTCGCAGGGTCGTGCGGGTCGGGGGTGAAGCTGGTGTCGCCCATGGGGCCCGTCAGCCGGGTCCGTTCGCCGTGCCCTCCGCCGGGGCCCGGCGGATAGGCCGTCGCGTGTCTCAGGTACTGCTGGGCCGCCACCTCGACGACCTGGGGCAGGATCTGGCCGAACGCCTCCATCGTGGGCACTCCTCTGGCCGCGGCCCGGCAGAAGGTCCGTCCGTGGCGCATCTTGGCAGGCATGGTCGCTTCGAGCTTCTCGGTGAGTTCGGCCTCCGCCGCCCGGCTCTGGTGGTCCTCGCGGCTCCACGGGACGACCATGGTCACCCAGGGCCGGTTCTCCGCGTCGAAGGCGGCGAGCCTGCGCCTGCGGTCCTCGTCCTGGAGGGCCCAGCGGTCGACGAGGAGGATCTCGGGGGTGCTGGGCGGCGCCTTGCCCTCGGTCCGCCCCGATTCCTCGTCGAACGAGGTGATCCGGGCCTGGTAGTTGAGCGAGCGCACGAGCTCCTCGGCCACATAGGCGAGGGGGCGGGCGGCGGCCGGGTGGTAGGGGTTCCAGTCCTGCGGGTGGTCGCCGTAGTAGTCGCCGATGCGGCCCTCGGGCAGGTCGTGGCGGGTGGGTGCGGCGATGGTGATCCGCATCGGGCGGGGGGCGCCGACCCCGCTGGTCGGGGAGCCGAAGGCGCTGGGGGCGAGACGGTAGTCGACGGGTCTGCCGGTGTCGATCCGGACCGTGTCGGCGACGCTGACGATGCGTTTGGCCAGTTCGTAGACGGCCCGTTCGTACTCCTGGGCGAAGAGTCTGAGCTTGATCAGACCGTAGAGGCCGTCGCTGACGTAGCGCTCCCCGAAGTCGCGGTGGTTGAACTGCAACCGCTCGGCCGATCCCGGGAGCTGGCTCGGCGGGACCGGGACCCAGAGGGCCGGGACGATCGCTTCGGCGGGCTGGTTGCGGCGGGCCCGGTGGTGGATGGCCCGCTGCTCGAAGGCGTGCCACTCCTTGCCGCACATCTCGCTGGCGAAGTAGCGCGGCGAGAACAGCGGGACGAAGACCCGGCAGGTGGCGAGGACTTCACCGAGCCGTTCCGACCAGCCCTCGCCGGAGCGTATCTCGCGGTCCATGAAGCCGGGGGACGCGCCCGCGGGGAGGTCGGTCATGGCCAGCACATGGCCGCACAGGTCCCGGAAGAGGCGTTCGACCCACATGTCGGGGTCCGTTCCGCTGCCGTGCCCGGGCGTGTGGGCGTAGCTCAGAAAGAAGTACGGCCGATGGTCCGCCGCTCGCTGCTGCGTCGATGCGTGCACACGACCCCCGTCCTGTGTGAGCACTCGCACCCGAGGATGAGGAAAGGAATGCGAGCGAATTCATCATTCCGGAGCGGACCGCGCTCCACCCCCCTGCCGTTCGGTCATTGAACCTCGCTTTCCGGTCAACCGTCAGGGTGTTCGACACATGACCCGGGTGACCGGAAGGGCCTTGCCACCATTCCTCCCGGATGTCCCCTGTGGGTCACCGGCCTCTTTGCGGAGGGCGGCGATCAGTTGTTTTCCGTCGATGGTCGGCTCGGCCGCCGTTTCGATCATGTCGAGGGCTTCGGGTACGCCGTCGAGGAAGCGCGGTTCGAACAGGCCGAGCCCCACACGTTCGAATGTGTCGGCGAGCAGCCGGGAGAACGGAACGGGCTCGTCGTACCAGGGCGTCCGATGTTCCCAGGAACCGTCCGACGCGTAAAGATCCGTCACTTCGGTCAGCGCCCGCAATTTCGCCCGGCGGAATCCGCTCAGCAGTCCGAGCGCCAGTTCCCGCGCGTCCCCCGTCACCGCGAGCCCGGCCCCGCCGTACCCGTGGCGCCCCGGCCCGGCCGGGGCGCGCGGGAGCGGGGTCAGCGTGGTCAGCGTCCCGGCCGCCTCGGCGCACTGGCCGGCGACGGTCCCCTCCAGCAGGGCCCAGGCCGCACCGATCCGCGCCGCCCAGGCACCGGCCTCCGCCGGGCCGAGCCGCCCGGCCGGGGGGACGTCGAAGCAGTCCCGGTACGGATCGAGGTCGTCGAGGACGAAGGCGGGCACCGCCCCACCGGAACGCAGCGTCCGCACGGGCTGCCAGCGGGGACCGTCCGCCGCGCCGAGTTCGATGTGCAGTTCCCCGCCCGGGCCGGGCCCGTCCCGCCGGACCAGGAACCCCGTCCCGGTCGCCCGGACCACCGCCGTGCCCCGCTCGCCCGGTCCCGCGACCCGTACGGCCCCGAGCCCGGGCAGGAACAGGACGCCGTCCCGGTGGCCGACCGGGACGGGCAGATCGAGTCCGGCCCGTACGGCGGCGGCGGCCACCGTGGCGCCGAGCCGCTCCACCGGGAGCGCGGCCCGGCCTCCGGCCCGTACCGCACCGAGGGCGTCGAGCAGCCACGTACGCGTATAGGGGTGGGAGAGCACCGCGTCGAGCGCCGCCGCGCCCCCGGCGGTCCGCTCCACCTCCTCCGCCAGCTGCCAGGCCGCGTCCCAGAGGGCCCCGCCGCGTCCGTCGAGCTCGTGGTGGAGGTGGGCGAGCAGGGTGCGGGTCAGATCCAGCTGGGCCTCGACGAGTTCGGCCGGGACCCGGACGGCGGCCGATTCGGTGGCCGCTGCCGTACGGTCCTCGATGCCCCGGACCAGGGCGGCCAGGTCCGCGCAGTAGACCGAGGGGTTGTCGAAGCCGTTGGCGGAGCGGTAGCGGTGGGTGTACAGCCCGCCCCCGCACGAACGGACGACGGGGCACCGGCGACAGGTCTCGCTGACGCCCGCCAGACCGAGCTGGCGCGCGCGGACGCCGGGGTGGGCGGCGACCTCGTCGAAGGTGTGGGTGAAGACGTCGAACCCGGTGGCCGCGGCACCCTCGTACGCGCTCTTGAGGGAATCGGCCTGTTCGAGCCGGCCGTCGGTCTCGATCACGACGAGGTCGGTGGGGGCCAGACCGAGCGATTCGGTGAGGCTGGGGCCGCCGCCGAGGCTGGAGAGCACCGAGGAGAAGAGCCGCACCGGCACCGGGCGGCCCTGCTCGGTCCAGCGGTCGAAGACCGTCAGCAGCCAGTCGGCGTACGCCGTCGCGGAGCCGTCCGGGCGCTGGGGCGGTGTGTCCCAGGTGGCGTGCGGGAGCAGGAAGTCGACCATCGGCGGGGCGAGTCCGGCGAGGGCCTCGTAGACCGCGACCGGGTCGTTGCGGATGTCGACCGTGCAGAGCAGACCGAGGTCGAGGTGGCGGTAGCGCTCCTGGCGCAGGAGCTCCACGGCGCGCAGGACGAGCGGGTGGCTGGTGCGCCCGTCGGCGAAGCGGCGGTGCCGGTCGTTGGCCGCGCGGTCGCCGTCCAGCGAGATGCCGACCTTGACGCCGAACTCGGCGAACAGGTCGAGGTAACGGGGGCTGAGCTGGACGCCGTTGGTGTGGATGCGCAGGTCCAGCTCGGCGACGCCGTCCAGCGCCGAGCCGAGTTCCTCGCAGACCCGTCGCAGCCGCGCGGGGCCCGCCAGGAGCGGTTCCCCGCCGTGCAGGATCACCGCCACGGAGGGAAGCGCATGCGTGGCCGCATGCTCGGCCAGGCGTCGGGCGGTCCAGGAGACGGCCTCGTCGGAGATGGTCTTCGGGCGGGTCCGCCAGCTCTGGTCCGCGTGTTCGTAGACATAACAATGATCACATGCCAGATCGCACCTGCTGTGAACCTTGAGGACGAATTCACGGAAGGGGACCAGAGGTCCTGTCATTCCGCCATTCTAGTCATCCTCGAGGTCCGGATCAGAGGGCCGAACTGAAGGTGGAGGTCCGGAGGGAACGGCCGGTCGACGCACCGAATACACGGTCGATCTTCCTGGCCGCTTCGGCGCTGCGGGCGTCCGTTGCGGCAAGGGTGGTGCGGGGCTTCGCGGGGGCGAAGTCGGGGGTGGTTCCGTAGGTCTTCACGGCCGTCCTCGGGGATTTTTTGATGGTCTGTTTCCGGACAGAGAAATGCTGCCGGTTTCTGCATATGTGCAGAGTCCGGAAAGGCAGACTTTACTGCCACGGCGCCCCTTCCACACGCCGCCGGACCAGCCGTCACACACCGTTTCCCCAGTCGGGACCCTGCCTTCATTCACCCGGCCGGGTGAGACCCGTCCCGGACATCGGAGGGGTCGTCCGGAGGCAGTGCCGCGCGCGATCCGCGCACGCAGTCCAGGACCCGTTCGTGGCTGTCGCCCACGACGTCCGTGACCCGCACCCGTATGTGCAGCGCGTCGATCTCCTCGACGAAGCGCCGCGAGAACGCCCCGGCCAGCACGGTCTCGTAGCCCGCGGTGCCGGTCAGCGGGAACCCCCGCCCGAAGGCGACGAGTTCGAAGTCCTTTCCGGAGCGGAGCCCGTGGGCCGTGAGCGTGGCGACGGCCTCGGAGAGGTCGGTCCAGGGCGCGGCCTCCGCGTCGGTGCCGCCCCGGCGCACCACCTGGAAGTCCCAGCTCTCGACCACGGCGATGTGCTGGCCGCCGTTCAGCACCCCCACCCGCCAGACGGGTGCGTCCCCCGCGAGGAGACCCGTGGTCCAGGCGCCGCGCCACCCCAGATAGGGCCGGACCGTGCGGGCGTACTGCGCCCTCGCCAGTACGGCACCGGCCGCGACGGCCAGCAGGCTGCCGAGCGCCTCCACGTCCAGCAGTTGCAGCCGCCACGGCCAGACCTCCCGGGCGCCGGGGGACACGTTGGCCCGGACGGTCTCCCAGAGCAGGACGAGGATCAGCACGGCCAGCAGCGCCAGCGGGGCGGTGAAGAGCAACGGGCTGCGGCGCACCCTGCGCTGGCTGTCCGCGAGCGGCCGGCCGCCCTCCCCGCCCGTACCGTTCACTTCGGTGTCCCCTCCCCCGCCGCGAGCCGTTCCCGCTCCATCACTCGGACACTCGGAGCGACAACTCGCGGGTCTGAACGTTCAATTGGGAAACCTTCTCATACGTCCGGCCCGGCCCGAAGACCTTCGGGGCAGGTGGCCGAAGTCCGCCCTCGCGGGCCCGCGCGGCCCGGCGGCGCCCTTGCCGCCCCCGGGCCCCGGACCTACTCTCGTTGCCCCGGACGGGGGCGGGGCGGGGCGGCCGTGGACACGGCCGGGGTCCCACCGACAACAGCAGACGGGGGTGACCATGACGGCGCTGCCTGGGCCGCTGAGATCCATGGTCTTCAGGAACGAGGACCTTCCGGCACTGTTCCACCACACGGACGCGATAGCCGTAGCCCGGCAGCGCGAGGCCGTGAACACCACGCGCGGGCAGCTGGCCCTGCTCGTCGTGAGCGCGGTGCCCGCCGCTCTGCCGTGGCAGATCAAGGCCGGTGAGTCGGTCCATCTCCTGTACGCCCTGGCCGGGCTGGGATATCTGGGCGTGCTGTTCACGACGTTCCTGGCCTCCCGCCGCAAGGCCGCGTCCCACTGGCAGCTGAACCGTTCGGCGGCGGAGTTCATCAAGTCCAACTGCTGGCGCTACGCCGTGCACGGCTCACCGTTCGACACCTCCGCCCACCATCCCGAGGCGCTCTTCGCCAACCGGCTGGAGGAGGGTCTCCAGGAGCTCCGGAAAGTGGGCTGGGCCGACCCCCGCGAGGAGCTGGCGGACGCCGGGGACGGCCTCATCACGGAGTCCATGCGGGAGTTGCGGGGCAAGGCGTACACCGTCCGCAAGGAGACCTATGTACGGGACCGGCTGATCGAGCAGCGCCGCTGGTACCGCAGGCGTCGGCTGGGCTCCCGGCGCGGGGCGCTCCTCTGGTCGGGTGCCGTCGTCGCCCTGACGCTCCCGGCGCTCGCACTCAGCGCGCTCCAGACCTTCGGGGTGGGGCAGTCCTTCGGGCTGACGGGGGTACTGTCCGCCGCCGCGGCGGCCTGCCTCGCCTGGCACGAGATGCGCCGCCACCAGCCGCTGGTCTCGGCGCACTCGCTGGTGGAGGAGGATCTGGAGTCGATGCAGGCCGCGATGGAGACCACACTCACCGAACGGCAGTGGCCGGTCGCGGTCTTCGAGACCGAGCGGATCGTCTCACCGGAGCACACCGACTGGCTGGTGCGGCACCGGACCTGACGTATCATCAGTCACTTTTCGCGATGTGGTGACGGGCCTGACGCCCGGTCAGCCGCGCTCCACCCCGTCCCGCCAGATGACGGTGACCGGCCGGCCCAGCGCACGGGCGTACGTCACGATGTCGCCGGTGCCGCCGAGGCCCCGGGCCGGGCAGCCGTCCCAGACGGCCAGCAGCAGGTCGCAGTGGTCGGCGATGTACGCGCCGGCGGCATAGTACGCCTCATCGGTGGAATGCGGGAAGCCGAGCCGGACCTCCTGGGCCGCACGGGACTTGAGCAGCCGGTAGCGGGCCAGGTCGGCGGTGTCCTCGAAGCACGCCTCGTAGTCGCCGCTGGGGATCACCACCGTCAGCTCGGCCCCGCAGTCGAGGGCGAGACCGGCGAAGAGCTGGTCCGCGCCGACCGCCAGGCTGGAGAGCGCCTCGGTGGCGCCGTCCAGGCCGCACAGGGCGGACCGCAGTCCGGCGAGCACATGGGCCCGCGCCCCGGCGGGGATGGAGCGGTGACCGGTGATCCCGATGCGATTCACGGACCTGGAACCCCCTGGTGTCGGCGCTTCCCGTGCCTCCGGCCGTGGCGCCATCCTCTCAAGAGCGGCGGGGCAGGCGGGAGCCCCCGTCCGGAATTCCGGACGGGGGCTCATCTGTACGGACGGCTCCGGGCACGGCGGGCACGCCGGTGGGGATACCCGGTACGCCCCGTCAGTAGACGCTGACGCCGTACGCGTTCAGGGCTTCGATGACCGGCTGGTAGAAGGTCGTACCGCCGGTGCTGCAGTTGCCGCTGCCGCCGGAGGTGAGACCGATCGCCCGGGTGCCGGAGTAGAGCGGGCCGCCGGAGTCGCCGGGCTGGGCGCACACGTTGGTGCGGATCATGCCGTACACGACGTCGCCGCCGCCGTAGTTGACGGTGGCGTTGAGGCCGGTGACCGATCCGCTGTGGGTACCGGTGGTGGAGCCGCGGCGGGTCACGGCCATCCCGACGGTGGCGTTGGCGGCGCTGGTGATGTCCTGGCCGCCGACCGTGCCGTCCTTGGGGATGGTGGTGTTGGTGTACCGGACGATGCCGTAGTCGTTGTTCGGGAAGCTGGACCCGGAGGTCGTGCCGAGCACGGTGGTGCGGGCGGAGTTGGCGTACCAGGTGCCCGTGCCGTTGGTGCAGTGACCGGCGGTCAGGAAGTAATAGGTGGAGCCGCTGCGGACGTTGAAGCCCAGCGAGCAGCGCCCGGTGGCGGAGTAGATCGCGTCGCCGCCGGAGATCAGCTTGCTGAACTTGCCGGGCGTGCGCTCGATCTTCAGGGCGGAGGCGTTGGCGCCTGCGGCCTTCTTGATCTGCGCGATCTCCGCCGCCGTGACCGTGCTGTCCACGGTGACCAGGAGGCGGTTGGTCTTCGGGTCGACGTTCCAGGCGGTGCCCGCGATGTCGGCGCCGAGGACGGCGTCGCTCGCGGAGGCCAGCTGGTTGGCGCTGAACGTGCCGGTGGGTTCGGCACTGGCGGTGGTGGGGACGGTGAACGCCGCGACGGCGGCGAGTCCGGCGAGGACGGCCGTGGTACGGACGCGTCTCGCGTGGTTGCGGCGGGGGTTGGTGCGCTTGATCCTCACTTCGGGTTCCTCCGAGGGGAATCGGGGGCCCTCCTGTGGGGTGGCGGGCCCGTGAGGCGCAGTCGGGGGCCTGTCCGGATTCCGGAGTTGCCGTGCCCCTGACAATCGCTGACGGGAGTATCGAGGGGCCCGGACAGGAGACGCAAGCATGCCTTTCAGCCACGCGTGCCCCACGCACCACGGCCCCGCGCACCCGGCACACCCCGGCCCCCGGCAGCCGTCGGGCTGCCGGGGGCCGGGAAGGTCGTACGGGAATCCGGAGGGCCGTGCGGTTCAGGCGTCCAGGCGGTTCCGCTCCCCCGCCGGGACCGGCACGGTGAGGGTGTTGCCCGGGGGCGGGAAGGGGCAGATGAAGTGATCGGCGAAGGCGCACGGCGGCAGCAGGGCGCGGTTGAAGTCGACGGTCACACCGCCGTCCGCGGCCGGAGCGCCGGGGCGCAGGAACCGGAAGCGGTAGCTGCCGTTCCCGCTGGTGGCGTCGGCGAAGACGGCCCAGAGCGAACCGTCCGGCTCGACCGCCGCCCGGAGCGTGTGCTCCTCGCCGTCCACCGTGAAGACGATCTCCCCGCCGAGCCCGAGCCCCCGCTCGACCCCGTCCGCGTTGGGGACCCGTACGGCCTGCGCCTCGGGGTACGGGCGGAAGGTCCCCGGCAGCGCCCAGTCCGGGTCGTACGGGGTGGCGTCGATGGTCGAGAAGGCGTGCCGCGGCGGCGAGGCGGGGTCGAAGTCCCGTACCGCCCAGAGCCCTTCGCGGCGGAGCACCACCAGCCGGCGGTCCCCCCGCGCCACCCGGGAGTCGTCGACGGGCCCGCTGTCCGCGCCGAGCCGGACCTCGCCGGTCAGCGGCTTGCCGTCGACAACGATGCCGTCCTCGGCGGTGGCGGTCAGCACCACCTCGTCGCCGTCCTCGCGCCACTGCCCCGGGACGGCCGGAATTCGCCCGTCCGGGTAGTCGGAGAGCCAGTGGGTCCCGGTCAGGGAGAGGGGGCCGTAGGGGGCGGCGACCGCGAGGACGCGCTCCTCGTGCCACCGCTGCCACTCCTGTGCGGCCCCGTCCGGGCCGCCTGCCTGCTGGTTCCGCTGTGCGTCCGTGCTCATGCGATCAACCTTTCCACACCGGCTCCGCCAGGCCGAGGTGCGACCGCAGCGTGGAGCCGGTGTACGCGGAGCGGAAAGCCCCGCTTTCCTGGAGGAGCGGGACGACCCGGTCGACGAAGTCGTCCAGGCCGCCGGGGGTGAGATGCGGTACGAGGATGAAGCCGTCGGCCGCCCGTTCGTCGACGAACGCGGTCAGCTCCGCCGCGACCGTCCGCGGCGAGCCGATGAAGGACTGCCGGGTGGTCGTCTCGATGACCGTCTGCCGCAGCGAGAGCCCCTTGGCCTCGGAGATCGCCCGCCACCGGGCGACGACGCCCACCGGGTCCCCGTGCAGGACCCGCCCCTTGACCAGGCCCGAGTCGAGGACCGGGTCGACCTCGGGGAGCGGGCCGTCGGGATCGTACGCGGAGAGGTCGCGGCCCCAGAGCTGCTCGGCGGCGAGGATCGCGTTCTGCGGCGAGACCTGCTGGCGGCGGATCTCGTACGCGCGCTCCTGCGCCTCGGCGTCGGTGTCGCCGATCACCACGGTGACGCCGGGCATGATCTTGAGGTCGTCGGGCTGCCTCCCGTACGCGGCGAGCCGCGCCTTGACGTCGGCGTAGAAGGCGCGGCCCGCCTCCAGCGTGCCGTGCCGGGTGAAGATGATGTCGGCGGTGGAGGCGGCGAACTCACGGCCCTCGCTGGAGTCCCCGGCCTGGATGACCACCGGGTGGCCCTGCGGGGAGCGCGGCACGGTGAACTCGCCGGAGATCGTGAACTGTTCGCCCTCGTGCGCGAAGGGGCGGGAGCGCCCGTCGGGTGTCCAGGAGTCCCACAGCTCCCGGGCGGTGGCGACGAACTCGGCGGCCCGGGTGTAGCGGTCGGCTCGGTCCAGGTAGCCGCCCCGGCGGAAGTTCTCCCCGGTGAAGGCGTCGGAGGAGGTCACCACGTTCCAGGCGGCGCGCCCTCCGCTGAGGTGGTCGAGGGTGGCGAGGCGGCGGGCCAGCTCGTAGGGCTCGTTGAAGGTGGCGTTGACGGTGGCGGCGAGGCCGAGCCGTTCGGTGACGGCGGCCAGCGCGTTCAGGACGGTCAGGGACTCGGGGCGGCCGACCACGTCGAGGTCGTGGACGCGGCCGTTGTGCTCGCGCAGCCGCAGCCCCTCGGCGAGGAAGAAGAAGTCGAACTTCCCGCGCTCCGCCGTCCTGGCCAGATGCTCGAAGGAGGAGAACTCGATCTGGCTGCGGGAGCGGGGGTCGGCCCACACGGTGGTGGCGTTGACGCCCGGGAAGTGCGCGGCCAGATGCATGGTGCGGCCCACGGTCAGACCTCCTTCGACGAAGCCGACGCGGCCCTGGCGGTCGCGTAGCGGCTGGCGGGGCGGACGAGCCCCAGGTGTTCGCGCAGGGTTCCGCCCGGATAGAAGGTGCGGAAGAGGCTGCGGTGCTGGAGCAGGGCCACGGTGCCGTTGACGATCCTTTCGAGGTCGCGCTCCGGGGTGATGGGCGTGAGGTGGAAGCCGTCCACCGCGCCCGCCCGGTGCCACTGGGCGATGAGGTCGGCGAGGTCGACGGGGCCGCCCCGGAAGTAGGTGCCCCGTCCGGCGAGCTGGGGTCCGCTCTCCAGTCCGGGTTCCGGTGCGCTCTCGACGTCCCCGAGGTCGACCGTGAGCGCGACCAGGACCCGCAGCGCGTCGGGGTCGCGCCCGTGGGCGGCGGCCTTGGTGCGCAGCTCGTCCCGGAGGGCGGCGGCCTGTTCGGGGGTGGTGGCCCGGATGTGGATGACGTCGGCGTGCCGGGCGGCGGCCTCCCGGGACGGGACGCCGATCGCGTCGATGACGGTGACGGGCCTCCCCTGGGGCGGGCGCGGCACGATGGCGGGGCCCTTCACCGTGAAGGTGGAGCCCTCGAAGTCGACGTAGTGCAGCTTGTCCCGGTCGATGAAGCGGCCGGTCGCGGTGTCCCTGATCTCCGCGTCGTCCTCCCAGCTGTCCCAGAGCCGTGCGGAGACGTCGGCCACCTCCCCGGCCTCCTGCCACAGCTCGGCGGGCGGGGCCGCGAGGCGTCTGCCGAAGAGGCGGGCCTCCGCCTCGGTGGTGGAGACCTCGGCGTGCCACCCGGCCCGGCCCTTGCTGACCCAGTCCAGGGAGGCGACGGCCGAGGAGACGTGGAAGGGCTCGGTGTGGGTGGTGGTGACGGTCGGGACGAGGCCGATGCGGTCGGTGGCGGGCGCGATACGGGCGAGGACCGCGAGCGCGTCGAGCCCCGGGCGGGCGAAGGAGTCGCCGAGGGTGACGAAGTCGAGGGCGCCGCCTTCGGCGAGCCGGGCGAGCCGGAGGTAGTGCCCGGCGTCGTAGTGCGGCGGGCCGCCGATCTCGGCGGCCAGGTGGAGGGGGGTACGGGCGGACATGACGGGACCTCTCGGGTCGGCGGTCGGGCGGAGGGCTGGGGCCTCTCGTCCGGATCGGGCCGGGGCACGCGGGCCCGGCCCGATCCGGGCGAGAGGCCCTGCGGCCTGTCCGGCCGTTCCCGTCGCCGTCCGCAGGGCGGCCGTGAGACAGACGGGAACGGCCGGACAGGCCCTCGCACCGGGGTGTCCGGCGGACCGGCGCCGGACACCCCTCACGGTCATCGGCGGTGCGGGGCCCGTGGCGGACCTGGCGGGCCCCGCGGGACCGGAGCGTGCCGGTCCCGCGGGGCCCCACCGGGTCAGCTCTTGGTCTTGGGCAGGCCGGGCGGGTTGATCTCGGACTTCTCCACGGCCTCGCCGGTCAGCCCCCAGCGCTTCAGGACCTTCCCGTACGAGCCGTCCTCGATGATGTGGTCGATCGCGGCGGCGTACGCCTTGACCAAGCCGCTGTCCTTCTTGGTGGTCGCGGCGATCTTGCCCTGGAGGCCACCGCCTGCCCCGGAGATCTGTCCGACGATCTCGCTCTGGCCCGCCGACTCGACGTGGTAAGCGGCCGACGGGCTCGGGCCGAGGTGGGCGTCGATGCGGCCCGACTGGAGGGCCAGGTAGTAGTCGTTCTCCTTCTGGAAGTACTTGATGTCCACGGGCTTGCGTCCGGCCTTGACGTTCTCCTCGCTCCACTCGACGAGGATCTTCTCCTGGTTGGTGCCGGAGGAGACCGAGATGGTCTTCCCGGCGACGTCGGCGGGGCCGTTCACCTTCCAGCCGGAGCCCTTCTTCGCCTCGAAGGCGATGTTGTCGAGCCGGTAGGTGGCGAAGTCGTACTTCTCCTTGCGCTCCTCGGTCACCGTGACGTTGGAGAGGACCGCGTCGAACTTGGAGCTGTCCAGGCCGACGAAGAGGTTCTCCCAGGAGACCTGCTCGAACTCCGGCTTGAGGCCGAGGGTGTCGACGAGGAGGGTGGCGATGTCGATCTCGGAGCCGATGCGGGTCTTGTCGTCGGTGGCGAAGAAGCCCAGCGGCGGTACGGCGTCCGCGCTGGCCCCGACCTTGAGCGTGCCGCGCTTGCGGATCTCCTCGGGGACGAGGGCGGCGATGGCGTCGACCTTCTTGCCTCTGAGCCGGTCCTGGTCGGGACTGATGTTGATCCCGGTGTCCTTCTTGCCCTTGGGCGCCGCCACGTCGACGGAGGCGTCGGGGTCGCCGCAGGCGGTGAGCAGTCCGGTGGCGGTGAGCGTGGCGATGGCGAGGGTGATGCTGCGGCGGACGGACACGTACGTACTCCTTGTGGGTGGTGCGGATGGGCGGGATATGAAGGACGGTTCAGAGAACCTTGGAAAGGAACGCGCGGGTGCGTTCCTGGCTCGGGTGGTCCAGGACGTCGGCGGGCGGGCCCTGCTCGACGATCCGGCCCTCGTCCATGAAGACGACAGTGTCGGCGACCTCGCGGGCGAAGCCGATCTCATGGGTGACGACGATCATCGTGGTGCCGCCGTGCGCCAAGTCCTTGATGACGTCGAGGACTTCGCCGACCAGCTCCGGGTCCAGGGCGGATGTCGGCTCGTCGAAGAGGAGCAGCTTGGGCTCCAGGGCGAGGGCCCGGGCGATGGCGACGCGCTGCTGCTGGCCGCCGGAGAGCTGGGCGGGGTAGGCGGACGCCTTGTCGGCGAGGCCGACGCGGGCGAGCAGCTTCTCCGCCGCGTCGACGGCCTCCTTGCGGGGGCGGCGCAGCGCGGAGACGGGCGCCTCGATGATGTTCTCCACCACGGTGAGGTGCGGGAAGAGGTTGAAGTTCTGGAAGACGAACCCGATCTTGGTGCGCTGGCGCAGCACCTCGCGCTCGCGGAGTTCGTACAGCTTGTTGCCGTCCCTGCGGTAGCCGACGAGGGTGCCGTCCACGCTGATCCAGCCCTGGTCGACCTTCTCCAGGTGGTTGATGGTGCGCAGCAGGGTGGACTTGCCGGAGCCGGAGGGGCCGAGGATGACGGTGACCTCGCCGGGCCGTACGGAGAGGTCGACGCCGCGCAGCACCTCCAGGGAGCCGAAGCTCTTGTGGACGGACCGGATCTCGACCATGGCTTCGCCGGTTGCGCTCATCGCACGGCTCCCTTGGAGTAGTGGCGTTCGACGTAGTACTGGATGATCGAGAGCGCGGTGGTCAGGAGGATGTACCAGGCGGTGGCGACCATCAGCAGGGGGACCACCCGGCCGCTGCGGCCGTAGACGACCTGGACCTGGTAGAAGAGTTCGCCGATCGCCATGACGGAGACGATCGAGGTGCCCTTGAACAGCGAGATGATCTCGTTGGCCGCGTTGGGCAGGATCGAGCGCATGGCCTGCGGGAGCACGATCCGGCGCAGCTGACGGAGCTTGGGGATGCCGAGGGCGGCGGCCGCCTCCAACTGCCCGCTGCCGACGGCCAGTACGCCGCCGCGCACGATCTCCGCTGCGTACGCCGCCTGGTGCAGGGCGAGGCCCAGGACGGCGGCGCTCACCGCACCGACCAGGTTCATCGTGTCGAAGGTGAAGAAGCCCGGCCCGAACGGGATGCCGAACTGCAACTCCTTGTAGAGATAGGCGAGGTTGAACCAGAACAGCAGCTGCACGATGAGCGGGATCGAGCGGAACGCCCAGATGTAGCCGTAGGCGACCGTCCGCAGGAACGGGCTGGCCGACAGCCGCATGAAGGCCAGCACGATGCCGAGCGCGAAGCCGAGGACCGTGCCGTAGAAGGTCAGCTGGAGGGTGAGCCAGACGGCCTTGAGGATGACCGGCGCGGCGAAGAACTGCGCGAAGACGTCCCATTCCCAACCGGGGTTGGTGACCAGCCCGTTGATGAACTGGGCGACCAGGATCGCGGTCGCGGCGATGGCGACCCAGCGCCAGGGGTGACGGGCCGGGACGACGGTCAGCTCCCCGTAGTCGGTGCCGGACCCGGCCGCTTTTCCGGCGGCCGGGCCGACTGGTGGGCCGCCCGGCGTACCGGCGGCTGGATCGATGGGTGGATCGCTGGTCAGCGACATGGCGGGGTTCCTTGGGAGCGGTGGCGGCGGTGGTACGGAGGTGGGTGCGGCGGGCTCAGGAGGCAAGCCGGTCGCTACAGGAGAGGTCGCGCAGGAAGGCGAGGGCGGCGCGGGCCGCGTCGTCGTTCTGCCGGAAGGCGGGGCCGCCGGTACGGGGGCGGGTGAAGGCGCCGCTGTTGCGGGCGGTGGTGAAGGGGCCGAGCGCGAAGCGGCGCGGGTGCGGGGTGCCCTCGCGGTCGAGGACGCGGCTGTCGGCCGGGTCCACGGAGAGCAGCCCCGTGTCGGTGACGGCGGCCCCGCCCGCGTACAGGGTGCGCAGCAGCGGGCTGGCGGTGTGCCGGATCGAGGGGTCCGGGAGGCGGGCCTCGACCAGGGCGCGGGCCTCGACGTGCTCGCCGGGGACGGTGGCGCTCCCCGCCCGGAAGACGCCGCGCTCCTCGTCGGCCTCGACGGTGACCTCGGCGCCGAGGAAGCGGACGACGCCGGCCCGGGAGAGGGCGAGGAGCTGTTCCAGCCGGGGTCCCGGCGGGCCGGAGGCGAGGTAGCTGAAGAAGCCGTGCCACCAGGTGCCGATGTCGCCGAGCCGGACGAGCTGGGCGTAGGCGGAGAGCAGGCCGAGGAAGACGGCGAGATCCGTGCTGTGGTCCGGGTCGTGACGTCGGGTCAGGTCGGCGGTGATGTAGGCGCGCACCCCTTCCTGGAGCGCTTCGGCACTCCCGTACGTGATGCCGTCCAGCGGCCGGTCGAGCGCTTCCAGGTCGAGCCGGTCGGCGGGGTCGGGTACGGCACCGGCGACGAGGCTGTCCAGTTCGGGGCTGCCGGGGTCAGCGGCGGCGTACTTGGCGTCGAAGACCTCCGGGTCCAGGGCGGTGCGCTCGGGGTGGGCGGTGAACAGCCGGTGGTAGTGGGCGTGGCCGAGCTCCTTGGCGACCAGCGGCCACACATCGCGCCGGAAGTCCAGCGGCCCGGGACGGCTCAGCAGCCCGTCCGCCCATGCGGGGGTCAAGTAGCGGGGCAGGGGCGGGCGTTCGCCGCTCCAGGGGTAACCGATCTTCGAGTGGTACGGGACCCCGCGCCGCGATCCCACGTACAGCACGGGTTCCTGTCCCGATGGCAGGTAGGTGCCGTTCTCGTGGCGTCCGCCGCGCCCCTCGGTGAGCAGGACCATCAGGTCGATGAAGGCGAGGCCGAAGCCCCGGACGATCACCGGTTCCCCGGCGGGCAGGGCGGTGAGGTCGGTGTCGGCGGTGAAGTCGGGCGGCAGGTGGATCAGCCCGTGCCGCTCGGCGAAGTCCTTCAACTCCGTGAGTTCCGGCTCCTGTTCGGCGTCCAGATGGCCGACGGTCAGGACGACGAGATCGGCGACGAGGGGTTCGGCGCGGTCCTTCAGCCGGACGCGCTGGGGGCCGCCGTGCGGTCCGGTGACGGCGAGGGCGGTGGTGCGGTGCTCGTGGACGGTGACGGAGGGCGGCAGGTCCGCCAGGGCGCGCCGGTAGGTCCAGCGCAGATAGGCGCTCTGGAGCCGCCTGCTGGGGAAGTCCTGGCCGCCGAGGCCGTGTATCTCCGCCAGTACGGCGGGCTCGGCGTCGGGGGTGACGCGTCCGGCGCGGACCTCCTCCGCCCAGGCGTGCAGGTCCGGCCCCTCGACGACCGGTCCGGCCAGCTCCACCGTGTCGTCGGTGAACATGGTGACGTCCTCGGCCATGGAGTTCATCCAGAGCAGCGGTGACTGGTCCGGCCGCCAGATCCGCCCGCCGCCCGCCGGATGGGGGTCGACCAGATGGATGTCCAGGGGCAGATTTCCGTACAGCTCACGGGCGTTGGCGGCGATGCGTTCGATGACCCCGGTGCCGCGCGGTCCGCCGCCGATCACCACGAGCGTGGGCGCGGCGCTCATCGCGCACCCGCCGTACCGCGGGCGTAGTAGCGCTCCACATAGCGCTGGCCGAAGCTCAGCAGGGAGGTGACCGCCGCGTACCAGAGGGTGGCGACGAGCAGCATCGGGATGACCTCGTACGTGCGGTGGTAGACGAGCTGGACGGAGTAGAGCAGGTCCTGCACGGCGATGATGCTGACGATGGAGGTGCCCTTGAGGGTGCCGATCAGCATGTTCCCGGCCGGCGGCACGATGGAACGCATCGCCTGCGGCAGCACGATGCGGCGGAAGCGCCGCCAGGGGCCGAGCCCCAGGGACTGGGCGGCCTCCACCTGGCCGCGTTCGACGGAGAGGATGCCGCCGCGCACGACTTCGGCGGCGTACGCGGCCTCGTGCAGGGTGAGCCCGATGACGGCGATGGTGACCGGGCCGAGGAGGGTGACCGTGGAGACGCCGAGGATCTGCGGGTACAGCGCGCCGATGTTGAACCAGAACAGCAGCTGGACCAGGATCGGGGTGGACCGGAACAGCCAGACGTACCCCCAACTGACCGCCTGGAGAACGGGGTTGCCCGAGAGCCGGAGGACGGCGAGGAGGGCTCCGAGGGCGAAGCCGAGCACCATGACGACGGCGGTGAGCCAGAGGGTGAGCCAGAGTCCGCGCAGGACGGACGCGGTGGCGAAGTAGGAGACGACGACGTCCCACTGGAACGCCTCGTTGCGGATGACCGAGTTCAGCGCCAGACCGAGGAGCACGAGCACGGCAACCGCCGCTGTCCAGCGGCCCGTTCGGCGGACGGGAACGATACGGGGCACCGCATCGTCACCGTCGTTCTTCACGGGGGGCGGCGCGGAGGAAGAGGGAGGCAGCAGATCGGTCTGCGGGGACATGCGAAGGCTCCGTGGATGCTGAGATCGAACACGGGGCGTACCTTCACACCACGAACCACACGTGGACCGGGCCCCTCAGCGCCGGTCCGCCTCCGAGAAAAGCGGTCAACACGGCGCGTTGTCAAGCCTGTCCACGATCTGAGCCGCTTGTCTCATCTCAGTTGACGTGCACCCGGATGCCTGTTCCACTGGCCCCATGCATTCGCAGCAGTGGCTGGTCACCCGCTCCCACATCGACTTCGGTCGCGTGTGGTCCTCTTCCTGTTGAGCTGACCCTCTGCTGTCCGGTTTTCCCTGCTCACGCCTGCTCTGAAGGCGTTGGAGCACCGTTCCTCGCGTGACTTCACCTCCACCGCACCCGCGTCACCCTCCCCTCGCCCCGCCGCACGTTCTCGCGCACCACCGAACCTCACGTGCACCTGCTGAACCTTCCGTCACCGCTCCGCGCCTTCCGGGCACGGGGCCGGTCGGCATACCTTGACGAACCCGGAGAGAACAGAACCATGTCCAGATCGCGCCACAGCGCCCTTCTCGCCCTCATCGCCGTCGCCGCGCTGACCCTCACCTCCTGCGCGGACCCGGCGGAGCCCGGGGCGAGCTCCGCCAAGGGCGAGACCAAGGGGAAGACCCCGACCACGGACGTGGTGTCCTCGGTGAAGAAGCACGAGCCTGCGGCGGCGCTGCTGCCCGAGGAGGTCCGGAAGGCGGGCACCCTGCGGATCGCCGCCGCCACCGGCTCCCCGCCCGGCGCCTTCTACGAGAAGGACGGCACCACGCTGTCCGGCGCGGACATCGACTTCGCGGATGCGGCGGCCAAGGTGCTGGGCCTTGAGCTGAAGCGCGAGGTGGCGTCCTTCGAGGGAATCCTGCCCGCGCTCAGCAGCGGGAAGTACGACCTGGGCACGGGGAACTTCGGCGTCACCGAGGAGCGCCTGAAGACCATCGACTTCGTGACGTACATCAACGACGGCCAGGGCTTCGCCGTCCGCGAGGAGAGCGAGCTGAAGGAAGTCAAGGACCTCACCGCGCTGTGCGGCCTGACCGTGGGCACCACCGCGGGCACCACCTTCGAGGTGACGCTGGAGCAGAACAAGGGCCGGTGCGCGGAGGAGGGCAAGAAGCCCTATGAGGTGAAGACGTACTCCGACGTGGCGGCGGTCTGGCTCTCCCTCCAGCAGAAGCGCAGCGACGTGATCATGTCCACCATCAACGGGCTGCGCTACGCCGTGAGCCAGCAGGAGGGGCTGCGCTTCGTCAACGAGTTCAAGCGCCTCGACGTCGGCTTCGCCTTCAAGAAGGGCACCCCGCTGGCGCCCGCCTTCCAGGCCGCGGTCAACCGGCTGAAGGAGGACGGGACCTACGACCGGATTCTGGAGAAGTGGGGCACCACCGAGTCCGCGATCGAGACGTCGCAGATCTCACCGCCGGAGCTGAAGGGCCCCGCACCGAAGTAGCCCGGCGCAGGCCCGGCCGGGCACAGGACGCCCCCACGGACCCGACCGGCCCGACCGGCAAGGCACGCCACGGACCCGCCCGCCGGACATCCTCCGCGCGGGCGGGCCCCGGCCGTGGCGCCCTCGGCCGCCTCCGCCCCGGCCGCCTCAGCAGTCGCAGCCGCAGGACTCGCCGCAACAGCAGCAGCCCTCGCCGCACTGGCCGCAGCAGTTGCACGCCTCGCAGCAGTCCCCGCAGCTCTGGCACAGCCCGTCCCGGCGCTCCCGGCTCCAGGGGTCCTCGAAGCTCCCGCAGCACATCTGGCAGGTGCAGGCGAGCCCGGCCCACACCAGGCACCCGGCGATCAGCCCGCGCCGGTCCCGGGGCGGCCGGGGCGGCGGCGGGGCGGCGGGACCTCCAGGACCGTACGGGTTCCCGGGCACCGGGCCGTGCGGACCGCCCGGCGTCGGAGCGTACGGATTCCCCGGCGGCGGCCCGAAGGAGCCCTCCGGCAGATCGAGCCCCGTGTGCGAGCAGGAGGAGGTGCCGAACGCGCGGTCCACCGAGCGCCGCAGTTCATGGGCGAGCAGCACATGCACGAGCCTGCCGTCGGTGAACTCCGCCTCCCGCAGCGCCAGCCGTATGCCGTGCAGCGCGTCGTCGCAGAGCCGGCGCGCCTCGGTCAGCGGGGTGCCGGTCACCGTGAGCGGGTTCCAGGCGCCCGACGCGGCGTCGGCCTCCCGGTCCTCCACCGCGTCCAGCAGATGCGCGAGCCGCCCGAAGAGGCGTCCGGCCTCCGCGAGCGGCGCCGCGTTCTGCGGCTTCCCGGCGAGGACGGCGGTGTGCGCGAAGGCGGCGGCGGTGGCCGTCTCGGTGGGTTCGGTGACCGTCAGGAGCGGGGTGCCGGGCCCGGCGAGGGTCTCGATGCCGGTCTGCCGGTCGACCGCGTCGACCAGGAGGGCGGTGTCGAAGCCGAGCGCCGCCCCCGTACGGGCACCCGCCCGGTCCCAGCCCGCCGCCACCCGGCGGGCAGCGGCGGCGACCGGCCTGCGGGCCAACAGCCCGTCCCGGTCGGCCACGTGGTCGCGCACCTTAGCGGAGGCGAGGACGAGCGAAACGGCGGCGGCGAGCCTGGCCCCCTCCCCCATCGCGACCGGGGCGGTCCGCATGGCGCGCAGCGGGCACGGTCCGGCGGTGCGCCGCCCGGCCGGGGTGGTACCGGTCTGAGCCTCCGTCAGAACAGAAACGATCAGACCGTCATAGTTCGTGACAATCCGGGCGAACTGTCCGTGATCCGCCCTCAGAGCCAGGCAGAGACCGCAGAGATGGGCCATCCACTCGGTCCGCAGACCTTCGGAGAGCCGGTGGGTACAGGGCCTCACGATTCCGAACACGAGCATCCCCCGCGAGCCGTTCCAGCCGGTGCGCGCCACTCGCGCACCTGAGCGCCGTGCATCGTATCGAGTGATCCGTTCACCCGTACGCCCCCCAGGTCACCCGTACGGACCGGCGCATCATATTTTCTCATCGGAACCCCCGTTATCCAGGAGGAACCTTGACGAACCGCCACATGTTCTGCACCAGTACCGTCACGAATCGCCTGCGCGGCGACTATCCACTTGGCGCGGTATCCGCATCATGGACGACCATAGGGATACGAAAGAGATGCGGAACACCAAGGAACCGCGGTTGAGAGGAGGCGTCCATGGGATCGGTGCGCAAGGCGAGTGCGTGGCTGGGCCTCGTAGAGGACAACGACGAGCGGTACTACGACGACGAGTACGCCGAGGGTACGGAGACGGGCACGGGCAACCAGACCTGGGTCACCGACCCGCGCGTGCAGGTCGCCGCCGAGGCGGCCGAGGAGCGGGACCGCCGGATCGCCACGGTGACCCCGGACAGCTTCCGGGACGCCCGGGCCATCGGCGAGCTGTTCCGGGACGGTGTCCCGGTGATCGTCAACCTCACGGCCATGGACCCCGCCGACGCGAAGCGCGTGGTGGACTTCGCCGCCGGGCTGATCTTCGGTCTGCGCGGTTCGATCGACCGGGTGGCCACCCGGGTCTTCCTGCTCTCCCCGGCCGACACCCAGGTGGTCGCCGGTGAGGCCGCCGGCCGCAAGACCGACGGCTTCTTCAACCAGAGCTGAGCAGGGCGCTCGCCGGAGAGTTCCGGTCAGCGCCTCCGGTCGGTACGCCCCGCGGGACGTGCCGCGGTCACCGGAAGGCGTCGAGGCCGGTGAGCGCCTTGCCCAGCACCAGCTGGTGCATCTCCACGGTGCCCTCGTACGTGAGCACCGACTCCAGATTCGTGGCGTGCCGCATCACCGGGTACTCCAGCGAGATCCCGTTGGCCCCGAGGATCGTGCGCGCGGTGCGGCAGATCTCGATGGCCTCCCGCACGTTGTTGAGCTTGCCGAAGCTGACCTGCTCGGGGCGGAGCCGCCCCGCGTCCATGCGCCTGCCCAGATGGTGGGCGAGCAGGATGCCCTTGTGCAGTTCGAGGGCCATGTCCGCGAGCTTCGCCTGCGTGAGCTGGAAGCCGCCGATCGGCCGGCCGAACTGCTCCCGGGTCCGCGCGTAGTCGAGCGCCGCCTCGAAGCTGGCCCGCGCCGCGCCCATGGCGCCCCAGACGATCCCGTACCGCGCGTGGCTCAGACAGCTGAGCGGGCCGCGCAGCCCCTTCGCGTCCGGGAGCACCGCGTCGGCGGGGAGCCGGACGCCGTCCATGACCAGTTCGCTGGTGACCGAGGCGCGCAGCGACCACTTGTGGTGGATCTCCGGCGCCGAGAAGCCCAGGGTGCCGGTGGGGACGACGAAGCCCCGGATGCCCCGGCCCTCGTCGCCCTCGTCGGTCTGCGCCCAGACGATCGCCACCCCGGCGACCGAGCCGTTGGTGATCCACATCTTGCGCCCGGTGAGCACCCAGTCCTCGCCGTCGCGCTTGGCGTACGTCCGCATCCCGGCCGGGTCCGAGCCGTGGTCGGGCTCGGTCAGCCCGAAGCAGCCGATGATCTCGCCGGACGCCATGCCGGGCAGCCACCGCTGCTTCTGCTCCTCGGAGCCGAAGCGGTGGATCGCGTACATGGCGAGCGAACCCTGTACGGAGACGAGCGAGCGGATGCCGGAGTCGGCGGCCTCCAGCTCCAGGCAGGCCAGCCCGTACTGGACGGCGCTCGCCCCGGCGCAGCCGTATCCGTCGAGGGACATGCCGAGCGCGCCCAGCGAGCCGAGCTCCCGGGCCAGCTCACGGACGCCGGGCAGCTCCCCCTTCTCGTACCACTCGGCGATGTGCGGCAGGACCCGGTCGGCGGCCCAGGTCCGGACGGTGTCGCGGATCGCCAGGTCGTCGGGGCCGAGCAGATCGTCGATGCCGAGGGGGTCGGCGGCGTCGAACGGCGGGAGCTTCGACGGCTTCGCGGACTCGGTGCTGGACATGAGGGTGCCTCCGGCGGCTTGCCCGGAGGACCGGGAGCCGTCCCGCCCTCCGGAAACTAGCAGTGGTAGTCAAGGCTTCGTGGAGACGTTACGGCTCAGCGTGCCGCTCGTCCAGAGCCGGTGGCCTCGGCCGGTTCGCGCCGCGCGGGGAGGGTGACCCGGGCGGCCGGGGGCTGCGGGGCGGCTTCGGAAGTCCCGGAGGCCGTGCGCTCGACGGGGAGGTGGACCTCCTTCGGCGGGCACTCCATGGCCCTCGGCAGCCGCAGCGCGGCGAGCGCCCCGATCAGCAGCAGACCGGCGCTGACGAAGAGCGTGATGTGCAGCCCGCCGACGAAGGCGTGCCGGGCCGTCGAACGCAGCAGCTCTCCCGTCGGCCCGCCGAGCTGCGCGGCCACCTGGTACGCCTCGCCCAGCGAGTGGGACGCCTCCGCGCCCGCGCGGGCGGGCACGCCCTGCTCGCGCAGGGAGGCGAGGCCGGGGGCGTAGGCCGCGTTCATGACGCTGCCGAGCAGCGCGATGCCCAGGCCCGCGCCGAGCTGGTAGGAGGTCTCGCCTATCGCCGCGGCCCCGCCCGCCCGCTCCGCCGGGGCGTCGCTGAGCATCGACTCGTACGCCCCGAACAGGGTCGTCTGGAGCCCGAAGCCGAGGAGGACGAAGCCCGCGGTCAGCAGGACGGGCCGGTCGTGGTGGCCCATCGAGGTGAGCAGCAGCACGGCGGAGGCCGTCAGGACGAAGCCCCAGCCCACCATCCTGCGGGGGCCCAGGAAGCGCAGGGTGTACGAGCCGGTGGCTCCGGCGGCCATCGCGGCGAAGGTCAGCGGCAGCAGCCGCAGCCCGGTCTCCAGCGGGCTGAGCCCCAGCACCAGCTGGAGGTACTGGACGGCGATCAGCTGGAGGCCGACCAGGGCCAGCATGGCGAGCACGATGCAGCCGACGGCGGTGGAGAAGGCCGGGCGGGCGAACATGGAGATGTCGATGAGCGGGTGCGTACGGCGCTTCTGGCGGCGTACGAAGAGGATCAGCAGCGCCAGTCCGAAGGCCAGTGGGACCAGCGCCACCGGGTCCAGGAGGCCCGCGCCGCCGCCCAGCCGCTTGACGCCGAGGACGACCCCGAGCACCCCGGCCGCGGCCATCAGCGCGCCCAGCACGTCCCACGGCCCGTCCTGGGCGCCGCGCGACTCCGGCAGCAGCCAGCGGCCGAGCGGCAGGATGACCGCCATCAGCGGGATGTTGATGAGGAAGACCGAGCCCCACCAGAAGTGCTGGACCAGGAAGCCGCCGACGACCGGCCCGGTGGCGGCGCCGACCGCGGCGACCGCCGTCCACACCCCGATCGCGAGGGCCCGCTCCCGCCGGTCGGGGAAGACCTGGCGCAGGATCGACAGGGTCGCAGGCATGATCATCGCGCCGCCGACGCCGAGCAGGGCGCGGGCCGCTATGAGGACGGCCGGGGTGTCGGCGGTCGCGGCGATCACGGAGGCGATGCCGAACAGCGCGTAGCCGAGGAGCAGGACCCGGCGCCTGCCGATCCGGTCACCCAGCGTGCCGAAGAGGATGAGCAGCGAGGCGCAGACGAGGGGGTAGGCGTCGACGATCCACAGGAGTCCGGTGGCGCTCGGGCGCAGGTCCTCGGTGACCGAGGGGACCGCGACATGGAGCACGGTCGCGTCCAGCGCGACCACCAGGAGGCTGAGGCAGAGAACGACGAGGACGACCCAGCGGTTGGCGCCCTCGGCGGCTCGGCGCAGCCGGGCTCCGGCCGTGGTCGTCCCGGACATCTACCTACCTCCCGATGGGTCCCTCGCGCTCGGTGGACCGGCGGGGACGGGGCCTGCGGTCTCCCGGGGCCCGGCATCGACGGGCGAGTGAGCCGTCAGCGTACGCGAGTTCGGTGCCGTGACACGTGGCCCACCTCATACACCGGTCCGCCACACAGTGTGGCGTACGCCACCGCGGACCGGGAGACGGCCCCCTCCGGCGGGGCCGCGCGGACGGGGTGCGGCGGTGCGCTCCTCCCCCGAATGGCCGGATCAATTCCCGCGGATTCTCCGGTACGGAATTGGCCAGGGGATCAAACATGCTTCCGAACGGAGCCCCGGGGAAATGGGACGCAAGATCACGGGGATTCTTCTCCGCCCCCGGAAAAAGTCACCGTCCTGAGACGAAGTCCACATCACATCGTCATCACAAAGCGGCCGGATTGGCCTGCACGCTCACTCACTCGCTGTAACGTCGATTGGGTGCGTACCGACATCTTTGCCCGCCTGGACCGGGAGCCGGAACCGCCGAAGATAGAGGCACCGCGGATGAGCCGTCACCGCGCCGCCCTCTTCGGCGGGACGTTGGCGTTCTATCTCGCCATCGTCTTCGCCGTGCTCGTGACGTCCTGGCTGGTGGCCCTGGACTGGAAGGTCATGCTGTTCCGGCCCTACCAGCAGTGGCCCGAACTGCACGCCTTCCTCGACTACTACGTGGTGCTCGGCCAGCGCGGCCCCACCGCCGTGATGGTCGCCTGCTGGCTGGGCTGGCGCTCCTGGCGTCAGCACACGCTCCGGCCCCTCCTCGTCCTCGGCACCGCCCTGCTGCTGCTCAATGTGACGGTGGGCGCGGTCAAGCTGGGGCTCGGGCGGCTCGGCCCGCACTACGCGACCCAGATCGGCTCGGCCGAGATGTTCGCCGGCGGCGATATATTTCCCTCCGGTCACACCGCCAATGCCGTCGTGACCTGGGGAATCCTCGCCTATCTGGCCACCACGCCCCGGGCCAGGCGCTATCTGTCGGCGGTCTCCGCCACGGTCTCGCTGGGCGTCGGCCTCACCACCGTCTACATCGGTACGCACTGGCTCAGCGATGTGCTGCTGGGCTGGGCGGCGGGGCTGCTCATCCTGCTGGCGCTGCCCTGGTTCGAGCCGCTGATCGCCCGGACGGAGAGCTGGATCTTCGACCTGCGCGAACAGTGGCGCGAGCACCGCAGGGCGGGGCGGGCGGCCCCGGCCCCGGCCGCCGGGGGCACGCCGGAGCCGGTACTGCTTCCCCAGTCGATCGCGACCGAGGGCGCGGCCGTCACGCCGGTCACGGCCGAGGGCGCGGCCGTCACGCCCGGCACGGGCGCTCCCGCCGCCGGGCACCTGGCGGCCGGGGTCCGGGGGCGGGCGCACCACGTGCCCACCGTCTGCCCGGAGCGGCCGGGCGCGGCGCCGACGGGCGCCCGCCGTCCGCCCTCGCACCCGGACCACGGCCCCTGCTGCTCCACCACCGGCCCGGCGGCGCGCCCGATGACGGGCGGCTAGACCGGTCCCGCCGCACGGCGAAGGCCCCGACCCACGATGGGTCGGGGCCTTCGCCGTCTCTACGGGCACGGTACGGGTGTCGGCCGCCGTACGGGCACGGGTGTCGGCCCACGGTGGCGGCGGGCACGGGGGTCAGCCCACGGTGGCGGCGGGCGCGGGGGTCAGCCCACCCAGCAGCGGGTCACCCTGGCGTCCTCGACCTGGAAGTTGATGCGTCCGGAACGGAACTCCATGGTCAGGAACGTGCCCGGCGGAACCGCGCGGACGGTGTCCCAGCCACGGCTTCTCGCCAGCTGTTCGGCGGCGTCGGCACCGAGGCCGACATAGGTGTCGGGGGCGTCGTCCGGCTGTGCGGGAGGGGTCGGTAGTGAGGCCATACCTCTCACCGTAGGCGGCCTCGGACCGTGACGGAAGGCCGGGCCGCGGGGCCGCCCCTCTCATCCCCGCGTGCCGTCGCGGTCACGCTTGTGTCACAGAATCCCCACACACATATATCCCGGATTATTCACCCGAACGGCCGTCCGGAAGCATGGCCGGAAAATGGCCACCCACCCTCGTGCGGCCTCTCGGCGGAACGGGTGTACGCACTTCGGAAACACCCCGGGTGACCTGCCGATTTCACCGTCCGGCGGCCCGTCACACGAATGGCCGGGAGCACCTGAATTTCATGCTCCCTTATATCCCTCTTACCTTTCCTCACGTTTCTCTCACCGGGCTCCGGGAGGGTTGCCGAACGGGCCGGATCTCACGATCCGGGCAGCGCCCGGGTCAGCCGGTCCCGGGCCCGGGTCATCACGTCGATGAGCTCGGGCGGCTCGACCACCTCGAAATCGACCCCCATGAGCAGCACGTGGATCACCAGGACCTCCAGGTTCGGGGCGCCCGCCGTGAGCCGGCAGGTCCGCTCGTCGACGGGCTCCAGGACCCCGGCGGAGGGCGAGATGTGCCGGGCGGCCTCCTCGGCCGGAGCCTTCAGCAGGAGCACCGCCCGCGCCGCGTACGCGGAGACCGAGACGCCCTGGGAGACATAGGCGGCCAGATCCTCGGCGGGCGGGGGGCGGGGAGTGAAACGGGGACCGTGCGGCGGGGTCGGGGTGATCCGGTCCACCCGGAAGGTCCGCCAGTCCTCCCGGTCCAGGTCCCAGGCGACCAGGTACCAGCGGTGCTCGGTGCAGACGAGCCGGTGCGGTTCCACGGTCCGGCGGGAGTCCGAGCCGCTGTGGGCCCGGTAGGAGAAGCGGAGCCGCTCGCTGTCCCGGCAGGCCGCCGCCAGCTCGGTGAGGAGGGCCGGATCGACGGTGTCGGTCTCCGCCCCGCGCAGCATCGGCACGGTGAAGGCGCCGAGCGCGCTCACCCGGCGGCGGAGCCGGCTGGGCAGCACCTGTTCGAGCTTGGCCAGCGCCCGTACGGAGGTCTCGCCGATGCCCTCGATACCGTGACCGGCCGCCGTGCGCAGCCCCACGGCCACCGCGACGGCCTCCTCGTCGTCGAGGAGGAGCGGCGGCAGCTCGGCCCCGGCCCCGAGCTGGTAGCCGCCGCCGGTGCCGGGGCTGGCGTTCACCGGGTAGCCGAGCTCGCGCAGCTTGTCGACGTCCCGGCGCACGGTGCGCGGGGTGACGCCGAGCCGTTCGGCCAGGTCGGCGCCGGACCAGTCCCGGTGGGCCTGGAGCAGCGAGAGCAGACGCAGCAGTCGTGCCGAGGTCTCCAACATGGGGAGGAGTCTGCCAGGGCCCGCGGACAGCTCCTGTCCGCGAGCCGAGGGAGCCGACGGAGCCGAGAGGGGAGCGACGGCCAGGGGCCGTCAGGCGGCTGCCGGGTCTCCGGGCGTCAGGCGGACGCAGAGGTCGTTGTCGTCGGTGTAGCAGGGGGCGGCGGACACCCCGTCGGCCGCCGGGCGGCCGGGGTAGACGAACGACTTCTTCCGGGACCAGACGTCGTCGAGGATGCGGGAGATCCGTACCGCGTCCGCGCCCGCCGAGGGGACCAGCCACAGCTGCCGGAGCTGCTCCTCGCGGACCGGGGCGGTGACCAGCGGGGCGTAGGGGAGCGTGAAGGCGAAGCCGCCCGGGCCGCCGGAGGCGGTGAGCGGGACCCGGTGGAGCTGTGCGGGGTCCCCGGGCAGCCGGGCCTCGACCACGGCCCCCTCCCCCGCCGTGACCCCGTACAGCACGCCCTCCACGGTCATGCCGGACGGGCCGAGCCGGACGGCACCGGCCTCGGCGTGCGGGGCGCGGAGCCAGCAGCGCACCGCGAGGCGGCCGTCGAGGGTGGGGTAGGGCACCCGGGAGCTGATCGTCGCGGTGCCGGTGGCGGGGGTGCGGTCGACGAGGGCGCGCAGATCCCGCAGCCCCGGTTCGACGGTCAGGGTGCGCTCGGTGCCGGGCTCCTCCACGTACGCGTCCCAGCGCCCCTCGGGCAGCACGGTGGAGTGCGGCAGCACCGCGCGCAGCCGCCCGGGGGCGGACCGGCTCAGCGGGAGCCGCACCGTACCGCCGGGGCGGCTGCCCGCCGCTCCCCGGCGCCGCAGCAGCAGGACGGCCTCGGGGCCGGGGGCGGCGGCGGGGGCCAGGTCGAAGGTGAGCGCTCCGGCCGGATCGGCGGCGCAGTCGGCTCGTACGGTGGTGGCGGTGGCGGTCATGCGGTCTTCCCCTTGCGGAGCACGTCGGCGGCCTTGTAGCGGAGGGCGTACGCCCCGTCGAGGACGGTCCCCCGGGTGCGATGGAACGCGGTGCGCAGGGCGCTGTGGCCGCGCCCCTGCGCCCCGCGGGCGGCGAGTTCGGTGAAGAGGCTCTCGTGGCGCTCCGCGATCCGCGCCGGGTCGAAGCGCTCCGACGCGCTCAGCGCGGCGCGGCCCATCCGGTGGCGCAGGTCGTCGTCCTCGATGAGCTGGAGCAGGGCGGCAGCGATGGCGTCGGAGTCGCCCACCGGTACGAGGCGGCCGTCGGTGCCGTCCTCGATGATCTCGCCCGGTCCGTGCGGGCAGTCGGTGGCCACGACGGGCAGTCCGCCGCGCATCGCCTCGACGATGGTCATGCCGAAGGACTCGCGGTCCGATGTGACGGCGGCGATCGACCCCTTGGGCCACTCGGCCTCCAGGGGGTTGACCGAGCCCATCAGGAACACATGGTTGTGCAGGTCCAGTTGGCCGATGAGCGCGCGCAGCGACGCCTCCTCGTTGCCGGACGCGTCCCCGCCGCCGTAGATCCGCAGCCGCCAGTCCGGGCGGACGGCCGCGACCTGGGCGAAGGCCCGCAGGAGCAGGTCGTACCGCTTGACCCGGTGCAGCCGCCCCGCCGCGACGACCCACTTCAGGTCGCCCCCGGCGGGCGGGCAGGCGGGCTCGGGAACGGCGTTGGGGATGGCCTCGATCCGCACGCCGGGCAGCTTCAGCCTGCTGCGGTAGTCCTCGGCGTCGGCGCGGGTGACGGTGGTGAGGGCGTCGAGCAGGGTGTACCGGTGGGCGATCTCGCGCCGCATGCGGTAGCCGTGGTTGTCGAGCGTGAGGTGCTCCTGCCCGACGCGCACCGGGCCGCGCCGGGCCTGCCGGGTGATGTGCACGTTGAGTCCGGGGCGGGTGCCGACGACGACATCGGCCTCGATCCCCTGGAGATGGGCGGCGATCCGGGCGTCGGTGAGCCTGCTGTACTGCCGGTGCCTGCTGTCGCCGCGCGGGAACACCCGGGCGGGCCTGGCGTGTTCGGCGTCGTCACCGTCGTACGTCGCGCTCTTCTTGCGCAGGTCGACGAGGTGGCGCAACGTCACGCCCTCGGGGGCGCCGAGGACGGGCGCGTCGCGGTGGCGGAAGACGGACACGATCTCGACGTCGTGCTGTTCGGCGAGGGTACGGGCGAGCGTGAAGGTCGTGCGGATCGTTCCCCCGATGCCGTACGCATTGTGCAGAAGAAATGAAATATGCATGGCGCCGCTGTTTCCCCCTGGTCGGTCGGTCTGTCGTGACTGTACGTCCCGGCGGTTTTCCCACCGGAATGCGGAGCGGAATCTTCCGGGATTCCGCGATGGAATGCGGAGCGTCGCCCGCCGTCTCCGATGCTCCGCCGGTACCCCTGCTGACCAGCGGCTTTCCGGAGTCTCCGCATCCGGATCGCTGTCGGCCCCGATGCGGAACGCACCATTCGGAGGCGGTCGGCTCGCTCGCCCGGTCGCCTACCCGTCATCTGTTGACCGACGCATTCCTCCGTGCTTGACGGGAAAAGAACCGGGGAGGTTGCCTGCGTCCGGGCGAAATCTCCGGGAGGCTGCGGAGCAGGTCGCGAAGGCCGCTCCGTACAGCGCCCGGGTCGACTCATCGATGTACCGATGTATCGACTTGGAGCCCACTTCCGTCCCCGCCGGTGCGTGACCCCGGCCACGGATGCCGCGTTGTCTCTGCATGAGCCGGGAACCGCCCGGCCCACGCACCGAGTTCGAGGAGCCACCCGTGCCGCGCATGCTCGACGTCAGCCAGGACGTACGCGCCGAGATCGGCGACGACGAAGCCGACCGGCTGCTCGTCGGCGACGACACCCCCGGCAGCTACGACTGCACCTCCTGCCGCACCCCCGGCGACTCCGACCAGGAACGCACCAGCACGGTGCTGTTCATCGGGGACGAGACCGCCGTGCTCGCGTTCGCCCACGCGACGTGCATCCCCTCGCAGGTCGTCAAGGTCGCGGAGGACCAGCTCCAGGGCGCGGTGCGCAGCATCACCGGCAGCGAGCAGCAGAATACGGAGGGGCGCATGCCCGAACAGGCCGTCCTCGGCATCACCAGCGGTCTCGTTCTCATCGAGGACGATGTCCGCCCGGCCCTGGTCGTCGAACCGACCGGCCCGGTCGCCCGGCCCGGCACCGACGGCAGCGGGGGCGACGAGTTCCTCCAGCTGCTGCTGGAGCAGGGCTTCCGCCCGGCCCCCGACCTGAACCGGCTGCCGGAGGTGCTGCCCGGCTGGTCGGTGCTGCTCGCCGTGGGCCAGCTGCACGCCGTGCTGCAGCCGGGTTCCGGCGGTGGCAACCCGGTCGCCTGGTGGCAGGCCCACCAGCCGCTCCAGGTGACCGACGGCTGGCGGGCGGCGGTCAACAAGTCGCAGACCGTCCTCGTCTTCGCGGCACCGGCCGGCACCATCGGCCAGCAGCCGCGCGAGGATCTGCTCCGGGACGCCCTGGAGAAGGCCGCGGTCAACGGGGTCCTGGTCGCCGCCTCGATGCCGCTGGCCGGGACCTGATCATGTCCGCCCAGCTGGGGCACCCCCGCCGAACAGCGTTTTCTCCGCCGGGACCGCATCCGACGGGCGGCGAGGTCGTTGGCACCTACGTGCACTCATACGACCCCTCCCGCCAGCACCAGAGCCAGATTCCCGCCATGCGCCCCGCGCAGGAGCCATCGGTGGGCACCTCCGCCACCCCGATCTACGACGCGCTGTACTCCGAGTACCGGCGCTCGTTCCGGGCGTTGCCGGGTGACCGGAGCGGTGAGGAGAATCTCCGCTTCCCGGCCTTCGGCGCCGGGCTCTTCGCCTCCCGCGCCCCGCTGAGCGGCCACCCGTCCCCGGCCGGGCAGGGCCAGAGCCACTCCGCCGGGTCCGGCGGCCAGAGCCACCACACCGGGACCCTGGGGTCCTGGCAGCGGGTGGGCCGGCACGCCGGGCGGCCCCGGCCCGCGGCGCTTCCGCCGGGGGCCGGGGAGTCCTGAGAGCGGGTACGGGAGAGCCCCGGCACGGTCCCTTCGTACAGGCCGTGCCGGGGCTCTCCCGTGTGCGCTACTTGTTGCGGCCGCGCTTCTCGCGGACCCGGACCGAGATGTGGATCGGGGTGCCCTCGAAGCCGAACTCCTCGCGAAGGCGGCGCTCGACGAAGCGGCGGTAGCCGTGCTCCAGGAAGCCGGAGGCGAAGAGCACGAACCGGGGCGGCTTGGTGCCCGCCTGGGTGCCGAAGAGGATGCGCGGCTGCTTGCCGCCGCGGATCGGGTGCGGGTGGGAGGCGACGATCTCGCCGAGGAAGGCGTTCAGCCGGCCGGTGGGGACGCGGGTCTCCCAGCCCTCGATCGCGGTCTCGATCGCCGGGACCAGCTTCTCCATGTGGCGGCCGGTGACGGCGGAGACGTTGACACGCGGGGCCCAGGAGATCTGCGCGAGCTCCGTCTCGATCTCGCGCTCCAGGTAGTAGCGGCGCTCCTCGTCGAGGGTGTCCCACTTGTTGAAGGCGACGACGATGGCGCGTCCGGCCTCCACCGCCATGGTGATGATCCGCTGGTCCTGGACGCTGATGGACTCGCTGGAGTCGATCAGGACGACGGCGACCTCGGCCTTCTCCACGGCGGCGGCCGTACGGAGCGAGGCGTAGTAGTCCGCGCCCTCCTGGAGGTGGACGCGGCGGCGGATACCGGCCGTGTCGATGAACTTCCAGGTGATGCCGCCGAGCGTGATCAGCTCGTCGACCGGGTCACGGGTGGTGCCGGCCAGCTCGTTGACGACGACCCGGTCCTCCCCCGCGACCTTGTTCAGCAGGGAGGACTTGCCGACGTTCGGGCGGCCGATCAGCGCGATGCGGCGGGGGCCGCCGGGCGCGGTGCCGAACTTCTGGGCCGGGGCGTCCGGGAGCGCCTCCAGGACCGCGTCCAGCATGTCGCCGGTGCCGCGGCCGTGCAGCGAGGAGACCGGGTAGGGCTCGCCGAGGCCGAGCGACCACAGGGCGGTGGCGTCGGCCTCGCCGCTCTGGCCGTCGACCTTGTTGGCGCAGAGCACGACGGGCTTGCCCGCCCGGCGCAGCAGCTTGACGACGGCCTCGTCGGTGTCGGTGGCGCCGACGGTGGAGTCGACCACGAAGACGACGGCGTCGGCGGTCTCGATGGCGTACTCCGCCTGGGCGGCGACGGAGGCGTCGAGGCCCAGCACGTCCTGCTCCCAGCCGCCGGTGTCGACGACCTTGAACCGGCGGCCCGCCCACTCCGCCTCGTAGCTGACGCGGTCGCGGGTGACACCCGGCTTGTCCTGCACGACGGCCTCGCGGCGGCCGATGATCCGGTTCACCAGGGTCGACTTGCCGACATTGGGGCGGCCGACGACGGCGAGCACGGGGAGCGGGCCGTGACCGGCCTCGCCGAGGGCGCCCTCGACCTCCTCGGGGTCGAAGCCCTCCTGCGCGGCGAGCTCCATGAACTCCGCGTACTCGGCATCGCCAAGTTCTCCGTGCTCGTGGTCCGAGCCGCCGGAGTGAATCTGGTCGTTCATGAAGTCCGTTCCTCTTTGCATCATCATCGATGGACCGCGATCAGCGCGATCCACTACTCAAGTCAGGTCAAGTCTCGCCTATCGGCCGGTGAGGCGCTTGGCGCTCTCCAGGTGGGCGGTGAGCTTCGCCTGGATGCGCAGCGTCGCCTCGTCCAGCGCCTTGCGGGTACGCCGCCCGTCACCGGCGCTCGCGTCGAACGCGTCACCGAAGACGACGTCGACCCGGCTGCGCAGCGGGGGCAGCCCCCGTATCAACCGTCCTCGGCGCTCGGTGCTTCCCAGGACGGCGACGGGGACGATCGGCGCCCCGCCGCGCACCGCGAAGTACGCGAGTCCGGCCCGCAGCGAGGCGAAGTCGCCCTCGCCCCGGGTGCCCTCCGGGAAGATCCCGAGCGCCCCGCCGTCGGCCAGGACGCCCAGCGCGTGGCCGATGGCGGTGCGGTCGACGGTCGTACGGTCCACCTCGATCTGGCCGATCCCGTGCAGGAACGGGTCGAGGGGGCCGACGAACGCCTCCTTCTTGATCAGGAAGTGCACCGGCCGGGGCGCGGTCCCCATCAGCATCGGTCCGTCGATGTTGTGGGAGTGGTTCACCGCGAGGATGACGGGTCCGGCGGCGGGCACGCGCCACGCGCCGAGCACGCGCGGCTTCCACAGCCCGTACATCAGGCCGATGCCGATCCGCCGCCCGACGGCTGCTCCGCGCAGTGTGGGCGCCCCCGTGGCGTCGCTCACGCGGCGGTCCGCTTCTCCTCGACGAGGGTGACGACGCACTCGATGACCTGCTGGAGGGTCAGCTCGGTGGTGTCCACCTCGACGGCGTCGTCCGCCTTGGCGAGCGGTGAGGTCTTGCGGCCGGAGTCGGCGGCGTCCCGCTTGATCAGGGCCTCGCGGGTGGCGGCGAGGTCGGAGCCCTTGACCTCACCGCTGCGGCGGGCGGCGCGGGCCTCCGGGGAGGCGGTGAGGAAGATCTTCAGGTCGGCGTCGGGCAGCACGGTGGTGCCGATGTCCCGGCCCTCGACGACGATGCCGCCCCGGGCGCCTGCGGCGATGGTGCGCTGGAGCTCGGTGATGATCGTGCGCACCTCGGGGACCGCGCTGACCGCGCTGACCTGGGAGGTGACCTCCTGGGTGCGGATCGGGCCGGAGGCGTCCTCGCCGTCGACGGTGATCGTCGGGCCGGTCGGGTCGGTGCCGGAGACGATGACGGGCTTGGCGGCGGCGGTGGCGATCTCGGCGGGGCTGGTGACGTCGATGCCGTTGTTCAGCATCCACCAGGTGATGGCCCGGTACTGCGCGCCCGTGTCCAGGTAGCTCAGGCCGAGCTTGGCGGCGACGGCCTTCGAGGTGCTCGACTTGCCGGTGCCGGAGGGCCCGTCGATGGCGACGATCACTGCGGAGCTTGCGGTTTCCACGGCGGTGGACACCTTCCTGGTACACGGGGTGGGGACGGACGGGCCACGGGAGGCCCCGTACCAGGTTACCGAGTGCCGGGCGCGCCCTTGTACCCCGTACGGGGGAGGCGCCGTCCCCGTCACGGGGGTGGCGCCGTCGCCGTACGGGGGTGGCGCCGGGCGGGGTCCGGCTCCTCCGCGCCGGTCCGGGCCGAGGGCTTCCCCGCCGGTCCCGGCCGAGGGCCTCCCCCACCGGTCCGGGCCGAAGGCTCCTCCGCGTCGGTCTCCCCCCGCTGCCTCAGCTGCGGACCGACCAGCCGCGCTCGGTCAGGGCCGCCGCGAGCACGGGGGCCGCGCTCGGCTCCACCATGATCTGGACCAGGCCCGCCTGCTGCCCGGTGGCGTGCTCGATGCGGACGTCCTCGATGTTGACCCCGGCCCGGCCCGCGTCGGCGAAGATCGCGGCGAGCTCGCCCGGCCGGTCGCCGATGAGGACGGCCACGGTCTCGTACGCGGCGGGGGCGGCGCCGTGCTTGCCGGGGACCCGGACGCGGCCCGCGTTGCCCCGGCGCAGGACGTCCTCGATGGCGTCGGTGCCCGCGCGCCGCTTCTCCTCGTCGGCGGAGTGCAGGCCGCGCAGCGCGGTGACGGTCTCCGCCAGGTCGGCGGCGACCCCGGCGAGCACGTCGGCGACCGGCCCGGGGTTGGCGGAGAGGATCTCCACCCACATCCGGGGGTCGGAGGCGGCGATCCGGGTGACATCGCGGATGCCCTGGCCGCAGAGGCGTACGGCGGTCTCGTCGGCCTCCTCCAGCCGCGCGGCGACCATGGAGGAGATCAGCTGCGGGGTGTGCGAGACGAGGGCGACGGCCCGGTCGTGGGCGTCGGCGTCCATCACCACGGGGACGGCCCGGCAGAGCGCGACCAGCTCCAGGGCGAGGTTGAGGACCTCGGTGTCGGTGTCCCGGGTCGGGGTGAGGACCCAGGGGCGCCCCTCGAAGAGGTCGGCGGTGGCAGCCAGCGGCCCCGAGCGCTCCTTGCCCGCCATCGGGTGCGTACCGATGTACGGGGCGAGGTCGAGGCCGAGCGCCTCCAGCTCACGGCGCGGGCCGCCCTTGACGCTCGCCACGTCCAGGTAGCCCCGGGCCGCCCCGGCGCGCATGGCGGTGGCCAGGACGGTGGCGGTGTGGGCGGGCGGTACGGCGATGACGGCGAGGTCGACCGGACCGGCCGGGGGCTCGTCGGTCCCGGCGCCGAGCGCGGCGGCGGTACGGGCCGACTCGGGGTCGTGGTCGACGAGGTGGACGTGGACGGAGCGGCCGGACAGCGCGAGGGCGGCGGAGGTGCCGACAAGGCCGGTTCCGATGACGAGGGCGGTTCTCACTGGGCGATGTCCTTGCGCAGGGCGGCGGTCGCGCCGAGGTAGACGTGGCTGATCTCCGCGCGCGGGAGGTAGGTCTCGACATGGGCGAGGAGGCGGACGATGCGGGGCATGGCCCCCTCGATGTCCAGCTCCTGGGCGCAGATCAGCGGTACGTCGACGATCCCGAGGCCGCGCGCGGCGGCGGCCGGGAAGTCGCTGTGCAGATCCGGGGTGGCGGTGAACCAGATGCTGATCAGATCGTCGGCGACCAGCCCGTTGCGCTCCAGGACGGCCGTGAGCAGCTCACCGACCCGCTCGTCCATGTGCCCGGCCTCGTCCCGCTCCAGCTGGACGGCTCCCCGGACCGCTCGTACCGCCACGTCGTACTCCTCGCTCGTTCCGCTTCCGCACTGCTCCTGCCCTGATCACCCTAGAGGGGCGGCAGCCGATGCGGCCGCCACGCTCCCCAGGTGAGACGCGGTGGGGCGAGGTGCGCCGGTCGGCCTTCCGGGGCGTTTTCGCGGTCGGCGGCACGGGAAATCGTCCCCGGCCCGCCCGGTTGCTTCACCTCCGCGCTCCCCGGCGCCACCATGGCGAGCACGCTTCCCCCACACCCATCCGACAACTGGAGAGCCCATGAGCACACGGCGAAGGACGGTCCTGGCGGCAGGCGCGGCAGGGGCCGCCGCCCTGGTGACCGGCTGCGGATCGGACGGCGACGGGGGTGGCGGCGGGGAGACGGCCGCGACCTCGCCGGACGCCTCCCCCGGCGGCGGGGAGCGGCTCGCCGCGACCGGTGACATCCCGGTCGGCGGCGGCACGGTCTTCAAGGAGCGGAAGGTGGTGGTGACCCAGCCGGAGGAGGGCGAGTTCAAGGCGTTCTCCGCCGTCTGCACCCATGCGCAGTGCCTCGTCTCCACGGTCAGCGACGGCACCATCAACTGCCCCTGCCACGGCTCCAAGTTCTCCATCAGGGACGCGGCGGTCGAGACGGGTCCGGCGACCCGCCCGCTGCCGGCCGAGCGGATCACGGTCACGGACGGGGCGATCCGGCTGGGCTGAGGCGGCCCCGAATCCCCGAGGCGCCGCGGCCTCCGTCCACGTACGCTCTCGGCCATGATCACCCCCGCCGACGCGGCTCTCGTACGCGACCACACGGTCTACTCCTGTGTGATGGGTTCGCGCGCGTTCGGGCTGGCGACGGAGGACAGCGACACCGACCGGCGGGGCGTGTTCGTCGCGCCCACCACGCTGTTCTGGGGCTTCACCAAGCCCCCGGCGCATATCGAGGGCCCGGCCCCCGAGCAGTTCTCCTGGGAGCTGGAGCGCTTCTGCGAGCTGGCGCTGCGGGCCAATCCGAACGCGCTGGAGTGCCTGCACTCCCCACTGGTGGAGTACGCGGACGCCACCGGCCGGGAACTGGTGGCCCTGCGCGGGGCGTTCCTCTCCCGTCAGGCGCACACCACGTTCGTCCGCTACGCGCTGGGCCAGCGGAAGAAGCTGGAGGCGGACGTACGGCAGTACGGCGAGCCGCGCTGGAAGCACGCGATGCACCTGCTGCGGCTGCTGACGAGCTGCCGGGACCTGCTGCGCACCGGGGAGCTGCGCATCGGGGTGGGCGACGCGCGCGAGGAGCTGCTGGCGGTGAAGCGCAGCGAGGTGCCGTGGCCGGAGGTGGAGCGCCGGGTGAACCGCCTGGCCGAGGAGAGCGACGCGGCGGCGGAGGGCTCGCCGCTGCCGCCCGGGCCGGACCGGGCGGCGGTGGAGGACTTTCTCGTACGGGTGAGGAGGGCGTCGGCCCGCTGAGGGCTTCCCGGGGGCTTCCGGGGGCCTGGCGGGCGGGGTGGGGACCCGGAAGCCCCGAAGGGCCTCAGGCCGTCAGGGCATCAGCCCGGCAGCCTCCAAGGGCCTCAGGGCCTCAGCCTCGCCCGTACGACCAGGTCGTGCAGGGCGTCGAAAGCCGTCGCGGTCTCCGGCAGCCGGGAGCGCTCCTGTGCCTCGTCCAGGACGCGGTGCAGCGCCTCGATGTCCCGGGTCACCGTCTCCCCGTCCGCCTCCGTGGCCGCCGCGTGTTCGGCCTCCGCCTTCGCCTCGATCAGGCCGGGCAGATACGCGGGGGCGTCAACCTCGTCGAGCAGGGCGGGCAGATGGGCCAGCACCTCCCCGCTGCGCATCAGGTGGATGCCGGTGAGCAGGGCCCGGAAGGTGTAGAGCAGCGGCTTCAGCTCGCCGGTCTTCCCGTACAGCCGCCACTGGGTCCCGGCGAAGCCCCGGTAGTGGTGGGCGTGGTGGCGGGTCAGCACGCCGGGGACGAGGGCCGCCAGTTCGGTGTGGAGGGCGCTCGTGTGGACCACCAGCGGGGAGAGCAGCTGCTCCAGGACATAGCCGTTGGGCCGGAGCATCAGCCGGACGAACTTGCGCAGGTCGTGGGTGACGAGGTCCAGTTCGACCCCGTCCCGCTCCCACATCCGGGTCCGGGTCTCCTCCGGCTCGCGCAGCCCCACCAGCGCCTCGGCCGGCAGGACGTGGACCCCCCGCAGGTCCACGTCCGAATCCCGGGAGGGGAAGCCGTAGAGGTGGGCGCCGGAGACCGTGGCGAAGACCAGCGGGCCCGGGGCGTCGGCGGGGTCGGGGCGCAGGTCGACGACCGGGAGGCCGGCCCGCGCCAGGGTCAGAGGAGTGGGGCTCATCGCTCAAGCATCCCAGAGCGCCGCCAGGGAGAGCAGGTCGCTCCGGTACTCGATCCGCTCCGACCACTCCTGGGGCCAGGCCCCCGCGCCCAGGTGGGCCCCGGCGAAGGCGCCCGCCAGGCAGGCGATCGAGTCGGAGTCGCCCCGGGTGCAGGCGGCCCGGCGCAGGGCGGTGAGCGGGTCCTCCGGGAAGAGCAGGAAGCAGTGCAGGGCGGTGGCGAGGGCCTCCTCGGCGATCCAGCCGTCGCCGGTCCGCTCGCACGGGTCCGTCTCCGGTGACGGGTCGCGCAGGGCCTCCTGGAGGGCGGCGAGCGCGCTCTGGCACTCGTCCCAGCCCCGGCTGATGAACGCCTCGGGCGAGGGGTCCCCGGCGTAGTGCCACAGGTCGCCGAGCCAGCGGGTGTGGTAGCGGCCGCTGTTCTCGTACGCGTAGCTGCGCAACTGGCCGACCAGGCCCAGTGGTTCGGCGCCCTGGGCGAGCAGGAGGACCGCGCGGGCGGTGAGGTCGGAGGCGGCGAGCGCGGTGGGGTGGCCGTGGGTCAGGGCGGCCTGGAGCTGGGCTGCTCCGGCGCGCTGCTCGGCGCTGAGCCCGGGGACCAGGCCGATGGGCGCGACCCGCATGTTGGCGCCGCAGCCCTTGGAGTGCGTCTGGCTCGCCTCCTGCCAGACGCGGGTGGTCTCGAGGAGGCGGCAGGCGGTGAGGCAGGTGTTTCCGGGGGCCCGGTTGTTGTCCGGCGCGTGGTACCAGGCGATGAACTCCCCGCGTACCGGGTCCACCATGCGCTCCGGGGTGAGCAGTCCGCTGTCCATGGCGGTGCGGATGCCCCGGCCCAGCGCGATCGTCATCTGGGTGTCGTCGGTGACGAACGCGGGGGTCGGCAGCTCCATTCCCCGCCAGGGGCCGCACTTGGCGAGGATCGAGGGCACGTCGTTGAACTCGGTGGGGAAGCCCAGCGCGTCACCGAGCGCGAGCCCGGTCAGCGAGCCGGTGGCCGCCTGCTTGGTCAGCCTTCGGGTGGTGAGGGCCATGGTGTGCGTCCTTCCGGGCGGGAGAGGGGTGCGTCGGTGGGCTGCGGGCGCAGCAGGGGTGGGTGGAGGGCCGTGGCGCCGCCCGCCCGGTGGAGGGCCGCCGGTTTGCCCCGGCCGCCCGTGCGGCGCGGCGGGCCGTCGACCGGTTCGACGAAGCCCGGCGCGCTCAGGACCTTGCGCCGGAAGTTGGGGCGGTCCAGCTCGACGCCCCACACCGTCTCGTAGACCTGCTGGAGCTCGCCGAGCGTGAACTCGGGCGGGCAGAACTCCGTGGCCAGGCAGGTGTATTCGAGCTTGGCGCCAATCCGGTCGCGGGCGTCGGTGAGGATGCGGTCGTGGTCGAAGGCGAGCGGGCCGGTGACGCCCGCGTCCCACCACTTCGCGCTCGCCGCGTCGCCGCCGCCGCGCGGTTCGGGCAGGTCCGGCAGGAGGGCGGCGTACGCGACGGAGACGACCCGCATCCTCGGGTCGCGGTCCGGCTCGGTGTAGGTGCGCAGCTGCTCCAGGTGGAGGGAGTCCACGGCGTCCGGGCCGAGGCCGGTCTCCTCGGCCAGTTCGCGGCGGGCGGCCTCGTCGGCGGACTCGCGGGGCAGGACGAAGCCTCCCGGCAGCGCCCAGCCGCCCCGGAACGGCTCCTGGCCGCGCTCCACCAGCAGCACGTGGAGCGCCGCGTCCCGGACGGTGAAGACGGCGAGGTCGACGGTGACCGCGAACGGCGGGAAGGCGTGCGGGTCGTACCCCTCGGGTACGCCGGTGCTCATCGCTTCTCCGGGAGCGGCGCGGCGAAGTCCCAGCCGGTGGCGAGGAGTTCGTCCACGGCGGCGACGGCCTGCGCGAGCCGGGCCTCGGGCGGGCCGGTGATCTCGATGAACCGCCTTCCCGTACGGGTGAGTTCGGCGCGGAAGCGGTCGGTCATCCAGGGCCGCAGCTCCTCGCCGTCGCGCAGCCCGTCGTCCTCGAAGGCGACGCCCTCATGGTCGGTGAGGAGCCAGAGGTGGTGCCCGACCCGGTCCGCGATCTCCTCTACGAGGGGGTTGCGCCCGCCGACGTACCGCTCGTGCCAGACGGTGGTGGCGAAGGAGTCCGTGTCGCAGAAGAGGACCGGGGAGCCGGTGCGGGCGGCGGCCTCCTCGCGCCCGTTCTGGGCCTCGGCGATGACGGGGAAGTCACCGGTGGTGAAGGTGACGTCCTCCCAGGCGGCTCCGGGCCACCGTTCGCGCAGCTCGGCGAGTTTGCGTTCGCTGTACTCGCGCCCGTACTCCGCGACGTACGCCGTGTGCGCCCAGACCCCGCCCCGGGCCCGGTAGTGGTCGGTGAGGGCCCGCGCGAGGGTGGTGGTGCCGGTGGACTCGGCGCCGAGGACGACGACCCGGCGGGCGAGGGCGGCCCGTACGGGCGCGCGGAGGAAGTCCCAGCAGCCGACCGGGTCCTTGCGCACGGCGGTGCCGGAGACCGGGAAAAGGGTGCGGTCGGGGTCGACGAGGACGGACGCGGCGCCGAAGCGGCGGCCGAGCTCCTCCCCGTACGCCTCCGAGGTGAAGACCGCGTCGACCCGCTCGGGTACGGCGGCGGTGAAGACGGCCATGTGCGCGTCCCAGACCGCCAGGTCGTGCACGTCCATGTGCGTGTCGTCCACCGCGCCCACCACCGTGACGTCCGGGTGGACCTCGCGCATCCAGGCCACCCGGTCCGCGAGCGGAACGGACTCCACGGAGGCGGCGCAGACCAGCACGGTCAGCCGTTCGCAGCGGTCCCGGGCGGTCTCGACGAGGTGGTGGTGGCCCGCGTGCGGCGGGTAGAACTTGCCGAGGACCAGTCCGTGTCCGTAACGCTTCATGCGGCGGCCACCTCCAGCGGGCGGGCGGTGCGGGCGGTCAGGTCGCGGCGCCAGCTGCGCAGGCCCACGACGCAGAGGACGAGGAAGCCCGCGTACAGCAGCGAGGTCAGATACAGCCCCTTGTGCGCGTAGAGCGGGATGTAGACCAGGTCGGCGGCGATCCACAGCCACCAGGACTCCAGCCGCTTCCGGCACTGCCCGTACGTCGCCATCAGCGAGAGCGAGGTCGTCAGCGCGTCCCAGAACGGGACGGTGGAGTCGGTGGCCCGGGAGAGCAGCAGGGTGATCCCCAGGGTCCCCACCGCCCCCGCCGCGAGCAGCCAGGTCCATTCGGTGCGGGTCGTTCTGCGCACCGGCAGGACGGAGGTCCCTGGTCCACCCCCGTGGGTCCAGGTCCACCAGCCGTACGCGGCGAGGGTGATGAAGACGATCTGGAGGCCAGCGTCGGCGTACAGCCCAGCCTGGGCGAACAGCAGGATGAAGAAGACGTTGTTGGCGATGCCGATCGGCCAGTTGGCGATGTGCTGGCGGGCCACCAGCCAGACGCAGAGCGCCCCGCTGCCGAATCCCAGCACCTCGGTCCAGCTGACCGGGGTGTCCAGGACCGTCACCAGGGGCTGTTGCAGGGGATCGAGTATGTCCGCGAGGCTCACGGGCCCCCCTCCTTCTTAATAGTCACTCTGACTATAAAGGGTGAGCGGGGGCGGCAAAAGGCCCGCGGCCGGTTCTGTTCGAACTTTCGAACAGAACCGGCCGCGGGCCTTGGAGAAGAGCGCTGCTAGAGACCGACCTCGCGCATCAGCATGCCGACCTCGGTGTTGGTCAGGCGGCGCAGCCAGCCGGACTTCTGGTCGCCCAGCGGGATCGGCCCGAAGGACGTCCGCACGAGCCGCTCGACCGGGAAGCCCGCCTCGGCCAGCATCCGGCGCACGATGTGCTTGCGGCCCTCGTGGAGGGTGACCTCGACCAGGTAGTTCTTGCCGGTGTTCTCGACGACCCGGAAGTGATCGGCGCGGGCGTACCCGTCCTCCAGCTGGATGCCGTCCTTGAGCCGCTTGCCGAGGTCGCGCGGCAGGGGGCCCTGGATGGCGGCCAGGTACGTCTTCTTCACGCCGTACTTCGGGTGCGTGAGGCGGTGGGCCAGCTCACCGTGGTTGGTGAGCATGATGATGCCCTCCGTCTCGGTGTCCAGCCGGCCGACGTGGAACAGCCGCGTCTCGCGGTTGGTCACGTAGTCGCCGAGGCACTGACGGCCGTCCGGGTCCTCCATCGAGGAGACGACGCCCGCGGGCTTGTTCAGCGCGAAAAAGAGGTACGACTGCGCCGCGACGGTCAGGCCGTCGACCTTGATCTCGTCCTTGTGGACGTCGACGCGCATGCCCTGCTCGACGACGATCTCGCCGTTGACCTCGACGCGGGCCTGCTCGATCAGCTCCTCGCACGCGCGGCGCGAGCCCATCCCGGCGCGGGCGAGGACCTTCTGCAGCCGCTCGCCCTCCTGCTCGGCGCCCGGGTGGGTCTTGGGGAGCTTGATGTCGGGCTTGTTGGCGTACCGGTCGCGGTTGCGCTGCTCGATCTTGGCGTCCAGCTCACGGGGGCGCGAAGGGGCGCCGCGACGGGGGCCACCGCTGCGCCCGGAGCCGCCCTGTGCGGCCTTCGGGCCGCCCTTGGCGCCGCCGCGCGCCGCCGCGCCACGGCCCTTGCGGGGGCCGTCCTGGCCGTCCCGGCCGCCGGGGGCGTCGTTGCCCACGTCGTAGCGGCGCTCCTCGGGGCGGGGACGGCGGGGGCGCTGCTCCTGCTCGTCCCGGCCGCCGCCCTGGAATCCGCGTCCGCCGCCCTGGGAGCTACGGCCGCCGCCCTGGGAGCCCGGACGCCCGCCCTGGCCGGAGGGGCGTCCGCCCTGACCGCCGGGACGGCCGCCCTGGCCGCCGCGTCCGCCCTGGGCCCCGCGTCCGCCGCCGCCCTGGCCGCCGGGGCGTCCGCCCTGACCGCCGCCGCTCCGGGGGTTCCGGCCGCTGCCGCCGCTGCCGCTTCCGCTGTTCCTGCCACTGCTTCGCATCAAAATTCCGTCTTGTCGTCTGCGTGAGTATCCGGGGTGTCCGGTGCGTCCGGATCGAACGACGGCACACCCTCTAGCGTCTCAGCCTCGATCGCGTCCGCCTCGGGGAGGAAGGGCGCGAGCTCCGGGAGCTCGTCCAGGCCGCGCAGGCCCATGCGCTCCAGAAAGTAGTTCGTCGTCCTGTACAGGATCGCACCTGTTTCGGGTTCCGCGCCCGCCTCGGCCACCAGACCCCTCTGGAGGAGGGTCCGCATGACGCCGTCGCAGTTCACCCCGCGCACCGCCGAGACCCTCGACCGGCTCACCGGCTGCCGGTAGGCGACCACCGCCAGGGTCTCCAGCGCGGCCTGGGTCAGCCGGGCGTGCTGGCCGTCCAGGACGAAGCCCTCGACGGCCGCCGCGTACTCGGGGCGGGTGTAGAACCGCCAGCCGCCCGCCACCAGCCGCAGGTCGAAGCCCCGGCGCTGCACGGTGTACTCGTCGGCCAGCTCCCGCAGCGCGTCCGCCACGGCCCGCCGGGGCCGCTGGAGCACCTTGGCCAGCTGGTCGACGGTGGCGGGCTCGTCGACGACCATGAGGACCGCCTCCAGGGCGGGCTTGAGGTCGAGGGAGGCGACCGTGCCCGTGTCGTCCCCCCGCGTGGGCTGCTCGCTCATTCCCGTACGTCCTCCTCTTCCGGGGTCCCGTTCAGCTCCTGGTCGAACTCGTCCGTCACCACCGGCTCCGCGTCCTCCCCGCCGGACCAGGTCACCAGCAGATCGCCCAGCGCCTCGTCCTGGTCCAGGGTGACGGCCTTCTCCCGGTAGAGCTCCAGCAGGGCCAGGAAGCGGGCGACCACGGTGAGGGTGTCCGGGGCGTCCTCGGTGAGCGTCCGGAAGCTCACCGCCGCCCCGGCCGCGCGCAGCCGCTCCACCACGAGGCCCGCCTGCTCCCGCACGCTGACCAGGGGGGCGTGGATGTGGTCCACGTACACCTGGGGCCTGGGCTTCGGCTGCATCGCCTTGACGGCCAGCTTCGCGAACCCCTCGGGCCCGATGCTGATGACCACCTCGGGCAGCAGCTCCGCGTGGTGGTCCTCCAGTCCGACGGTACGGGGGTGGCGGCGGGCCTCCGCCTCCAGCCGGCCACTGAAGATGTCGGCGATCTGCTTGTACGCGCGGTACTGGAGCAGCCGGGCGAAGAGCAGGTCCCGCGCCTCCAGCAGCGCCAGGTCCGCCTCGTCCTCCACCTCGGCGGCGGGCAGCAGCCGGGCGGCCTTGAGGTCGAGCAGGGTGGCGGCGACGACCAGGAACTCGGTGGTCTGGTCGAGGTCCCAGTCGGGGCCCATGGCGCGGATGTACGCCATGAACTCGTCGGTGACCTTGGAGAGCGCGACCTCGGTGACGTCCAGCTTGTGCTTGGAGATCAGCTGGAGAAGGAGGTCGAAGGGGCCCTCGAAGTTCACCAGCCGGACGGTGAACCGCTTGTCGTCACCTTCGGGCTCCGGTACGGGGACGGGCTCGGGGTCCCGCTCGGCCTCCGCTTCCGGTACGGGAACGGCCTCGGGCTCCGCGTCAGGCTCCCGTACGGCCTCCGGCTCGGCTGCCGGTAGGCGGTCCGCCTCCGGCTCCCGTACGGGCTCCGTGTCAGCGACGGGAGCGGCCTCCGGTACGGGAACGGTTTCCGGCCCCCGTACCGGCTCCGGAGCCGTCCCCGGCCCCCGCCCCAGGGCACGGCGGCGCGGGGTGGCGGGGTCGGCGGGCGTCGGCATGGTGGTCCAGGGGTGGTGCGGGGGCGCGGAGGGGTCCCGCCGGTCGGCGGGCCCCACCGCAGGCTACCGGCGGTGCGCCGGTCAGCGGCCGCGCAGCCGCCGTACGAGGATGCTCGCGTCGCCCCGGGACTCCAGGTCGGCGAGGACCACCGCCACCGCCTCGCGGACGATGCGGCCCCGGTCGACGGCGAGGCCGTGCTCGCCGCGCAGGACGAGCCGGGCGTGTTCGAGGTCCATCAGCTCCTCGGCGGAGACGTAGACCGTGATCTTCTCGTCGTGGCGCTCCCGGCCGCTGGGGCGCCGGTTGGCGCCGCGTCCGCCGCCGCGCCTGCGCTGCTGCTGGACGGCCGGGGGCTGCTCCGCCGGGGCGGCGGCCGGTGCGGGCCGGTCGCCGGACGGGGCGGTCGCGGGGGCGGCGGCCCGGCGGTCGCCCTCGCCGCCCCGGCCGCGCGCGTCCTCGGCGTCGGCGGAGGCGTGCTCCTCCCCGCCCTCGGCCCGGTCGGCGGGGTCGCTCTCCCCGGCCGGTGCGGGCACCCGGGGCTCGCCGTTCGCCTTGCGTCGCCGGTCCGCCGGGGAGGAGGGCTGGAGGCCCATGCCCCCTCCGGTGGTACGGAACAGTTCGTCGGCCCCCGGCAGACTCACTCGGCGTGACACCGGGCGAGCACCTCCCTGGCGAGCTGGCGATAGGCGGCGGCACCGACCGAGTTGGAGGCGTACGTGGTGATGGGCTCACCGGCGACCGTGGTCTCCGGGAAGCGGACCGTGCGCCCGATGACGGTGTGGTAGACGTGCTCGTCGAATGCCTCGACGACACGGGCCAGGACCTCACGGCTGTGCACCGTACGGGAGTCGTACATGGTGGCGAGGATGCCGTCGAGCTCCAGCTCGGGGTTGAGCCGCTCCTGGACCTTCTCGATGGTCTCGGTGAGCAGCGCCACCCCGCGCAGCGCGAAGAACTCGCACTCCAGCGGCACTATGACCTTGTGAGCGGCCGTCAGGGCGTTCACGGTGAGCAGGCCGAGCGAGGGCTGACAGTCGATCACGATGTAGTCGTAGTCGGCCATCAGCGGCTTCAGGGCGCGCTGGAGCGTGGACTCGCGGGCCACCTCGCTGACGAGCTGCACCTCGGCGGCCGAGAGGTCGATGTTGCTCGGCAGCAGGTCCATGTTGGGCACGGCGGTCTTGAGCAGGACCTCGTCGGCCGCCATGCCCCGCTCCATGAGCAGGTTGTAGACGGTGAGGTCGAGCTCCATCGGGTTGACCCCGAGGCCGACGGAGAGGGCGCCCTGCGGGTCGAAGTCGACGAGCAGGACGCGGCGCCCGTACTCGGCGAGCGCGGCACCCAGGTTGATGGTCGACGTGGTCTTGCCGACGCCGCCCTTCTGGTTGCACATCGCGATGATCTTCGCGGGGCCGTGGTCGGTCAGGGGGCCCGGGATCGGGAAGTACGGCAGGGGCCGTCCGGTGGGGCCGATGCGCTCGCGGCGCTGGCGCGCGGCGTCGGGCGCGAGCGTGGCCGCGTACTCCGGGTCGGGCTCGTACTCGGCGTCGGGGTCGTAGAAGTGCCCCTCGGGCACCTCGGCGAAGTCGGCGAAGCGGTCGGTGTTCCGGCCACTCTCGTTGCCGGCCGTGGCGTTCACGTGTAGGCCGTCCATCATCTGGGGGGCTGTCGTCATGTGCTGTTGGGTGGCGAAGGTGCGGACCGCGACGGAGCCGACAGCTTCGAGCCCGATCGGGCTCAGACCCCGTGCAGGCATCCCTGGTTGACCACCCCCGGGAGTAATTGTCGACTCATTCACAAGTCGTCTTACCTCCTTGGACGTGACCAGGAAACTTATCGATAGGTCAGCGTGGCACCATGCCGACGATTGGCGACTCTATGGCGTGTCACCGGTCCGCAGCAACACAATCCGCCGGACCCGGCCCGATGTGTCGGCAATCGAACGCCTCGCTGTCAAGGGTGCACAGCGGCCAAGCCGCACATTTCGCCGCCGTACGAAACGGGTAAAGGGTTACGTTCGACGCGAGTTGCACAAGGGCCTCACAGGGCCCGATACACCTCCGGCCGGACCTTGCTCGGCAAGGTCCGGCCGGAGTCCCGATGTTGACGGGAGGTGTTGACCCGTCAGCCGAGCAGGGTGCTCAGCTCGATGTGCGGGAGGCCGTGCGCCTCGGCCACCTCGCGGTAAACGACCTGCCCCTCATGGGTGTTGAGGCCCTTGGCCAGGGCGGCGTCGCGGCGCAGGGCGTCGGCCCAGCCGCGGTTCGCCAGCTCCACGATGTAGGGCAGCGTGGCGTTGGTGAGCGCGTAAGTGGAGGTGTTCGGGACCGCGCCGGGCATGTTGGCGACGCAGTAGAAGACCGATCCGTGGACCTGGAAGGTCGGCTCGGCGTGGGTGGTCGGGTGCGAGTCCTCGAAGCAGCCGCCCTGGTCGATCGCAATGTCGACAAGGACACTTCCGGGCTTCATCTTGGCGACCAGCTCGTTGGTGACCAGCTTCGGGGCCTTGGCTCCGGGGATGAGCACGGCGCCGATGACGAGGTCGGCCTCGACGACGGCCTTCTCCAGCTCGAAGGCGTTGGAGACGACGGTCTTCACCTTGGTGCCGAAGATCTTGTCGGCCTCGCGGAGCTTGTTGATGTCGCGGTCGAGCAGCGTGACGTGGAAGCCGAGGCCCACGGCGATCTGCGTGGCGTTCCAGCCGGAGACACCGCCGCCGATGACGACGGCCTCGCCCGCGTGGGTGCCGGGGACACCGCCGGGGAGCACACCCCGGCCGCCGACCGAGCGCATCAGGTGGTACGCGCCGACCTGCGGGGCGAGACGGCCCGCGACCTCGGACATCGGGGCGAGCAGCGGGAGCGCGCGGTTCGCGGTCTCGACCGTCTCGTACGCGATGGCGGTGGTGCCGGAGGCCAGCAGCGCGTCGGTGCACTCGCGGGAGGCGGCGAGGTGCAGGTACGTGAAGAGGGTCTGGTCCTTGCGGAGGCGGTGGTACTCCTCGGCGACCGGCTCCTTGACCTTGAGCAGCAGGTCGGCGGCGGCCCAGACCTCGTCGGCGGTGGCCAGGATCTGCCCACCGGCGGCGACGTACTCCTCGTCCGGGATGGACGAGCCGACGCCGGCGTTGTGCTCGATGACGACCTGGTGGCCGTGGCGGACGAGCTCATGCACTCCGGCGGGGGTGATCGCCACCCGGAACTCGTTGTTCTTGACTTCGCGGGGGATGCCGACCTTCACGTCGATCACGGTCCTTGGCTCGGAGGGTAATCCGGACACAGCGGTGCATACCGGATAGGTACATCATAAATGGAGACGCCACGGGGTAACGCGGCAGAGCCAGTCTAATGAAGGACTTCGCGCTGTCTAGCCTTACAAAGCCTTAATTTTCCGTCGAAGTACTGCGGATTTCGTAGGCGGGACCCTCCTCGCCCAGCAATCTGTCGGCGGCGGCCCTGTGCAGCCGGGCCGCCGCCGGATCGCCGAGCCGGTCCAGGGTGTCGGCCAGCCGGAGCTGAAGCGCCGCCTGAAGCCGCACGTCATCGGCGCGACGGGCCAGCTCGGCCGCCTCCCGGCAGGTGTGCAGCGCCTCGTACGGGCGCCCCGCGTACTCCTGCACCCGGGCCGCCTCGCTGAGCGCCCGCGCCTGGGCCGCCAGGTCGCCGAGCCTGCGGTGGCCCGCGGCGGCGGCCCGCCAGTTCCGCAGCGCCTCGCCGTACCGCCCGGCGTAGCTGTGGACCGCGCCGAGCCGCCCGTAGAGGCGCGCCTCGTCGGCCCGCTCCCCCTGGGTGAGGCGCTGGGCGAGGGCCCGGCCGTACCAGTCGGAGGCCCGGTGGAAGTCGCCCAGCTCCGCATACGTACTGCCTACGGATTCCATCGCGCGGCCCGTCGCGTACAGGTCACCGGCGGCCCGTCCGGCGTCCAGGGCGGCCCGGTAGCGGGTCAGGGCCTCCCGGGTGCGGCCGGTGCGGGCGTCCAGGTCCGCGAGGTTCAGCAGCGCCGCCGCCTGCTCACGGGGCAGGTTCCGGCGTTCGGCCACGCCCAGGACCAGCCCGTGCAGCCCGTACAGCTCGGGGGCGGCGGCCTCGGTGCCCCGGTGCGCGGCCAGCGCCCGCACCAGGGCCGCGACCAGGCGGCGGGCCAGGGTGTCCAGCTCGCCGTCGGCCACGGCGAGCCGGGCGGAGGCGAGCAGGGCGGGCCGGCGCAGCAGCAGCCAGACGCCCGCCTCCTCCGCGTTCGGGAAGCGCAGGGAGCTGGGCAGCCCGGCGAGTCTGCGGCGGGCGGTGGAGTCCTCCGGTTCGGTGACCGCCCGGCACGCCTGGAGCCTGCGCACGGTCCGCTCCAGCATCCGGGCGCGGGCGAGCTGGATCTCGGCGGGGCGCTCACGCTCCTCCAGGAGGGCCCGCAGCATCGGGGCGAGGCAGCCGGGGACGCCGTACTGGGGGTGGGCGGCGCCGTCCGTGCGCAGCAGCCCGAGCTGCACGAAGTCGTCCAGGGTCTTCCCGGCGGCCGAGACCGAGCAGCCGGCCAGCGCGGAGGCCGTGTGGGCGTCGGCGAGCCCGGCGGGGGCGAGGGCGAGCAGGCGCAGTATCCGGGCGGCGGTCTGCGGCAGCGAGTCGTGGACGAGGCGGAAGGCGCGGGCGAGCGGACGGGCGCCGGTGGGCTGGGGGTCGCCGGAGTCGGGGAGGTCGTGGAGCTGCTTGGTGACGTCGGCGACGGAGGCCATGGGGCGGGTGGCCAGCCAGCCGCCGATCAGGGCGAGCGCGGCGGGCTGCCCCCCGCACTCCTCGGCCAGGCTCTCGGCGGTGCGCGGGTCGACGGTGATACGGACCTGGCCGATGAGGCGGGCGAGGAGCCGGACGGCCGCGCCCGCCTCCAGGCCGCCGATGGTGCAGGGCCGGACGTCGGGGATGCCGGTCAGCGGGCCGGTGGCGACGGCGACGACCAGGCAGTCCGGGTTCTCCGGGAGCAGCGGGTCGACCTGTTCGGCGTCGGCCGCGTCGTCGAGGACCAGGACGAGACGGCGTACGGCGAGGGCCTCGCGGACCATCTCGGAGAGCTCGTCCTGATCGGCGCCGGGCGGGACGTCGAGGCCGAGCAGGGAGAGGATCTCGGCCGCGGTGCGTTCGGTGGGGACCCGTTCGCCGCCGGGTTCGGTGAGGCCGACCCGGAGCACCCCGTCGGGGTAGTCGCCGGAGCCCGTACCGGCAACGGCCCACGGCAGCGCGCCCGTTCCGGTCTCCGGTCCGCAGGCGTCGGCCGGGGCCGTGCCCGTACCGGTGAGGTCGCCCGCGAGGGCGGCGGCGAGGGCGCTGCGGCCGGAGCCGGGGCGGCCCGCGATGAGCAGGACCCGGGCGCGGGGGGTCTTGCGCCCGGCCAGGGTGTCCAGACCGGCGCGTTCGATGTCCGCCCGCAGGGCCTTCAACTCGCGCTCCCGGCCGAAGAACCGGGGCGGGGCGGCGCCGGGCGGCTCCTGCATCCCCGCAGCTTCGGCCGGGCCGCTGGTGTCCACCGCCTGATCGGTCACGAGCCACGCTCCACTTCGCTGCACGCGGTGCCCGCCGGAGCTCCGGTCGGGACCTTTCGAGCGTAGTTCAGCGGCGGAGTGGATCACCGCGGTGCGGGGCGCAGCGGAGCAGAACATCCCCCGATCGGATCAGCATTTCTTACGATCGTCCGACCGGGGAACGGCGGAAGGAGCGGGAGGAACCGGGAGGACCGGACGGGCCGTCAGGACGCGAACGGCCGGGCGGGCCAGGGCGCCTCGGCGGGCCGCAGCGATGCGACGCCGTCGCCCGCGAGGACGGCGGTGAGGGCGAGGACCCCGACGACCAGGCAGTTGTTGTGCAGGTCCCCCGCGAGCACCGAGCGCACCAGCTCGGGCAGCGGGACGCGGGCCTGCTCCATGTCGGCCTCCTCCTCGGAGACCGCGAACCGCTCGCCCTCCACGTCGGAGAGGCCCCGGGCGAGGAAGATCCGTACGGCCTCGTCGCAGCCGCCGGGCGTGGTGTAGACGTCGGTCAGCACCCGCCACTCCTCGGCCTTGACGTGCGCCTCCTCGTACAGCTCGCGCTGGGCGGCGTGCAGGGGGTTCTCGCCGGGCACGTCGAGCAGCCCGGCGGGGATCTCCCAGAGCCGCTGGCGGACCGGGTGGCGGTACTGGCGTACGACGATGACCCGGCCGTCCTCGTCGACCGCGAGGATCGCGACGGAGCCGGGGTGGACCTGGTAGTCACGGCCGTGGACCGAGCCGTCGGGCATCACCACCTGGTCGGTGCGGACGCTGGTCTTGTTGCCGGTGAAGGGGGTGACGGTCGCCGTGACCTGCCACTCCTCGGGCGTGTCCTGGATACCCATGTGCGTCCTCCCACGTACAAAAACGAGAAACCGGGGTGCGCGCCCGTGCGGGACGCGTACCCCGGTCAACCGTAGTGCCTCGGCGTTACCCGGCCGCACCGACCTTGCGCGCGACGGCCGCCTTCACCAGGCCCGCGAAGAGCGGGTGCGGGCGGGTCGGGCGGGAGCGGAGCTCGGGGTGGGCCTGGGTGGCGACCAGGTAGGGGTGGACCTCGCGCGGGTACTCGACGTACTCGACGAGCTTGTTGTCCGGGGAGGTGCCGGAGAAGACGAGTCCGGCCTTCTTCTCCAGCTCGCCGCGGTAGGCGTTGTTGACCTCGTAGCGGTGGCGGTGGCGCTCCTCGACGTAGGGCTCACCGGCGTACGCCTCGCGGACCACGGAGCCCTCGGCGAGCTTGGCCGGGTAGAGGCCGAGCCGCATGGTGCCGCCCAGGTCGCCCGCGCCCTCGACGTAGGCGAGCTGCTCCTCCATGGTCGAGATGACCGGGTGGGAGGTGGCGGCGTCGAACTCGGTGGAGTTGGCGTCGGGGATCTCGGCCAGGTTCCGCGCGGCCTCGATCACGATGCACTGGAGGCCCAGGCAGAGGCCGAGGAGCGGGACCTTGTTCTCGCGGGCGTAGCGGATGGCGCCGACCTTGCCGTCGACACCGCGCTCGCCGAAGCCGCCGGGGATGAGGATGCCGTCCACGTCGCCGAGGTGCTCGGCGGCACCGGCCGCGGTGCGGCAGTCGTCGGAGGTGACCCACTTGACCTTGACCCGGGCCTTGTTGGCGAAGCCGCCGGCGCGGATGGCCTCGGTGACCGAGAGGTAGGCGTCGGGCAGGTCGATGTACTTGCCGACCAGGGCGACGGTGACCTCGTGGTCGGGGTTGTGGACCCGGTCCAGCAGGTCGTCCCAGGTGGTCCAGTCGACGTCCCGGAAGGGCAGGTCGAGCTTGCGGACGACATAGGCGTCCAGGCCCTCGGTGTGGAGCACCTTGGGGATGTCGTAGATCGACTTGGCGTCGATCGCGGCGACCACCGCGGCCTCGTCCACGTCGCACATCAGCGAGATCTTGCGCTTGATGGAGGTCGGGACCTCGCGGTCGGCGCGGAGCACGATGGCGTCCGGCTGGATACCGATGTTGCGCAGGGCGGCGACCGAGTGCTGGGTCGGCTTGGTCTTCAGCTCGCCGGAGGGGCCGATGTAGGGCAGCAGCGAGATGTGCACGACGAAGACGTTGTCGCGGCCGACCTCGTGGCGGACCTGGCGGACGGTCTCCAGGAAGGGCAGCGACTCGATGTCGCCGACCGTGCCGCCGACCTCGGTGATGACGACGTCCACGTCGTCGGTGGCCATGCGGCGGATGCGGTGCTTGATCTCGTTGGTGATGTGCGGGATGACCTGGACGGTGTCGCCCAGATACTCGCCGCGCCGCTCCTTGGCGATGACCTGGGAGTAGACCTGGCCGGTCGTCACGTTGGCGGAGCCGTCGAGGTCGACGTCGAGGAAGCGCTCGTAGTGGCCGATGTCCAGGTCGGTCTCGGCGCCGTCGTTGGTGACGAACACCTCACCGTGCTGGAAGGGGTTCATCGTGCCGGGGTCGACGTTGAGGTAGGGGTCGAGCTTCTGCATGGTGACCCGCAGGCCACGTGCCTTGAGCAGGGCACCCAGGCTGGAGGCAGTCAGACCCTTGCCGAGGGAGGAGGCGACACCCCCGGTGACGAAGATGTGCTTGGTCGTCGTGGATGTGGGCTGCATAGCCAAAGGGGGCTCCCGTGGTCGCGGTTGTGAGGTGCGTACCGGCCGCCCGACCGGGGATTCCGGGGGCGCCGTCGCTGCGGTTCGGGGGCCTCGTCCGCTGTCGGGGACGACCACCGGTCCACGGGCTACCAGGGTAACAGCGACGGGGGGAGGCTGCTTCCGGCCACACCCTGCACAGGGGCGTCACACCATCACCCCAGCCGTTTCACGTCCCACCCGATCAGCTCAGTAATCTTGTCAAGACCGTCGCGCGGATCTTCGTACCGCGTCGTATCCTGCTCGGACACTCGCTGCCGAGACGGCCGGACGGCGGCACCACCGAGGCCCGCTGCCGGTACACAGGAACTCGTCGGTTCCTCCAGGGTGAAGACCCTACGACCCCTTGACCCCTGAACCCCCAGCAAGAGCCCCGGTACGGGGCGACATGGCCGTTCGACTGGAGACGCACGTGGCCGGGCGCATCGAGGATTACGCACTCATCGGAGACATGCAGACCGCCGCCCTGGTCTGCCGGGACGGCACAGCGGACTGGCTGTGCCTGCCCCGCTTCGATTCGCACGCCGTCTTCGCGGGACTGCTGGGCACCGAGGAGCACGGCTTCTGGCGTCTGAGTCCCGCGAGGCCGGAAGGGACCGAGCCGCTGCCCGCGGACCGGCGCCGCTACCGCGGTGACTCCCTCGTCCTGGAATCGGAGTGGGACACGCCCCGCGGCACCGTACGGGTGACCGATTTCATGCCCCCGCGCGACGGGGCGCCGCAGCTCATCCGGATCGTGGAGGGCGTCAGCGGCCGGGTGCCGATGCGCTCGGAGCTGCGCATGCGGTTCAGCTACGGCCGGGTGACGCCGTGGGTGCACAAGGTCGACGGCCGTACGGTCGCGGTCGCCGGGCCGGACTCGGTCTGGCTGGACACCCAGGCCGACACCTACGGCGAGAACCTGACCACCTACTCCGACTTCACCGTGGCCCCCGGCGACCGGGTGGCCTTCACGATCAGCTGGCAGCCCTCGCACCACGAGCCGCCCGCGCTTCCCGACCCGGAGGGGTCGCTGGAGGCGACGGAGCTGTTCTGGCGCGAATGGGTCGAGCAGTGCACGTACCACGGGCCCTACCGGGAGGCGGTCGTCCGCTCCCTGATCACCCTGAAGGCCCTGACGTACGCCCCCACCGGCGGCATCGTCGCCGCGCCGACCACCTCGCTCCCCGAGGAGATCGGGGGCGTACGGAACTGGGACTACCGCTACACCTGGCTGCGGGACGCCGCGATCACCCTCTCCTCCCTGCTGCGCACCGGCTACCGGGAAGAGGCCCGGGCGTGGCGCGAGTGGCTGCTGCGGGCGGTGGCGGGCGACCCGGAGAACCTCCAGATCATGTACGGCATCGCCGGTGAGCGCGAGCTCGGCGAGGCGGAGCTCGACTGGCTGCCCGGCTACGAGAACTCCGCCCCGGTCCGCGTCGGCAACGGCGCCGCCAACCAGCTCCAGCTGGACGTCTACGGCGAGGTCACCGAGGCGCTCCACCTGGCGCACATGACCGGGCTGACCCGCAACGACTACGCGATGGGCCTCCAGCTCCGGCTGATCGAGTACCTGGAGAAGCACTGGGAGGAGCCCGACGAGGGCATCTGGGAGGTGCGCGGCCCGCGCCGCCACTTCGTGCACTCCAAGGTGATGGCGTGGGTCGCCGTCGACCGGACGATCAAACTGATCGAGGCGGGGGACGTCCAGGGCCCGCTGGAGCGGTGGTACGAGCTCCGCGACGACATCCACCGGGACGTCTGCGAGCGGGGCTACGACAAGGAGCGCAACACCTTCACCCAGTCCTACGGGTCGAAGGAGCTGGACGCCTCCCTGCTGCTCATCCCGCAGATGGGCTTCCTGCCGCCGGACGACAAGCGGGTCATCGGCACGATCGAGGCGATCCAGCGGGAGCTGTCCACGGAGGACGGCTTCATCCTGCGCTACCCCACCGAGGGCGAGGACGCGGGCGTCGACGGTCTGGAGGGCGACGAGGGCGCGTTCCTGGCCTGCTCGTTCTGGATGGCGGACGACCTCGCGATGATCGGCCGGGTCGACGAGGCGCGCCAGCTGTTCGAGAGGCTGCTGTCGCTCCGCAACGACCTGGGCCTGCTGGCCGAGGAGTGGGACTCGAACCTCCAGCGCCAGGTGGGCAACTTCCCGCAGGCGTTCAGCCACGTTCCCCTCATCGACACCGCCCTGCGGCTGACGGCGAGCGGGGCGTACGTGGGCTGAGGCCGCGCTCCGTCCGGTCGGTGGCCGCCCCCGTTCTCCTCGGGGGCGGCCACCGCACGTTCCTCACGGCGCGGTGAGCGGCTCGGCCTCGTACGCCCGGTGCAGCGCCTCCAGGAAGCGGGGCGCGGCGGGCAGTTCGGTGGCGCCGATCCGGTGGACGGGGATGCCGGGGGTCCAGGAGTTCATGACGGCCGCGCCGGAGAGGGCGGGCAGGTCGGCGGGGGTGACCGGGGCGACCCGCTGGCCGATGCCGAGCGCGTCCAGCTGTCGGCGGACGATGCCCAGCGTCGTACCGGTCAGGACCCGGGCCTCGGGCCACACCACCGACGCGCCGTCCCAGAACACCAGGTTCCAGATCGTCGCCTCGCTGAACCGGCCCTCCCGGTCCAGGAAGGCGGCGTCGTCGAAGCCCTCGGCGACGGCCCGGCGGAGCAGATGGGTTTTTGCCACCTCGCCGACGTGCTTGACGTGCGGCAGGAACCGTTCGTGTTCCACGGCCGCCAGGGCGAGCGGGCCACCGGGTCCGGAGGACGGCGGTCCGGTCCGGATCAGGAGACCGAGGTCGGCGTCGGCCGCGGTGAACTCTCCGGCCGGGGAGTACACCGTGGCCGTCAGCGAGAGGTCGGCCGGTCCGTCGCGCAGTGCCGTACGGAGGTGGGTGCGGACCACGTCGTCGGGCAGGGCCCGGCCGAACAGCTCCACCGACGCGGACCGCAGCCGCTCCAGGTGGAGGTCCAGGCCGCGGGCCCGGCCGCCGCGGATCTGCATCGCGGTGAAGTGGGCGTGGCCCGCGAAGGCGAGGGGTATGAGGTCGCCGGAGGTCGCCGGGCGGCCGTTCACGTGGACGAGGTTCGGGGAATCTTCGCTCATGGGTGGGACGTTAAGGCTTGACACCGGTGACAAGGTCAAGCGCGGAGGGACGGGGAACATTGCTGATCGGGGAGTTGTCCCGGCGGACGGGCGTCAGCGCGCGGTCGTTGCGGTACTACGAGGCGCAGGGGCTGCTGGAGGCGCGGCGCGGGACGAACGGGTACCGCGCCTACGACGAGGACGTGGTCTCCACGGTGCGGAAGATCCGCGCGCTGCTGCGGGCCGGGCTCTCCACCGAGGTGATCCGTCAGGTGCTGCCGTGCGCCCGCGGCGAGCAGCCGGGGTTCGACTGGTGTGCGGATCTGCGGGCGATCCTGGACGGGGAGCTGACGGACCTGGACGAGCAGATCGAGGCGCTGCGGCGGAGCCGGGGGGCGCTGGTGGGTCTGCTGGAGGCGCGGGGGTGAGGGTACGGCCCCGGGGGCGGCTGCCCCGGGGCCGTACGGGCCGGTCTATTCGAAGGCCGCTGCCGCCTGCTTGAGTGCGGCGGCCACCGCTTCCGGTGCGTCGGGGCCGGGTGCGCCGGGGGTGTAGGTGACCGAGCGCAGGACGCCGCCGTAGCGGAACGAGCGGTGGCGTTCGAACAGCGGCCAGGAGACCGGGGACTTGCGGTCGATGCCGACGCTGATCCCCTGGAACGGGGCCATCCCGATGAGCTGGTGGACGCTGGGCGGGGTGGCCCGTACCTCGCCGTCCACGCTGACCGTGAACGACCAGCGCAGCCCCTTCTCCGCCTCGGCGGCGAGCACGATGACATGTTCCCCGGGGGCGAGGGGGCCCGCGTCGGTCTCGTGCAGGACGCCGTACTCGTTGTACGCGAGGTGGAGCCGCCCGTCCTCCACGTACAGGCTGTAGCCGCCGCCCTGGTCGCCGTGGGAGACGAGCACCCCCTCCCCCGTCGCGTCGATGACGACGGTGATCTCGAAGGAGCGCAGGGAGACCAGCCGGGAGGAGCGGTAGCGCTCCAGCTCCGGGGTGCCGGGCAGCAGGGTGAGGGGGCGGGCGAGGCGCTGTTCGGCGGGGTTGCGGCGGGCGAGGGCGCCGGTGCCGTCGGGGAGCGGGAAGACGCCGTTGCGCCAGGCGGCGGCCTCCCACGCCTCGGACAACTCCTTGACCAGATCCGGGCGTTCGGCGGCGAGGTCGTGGATCTCGGTGGGGTCGGTGCGGATGTCGTACAGCGCCCACTCGGAGTCGTCGTAGGGGGTGCCGGGGCGGTGGAGGGTGACGAGTTTGTGGCCGTCGCGGTAGTAGCTGCGGTTGCCGGTCATCTCGCAGTACTGCTCGGGGTGGGTGGAGGCGTGGTCCGGGTCGGCCAGGACGGGGGTGAAGCTGATGCCGTCCGGTTCCTGGAGGGTGGTCCCGCGCCGCTGGGCCGGGCGCTCCAGACCGGCGAGGCGGAGGAGGGTGGGGGCGATGTCGGTGACGTACTGGTACTGGGTCCGGACGCCCGGGGCGAGCAGGCCCTCGCGGGCGCCCCGGGGCCAGGAGAGGACGAAGGGGACGCGGACCCCACCGGCGTAGGTGTGGCCCTTGTAGAGCCGGAAAGGGGTGTTGGAGGCCATGCCCCAGCCGCGCGGGTAGTGCACCAGACTGCGCGGCCCGCCGATGAGCTCGGGGTCGCGGTCGACGTCGGGGGTCCAGTCGCCGGGCAGGGCCGGGTGGTGGACGAAGCGGCTGAAGTAGGAGCGGGTGCCTTCGAGGCCGCCTTCGCCGGTGCCGCCGTTGTCGGAGGTGAAGACGATGATGGTGTTGTCGAGTTCGCCGAGCGCTTCGAGGGTGTCGGTGAGCCGGGCCAGGTTCTGGTCGATGTTGTCGACGAGCGCCGCGTACACCTCCATGTACCGGGCGTAGAGCCGCTGTTGCTCCTCGGTGAGGCTGTCCCAGGCGGGGACGTCGAACCCGGCCTCGCTGTTGCGGTCGGGCAGCTCGGTGCCGGGCGGGAGGAGTCCGGCGGCGAGCTGGGCGGCGAAGCGGCGTGTCCGCAGGACGTCCCAGCCCTCGTCGTACCGGCCCCGGTGGCGGGCGATGTCCTCGGCCTTGGCCTGCAACGGGCCGTGGACGGCGTTGTGGGCGAGGTAGAGGAAGAACGGCTTGTCGGGGTCGTGGGCGCGGAGCGACTTCACCATGGAGATCGCCTGGTCGGTGATGTCGTCGGTGTAGTAGTAGTCGTCCGGGAACTCGTCGATGTCCAAGGGGCTGTTGTCCCGGACCAGTTGGTGCGGGTGGAAGAGGCTGGTGAGCCCTTCGAGGACGCCGTAGTACTGGTCGAAGCCCTTGTTCAGCGGCCAGTTCTCCCGGTCGTCGGCCGCGTTGGAGGCCGAGTCCCGGACCAGGTGCCACTTGCCGACCGCATAGGTGGCGTAGCCGGTGTCGTGGAGCAGTTCGGCGAGGGTGGGGATGTCGTCGGCGATCTCCATACCGTAACCGGGGAAGCCCGGGTCGGAGTTGGCGACCATGGAGTAGCCGACGCGGTGCGGGTTGAGGCCGGTGAGCAGGGCGGCGCGGGCCGGGGAGCAGAGCGGCATGGTGTGGTAGTTGGAGAGCCGGACGCCCTCCTCGGCCAGGGTGTCGAGCGTGGGCGTGGCGATCTCGGAGCCGAACGGGCCGATGTCGCTGTACCCCATGTCGTCGACGAGGACGACCACGATGTTGGGGGCCTTCTCCCCGGGTGCCGTGCGCGGCGGCCAGGACGGCTCGGAGTCGGCGAAGGTGCGGCCGATCCGGCCGGGGAAGCCCGCGTAGGGGTCGCGGCGGGTGGGGTCGGTGGTCATCGGCGGGGCTCTCCGTCGTGGCTGGGGTGGTGGTCGGGTATGTCTGGTACGGGGAAGAGGCGGGCCAGTTCGTCGGCCACCGCGGCGAGTTGCGCGCGTCCGGGGTGGCCGGTGAAGGCGGCGATCTGGAGCAGGGTGGAGCCGCCCCGGACGGTGAGCAGCTCGGTGTCGAGCAGGCCGGGGACGATCCGGCGGACGGCGTCGGCGGCCGCGGGTTCGGCCAGGAGTTCGGCGAGCGGCGTACGGAGGTTGAGCGCGCCCTCGGTGAACTCGTCGGACCGTGCGGCCGGTTGGCGTCCCGCCTCGGCCCGCTCGCGCTGGGCGTGGACCAGCAGGTGGGCCTCCGTGACGTCCTCGGGGTCGTACGGGAGGCCGAGGCGGGTGTACTGGTCGGCGGGGGCGTCGTTGGCGCGGAGCCGTTCCACCAGCAGCCGGGCCAGCCGTAGTTCGGCGGCCGCGTCGCTGATCGGCTTCTCCTGGAGCGGGTCGGCCGCCAGGTCGAAGAGGAGGGTGCCGAAGCGCTGCGGGCCGAGGAGCGGTGAGGGGTGGGCGGGGATACGGAGGGTGGGGACGCCCTTGGTGAAGGGGAACGGGTCGGCCAGGGTGAGCCCGGTCAGCTCCTCGGGGGTGAAGCGGCCCCGGATGCGGGTGGGCATCAGCGTGTGCTCGTACAGCGGCTGGTTGGTGTCGTCGTGGCAGGCCCGCATGTAGACGTACCGGCCGTCGGTGATGTTGACGTGCCCGCCGAACATGCCGAACAAGGCAGATTCGCGGGGTTGTTGTGCCTCGTCCGTCTCCCGTAGCGGGCGGCCCTGCATGTCCGGTGGGAGCGGGGCGCCGAAGAAGTCCAGCAGGGTCGGGGCGAGGTCTATGGTCTGGACGAGGGCCGTGTCCCGGGTCCCGGCGCGGTCGGGGCGGCGTGGGTCGTGGACGAAGAGGGGGGTGTGGACCAGCTCGTTGTACCAGGGCGTGACGACCTTGGCCCACCATCCCTTCTCCCCCAGCAGATAGCCGTGGTCGGTGCAGACGATGAGCAGCGTGTCGTCCCAGAGCCCGAGTTCGTCCATGGCGTCCAGGACCCGGCCGAGCGAGTGGTCGCACATGGAGAGCAGCGCCGCGTACTCGTAACGGGCGTGCTGCTCCTGCGCCTTGGTCTCGGTGACCCGGTTGTAGTCGGGCCAGTCGAAGTGCGGTCCGTCGTAGTCGTGCGGGTAGAGGTCCTTGTAGTGGTCCTGGGTGAAGAAGGGTTCGTGAGGGTCGAACGTCTCGATCTGGACGAACCAGTTGTCCTCGGTGTGGTTCGTCCGCAGGAACTCCAGACCCGCGTCGAAGGTGAGGGTCTGCGGCTGCTTCGCCTCGGTGTCCAGGTACTGCCGGTTGACCCAGTCCTGGCGCCAGAGGTCGTTGCGGGTGGCGCGCGGCGACTCGGGGATCTCCGGGTCCGCGACCTGCCCCTTCCAGGCGTCGCCCTCCTGCCCCCGGAAGAACTCCCAGGAGTTGTACCGCCCGTGGTAGGTCGCCCCGCCGTCCTCCCAGTAGTGCTGGTGGTCGCTGACGAGGTGGGTGTAGACGCCCTGCCGTTTCAGGATCTCGGGCATCGAGTCGTCGAAGGGCTCCAGCGGGCCCCAGCCCCGGTGCAGGAAGTTGTGGCGCCCGGTGTGGAGTTCGCGGCGGGCAGGCATGCAGGGCATGGAGCCCGCATAGCAGGTGTCGTAGGTGACCGTACGGTCCGCGAGGCGGCGGAAGTTGGGGGCGTGCGTCCAGTCGGCGCCGTACGGGGGCAGCAGGTGCCGGTTGAGGCTGTCGAACATCACCATGACGGCCTTCACGCGGTGTTCCGTCCTTCCGCAGGGTCAAGGGGGGTCAGGTCGCGGGCGCGGCGGAAGCCGCCGTGGCCGGTCGAGGAGTCGGGGGTGTTGTGGGAGCGGGCGGCGACCCGGTAGCGGTTGCAGTACGAGGCGTGGCAGAGGTAGGAGCCGCCCCGGATGACGCGTTCACCGAGCCCGAAGGCGTCGGCGCACCACTCCCAGACGTTGCCGGAGGTGTTGTGGAGGCCGTGGCCGTTGGGTTCGTACGCGGTCACGGGCACGGTGCCCGTACGGCCGCCGGGCCGGTCCGAACGGTGCGGGAAGCGGCCGAGCCAGATGTTGCACATCTCCCGTCCGCCGGGGGTGAGTTCGTCGCCCCACGGGTAGCGGGCGCCGTCCAGGCCGCCGCGTGCCGCGTACTCCCACTCGGCCTCGGTGGGCAGCCGGGTGCCGGTCCAGTCGCAGTAGGCGAGGGCGTCACCGTACGAGATGTGGACGACCGGGTGGTCCGCGCGGTCCGCCAGGTCCGAGCCCGGCCCTTCCGGCGCGGCCCAGGACGCCCCGGTGACGCCGAGCCACCAGGGCGCGCCGGGCACCCGTCCGATGACGTGGCGCTCGGCGGCCTTGGGGTGGAGGAGCAGGTGGAAGACGTAACTGCTGCCGTAGCGTTCGGCGTCGGTGCGGTAGCCGGTGGCCTCCGCGAAGGCGGCCCACTCCGCATTGGTGACGGCGGTGGTGTCGATGGCGAAGGGCGCCACGGTGACCTCGCGCACCGGCCCCTCCCGGTCGGCGAGGTAGCCCTCGCCGAAGGCGTCGCCCATCCGGAAGGTGCCGCCGGGGAGTTCGGCCATCCGCCCGGCTTCCCCGGTGACCGGTCGGCGTACCGCCGGAAGCGGCAGGACGGCCGCGGACGCTCCTCCCGTACAGGCACGTCCCGGGGTGCAGCACGCGCTCATGCGAGCACCTCCGTCTTCCGGAGTACGGGAGTTACGGGTACGGGCTCGGGGGCCGCCGCCAACAGGGCCCGGGTGTACGGGTCCTGGGGGTTCTCGCACACGTCGTCGGCGCTGCCGGTCTCCACGATCCGGCCCCGGTGCATGACGGCGATGCGGTGGCTGACCTGCCGGACCACGGCGAGGTCATGGGCGATGAAGACCAGGGCCAGGCCCAGATCGCGCTGGAGGTCGGTGAGCAGGCCGACGATCTGGGCCTGGACCGAGACGTCGAGCGCGGAGACGGGTTCGTCGCAGATCAGGACGGACGGGCCGGGGGCGAGCGCGCGGGCGATCCCGATGCGCTGGCGCTGGCCGCCGGAGAAGGAGCGCGGGTGCCGGTCCGCCACGGCCGGGTCGAGCCCGGCGAGGGTGAGCAGCTCCGCGACCCGGGCCTCCCGCTCCTCCCGGTCGCCCAGCCCGAAGGCGGTGAGCGGTTCCGCGACGATCTGGCCGACGGTCATCCGGGGGTTGAGCGAGGCGTAGGGGTCCTGGAACACCATCTGGATCTGCCGGCGCACCGCGTGCAGCTCGCGCCGGGCGGGCCGGGTGATGTCCTGGCCGCGCAGCGTCACCGTGCCGCCGTCGGAGGGGTGGGCGTGGGCCAGGACCCGGGCGAGGGTGGACTTGCCCGAGCCGGACTCCCCCACGATGCCCAGGGTCTCGCCCTCGGCCAGCGTCAGGGAGACCCCGTCGAGGGCGGTGAAGCCGCGCCCGCGCACCCCACGCCGCCTGTACGTCTTGCGCAGCCCGTCCGCCGCCAGGACCACGGCCCCGGGTGCGGGCCGGTCGATCCGGGCGGGCGGGGCGGGTGCGGGCAGGGGTTCGGTGCGCCCGGCGGCGGGGAGGCAGGCCGCCCGTACGCCGTCGGTGAGCCCGACCAGCGGGGGCACCCCCGTACGGCAGCGGTCCTCCACCAGGGTGCAGCGGGCGGCGAAGGCGCAGCCGTCCCCGAGGAGGGTGAGGTCGGGCGGGGAGCCGGGGATGCCGGTGAGGCGGGTGCCGGAGGGGGCGGAGAGGCGCGGGACGGCGGCCAGGAGTCCGGCGGTGTACGGGTGGCGGGGGCGGGTGAGGACTTCGGCGGTCGGGCCGTCCTCGACGACCGTGCCGCCGTACATGACGAGGACGCGAGCGCAGGAGCGGGCGACGACGCCCATGTTGTGGGTGATGAGGACGAGTGCGGTGCCGGTCTCGCGGTTGAGGTCGGCGAGGAGGGTGAGGATCTGCTCCTGGACGGTGGCGTCGAGCGCGGTCGTCGGTTCGTCGGCGAGCAGGATGTCGGGCTCCCCGGCGAGGGCCATGGCGATCAGGATGCGCTGGCGCTGGCCGCCGGAGAACTGGTGCGGGTGGTCGTCGATACGGCGGTGGGGCTCGGGGATGCCGACCCGGTCGAGGAGTTCGACGGCGCGGGCCCGGCGTGCGGCCCGGTCGCGTCGGCCGTGCTCTTCCCGGGGTCCGTTGGCTCTCAGCACCTCGTCCAGGTGGCGGCCGACGGTGAGGACCGGGTTCAGGGCCGTCATCGGGTCCTGGAAGATCATGCCGATCCGGGCGCCGCGCACCGCCCGCAGCTCCTGGTCGCTCGCGGTGGCGAGGTCCTGGCCGTCCAGCAGCACCGAGCCGGTGGTCACGCGCCCGGTGCCGGGCAGCATCCGGGTCAGCGCGAGGGCGGTGGTGGACTTGCCGGAGCCGGACTCGCCGACGACGGCGAGCGTCTCGCCCCGGCGCAGGGTGAAGGAGACCCCGCGCACGGCACGCAGGGCCGAGCCGTCGGGGGCGGTGAACTCGACGCCCAGGTCCCGGACTTCGAGCAGGGCGCGGGTGGTCTCCCCCGGTGTGGCGTCCTGGGGCTGGGCGGCAGGCGGCGGGGCGGCGTGCGGCCGGGGGACGTGCGGCGGGGCGTCCTGGGGCTGGGCGGTCATCGGCGTACCTCCCGGTTGAGCGCCTCGGCGATGAGCGAGAGCCCGAGGACGAGCGCGGTCACGGTGATCAGCGGCCCGGCGGCGAAGTGCGGGGCCTGGGCGAGATAGGGCATGGACTGGCTCAGGACCGAGCCGAGCGTGGGTTCCGGCGGGCGGACGCCGACGCCGAGGAAGCTCATCGCGCCCTCGATGAAGACGGCGACGGTCAGCGAGACGGCGACCTGCACGATGAGCGGGTCGGCGGCGTTGGGCAGGATGTGCCGGACCAGCACCCGGGGGCCCGAACTGCCCCCGACCCGGGCGGCGGTGACGTACTCCCGCTCCCGCTGGACGAGGATGCCGCCGCGCAGCAGCCGCCCGAAGGCGGGGATCTCCGCGAGCGCGATGACCAGGACGACGGGGAGCCGGCCGGGGCCGAGGATCGCGGTCACGGCGAGCGCCAGGATCAGCCCGGGGAAGGCCAGGATGAGGTCGAAGATCCGCTGGACGATCGTGTCGGCCACCGGGTGCGTGGCCGCCGCGAGGGCGAACAGGCAGCCGAGGGCCGCGCCGACGGGGACGGCGATCGCGATGATCCCGAGGTCGGCGCGGATGCCGTACAGCACCCGGCTGAGCAGGTCGCGGCCGAGGTCGTCGGTGCCGAGCGGGTGCCCGGGGGTGCCGACGGCCGCGAGGCTCAGGGCGCTCTGGTCGGTGGGACCGTGCCCGGCGAGGAGCGGGGCCAGCAGCCCGGCGAGGACAACCGCGCCGACCAGGACGAGACCGGTGCGGGCGCGGGCGGTGGAGAGGGCGGTGAGGTAGGGGTGGCGGGAGGTCTTCCCGGGGGTCTTCCGGGGGCTGCCGCCGGGGAGCTTGCCCGGGGTCTTCTGCGGGCCGGTGCCGCGCGGGGCCCGTACGGGTTTCCGCAGGGCCGCCGGGGAGGCCGGGCCGAGGTCGGGGGTCGAGGTCATGGCGGTGTCACTCCCACCTGATCCGGGGGTCGAGCCAGGCGTAGACGAGGTCGGTGAGCAGCTGGACGACGACGAAGACGGCGACCAGGAGGAGCAGCAGGTCCTGGACCACCGGGTAGTCGCGGCGGCTGAGGCCCTGTTCGGCGAGCTGGCCGAGGCCCGGCCAGGCGAAGATCGCCTCGACCAGGACGGCCCCGCCGAGCAGGTGGCCGGTCTGCATGCCGAGCAGGGTGACGACGGGCGGGAGGGCGTTGGGCAGGGCGTGCCGCCACAGCAGCCGGCGGGGTGCGACTCCGGCGGCGGTGGCGGTACGGATGTAGTCCTCGGCCAGCGCGCGTTCGATGCCGTCCTTGAGGTAGCGGCCGAGGACGGCGGCGCTCGGGAGGGCGAGGCAGAGCGCGGGCAGCAGCAGGTACTGCGCGGCGAGGTCGGGGGCGCCGAGGAACGGCACCCGTCCGCCCGGCGGCAGCACCCCGAGGAGCACGGCGAACAGCATCACGAGCAGGACGCCGCTGACGAAGGGCGGTACGGCGAGGGCGGCGGTCGTCGTCACCCGGATCGCGCTGCGGACCCAGCCGCTGCGGGAGGTGGCGCCGAGGATGCCGAAGGCGCCGCCGAGCACGATGACGAACAGCAGGGCGGCCGCGGTGAGTTCGGCGGTGGCGCCGAGCCCGTCCCCGATCAGGTCGGCGACCTGGCCGCCGATCGCGTACGAGGGTCCGAGGTCGCCGGTGACCAGGGAGCCGATCCAGTGTGCGTACTGGGAGAGCAACGGCGCGTCCAGGCCGAGCCGTTCACGGATCGCGGCGACGGTCGCCGCGTCCGCGTCGGGCCCGGCCAGCGAGGTCGCCGGGTCGCCGGGGACGAGCCGGAGGATGGTGAAGATGAGGAAGGAGGCCCCGAGCAGGACGAGGAGGGCGGAGGGCAGCCGCCTCAGCAGGTAGCCGCGCATGTCACGCCAAGTAGGCGTTGTCGAGGTTGAGATACGAGAACTTGTTCAGGGCGACGCCGTGCAGCCGGTCGGCGTTGACCTGGACCTGGCCGCGTACGACGAGGTCGATGATGAACGCCTCGTCGAGGAGGATGCCGGAGATCTTCTCGTGCAGGGCGTTGGCCCCGGCCGCGCTCGTCCCGGGCTTCGTCCACGCCTCCTGGACGACCTTCGTGTACGCGGCGGAGCGGTACTTGGAGGTGTTCTTGGCCTCGTTGAACGGGTACGCGCTCACCGCGAGCGTGGAGGGCTGGACCTGGGCGAAGCCGTGCCCCATGGTCCACAGCGCGGGCATCTCCTGCGAGATCAGCTTCTTCTGCGCGGTGGCCCCGTCGGTCGGCTCCAGGGTGACATGGACGCCGATCTGCTTGAGGTCGTACTGGATGGACTCGGCGATGGCCGTGTCACCGGGCAACGCGATGTGCAGCAGCGGGAGTTCGAGCTTGCTGTGCCCGGCGGACCGCAGCAGCTCGCGGGCCTTGCCGGGGTTGTGGGTGTAGTGGGTGCGGTGGGCCTCGCTGAAGGCGGGCGAGGACTTGGGCCACGGAGCGGCGGAGGCGAGACCGTAACCGCCGAGGGTCTGGGCGAGGAGCCGGTCGCGGTCGATGGCCCAGGCGAGGGCCTGCCGGACGGTCTTGTCGTTCAGCGGGGCGACGGTGGTGTTGACGCCGAGGTAGATGGCGCCCGCGCCCGTGTCGTAGTTGGTGATCTTCAGCTTGGGGTCGCTCTTGATGACGCTCAGGCTCTTGCCCGGTACGCCGAAGGAGAGCTGGGACTGGCCGGAGCGCAGGGACGAGATCAGCGCGTCGGCCTGGGGTATCACCCGCAGTTCGACACCGTCGAGGTAGGGGCGGTCCGGCAGCCAGTAGCTGTCGTTGCGGGTCAGGCTCAGCCCGGAGCCGGGGCTCCACTTCTTCAGCCTGAACGGTCCGGTGCCGATGAGCTTCTTGCCGGTGACGGCGTCCTCGACGGTCTTCTCATCCGTGATGATCATGAACTCGAAGAGGTCGAAGAGGTTGTTCACCGGGTGGGCGAGCTTGAGCACCAGCTCGTGGTCGCCGCGCTTCTCGAACCCGTTGATTGTGGCGGCCGTACTGCGCAACTGGGCGGCGCGGACCGGGTTCTGGAGGTTCTTCACCGCGAAGATCACGTCGTCCGCGGTGAAGGGGCGGCCGTCGTGGAAGGTGACGTCGTCGCGCAGCTTCAGCGTGATGCTGCGCCCGTCCTTCGCGTACGTCCAGGAGGTGGCCAGCTCCGGCTTGGGCGTGAGGCTGTCGTCGTACCGGGTCAGGGTGTTGTAGATCAGCCGCTGCTGGAGGGACTGGCCGCTCTGCGCGAAGAGCAGGGCGGGGGTGAAGTCGGCGTTGATGGCGAGGTTGAGGATGCCGCCGCGCTTGGGTGCGGCGCCGGTCTCCTGCGGAGCGGAGGCGCTCTCGGAGACCGCCGAGCGGCAGCCCGTCAGGCCCAGTCCGAGCAGCAGGGCGCTGCCGCCACCGGCGAGCAGGGTGGAGCGCCGGGAGAGTCCCGAGGAGGGGGACGGGGACGGGGAGGGATACAGCTCGGTCATCGAAGCCTGCCTGTGACAGTGAGGGAGGGACGGTGGGTGGGGCGGGGGGTGACACTTATTCGTTCCGCAATTGATTCCGCTGCGGGAGCAATTGAACGGAGACGCGTGTACAGGTGTCACCGACGTGCGGAACGCGGTGGAGTTGAGGAGTCAGCCCGTACGGGTCGGGGGCGGTCGGCCGGGAAAAGGTCCGGGCCCACCGGCGTACGGGAAGGAAGGGGCGCTCAGGGCGCCGGATCAGCGCAGGACCGGGTCCGGGGAAGGGCTCCGCGGAGGGAACCCGTGGAACGCGGAGGGGTCCGGGTCAGCCGCGGACGGCACAGACCGCGCTGGCCTGTCGACAGAGGTCGACGTGCCTGCGGGAGATGAGGCGCATGTCCGGGTTCACGGGAGCAATATGACAGTGGCTTCGCCGGACGGTCAACCTGGTCTGTCCGGATCTTGGTACGAATTCACCTCCTGCCCCATACGCGCGGCTACCGCTGGGTGGCCGCCAGAGGGCTCCTGAACAGGGGATTCAGCGCGATCGTGCCGCCCGCGACGGGCAGTACGGTCATTCCGGCATGTGGACTGACGATGCGTTCGGGGTCCCCGCAGACATGCGAGAGGTCGACCGCGGCCCCCCTGATCTCCTCCAGGTACTCCGGATTGAGCAGGCTGGAGTGCTCGGTGACCACGACCAGGTCGGGGTTGAGGACGTCGAGCAGGAGCGCCGTCGCCCGGCCGACCGCGCGGGCCCGCTCGCGCAGCAGCCGGTCCGCCCGCCGGTCCCCGGCCGCCGCCGCGTCCACCAGCAGGAACACATCGGCATCGGGCACGATCCCGCGCCGCACGGCGGTCCGGGCGACCGCCATGTTGGAGGCCGTCGCCTCCAGGCAGCCGGTCCGCCCGCACGGGCAGGTGACCGTGGAGTCCGGTACGGGCAGGTGGGCGACGTCCCCCGCGCCGGAGCCCGGCCCCTGGTGGACCACCCCGGCGATGCCGAGGGCCGCGTCGACCACGTTGCCGATGAAGAGGTGGACCAGGCTGCGGCGGGCGGCGGGCCTGCCGAAGAGGATCTCGGACTGGGCGATGGCGCGGGCGTGGTTGTCGATGCGTACGTCGATCCCGCCGAGGCCCCGGGAGAGTTCGGCGGCGAGGGGCCGCTGGTGCCAGCCGAGGGTGTCGTGCCGTACGGCCGTCCCGAGCGCGGGGTCCACCCACCCGCCGAGCGCGGCGCCGACCCCGAGGAGGCGGTGGTCCCCGGTGGTCTCGGCGAGGAAGGCTCGGAGCCCGGCGACGACCTCGCGCGAGAGGTCGTCGGGGGCGATGCCGTCGTGCGGGAAGGTGCGGCGGGCCAGCAGCCGGCCCCGTAGGTCCAGCAGGCCGAACGTCGAACCGGGCACCCCGATGTGGACCCCGCCCGCCACCGGGCCGTCGCTCTCCCCGGTGTGCAGGTCGACCGGGATCTGGGGCCTGCCGACCCCGCTGCTCTCCACCCGTTCGGGCAGCTCACGGACGAGGCCGAGGCGGACGAGGTCGACGCACTGGCGCGATACGGCGGCGGGGCTGAGGCCGGAGAGCTGGGCGATCGACCTGCGGGCGACGGGCCCGTGGTCGAGCACCGCGCGCAGGACCGTGGCGGCGTTGGCCTCACGCCGGCCGTCACCGGTCGCCCGGGGGAGCCGGTCGGCGGGCCGGGGGGACGGGGCGGCAGGCGGGGCGGGCTGTCCGGCGGACGGGGCGGGCTGTCCGGTGGTCCTGGCAGGTTGTCCGGTCGTCCGGGGGAGCTGGGGGGCGGCAGTCATGGGGCCTTCCTTCGGTCCTGCGCCACGGGGGCACGCGCAACGTTACGGCGGCATGAAATTGCGCCGGGCCCCCTGCCCCGATGCCGGGCGAGGTGGCCGACCTGTCCAGGATCGCCGGGATAACCGCTGCTCAGAGGCGGTTTGACGGTACGTTGCCGGACAGCGGCCGGGCCGTGCGCAAGCGCCGATTCAACCACCGTCGGAGACCTGCCGGGGCCCGGACCGGTGCTTGACGTACGCCGAGGGGCGCTGGAATTCTCCGGGGCATGTTCGCGACGGCCGATTCCGACGCGCGGCCCGCCCACACCGGCCGCACCGCGACAGCGCCCGGGTGTCCCCGGCGCTGTACCGCCGCCTGACCGGCCGCTTCTCCGGGCCGGACGGGCTCGTTTCCTCCTCCTCACCGGATTCCTCTCTCCGGTCCTCCCATCGGTTTCCTCCTCTCCGGCTCCCGCTTCACCCCTGGCTCTCCAGCGGGGGCCGTTCTCCGCCCGAATTAATTTCTCTCCAAGATTAATCAATGGAGTGGGCTGCTGCCCGGACGTTCCGGACCCGCCCCGCACCTCCCCGAAAGGAACCACGCCATGTCCTCCGCAACCACCACCGCTCCCGCCGACACCTCCGCCCTCACCGTCCAGAAGGTCGGCGGCCGCATCGGCGCCGTCATCTCCGGCGTACGGCTCGGCGGGGACCTCTCCCCCGAGACCGTCGCGCAGATCCGCGCCGCGCTCCTCGCCAACAAGGTCGTCTTCTTCCGCGGCCAGGACCACCTGGACGAGGACAGCCACGAGGCGTTCGGCAAGCTGCTCGGCACCCCCGTCGCCCACCCCACCGTGCCGTCCGCCGACGGCCGTTACTCCCTGGGCATCGACTCCGACCACGGCGCCCGGGCCAACCAGTGGCACACCGACGTCACCTTCGTCCCCGCCTACCCGGCCTTCTCCGTCCTGCGCGCGGTCGTCATCCCCCCGTACGGCGGCAACACCCTGTGGGCCAACACCGCCACCGCGTACGAGGGGCTGCCCGAGCCGCTCCGGGTCCTGGCCGACTCGCTGCGCGCGGTCCACTCCAACGACTACGACTACGCGGCGCTGCGCCCGCAGGCCGTGCCGGAGGCGCTGAAGCAGTACAAGGAGGTGTTCACCTCGACCAAGTTCCTCACCGAGCACCCGGTGGTGCGCGTCCACCCGGAGACCGGTGAGCGCACCCTGCTGCTGGGCAACTTCGTGCAGCGGATCGCCGGGCTGACCGGCAGGGACTCCCGTACGCTCCTGGACCTCTTCCAGTCGCACATCGAGCGCCCGGAGAACACCGTGCGCTGGCAGTGGCAGGTCGGCGACGTGGCGATCTGGGACAACCGGGCCACCCAGCACTACGGGGTGGACGACTCCGACGCCCATGAGCGCAAGCTCCGCCGCGTCACCATCGACGGGGACGTTCCGGTGGGCGTGGACGGCCGCTCCTCGACCCTGATCTCGCCGGAGGAGGTGCCGGACCCGTCCTTCGGCATCGCGTCCGGGGCCTCCACCGCCGCCTGATCCCGCGCTCCGCACGCCTCCCCTGCCATGCGCGCCCCGTACCCCGGGCGGTAGCGTCCTGAACAGGACGGACGCCCGGGGTACGGGCGGCGGGAACAAGGGGAAAGCGGGCCGGGTACGTGGAGAGCCACAGCGGAATCACCGTGCAGCGGGCCCTGGAGCTGCCGGGGCTGCGCGCCGGGCTCCCGGAGGTGGTGGCCGGCGCCGACCGGCTGAACCGTACGGTGCGCTGGGTGCACGCGGGCGAGGTCCCGAACATCGCCTCCCTCCTCAAGGGCGGCGAGCTGCTCCTCACCACCGGTCTGGGCCTCGGCACCCGCCCCGCCGAGCAGCGCGCGTTCGTCCGCCGCCTCGCCGACCGGGGGATCGCCGCCCTGGTGGTGGAGCTGGGCCCGCGCTTCAGCAGGCTGCCCGCCTCCATCGTGGACGCGGCCCGGGCGGCGGGTCTTCCGCTGGTGCAGCTCCACCGCGAGGTGCCGTTCGTCGCGGTGACCGAGGAGGTGCACACCGAGATCGTCAACGGGCACTACGCCCTGCTCCAGCAGGCGGAGGAGGTGCACCGGCGTGCCACCCGGGCGCTGCTCGACGGGGGCGGGGTACCGCAGGTGCTCGGCATCCTGGCCGACTTCACCGCCAACCCGGTCTTCCTGGAGACGCCGGACGGCCAGCTCCTGTACGCGGCGTCCACGGGCACGGGTCCGGTGGGCGCGGACCCGCTCCAGGTCTGGGAGGGGATGCGCGGGGACCGGGCGGCCCGGGAGTCCCCTCCGGCGGGTGCGCTCCTGGTGGACGTGCCGGGCGGCGGTCCGGACACCGGTGCCGTACGGGCCCGGCTGGTGCTGCTCGCCGTCGCGGGCCCGTTGGCCACCGTGCACCGGATGGCGGCCGAGCGGGCGGCGGGGCTGCTCGCGGTGGTCCTGATGCAGGCCCGGCAGGAGGAGGAGCTGGCGGCCCGGGGCCGGGGCGACTTCCTCACCGACCTCGCGGAGGGCCGGATCACCCCGGAGGACGCCCCCGCCCAGGCCCGGGTGCTCGGCTTCCGCCCCGGGGACACCCCGCTGCTCCCGGTCGTGATGCGGCTGGCGCCCGAGCTGTCCCCCTCGGGCAACTGGGCGCTGCTGGCCCGCGCGGTCCTGGAGGAGCTGGCCTCGGTCGGCGTCCCCGTACTCCTGGGCGTACGGCCGGTGGAGGGGCGGGTTCCGCTGCTGCTCGGGCTGCGCTCGGAGGGTGAGCGGACGGCGGTCGCGGACCGGGTGGCGGCGGCGCTGCGGGCGGGCGTGGCGCGTGCGGGGCTGGACCGCGCCGGATCGCAGCCCCCGGTGGTCGTGGTCGGCGTGGCGGGGAGCTGGGCCGGGGCGGGCGCCGGGCTGCGGCACGCCTCGGAGACGGCGACGGCGGCGCAGGGGCTGGACGACCGGCCCTGGTACGACGCCCGGCGGCTCGACATCGACCTGCTGCTGTGGCGGCTGCGGGACCACCCGGACCTGGCCGCGTTCGTGAACCGGGCGATCGGTCCGCTGCGCGAGCACGACCGCACCTCGCGCCCGCCGCTGCTGCCGACGCTCCAGGCGTATCTGGCGCACGCGGGCCGCAAGGCGGAGACCGCGCGCGAACTGCACCTCAACCGCCAGACGCTCTACAACCGGCTCGCCCGGATCGGTGAGCTGCTGGGCACGGACCTGGACGACCCGCAGACGGTGCTGGCCCTCAGCCTGGCACTACGGGCCCGCCGCCACACGACGTAGGTCTCTCTTCAGCGCCCGTACGCGAGTCCAGCGGCCGTACGCGAGCCCATCGGCCCCCACCCCACAGGTCAGCGACCGCGCGGGGACGGCTGCGCCAACTCGTCGTACACGCTGAGGACATGGGCGATGGTGTCGTCCTCGGTGGGCCACCCCGCCGCCTGCTCCCGCCCCGCCTCGGCCAGCCACGCGCGCCGCTCCGGGTCCCCCAGCAGCCGGACCACCGTGCGGGCGAGCGCCTCCGCGTTGCCGTACGGCACCAGTTCGGCGGCCTCGCCCACGAGTTCGGCCACACCTCCGACGTCGCTCGCGACCAGCGGCACGCCCAGCCGCAGCGCCTCCTGCGCCAGCAGGGAGCGCCCTTCCCAGCGGCTGGGCAGCACGGCCAGGTCGGCGGCGGCGATCAGCTCGCCGACATCGTCCCGGCACCCGAGCAGCCGTACGGGCAACTCCTCGTCCCTGATGCGCTGTTGCAGGGCGTTCCGGTCGCGCCCCTCCCCCGCGATGACGAGCAGGGGTACGGGGTCGAGCTCGCGCCACACGCGGGCGGCGTCCAGCAGGGTCCCGAAGCCGTGGTGCGGGACGAGGCTGCCGACCGCCATCAGCAACGGCCGTTCCACCGCGCCCAGTTCGGCCCGGGCCTTGCCGTCGTGCAGGCTGCCCGCCCGGCGCGGGGCCGGGGCGGCGGCCGGGGCGAGCCGCGCGTCCCGGGCCCCCCGGACCCGCGCCCGGTCCACCAGGTCGGAGGAGGGGGCGAGGACAACGGCCGCCGCCCGTACGGCCCTTCGCTCCAGCAGGTGCAGGATCTGGCGGCGGGCCCCTTCGGCGTACCGGCGGGTGTGCCAGGTCATCACCAGCGGCACGGTGCGCCCGCTGAGGGCGAGCGCGGTGCGGGCGGCGGCGTGCAGCCCGTGGGCGTGGACCACGTCGGCCCCCGTACAGGCGGCGCGCAGCGCGGCGACGGCGGCCGGGTCGCTGCGCCGGGGCACCGGCAGGAACCGGGCCCCGGTCGCCGTGAAGTCGTAGGCGTGGTCCACCGCGGGCGGAGCGCAGACGGTGACCTGCACCCCGCGCGCCACCAGTCCGGCGGCCAGCGAACTGACGTGCGCGCTGCTGCCCGCACTGCCGCCGCCCAGGACTTGGACCGTACGCAGTTGTGACACGTTGATTGGCTCCCCGGGGTCCCCGAGTCGGCGGTAGATACAGCGCCAAGGATGCCAGTCCGTACGCGCGTTCCGGGACTGCCTGAACGTTGCTGCCCGCCCCGCAGCGACAACCGGCCACACGGCACCACTCTCACGGGTGAATCCATAGGCGCAAAGTTGCCACCGCTTCCCGCGCGGGAAGCGAGGACACCCACCAGAAGCGGCGACACTCGCAGGAAACGGGAACACCCGCAGGCAGCGGGGACACCCACAGGCAGGCATGGAGAGCCGCACGCACACCCCCACACCTGCGGGGCCGGACAGGAAGCCCCCGTCCGGCCCCGCGGAGCTCCCGCCCTCCTACCCGTCCTTGCGCGCCGAGGCGAGCAGCTCCTCCGCATGGGCGCGGGCCGTCTCGGAGTCCTCCTGGCCCGCCAGCATCCGGGACAGCTCCCGGACCCGGTCCTCGCCCTCCAGGACTGTGACGCCACTGCGGGTCACCGAGCCGTCCACGGTCTTCTCGACCAGCAGCTGCCGGTCGGCGAAGGCCGCCACCTGCGGCAGGTGCGTCACGACGACGACCTGCGCGGACCGGGCGAGCTTGGCCAGCCGCCGCCCGACCTCCACCGCGGCCTTGCCGCCGACCCCCGCGTCGACCTCGTCGAAGAGGTACGTGGGCACCGGGTCGGAGCCCGCGAAGACGACCTCCACCGCGAGCATCACCCGGGACAGCTCACCGCCCGAGGCGCCCTTGGCGATCGGCCGGGGCTGGGCACCCGGGTGCGGGGCGAGCAGCAGTTCGACCTCGTCGGCGCCCGAAGGGCCGTAGACGACGCTCCGCCCGCCGATGTCGATGCCGGACGCCTCGTCCGCCGCCTCGGTCTGCCGGATGGCGAACGAGACCCGGGCGTGCGGCATGGCGAGCGAGGCCAGCTCCTCGGTCACCGCCTCCGCGAACCGGGCGGCGGCCTCCGTACGCGCATCGGTCAACGCCTGGCCCAGCACGGAGAGTTCGGCGCGCAACGTGTCCCGCTCGGCCGTCAGCTCGCCGATCCGCTCGTCGTCGCCCTCCAGCTCGGTGAGTCGGCCCGCGCCCTCCTGCGCCCAGGCGAGCACGGCCGCGATGTCCTCGCCGTACTTCCGGGTCAGGGTGGTGAGGGCGGCCCGGCGCTCCTCCACGGCGGCCAGCCGCAGCGGGTCGGCCTCCAGCTGGTCGGCGTACCCGGCCAGTTCGCCGGAGACGTCCGCGATCAGGATGGAGATCTCCCCGATCCGGTCCGCCAGCGCGGCCAGCGCCGGGTCATGGGCCCGGACCCCGTCCAGCGCCTGCCCGGCGGCGGCGACCACGGTCGTGGCGTCGACGCTCTCCGGGTCCTCCGGGTTCCCCGCCAGCGCGGTGTGCGCGAGGGAGGCGGCGGAGGCGAGGGCCTCGGCGTGCCCGAGCCGCTCTGCCTCGGCGGCCAGTTCGGCGTCCTCCCCCGGCAACGGCTCCACGGCGGCGACCTCGCCCAGCCCGAACCGCAGCAGATCCGCCTCCTGGGCCCGCTCCCGGGCCCGGGTGGTCAGCTCCTCCAGCTCGGCGGCGACGGCCCGCAGCCGCCGGTAGGCCGCCGCGTACTTCGCGTGCGGGACCTCCACGCCGTCCCCGGCGTACCGGTCCAGCGCCTGCCGCTGCCGCGCGGGCTTCAGCAGCCCCTGCTGGTCGGTCTGGCCGTGCACGGCGACCAGCTCGTCCGCCAGCTCGGTGAGGACCCCGACCGGCACGGATCTGCCGCCGAGATGGGCCCGGGAGCGTCCCTCCGCCGAAACGGTACGGCTGATGAGCAGCGCACCGTCGTCCAGCTCCGCCCCGGCCTCCTCGGCCCGCGCCACCGCCGCGTCGCCCTCGGACACCGTGATCCTGCCCTCGACGACGGCGGCCTTGGCCCCGACCCGTACGAGGGCGGGGTCCGCGCGCCCGCCGAGCAGCAGCCCGAGGCTCGTGACGACCATCGTCTTGCCCGCGCCGGTCTCACCCGTCACCGCGGTGAAACCGGGTGACAGCTCCACCACCGCGTCGTCGATGACTCCGAGCGACCGTATCCGCATCTCCTCCAACACGGACATGACCTTACGAGGTTCCGAGGCGGACGCGCGACGGCCCCCGCTCCCGGATTCACTCTCCCGGGTAGGCCGGGGGCCGTCGGGCCCCTCGGCGGCCGTCAGTGCGGGGCGCCGCGCCACCCCGACACCGGCAGCGCGAACTTCGCCACCAGCCGGTCCGTGAACGAAGCCTGGTGCAGCCGCGCCAGCCGTACGGGCACCGCCCCGCGCCGCACCTCGACCCGGGCCCCGGCGGGCAGCTCCACGGTCCGCCGCCCGTCGCACCAGAGCACCCCGTGCGGGGTGTGCGGCTGGACCTCGACGGCGAGCACCGAGGTCGGGGCGGTCACCAGCGGCTTGGCGAACAGGGCGTGGGCGCTGATCGGGACCATCAGCAGCGCCTCCACCTCGGGCCAGACGACGGGCCCGCCCGCCGAGAAGGCGTACGCGGTGGAACCGGTCGGGGTCGCGCAGACGATCCCGTCGCAGCCGAACCCGGTGACCGGACGGCCGTCGATCTCCAGGACCACTTCGAGCATCCGCTCGGGCGAGACCTTCTGCACGGCCGCCTCGTTGAGCGCCCAGTCGGTGTGGACGATGTCACCGTTGCTGTGCACGAGGACGTCGATCGTCATGCGCTCCTCGACGTCGTAGTCACGGGTGACGACCCGCGAGACCACCTTGTCGAGGTCGTCGCGCTCGGCCTCCGCGAGGAAGCCGACCCGCCCGAGGTTGACGCCGAGCATCGGCACCCCGGAGGCGCGGGAGAACTCCGCGCCGCGCAGCAGGGTCCCGTCACCGCCCAGCACGATCAGCAGCTCGCAGCCGTCCACGGCGGCGGGGCTGGTGTCGGTCACCGTCTCCACGGCGTCCGGGAGCGGCAGATCGGCCGCCTCGGTCGCCAGGACCCGTACGCCGAGCCCGTTGCGCAGCAGCCCCTGCACGACGAGCTCCGCGCTGCGGATCGCCGCCGGGCGGCCGGTGTGCGCCAGGAGAAAGACTGTTCGTGCCGCATTCGTCGTCACGTTCGCCGCCACATTCGTCGCCACATTCGTCGTCAACGAGGCCCCTCCGCCACTGCACGGTCGACATCCGCGGGAACCAGCTCGGGTGCGCCGGCCCGCAGCCACAGAAAGTACTCGACGTTCCCCGAAGGACCGGGCAGCGGACTGGCCGTCACCCCGCGCACCCCGAGCCCGAGTTCCCAGGCCCGGCGCGCCACTTCGCGTACCGCCTCGGCGCGCAGCTCCGTACTCCGCACCACCCCGCCGCTGCCGAGCCGCTCCTTGCCCACCTCGAACTGCGGCTTGACCATGAGAACCAGGTCGGCGTCGGGCGCCGCGCACCGGGCGAGGGCGGGCAGCACGAGCCCGAGCGGAATGAAGGACAGATCCCCCACCACCAGGTCGACCGCCTCCCCGTCGATGTCCTCCAACGTCAACTCCCGTACGTTGGTACGGTCCTTGACGACGACGCGTTCATCCGACTGGAGCGACCAGGCGAGCTGCCCGTACCCGACGTCGACGGCGACGACCTGCCGGGCCCCGGCCCGCAGCAGGACATCGGTGAACCCTCCGGTCGACGCCCCCGCGTCCAGCGCCCGCCGCCCCTCGACGGCAAGACCCAGCGGTACGAAGGCGGCGAGCGCCCCGGCCAGCTTGTGGCCGCCGCGCGAGACGTAGTCGGGGTCGTCGTCGTCCTGGGTCACGACGATCGCGGCGGCCGTCTCGACCTGGGTGGCGGGTTTGGTCGCGGTGGTCCGGCCGACGGTGACCCGCCCCGCGGCGATCAGCTGGCTCGCGTGCTCGCGCGAGCGGGCGAGCTTGCGGCGTACCAGCTCGGCGTCGAGGCGGCGACGTGCCACTCCTGCCACGTTCGGTTCAGCTCCTGTGGTCGTGCGTGTTGTCGTACGCGGATGGGGTTGACGGGTGTTGTCGTACGCGGACGGGTTTACGGGTGCGGTGCGGGCCGGGGCGGTCCGGGTGCGGCGGCCGGACGGGCGTCCAGCGAGGTCAGCGCGTCCTTCAGTCCCCGGTGTACATCCTCGTACACCTCGGTGTGCCCGTCCGCCGGGAGGTGGTCCGCGTCCGCCAGCCGCTCCAGCAGGGCGTCGACCTCGGCCCGGCCGGTGGGGGTGCGCCCGACGCCCAGGGGCGCGGGCCCGGCGGGTTCGTGGGAGGGCGCCACGGCCCCGGGCCCGGCTCCGGGCCCCGTCGGGCCGTCCGGCTCCCCGGGCGGGCTCACGGGCGGTGTCCCCGCCTCCGGCATCCAGTCGCTCATGCCGAAACGCTACCGCGACGGGCCGGTGTACCGTCGAGCACGATGGCGACCATGGCGGAGTGCCGCAGCGCACTGAGAAGACTTTCCGACAACCTCGCGACGGCCGACGGCGACGTACGCAGCGCCGCCGCGCTCGACCGCTCGCTGAGCTGTCACATCAAGGATCTCGACATCACGTTCACCGGCCGGCTGGCCGATGGCCGGATCACGGTGCGGGACACGGTCGAGGGCCCGCCCCGCGAGAAGGCGGAGATCCGGCTCGCGATGACGGGCGACGACCTGGTCTCCCTGGTGGACGGCGACCTGAACTTCGCGAAGGCGTGGGCATCGGGGCGCGTACGGCTGGAGGCGGGGTTCAGGGACCTGCTGAAGCTGAGATCACTGCTGTAGCACCCCGAGCCCGTCCGGCAAGGGAGGACGAAGCGCCCGGCAAGGGCTCCACCCGCACCCTCTCGACCGCCCTCAGGCGGCGACCTTCCGCGCCTTCCGCGCCGCCGGCACCACCAACGGAGTCCCGGTCTCCGGATCGTCGATCACCTGGCACCGCATCCCGAACACCCGCTCCACCAGCTCCGCGTCGACCACGTCCGACGGCGCCCCCTCCGCGATGATCTCGCCGTCCCGCATCGCGATGAGGTGGGTGGCGTACCGCGCGGCATGGTTCAGATCGTGGAGTACGGCGACGAGCGTGCGCCCCTGCGTCTCGTGCAGCTCCGCGCACAGGTCGAGGACGTCGATCTGGTGCTGGATGTCGAGGTACGTCGTCGGCTCGTCCAGCAGGAGCAGCGGGGTCTGCTGGGCCAGGGCCATGGCGATCCAGACCCGCTGCCGCTGGCCGCCGGAGAGCTCGTCGACATAGCGGTCGGCCAGCGCGTCCACCCCGGTCGACTCCATGGACTCCTGGACCACCCGCTCGTCCTCCGGCGACCACTGCCGCAGCAGCCCCTGGTGGGGGTAGCGGCCACGGGCGACGAGGTCGGCGACGGTGATGCCGTCGGGGGCGATGGAGGACTGCGGCAGCAGCCCCAGGGTCCGGGCCACCTTCTTCGCGGGCAGCTGGTGGATGATCTGCCCGTCGAGCAGCACCTGCCCCCGGCTGGGCTTCAGCATCCGGGCGAGCGAGCGCAGCAGGGTGGACTTGCCGCAGGCGTTGGGCCCGACGATCACGGTGAAGGAGTTGTCGGGTATCTCGACCGAGAGATCCTCGGCGATGATCCGCTGGTCGTAGCCGAGGGTCACCGATTCCGCGGTGAGGCGCTGCATGGTCGTACTCCCGGAGTCAGAGGGTGTCCGGCGGATCAGGGCCGGGCAGACCTCCGACCAACACCAAGTTAGGTTAGCCTATCTTCCTTCTGGCGCCCCTGGCCCCGACTCCTTGGGCAGCTACAGCCCGAGCGCGGCGACGGCCTTCCGCGGGTCCGGCGCGAACGCCCCGTCCCCGGCGAAGGTCCACGCGGCACCGCAGAGCGCCCGCAGCCCGTCGAGCGGATCGCCTTCGCCCTCCAGGACCAGCTCCTCCCCGTCCCGTACGAGCGCGGTCCACCCCCCGCACCGGAAGACGCCGCCCGTCTCCGTCACCTCGGGCTGCCCGGTCAGCAGCCCCCGCAGGTCCCGGTCCACATAGGTCGGCCGGTGCCGCGGCGGGGCGGCGAGCAGCTGGGCCGCGTCCGTCACCCCGGTCAGCACGAGCAGCGAGTCCACGCCTCCGTTGAACGCGCCCTCGATGTCCGTGTCCAGCCGGTCCCCGACGACCAGCGGCCGCTTCGCCCCGGTCCGCAGCACGGTCTCGCGGTGCATCGGCGGCAACGGCTTCCCGGCGACCTGCGGCTCGGCCCCGGTGGCGATCCGTACGACCTCCACGGCGGCGCCGTTGCCGGGCGCGATGCCCCGGGCGCCCGGAATGGTCAGGTCGGTGTTGGACGCGTACCACGGCAGCCCGCGCGCGACGGCGTAACTCGCCTCGGCGAACCGCCCCCACGCCAGATCCGGCCCCCCGTACCCCTGGACCACGGCCACCGGCCCGTCGTCCGCCGACTCCACCGGCACGAGACCGCGCTCCCGCAGGGCGACCCGCAGCCCCTCGCCGCCGACGACCAGCACCCGGGACCCGGCGGGCAGCTGATCCGCCATCAGCCGGGCGACCGCCTGGGCCGAGGTGATCACATCGGCGGCCTCGGCGGGCACGCCCAGCTCGGTCAGGTGCTCCGCGACCGCGTCCGGTGTGCGCAGGGCGTTGTTGGTGACGTACGCGAGGTGCATCCCGCCGTCCCGCGCGGCGCCCAGGGACGCCACGGCGTGCACGATCGCCTCGCCGCCCGCGTACACCACCCCGTCCAGGTCGAGGAGAGCCGTGTCGTAGGCCGCACTCAGCGCCGTGCTGCTCCCCGAGGGACGGTACCTGTCCTGCTGCTGGCTCATTGACCTCTGCTCCTCATCCGTGGATCTCCCCCGATCATCGCGCATGCCCGGTGCACACATACGATGCTCAAATGAACACTTCAGGTCCCGACGAGCAGGGGCTGCGGCTGATCCCGTTCCGCGGACTGCGTTACGTCCCCGAGCGGGTCGGCAGTCTCGCCGCCGTGACCTCGCCCCCGTACGACGTGGTCGTCCGGCCCGACGGCCTGCACCACCTGGAATCGGCGGACCCGCACAACATCGTGCGCCTCATCCTCCCCCAGGCGGACACCGCGGGGGACCGGCACCGGCAGGCGGCGAGGACGCTGGAGCGCTGGCTGGCCGAAGGCGTCATCGCCCCGGACCCGGAGCCCGCGCTCTACGTCTACGAGCAGCGCAACGACGAGATCCTCCAGCGCGGCCTGATCGGCGCCCTGGCCCTCTCGCCCGCCGCCGACGGGATCGTCCTGCCGCACGAGGACGTCATGGACGACGTCGTGGCGGACCGCGCGGAGCTGATGCGCACCATGCAGGCCCACCTGGAGCCGCTGCTGCTGACCTACCGCGGCGACGGCTCCCCCACGGGCGCCGCGGCGGTCATCGAGCGGACGGCCGAGCGGCCCCCGCTGCTCTCCACGACGACGGAGGACGGGTTCCACCACCGCCTCTGGGCGGTGACGGACCCGGCCGAGCGGGGCGAGATCGAGACGGATCTCGCCCACCACCAGGCCCTGATCGCCGACGGCCACCACCGCTGGGCCACCTACCTCCGGCTCCAGCGGGAGCAGACCGCCCCCGGCCCCTGGGACTTCGGCCTGGTCCTGCTCGTCGACACCACCCGCCACCCGCTCCAGGTCCGCGCGATCCACCGGCTCCTGCGCGGCCTGCCGGTGGCCCGGGCGCTCGAAGGACTCGCGGGCCTCTTCCGGGTCCGTACGGTGGAGGGTCCGCTCCCCCGCGCGCTGGACGCCCTGGCCGGTGCGGCGGCGGAGGGCAACGCGTTCCTCCTCACCGGCGACGGCCGCTTCCACCTGGTGGACCGCCCGGACCCGGCCCTGCTGGCCCGTACGATCCGGACGGACCGCCCCGAGGCATGGCGCACCCTGGACGCGACGGTGCTCCACTCCGCGCTGCTCGATGAGGTCTGGCGCATCCCCGACGGCCCCGAGCACATCGGCTACATCCACGACACCGGGGCGGCGGTCGAACAGGCCGAACGGCTCGGCGCCACGGCGGTGCTCATGCACCCGGCACGCGAAGAGGTCGTCCGGGACCTGGCCCGGCAGGGCGTCACCATGCCCCGCAAGTCGACGTCGTTCGGCCCGAAACCGGCGACGGGGCTGGTCATGCGGAGCCTGACGCTGGACTGAGGGCAGGGGAAAGGGGCGGTACTCCTTCGGGGAGTACCGCCCCTTTCCCACGTCGGCTGTCAGCTGCGACTAGGGCGTGTCCGGCGGGTCAGGACCGGACAGGCCGCGGCGTCTGGTGCGGTGCATCGCAAGGCGCTGGAACGTCCTCATCGCGGAGCGATTCGGGCGTTTCGGCAACGCCGCGAGGGATGGGGCCTCCCCTGCTCGAGCGAAGCCGAGAGCTTGGGGAAGTGCCAGGCGTCGCGGACCCGGTCAAGATCCGCCGGACACACCCTAGCCCTTGGCGGCCCCGTCGCCGCGCTCGTCATCGCCCTCGGGGGCGTTGTCGGAGACGTCGTCGGCGGAGAGGCCGGATGATCCGTCGACCTCGGTGATCTCCACGCCCTCGTCGTCACCCAGGGCGTCGACGAACTCCACCCCGTCCAGCTCGGCGAGCCGGTCCGACGCATCGGTCGAGCCGTCCTTGTCGGCCTCCAGAGCCTTGCCGAACCACTCACGGGCCTCGTCCTCACGCCCCGCCTCCAGCAGCGCGTCCGCGTACGCGTAGCGGAGACGCGGCGTCCACGGCTGCACGGAGTTGGAGGCGAGCTCGGGGCCCTGGAGCGTGACGATGGCGGCGTCGATCTGCCCCATGTCCCGACGGGCCCCGGCGGCCACCAGCCGCATCTCGACCTGGCCGGCCTTGTCCAGCTTCCGCACCTCGGGCTCACCGGCCATGGCCATCGCCCGCTCGGGCCGGCCGAGACCGCGCTCGCAGTCCGCCATGACGGGCCACAGCTCCACGGACCCGGTCATCCGCCGGGAGGCCCGGAACTCGGCGAGCGCCTCCGCGTACTTCTGCGTCGCGTAGGCCGCGAACCCGGCCGCTTCCCGCACGGCGGCGACCCGCGAGGCGAGCCGCAGAGCGATACGGGAGTACGCGTACGCCTCCTCCGGGTCCTCGTCGATCAGCCGGGCCACCATGACGAGGTTGCGCGCGACATCCTCGGCAAGGGTCTTCGGCAGGCTCATGAGCTCCTGGCGTACGTCCTTGTCGATCTCGTCCCCGGTGACGTCCTCGGGGATCGGCAGCCGCTTGATCGGCTCACGGTCCCGGTCCCGGTCGTCCCGCCCACGGAACCCGCCACGGTCGCGGTCGTCGCGCTGGCCGCCTCGGTAGCCGCCACGGTCGCGGTCGTCGCGGCGGAAGCCGCCGCCACGGTTGTCATCGCGACGGAAACCGCCACCGCTGTTGGGGCGGTCGTCGTCGCGACGCGGCCCACGCGGCCGGTCATCACGCCGGTCGAACCCACCACCGCTGGGACGGCCACCGCGGTCGCGGTCCCGGTCGTCGCGCTGCGGACCACCGCGGTAACCACCACGGTCGTCATCACGACGAGGCCCACGGTCCCGGTCCCGGTCGTCACGGCGGAACCCGCCGCCGGAGCCACCACGGTCCCGGTCGCGGTCGTCGCGACGGAAGCCGCCACCCCGGTTGTCGTCACGGCGGAACCCACCACCGCTGTTGGCGCGGTCGTCGTCGCGACGCGGCCCACGCGGCCGATCGTCACGCCGGTCGAACCCACCACGGTCCCGGTCCCGGTCGTCACGGCGGAAGCCACCGCCGGAGCCGCCGCCCCGGTTGTCGTCCCGACGGAAACCGCCACCGTTGCTGGGGCGGTCGTCGTCGCGACGCGGCCCACGCGGCCGGTCATCACGCCGGTCGAACCCACCACCGCTCGGACGAGCACCACGGTCCCGGTCGTCACGGCGGAAGCCACCACCGGAGCCGCCGCCACGGCTGTCATCGCGACGGAACCCACCACCGGCTTTGCCCCCACGGTCGTCACGGGGGAAGGTGCCACCGCCGCCACGCGGCCGATCGTCGCGGCGCTCGAACCCACCGCCAGCGGGTCGGCCACCACGGTCGCGGTCGCGGTCCCGGTCGTCCCGCCGGAAGCCACCGCCGGAGCCGCCACCCCGGTTGTCGTCCCTGCGGAAGCCACCACCCCGGTTGTCATCGCGGCGGAAGCCACCCCCGGAGTTACCTCCACGGTTGTCGTCGCGACGGAAACCGCCGCCGAAACCACCGCCACGGTTGTCGTCACGACGAGGCCCACGGTCCCGATCGCGGTCCCGGTCGTCACGGCGGAAACCGCCGCCGGTGCCACCACCGGCCGGCCGGCTGTCGTCACGACGGGGGCCACGGTCGTTGTCGCGGCGCGGTGCTGCGGAACCGGACCGGTCGTCACGACCACCGCGGTAACCGCCCCGGTCACCACCGTCCCGGCGACGCGGCTCGCGCTCCGGACGATCGTCGGGAGAGTTGGTGGACATGGGTGTGACTCCTGTCTTCGGGTACCACAGACATTCTCGCGCAGCCGACCCTCGGACGCGCTTCGACAAAACAAAAAGGACCCCTGGTCCCAGCGTTGAACGCTGGGACCAGGGGTCCTTGAAAGATTGTTCGGCGGCGTCCTACTCTCCCACAGGGTCCCCCCTGCAGTACCATCGGCGCTGAAAGGCTTAGCTTCCGGGTTCGGAATGTAACCGGGCGTTTCCCTAACGCAATGACCACCGAAACCCTATCGGGTTCTAGCGAACAAGCACACTCTTCAATTAAGTAGTGAAGCTGTTCAACCGGCGCGATAACTGTTCGCAACCCGGGAACAACACAGTGGACGCGAGCAACTGAGGACAAGCCCTCGGCCTATTAGTACCAGTCAGCTCCACCCGTTACCGGGCTTCCACATCTGGCCTATCAACCCAGTCGTCTACTGGGAGCCTTAACCAATCTAGTTGGTGGGAATACTCATCTCGAAGCAGGCTTCCCGCTTAGATGCTTTCAGCGGTTATCCTTTCCGAACGTAGCCAACCAGCCATGCCCTTGGCAGAACAACTGGCACACCAGAGGTTCGTCCGTCCCGGTCCTCTCGTACTAGGGACAGCCCTTCTCAATATTCCTACGCGCACAGCGGATAGGGACCGAACTGTCTCACGACGTTCTAAACCCAGCTCGCGTACCGCTTTAATGGGCGAACAGCCCAACCCTTGGGACCGACTCCAGCCCCAGGATGCGACGAGCCGACATCGAGGTGCCAAACCATCCCGTCGATATGGACTCTTGGGGAAGATCAGCCTGTTATCCCCGGGGTACCTTTTATCCGTTGAGCGACAGCGCTTCCACAAGCCACTGCCGGATCACTAGTCCCGACTTTCGTCCCTGCTCGACCCGTCGGTCTCACAGTCAAGCTCCCTTGTGCACTTACACTCAACACCTGATTGCCAACCAGGCTGAGGGAACCTTTGGGCGCCTCCGTTACTCTTTAGGAGGCAACCGCCCCAGTTAAACTACCCATCAGACACTGTCCCTGATCCGGATCACGGACCCAGGTTAGACATCCAGCACGACCAGAGTGGTATTTCAACGACGACTCCACAACCACTGGCGTGGCCGCTTCACAGTCTCCCACCTATCCTACACAAGCCGAACCGAACACCAATATCAAACTATAGTAAAGGTCCCGGGGTCTTTCCGTCCTGCTGCGCGAAACGAGCATCTTTACTCGTAGTGCAATTTCACCGGGCCTATGGTTGAGACAGTCGAGAAGTCGTTACGCCATTCGTGCAGGTCGGAACTTACCCGACAAGGAATTTCGCTACCTTAGGATGGTTATAGTTACCACCGCCGTTTACTGGCGCTTAAGTTCTCAGCTTCGCCACCCCGAAGAGCAGCTAACCGGTCCCCTTAACGTTCCAGCACCGGGCAGGCGTCAGTCCGTATACATCGCCTTACGGCTTCGCACGGACCTGTGTTTTTAGTAAACAGTCGCTTCTCGCTGGTCTCTGCGGCCACCCCCAGCTCACGGAGCAAGTCCGATCACCGGTGATGGCCCCCCTTCTCCCGAAGTTACGGGGGCATTTTGCCGAGTTCCTTAACCATAGTTCACCCGAACGCCTCGGTATTCTCTACCTGACCACCTGAGTCGGTTTAGGGTACGGGCCGCCATGAAACTCGCTAGAGGCTTTTCTCGACAGCATAGGATCATCCACTTCACCACAATCGGCTCGGCATCAGGTCTCAGACTTCATGTTGTGCGGATTTGCCTACACAACGTCCTACACCCTTACCCCGGGACAACCACCGCCCGGGCTGGACTACCTTCCTGCGTCACCCCATCGCTTACCTACTACAAGTCTGGTTCATCGGCTCCACCACTACCCTCAACTCCGAAGAGATCGGGCCGGCTTCACGGACTTAGCATCGCCTGATTCAGTACTGGGCGTTTCAAAGCGGGTACCGGAATATCAACCGGTTGTCCATCGACTACGCCTGTCGGCCTCGCCTTAGGTCCCGACTTACCCTGGGCAGATCAGCTTGACCCAGGAACCCTTAGTCAATCGGCGCACACGTTTCTCACGTGTGTATCGCTACTCATGCCTGCATTCTCACTCGTGAACCGTCCACAACTCGCTTCCACGGCTGCTTCACCCGGCACACGACGCTCCCCTACCCAACCCAACAGGCGTTGGCCCTATTGTTGGATTGACACGACTTCGGCGGTACGCTTGAGCCCCGCTACATTGTCGGCGCGGAATCACTTGACCAGTGAGCTATTACGCACTCTTTCAAGGGTGGCTGCTTCTAAGCCAACCTCCTGGTTGTCTCTGCGACTCCACATCCTTTCCCACTTAGCGTACGCTTAGGGGCCTTAGTCGATGCTCTGGGCTGTTTCCCTCTCGACCATGGAGCTTATCCCCCACAGTCTCACTGCCGCGCTCTCACTTACCGGCATTCGGAGTTTGGCTAAGGTCAGTAACCCGGTAGGGCCCATCGCCTATCCAGTGCTCTACCTCCGGCAAGAAACACACGACGCTGCACCTAAATGCATTTCGGGGAGAACCAGCTATCACGGAGTTTGATTGGCCTTTCACCCCTAACCACAGGTCATCCCCCAGGTTTTCAACCCTGGTGGGTTCGGTCCTCCACGAAGTCTTACCTCCGCTTCAACCTGCCCATGGCTAGATCACTCCGCTTCGGGTCTAGAGCGTGCAACTCAAACGCCCTGTTCGGACTCGCTTTCGCTACGGCTTCCCCACACGGGTTAACCTCGCTACACACCGCTAACTCGCAGGCTCATTCTTCAAAAGGCACGCAGTCACGACACACCGAGCAAGCTCGATGTGCGACGCTCCCACGGCTTGTAGGCACACGGTTTCAGGTACTATTTCACTCCGCTCCCGCGGTACTTTTCACCATTCCCTCACGGTACTATCCGCTATCGGTCACCAGGGAATATTTAGGCTTAGCGGGTGGTCCCGCCAGATTCACACGGGATTTCTCGGGCCCCGTGCTACTTGGGTGGTTCTCAAACGAGCCGTCAATGTTTCAGCTACGGGGGTCTTACCCTCTACGCCGGACCTTTCGCATGTCCTTCGCCTACATCAACGGTTTCTGACTCGCCTCACAGCCGGCAGACTGTGAAAGAGAACTCCCACAACCCCGCATACGCAACCCCTGCCGGGTATCACACGCATACGGTTTGGCCTCATCCAGTTTCGCTCGCCACTACTCCCGGAATCACGGTTGTTTTCTCTTCCTGAGGGTACTGAGATGTTTCACTTCCCCTCGTTCCCTCCACACTGCCTATGTGTTCAGCAGCGGGTGACAGCCCATGACGACTGCCGGGTTTCCCCATTCGGAAACCCCCGGATCAAAGCTTGGTTGACAGCTCCCCGGGGACTATCGTGGCCTCCCACGTCCTTCATCGGTTCCTGGTGCCAAGGCATCCACCGTGCGCCCTTAAAAACTTGGCCACAGATGCTCGCGTCCACTGTGCAGTTCTCAAACAACGACCAGCCACCCACCACCCCACCCCATTACGGGACGAGTTCACTGGGGCCGGAACGAAGGAACAACCTTACGGCCGCACCCTCAGACACCCAACAACGTGCCCGACACGATCCCTCTTCTCCTGTGTTCCACGCCGAAGCAGTACTAGCAGAAACCGATTGATCGTGCCGAATAGTCAACGTTCCACCCATGAGCAACCAGCACCGGACATTCGCCGGTGTTCTGGCCTCTGACCAAACCGAAGCCTGGTAAGAAGTGCTCCTTAGAAAGGAGGTGATCCAGCCGCACCTTCCGGTACGGCTACCTTGTTACGACTTCGTCCCAATCGCCAGTCCCACCTTCGACAGCTCCCTCCCCACAAGGGGGTTGGGCCACCGGCTTCGGGTGTTACCGACTTTCGTGACGTGACGGGCGGTGTGTACAAGGCCCGGGAACGTATTCACCGCAGCAATGCTGATCTGCGATTACTAGCAACTCCGACTTCATGGGGTCGAGTTGCAGACCCCAATCCGAACTGAGACCGGCTTTTTGAGATTCGCTCCGCCTTACGACATCGCAGCTCATTGTACCGGCCATTGTAGCACGTGTGCAGCCCAAGACATAAGGGGCATGATGACTTGACGTCGTCCCCACCTTCCTCCGAGTTGACCCCGGCAGTCTCCTGTGAGTCCCCATCACCCCGAAGGGCATGCTGGCAACACAGAACAAGGGTTGCGCTCGTTGCGGGACTTAACCCAACATCTCACGACACGAGCTGACGACAGCCATGCACCACCTGTATACCGACCACAAGGGGGGCACCATCTCTGATGCTTTCCGGTATATGTCAAGCCTTGGTAAGGTTCTTCGCGTTGCGTCGAATTAAGCCACATGCTCCGCTGCTTGTGCGGGCCCCCGTCAATTCCTTTGAGTTTTAGCCTTGCGGCCGTACTCCCCAGGCGGGGAACTTAATGCGTTAGCTGCGGCACCGACGACGTGGAATGTCGCCAACACCTAGTTCCCAACGTTTACGGCGTGGACTACCAGGGTATCTAATCCTGTTCGCTCCCCACGCTTTCGCTCCTCAGCGTCAGTAATGGCCCAGAGATCCGCCTTCGCCACCGGTGTTCCTCCTGATATCTGCGCATTTCACCGCTACACCAGGAATTCCGATCTCCCCTACCACACTCTAGCTAGCCCGTATCGAATGCAGACCCGGGGTTAAGCCCCGGGCTTTCACATCCGACGTGACAAGCCGCCTACGAGCTCTTTACGCCCAATAATTCCGGACAACGCTTGCGCCCTACGTATTACCGCGGCTGCTGGCACGTAGTTAGCCGGCGCTTCTTCTGCAGGTACCGTCACTTGCGCTTCTTCCCTGCTGAAAGAGGTTTACAACCCGAAGGCCGTCATCCCTCACGCGGCGTCGCTGCATCAGGCTTTCGCCCATTGTGCAATATTCCCCACTGCTGCCTCCCGTAGGAGTCTGGGCCGTGTCTCAGTCCCAGTGTGGCCGGTCGCCCTCTCAGGCCGGCTACCCGTCGTCGCCTTGGTAGGCCATTACCCCACCAACAAGCTGATAGGCCGCGGGCTCATCCTTCACCGCCGGAGCTTTCAACCCCCACCCATGCAGGCAGGAGTATTATCCGGTATTAGACCCCGTTTCCAGGGCTTGTCCCAGAGTGAAGGGCAGATTGCCCACGTGTTACTCACCCGTTCGCCACTAATCCACCCCGAAAGGCTTCATCGTTCGACTTGCATGTGTTAAGCACGCCGCCAGCGTTCGTCCTGAGCCAGGATCAAACTCTCCGTGAATGTTTACCCGTAATCGGGTGCACACACACGAGAGCGGAACAACCGGTCGGAATAAGACCCGTTGTTCACAGCGTCCTCGCTGTGTTCATTGCCTACCGTCACCGTGAACCGGGCCGGTAGGACTTTTCAAAGGAACCACCAACCCCCACGAGTGTGGAGGCCGGGGTATCAACATATCTGGCGTTGACTTTTGGCACGCTGTTGAGTTCTCAAGGAACGGACGCTTCCTTCGGTCCCGTATCACCGGGCCCCTCCGGGCGCTTCCCTTCAGTTTTTTCTTTGTCCTGCTGTCTTGCGTTTCCGACTCTATCAGACCCTTTTCAGTGCCTGACCCCCGGTCGAAGCGGGGCGCTTTCCAGGTTCTTCGCTTTCGCGTTTTCCCTTTCCGGCGGTTCCAACTTTACCAGACTCTTTTTCGTTCCGTTTCCGGTCCGAATTCGATTTCCGGTGGCCTGTGGAGTGGCCTTGCCTTTCGGCGTGTTCACTACGGTAGCCCATTCCCTTGGCAGCTCATAATCGAGCCTGTCGAGCGAATTACGGGCATACCGAATTCGCACCCGCCAGGGTGAGTCGTAGGTAGTGGTTTGGCCTCTTCGGGCTTTGCCGGGGCCGGTCCGATGGACCGTACCGACAGCTGTACCCGTGTCAAGTGGCTCGGACTACATTAGGCGTCCGCCCAAGGCTCGTCAAGTCGCTCATGGTCCGTCACTTCGGCCTGCGGCGGCGGGGAGCGTGGGCGCGGTACGGGCTCACCGTGGGGTCGTTCTCGATCCAGAAGCGCCAGGGCTGGTGTGCGCCGTCGCCGCCGACTCCGGTGCGGGGGCCGCTGCGTACCTGGTCACGCGGGGGCGGGGTGCCGTGGAGTACGGACAGTGCGGGGGTCGGGCCGGTGAAGAGGTCGCTGCCGTTCAGTGTCCGGTCGACGTCGAGGGCGGTGGCCAGGCGGGCGGGGCCTTTGGCCAGTTCCTTGTCATTGCGGGCCGAGACACGTCGGTCGCGGGCCAGGGCTGCGCCGACGTTGATCTCACCGGCCCGGAGCAGTACCCCGCTCGCATGGCCTTCCGGGCCGCAGACCAGGTTGAGGCAGTGCCACATCCCGTACGTGAAGTAGACGTACGTGTGACCGGGCGGGCCGAACATCACGCTGTTGCGGGCGGTGCGGCCCCGGAAGGCGTGGGAGCCGGGGTCGGCCTCGCCCGCATACGCCTCCACCTCCGTGAGGCGCATCTCGATCGTGCCCTCGTCACTGCGGCGGACGAGCGTGCGGCCCAGGAGGTCGGGGGCGACCTCCAGTACGGATCGGTCGAAGAAGTCGCGGGTGAGCGGTGTGCGGTCGGGGCCCTTGGTCATGGCGTCCGAGGGTACTGGGAGGGGACGGAAGGACGGGAGCGGGAACCGGCTACGGTCATGGCGCGTATCTAGGGGTCAGGACCAAGAAGGAGTGAACATGGGCTTCAAGCGGCTGCTCGCGAGTCTGGGTGCCGGGGGTGCCTCGGTGGAGACCGAGCTCACCGAGGTGAACGTCGTCCCCGGTGGGGTCGTGCAGGGTGAGGTGCGGATCGAGGGCGGGTCGGTGCCCCAGCAGATCGAGGGGCTCTCCGTCGGTCTGCGGGCGCGGGTCGAGGTCGAGAGCGGTGACCAGGAGACCAAGCAGAACATCGAGTTCGCCAAGGTGCGGCTCGGCGGGGCCTTCGAGGTGCAGGCGGGGGCGGTGCACGTGGTGCCGTTCGGTCTGGAGATCCCCTGGGAGACGCCGGTCACGATGTTCGCCGGTCAGCACCTGCGCGGTATGGACATCGGGGTGACCACCGAGCTGGAGATCGCCCGCGCGCTGGACTCCGGGGACCTGGACCCGATCAACGTGCACCCGCTGCCGGCGCAGCAGGCCATCCTCGACGCGTTCGGGCAGCTGGGCTTCCGCTTCCGCAGCGCGGACATGGAGCGCGGTCACATCCGGGGCTCGCGTCAGCGTCTGCCCTTCTACCAGGAGATCGAGTTCGTACCGCCGTCGCAGTACCGCGGTCTCCACCAGGTGGAGCTGACGTTCGTCGCGGACGACCGCGAGATGGACGTCGTCCTGGAGATGGACAAGAAGCCGGGGCTGTTCAGCGAGGGCAGCGACTCGTACCGCGCGTTCAAGGTCGGTCTGAACGACTTCCAGCAGACCGACTGGGCCGCGTACCTCAACCAGTGGCTCGCCCAGGTCGGCGGGCAGCGCAACTGGCTCTAGGGGCCGGGTCGGCGGAGGCTTCCCGGGGCAGGTATCGAAATGCGTCCATGATCTGTTGAGGTCTGTGGAAGACCTGGCCAAGAGCTGTCGATCAGGAAAGGTGCTGACGTGACCGAGCCGAAGAGGGCCCCTCTCCCGCACGACTTCCATCCGGAGGTGCCCGCGTTCACCGTGACGAGCAAGGATCTCGCCCCGGGGGCAGTGCTGGGGGACGCCCAGGTGCTTGCGTCCGGGAACACTTCGCCGCATCTGCGGTGGGAGGGGTTCCCGGCGGAGGCCAAGAGCTTCGCCGTGACGTGTTTCGACCCGGACGCCCCGACGGGGAGCGGGTTCTGGCACTGGGTGGTCTTCGACATCCCGGCGTCGGTGACCGAGCTGCCGGCCGGTGCGGGCAGCGGTTCGTTCGAGGGGCTGCCCGAGGGTGCCGTCCAGGCCCGTAACGACTACGGGTCGAAGGACTTCGGCGGGGCCGCGCCGCCCGCCGGGGAGAACCACCGCTATGTGTTCACCGTGTACGCGGTGGACACCGACACGCTCGGTATCGACAGTGACTCCTCGCCCGCGGTGGTCGGTTTCAACCTCCGGTTCCACACGCTGGGGCGTGCTCAGCTGATCGGTGAGTACGAGGCTCCCGCCGCCGGTTCCGCCGATTAGTTCGCCTGTTGTTTGCCCTGCTCTGGTCTTGGAGAGACCAGAGCAGGGCATTTTTTATTGCGTTGTCCATCGCGGCCTGCCCAGCCAGAGTTGATCCGGGCCTGCCAGGGGGCGGGCGGCACACGGGAGGTGGGCAGGATGCGTGACACGCTGGTTCTCAACGCGAGCTTCGAGCCGCTGTCGACAGTGACGCTCAACCGTGCGGTGGTCCTGATCCTGACGGACAAGGCCGTCGTCGAGCAGTCGCATCCCGAGCTCCGTATGCGTGGTGCCGCCGTGGACATTCCGGTGCCCCGGGTGATCAGGCTCTGCCGGTATGTACGGGTGCCGTTCCGAAGACAGGCTCCGTGGTCACGGAGGGGTGTGCTCGTACGGGACCAGTACCGGTGCGTGTACTGCGGGAAGCGGGCGTCCACCGTCGACCATGTGGTGCCGCGTGCCCAGGGCGGTCAGGACACCTGGCTGAATACGGTGGCCTCCTGCGCCGAGGACAACCACCGCAAGGCGGCCCGGACGCCGGAGCAGGCGGGGATGCCGCTGCTGAAGCAGCCGTTCGTCCCCTCCCCCGCCGAGGCGATGCTGCTGGCGATGGGGGCCGGTGACCGGGCGGAGCTGCCCGAGTGGCTGGACCGGGCGGCGGCTGCCGCGTAGGGGCGATTGCCGCTAAAGGCGCGTTGCCCTGTAGGGGCGGGGTGCCCTGTAGGGGTGGGGGGCCTCGTCGGCGTACGTACGTCTGTTGCTGTAGGCGTGGGCCCGTCCCTCTGCGGGGCGGGCCCACGTGTGTCAGCGGAGCACCAGTTGGACGATGGCCGCCGTGCCGACGGCGACGATCAGGGCGCGCAGGAAGGTGGGGCTGAGGCGGCGGCCGACCTTGGCGCCTATCTGGCCGCCGATGGCCGAGCCGACCGCGATGAGGACGACCGCCGTCCAGTCGAAGTCCGCGACGAAGAGGAAGAACAGCGCGGCGATGGTGTTGACCACGGCGGCGAGGACGTTCTTGACGGCGTTGAGGCGCTGGATCGTGTCGTCGACCAGCATGCCCATCAGGGAGAGGTAGATGATCCCCTGTGCGGCGGTGAAGTAGCCCCCGTAGACGCTGGCGAGGGTCAGTCCGGTGAAGAGGAGCGGGCCGCCGTCGGGGCGGGCGGGGGCGCCGGTGCGCTCGCGGCGGCGCCGGACGGCTTTGCTGATGCGTGGTTGCAGGATCACCAGGACGAGGGCCATGGCGACCAGGACCGGGACGATCGTCTCGAACGCCGTGGAGGGCAGGGCGAGGAGGAGGGTGGCTCCGGCGAGGCCGCCGACGGCGGCTCCGGCGCTCAGTCTGAGGATGCGGCGGCGCTGGCCTGCCAGTTCCTTGCGGTAGCCGATGGCTCCGCTGATGGAGCCGGGGATGAGTCCCAGGGCGTTGGAGACGGTGGCAGTGACCGGGGGGAGGCCGGTGGCGAGCAGGACGGGGAAGGTGATCAGGGTGCCCGAGCCGACGATGGTGTTGATCGTGCCCGCGCCGACGCCCGCCGCGAAGACGGCGAGTATTTCCCAGATGGACAAGGCCATCTCCTTCGATGGTCAGTGATGCCTCCCCGCCATGAAGGTCGAGGGGCCTCACTGATCATGCACGAAGGGGGTGAGGGGTCAGTAGACCGGGGGTTCCTCGCGTCGTTCGACGGCCTGGCCACGGGGGTTGACCACACCGGCGCCGCCTCCGTTGCCGCCGTTGCCCCCATTTCCGCCGTTCCCACCGTTCCCGCCGTTGCCCCCGTTGCCGCTGGTGTCGAAGCCGGGGACTCCGCCGCCGAGGTTGCCGAAGGCTCCGCTGAGGCCCTTGAGGGCGTCGCCGATCTCGCTGGGCACGATCCAGAGCTTGTTGGCGTCGCCCTCGGCGATCTTCGGGAGCATCTGGAGGTACTGGTACGACAGCAGCTTCTGGTCCGGGTCCCCGGCGTGGATGGACTCGAACACCGTACGGATGGCCTGGGCTTCACCTTCGGCGCGCAGGGCGGACGCCTTGGCCTCGCCCTCGGCACGCAGGATCGCGGACTGCTTCTCGCCCTCGGCGGTGAGGATCTGGGACTGCCGGATGCCTTCGGCGGTGAGGATCGCGGCGCGCTTGTCGCGGTCGGCGCGCATCTGCTTCTCCATCGAGTCCTGGATGGAGGTGGGCGGTTCGATCGCCTTGAGCTCGACGCGGTTGACGCGGATGCCCCACTTGCCGGTGGCCTCGTCGAGGACGCCGCGCAGGGCCGCGTTGATCTCCTCGCGGGAGGTGAGGGTGCGCTCCAGGTCCATGCCGCCGATGATGTTGCGGAGGGTGGTGACGGTGAGCTGTTCGATCGCCTGGATGTAGGAGGCGACTTCGTAGGTCGCGGCGCGGGCGTCGGTCACCTGGTAGTAGATGACGGTGTCGATGTTGACGACCAGGTTGTCCTGGGTGATGACCGGCTGCGGGGGGAAGGGCACGACCTGTTCACGGAGGTCGATCCGGTTGCGGATCGAGTCGATGAACGGGACGACGATGTTCAGGCCCGCGTTCAGGGTGCGCGTGTAGCGGCCGAAGCGCTCCACGATGGCGGCGCTGGCCTGCGGGATGACCTGGATCGTCTTGATCAGGGCGATGAAGACGAGCACCACCAGAATGATCAGGACGATGATGATCGGTTGCATCGTGTCTCTCGTGCCCTTCGGTTGCCGACGGATCTCATGGTGATCGACTCACACGGTGATCGACATGATCGACTTCGAGTCTCGCAGAACTGCGGCCGCGTCGTGCGCCGTTCGCTCACATGACGACGGCCGTCGCTCCGTCGATGTCCACGACATCGACCTGTCGGCCGGGTTCGAAGACCTGGTCGTCGTCGAGCGAGCGGGCCGACCAGACCTCCCCGGCCAGCTTGATGCGGCCGCCGGCGGCGCTGACCCGTTCCAGGACGACCGCCTGACGGCCTTTCAGGGCATCGATGCCGCTGGCGTGCCCCGTCTGTCCGGCCCGGTGTCTGGCGGCGATCGGGCGGACGACGGCGAGCAGCGCCACCGACACCACCACGAAGACCAGCACTTGGGCGACGATGCCGCCGCCGAGCGCGGCGGTGACGGACCCGGCCAGCGCCCCGACCGCGAACATTGCCAACTCGGGCATCGCCGTCAGGACGAGGGGGATGCCCAGCCCCGCCGCGACGATCAGCCACCACACCCACGCGTCGATGTCCACATGGTCATCGTAGGACTGTCGGTGCGTCACCGACAGGGCGCAGGGGTGGGCAACTGCGGACAACTGCGGTACGTGCCCCGTGGATTGGCCCCGTGGATCGCGCCAGGGCTGTTGAGGCTGTTGCCCCGTGGGGGGGGGCGGCGGCCGGTGGGCCTGCCGCTCAGGAGAGCGGCAGGCCGTGGGCGGTGTAGCGCTCCCCGGTGTGCTCGACGATCAGCGGCAGGCCGAAGCAGAGCGAGAGGTTACGGGAGGTGAGCTCGGTCTCCATGGGCCCGGCCGCGAGGATCTTGCCCTGCCGGATCATCAGGACGTGGGTGAAGCCGGGCGGGATCTCCTCGACATGGTGGGTGACCATGATCATGGAGGGGGCGTACGGGTCGCGGGCGAGCCGGCCGAGGCGGCGGACCAGGTCCTCACGGCCGCCGAGGTCGAGCCCGGCGGCGGGCTCGTCGAGGAGCAGCAGCTCGGGGTCGGTCATCATCGCGCGGGCGATCAGGGTGCGCTTGCGCTCTCCCTCGGAGAGCGTGCCGAACTTGCGGTCCAGGTACTCGGTCATGCCGAGGCGGTCCAGGAAGGCGCGGGCGCGCTCCTCGTCGACGGCCTCGTAGTTCTCGTTCCAGGTGGCGGTCATGCCGTACGCGGCGGTGAGCACCGTCTGGAGCACGGTCTGCCGCTTGGGCAGCTTGTCGGCCATCGCCACACCGGCCATGCCGATGCGGGGGCGCAGTTCGAAGACGTCGGTGCCGACGCCGCCGAGCTTCTCGCCGAGGACGGCGGCCGTTCCCCTGCTCGGGAAGAGGTAGCTGGACGCCAGGTTGAGGAGCGTCGTCTTGCCTGCGCCGTTGGGGCCCAGGATGACCCAGCGCTCCCCCTCCTTGACCGACCAGGAGACGTCGTCCACCAGAGCGCGTCCGTCGCGGACCACGGATACGTCCACCAGCTCCAGTACATCGCTCATGAGCGCGTTGTCTCCCCATGCAGTCTCGTCGAGATCGTCGCGTGCCTGTGGGCACAGTCCCAGGAGAAAACCTACGCCACCGCGCGAGCGCTCCGGCCGTGAGGTCCGTTCCCGGTCCGTTCCCGGTGACGTTCCCGGTCCGTTCCCTAGGCTGTCCCCATGCTTGAGGAACCACGTTCAGGGTTGTTGGCCGCCTGGGGGAACGCGCTTCTGGCGGGACTTGTCTCGCCGGACGACGCGGCTCTCGCGATTGTCGGGGAGGACGCGGTGCACCGCGTCGAGGGGCTGCCGGGTGAGGCGGGGCCGGTCGGGCTCACGCTGGCGCTCGGCCGGCTGCGGGGGCTGGGGGCGACGGGTTTCCGGGTCGCGCTGCCGGTGCCGGGGCATCCGCTGGGGCTGAGCGGTCCGGCCGACTTCAACGCGCGGGCGCTGGAGGCGGAGGAGGCCGTGATCGCGTACGGGGTGCCGTACGGGCTGGTGCCGGAGGTGAGCGAGGTGGGGCCCGAGGGGGATCTGCACGTCGAGGTGGTGTGGCGGGTGCTTCCGGTACGGGAGGCTCCGCCTGCGGACGTGCCGTCGCTGGGCGAGGCGGAACGGGAGCTGGCGGAGGCGTTGCGCGATGCGACGGCGGCGCTGTCCCGGCTGGATGTGGCCGGTTCGGGTCCGGTGGCGGAGGCGGCGGTGGACGCGTACCGGGCGCGGGCGGAGGGGGGCCGGGGGCGGGATGTGCTGGCGCCCGGGTATCCGCCGCGGGCGGTGCGGGTGCTGGAGCTGGCGCAGCGGGTGGGGCTGCTGATCTCGGTGGCGTACGAGAACGGGCACGGGGGTGCGGTGAGCGCGTCGGAGATCGCGGCGCGGGGGGCCGCGTTGCGGCCGGTGGAGCGGGTGGCCCGGCGGGCGTTGGTGGCGGCGTACAACGCGTATGTGGAGGGCGGGGAGGTTCGGCGGTAGGCCCGCGGGCCTTTGTCCTCAGGCGCCGGACGGGCTGTTGGGGGTGCCCCCCTGGGCGGGGGCCTGTTTCTGCCCGGGGTTCCCGTGGCGGGGGTTCCGTCCTCAAGCGCCGGACGGGCTGGGGGTGGCCGGGTCCGCCGAGTGTGGGTCCTCCCTCGCCAGGGTTCCGTCCTCAAACGCCGGACGGGCTGGGGTGGGGCGGACGGGGTGGGATTCGCCGGGGTGGGAGGTCTGTTGGTCCCGGGAGCACCGGCCGCGGGGGTCCGTCCTCAAACGCCGGACAGGCGGGGGTGGGGCGGACGGGCTCGGGTGGGGGTGGCCTTGGGCTGGGGGACGAGAGGGGGAACGGGAAAGCCGGACGCGCCCGCGAACATGGGGGGGCGTCCGGCTTCGTGGAGCCTGGGGTCAGTGGTTCAGGCCGAGGTTGCCGAAGGCCGGGTTGAGCAGGCCGATCACGTTGACCGTGTTGCCGACCGCGTTCACCGGGACGTGGACCGGGACCTGGGCCAGGTTGCCGCTGGCGACGCCCGGGGAGCCGACGGCCACGCCGTGGGCGTCGGCGCCGCTGTGGCCGGTGGCGGAGGCGGCACCGGCACCGGCGGCGATGAGCCCACCCGCGATCATCGTGACGGCGGCGGCCTTCTTCAGGTTCTTCACTTCAGGTTCCTCCTAGAGAGGCTGCGGCAAGCCGCCGCAGCATGCTCTGGAGAACGCCGTACAGCCCGGAAAGATGCGCCGTTCGGGTGACATCCACCCGACAGTATGAATCTCAGCCCGCGTCGGTGGGGGCCTCAGCCCGCAGCCCCGTTCCGTACCGCCCACAGCGCCGCCTGCGTACGGTCCGCCAGGTCGAGCTTCATCAGGATGTTCGACACATGGGTCTTGACCGTCTTCTCGGAGAGGACGAGGGCGCGGGCGATCTCCCGGTTCGACCGTCCGTCGGCGATCAGGCCGAGCACCTCGCGCTCGCGCTCGGTCAGGGTGCTCCCCCGGCCCGTACCGCCGCCCCCGTCGTCGTGGGCGAGGAGCGCCCCGGCCACCTCCGGCTGGAGCAGGACGTGTCCGGCGTGGACGGAGCGGATGGCTCCGGCCAGGGCGTCCGGGTCGACGTCCTTGTAGACGTAACCGGAGGCTCCGGCACGCAGGGCCGGGACCACCGTGCGCTGTTCGGTGAAGCTGGTGACGATGAGGACCTTCGCCGGGTTGTCCAGCTGGCGGAGCCTGCGCAGGGCCTCGATGCCGTCGGTGCCGGGCATCTTGACGTCCATGAGTACGACGTCGGGCCGGAGCTCCTCGGTGCGGGCCACGCCCTCCGCGCCGTCGGACGCCTCGCCGACGACCTCTATGTCCTCCTGGATCTCCAGGAACGTACGGAGCCCCCGGCGGACCACCTGGTGGTCGTCGACCAGCAGCACCCTGATGATCTTGTCAGCCACCGGGGACCTCCATCTCGATCGTGGCGCCCTTTCCGGGCTCCGAATCAACGCTGAGTCTGCCGCCGACACTCTTGGCCCGGTGGCGCATGGAGACGAGTCCCAGATGGCGGCCCGCCCGCCGGACGGCGGTGGGGTCGAAGCCGGTGCCGTCGTCGGTGATGCGCAGGAGGGTCGCGCTCGCGCGCCGGACCAGGGCGACATGCACATGCTCCGCGCCGGAGTGGCGCAGGGCGTTGTGCAGGGCCTCCTGGGCGACCCGGAGCAGCGCCTCCTCCTGGGCGGCGGGCAGCGCGCGCACCCCGCTGCTCTCGAAGGTGACCGCGGCTCCGTGGGCCCGGTCCAGGACCTGGATCTGGGTGCGGAGGGTGGCGATCAGACCGTCCTCGTCGAGCGCGGCCGGGCGCAGCTCCACGACGGCGGCCCGCAGTTCGTCGACCGCTTCGGCCGCGAGGACGGCGACCTGCTGGAGCTCCCCCTTGGCACGGGCCGGGTCGCGGTCGACCAGGGCGGCGGCGGCCTGGGCGGTGAGCCGGAGCGAGAACAGCTTCTGGCTGACCGCGTCGTGCAGCTCGTGGGCGAGGCGGGAGCGTTCCTCGGCGATGGTCAGCTCGCGGCTGCGCTCGTAGAGGCGGGCGTTGGTGAGGGCGATCGCCGCGTGCTGGCCGAGGATCGAGAGCAGTTCCTCGTCCTCGGCGGTGAAGCCGCAGCCGCCCTCGGGCTTGGGGCACATCTTGTTGGCGAGGAAGAGCGCGCCGATGATCTCGTCGCCGTCCGTGATGGGCAGGCCGAGGAAGTCGGACATGTCGGGGTGCGCTTCGGGCCAGCCGCCGAAGCGGGGGTCCGCGCGGACGTCCGCGAGCCGTTCGGGCTTCGCCTGGTGCAGCATCGCGGCGAGGATGCCGTGCTGCCGGGGCAGCGGGCCGATGGCCTTCCACTGTTCGTCGCTGACGCCGTCGACCACGAACTGGGCGAAGCCGCCGTGGTCGTCCGGGACGCCGAGGGCCGCGTACTGGGCGTCGAGCAGCTCACGGGCGGAGGCGACGATCGTCTTGAGGACGTCCCCTACTTCCAGGTGCCGGCTCATGGCGAGGAGCGCGGCACTCACCGCGGCGAGGCCCGACGGGGGGCGATGACTCATGGGATCACCGTACCGGCGGGGGTACGGGGCCGTATCGGGCCGAGGACCGCGGTCGGGCGGCCCTGGGCCTAGGCCGGGCGCGGTCTCTCCTCGGTCCCCGGACCTAGGTCCTTCCCGGTCCTAGGACGAAGTGCCGGGTACGGGTTGCGGCTCCTGGGCGAGGCGCGGTGCGAGCGGGGCTTCCTACGTTGGAGGCGCCGGGGTCGCCCGGTGGACGCCGAGGGTGCGAGGAGACGGTCACGATGCCGGTTGCGTTGATCACGGGTGGTTCGAAGGGGCTGGGGCGCGCGCTCGCCGAGGCGCTGGCCCGGCAGGGGTGGGATCTGGTGCTGGACGCCCGGACCTCCGGGGTGCTGGAGGCGACGGCGGAGGCGGTACGGGGGCGGTACGGGACGCGGGTGGTGGCCGTGCCGGGGGATGTCACGGACGCGGCGCACCGGGCGGAGCTGGTCGCGGCGGCCGGGGAGCTGGGCGGGCTCGACCTGCTGGTGAGCAATGCGAGCGTGCTGGGCGCCGAGCCGCTGGTCCGGCTGGAGGCGCAACCGCTGGAGGGGCTGCGGCGGGCGCTGGAGACCAACGTGGTGGCCGCGCTCGGCCTCGTACAGGAAGCACTGCCGCTGTTGCGTGGGTCCGCCGAGGGGGCGGTGGTGCTGGTCAGCTCGGACGCGGCGGCGGAGCCGTACGAGACGTGGGGCGGTTACGGGGCGTCCAAGGCGGCGCTGGACCAGCTGGCGGCGGTGCTGGGCGTGGAGGAGCCGGGGCTGCGGGTGTGGGCGGTCGATCCGGGGGACATGGCGACGGATCTGTACGCCGCCGCGGTCCCGGACGACGGGGACGCCCGGCCGTCGCCGCGGAGCGTGGCCCCCGCGTTCCTGCGGCTGGTGCGGGAGCGGCCGGCCAGTGGACGGTTCGCCGCTCCGGCCCTGCTGGAGGAGTCGGCGGGGGCGGCCGGGGGTGCGCGGTGAGCGGCAGGGTGGGGACGACGCGGCGGGGTGGGGGCGGTGGGGCTCCGGCGGAGGGGTGTGAGGTTCCGGCCGGAGGTGGTGGGGTCCTGGAGGAGGGGCGGGGAGCGCCGGAGGAAGGCCGGGAAGCCCCGGAGGAAGGCCGTAACACCCCGCTGGACGGCCATGGCGCTTCAGCAGAGGGCGACAACGGCGCCCCGGCGCGGAGCCGTGGGGTCCGGGAGCCGGACGGCGGCGCAGGGGCGTCGCCTCTGGAGGTTCTGCGCGTGCCTCCCGAGCTCTCGGCTCGGGTGCCCGCCGAGCAGCGGGGGGCCGGGCGTGATGACGTACGGCTGCTGGTGACCAGGGGGACAGCCGTCTCGCACCATGCGTTCCGGGAGCTGGCCGGGCAGCTGCGGGCCGGGGACGTGCTGGTGGTGAACACGTCCGCGACCCTGGCTGCGGCGGTGAACGGGCGGCTGGGCGGTGAGCGGGTCGTCGTGCACTTCTCCACGCGGGGCGACGACGGGCGGTGGGCCGTGGAGCTGCGGGCTCCCGGCGCGTCGGGGGCCACCGTGCCGCGTCCCGGTGGGCCCGCCGGTGGGCTGGTGCGGCTGCCGGGCGGGCGGGAGCTGGTGCTGGAGGAGCCGCTGGGTCCCGTGGTGGGGGCGCGGCTGTGGTGGGCGCGGGTGGGCCGGGACGTGCCGGAGCTGCTGCGGCGGTACGGGCGGCCGATCCGGTACGGGTACACGGAGCGGGACCAGCCGCTCTCCGCCTATCAGACCGTGTTCGCGGTCCAGGCACCGGACGGGGGCGGTTCGGCGGAGATGCCGAGTGCGGCGCGCCCCTTCACGGCCGCGCTGGTGGCGGAGCTGGTCAGCCGCGGGGTGCAGTTCGCCCCGCTGTCGCTGGATACGGGGGTGGCGTCGGCGGAGGCGCACGAGCCGCCGTACCCGGAGCGGTTCGCGGTACCGGCCACCACGGCGTGGCTGGTGAACGCGGCGCGGGCGGCGGGCGGCCGGGTGGTCGCGGTCGGTACGACGGCGGTGCGGGCGCTGGAGTCGGCGGTGGACGCGGACGGGGCGGTGCGGCCGGTCGCGGGCTGGACGGACCTGGTGGTGACGCCGCGCCGGGGGGTGCGGGTGGTGGACGGGCTGCTGACCGGGCTGCACGAGCCCGCGGCCTCGCATCTGCTGATGCTGGAGGCGGTGGCGGGCCGTGAGGCGCTGCGCCGGGGGTACGAGGCGGCGGTGGAGCGGCGCTACCTCTGGCACGAGTTCGGGGACGTCCACCTCATCCTGCCGGATGAGGAACGTAACACTCCGGATTGCTCAAGCAACGAACGGTGAGCCTGTTACGTCACCGATGTGAGCCCGGGCATAGGGCCCACATCACTTACGAACGCACCTAGTGGACCCAAAAGGGCGATTTGGGCAGGCATGACCAGGGCTCATTTCGGACGAACAGGACCCTGTTCCACTACCCGGCTTCGTACGTCACACCTTTGCCACGGCATTTTGCTGCCGCTAAGAATTGCTCTCGTCCCCGACGGAGGTGCGTATCGCCGCCTCCGGTCTCGTCCTCCGTGAGGACACCTGAGCATTCGAAGAGGTAGCCCTACATGTCTGCGATTCGCATTCCCAGCCGTCTCCGTCGTCTGAACAAGGTCCAGAAGATCTCCGTGGCCGGTGTGTCGGCCCTGGCCGTCGCCTCCCTGACCTTCTCGCTCGTCCCGTCGAACGACAAGGCCGAGGTCTCCCCGCAGGCAGCGGGCGCGGCCGCACCCGTGGCGTTCACCGGAGCGGGCGCGGCGCAGGCCAAGACCGCGCAGACCAAGGCCGTGCAGGACAGCCTCATCGAGAAGCACTCCACCGCCGAGCAGCTGGTGAAGGCCGCCGACGCCGCCAAGGCGAAGGCAGCCGCCGAGGCGAAGGCGAAGGCCGCGAAGGCCAAGGCCGCCGCCGACGCGAAGGACAAGGCCGAGAAGGCCGCCAAGGCCAAGGCCGACGCGAAGAAGCGCGAGTCCGAGGCCGCCAGCCGCTCCACCGCGCGCAAGCCCGTCTACGCCAACAACCTGGACGGCTGGATTCGCGAGGCGATGTCGATCATGAAGAAGGAAGGCATCCCCGGCTCCTACGAGGGCATCCACCGCAACATCATCCGGGAGTCCAGCGGCAACCGCTGGGCGATCAACAACTGGGACATCAACGCCCGCAACGGCGTCCCCTCCAAGGGCCTGCTCCAGGTGATCCAGCCGACCTTCGACCGGTACCACGTCAAGGGCACCAAGAAGGACCTGTACGACCCGGTCGCCAACATCGTCGCCGCCTGCAACTACGCGGCCGACCGCTACGGCTCGATGGACAACGTCAACAGCGCGTACTGAGCCCAGCCGTACCGGGGCCGATCCCAGCCGTACGCATGCCGGAGGCCGGCACCCCGCGGGGTGCCGGCCTCGGCGTCGTTCCGTACGCGATCCCCGTGCGTGACCGTTCCGTATGTGCTTCCCGTACGGCCCTACTTGCGCATGACCTCGGGCTCGTGGCGGCGCAGCAGCCGGGCGACCACGAACGCGCAGGCCAGGCCGAGCGCCAGCAGGACGAAGATGTTGATCCCCCACTGGGTCGCCGTGGCCTCCCAGAGCGGGTCCAGGTCGGTCGGGTTCTTCGGGTCCCACGGCGGCATCAGGTTGGCCAGGTCCAGCGTGGTGCCGGCCGCGGCCACGCCCCAGCGCGACGGCATCAGCCAGGTGAACTGTTCCAGGCCGGGCGTCCCGTACACCTGGAAGAGGACTCCGGTGAACACCAGCTGAACGATCGCGAACATGACCAGGAGGGGCATGGTCATCTCGGAGGTCTTGACCAGCGCGGAGATCATCAGGCCGAACATCATCGAGGTCAGGCCGAGCGCCACGATGGAGATGCAGATCTCGACGGCCGGAGGCAGGAACAGGCCCTCGGCCGGCAGGTCACGGGCGGCGAAGCAGATCCCGCAGAGGATGACACTCTGGAAGGCGGTGATCACGCCGAGCACGATCACCTTGGAGACCAGATAGGCCGAGCGGGAGAGGCCGGTGGCCCGTTCCCGTTCGTAGATGACGCGTTCCTTGATCAGTTCTCGTACGGAGCTGGCCGAGCCCGCCAGGCAGATGCCGACCGCGAGGATCAGCAGGATCATTCCGGCTTTCCCGTTGAACTGGACCGGCGGGGTGGGCGCGGCCAGTCCGAAGTCCGCCGGGATGACCGCGGCCAGCACACCGATCACCGCGGGCAGCGCCACCATCAGGCCGAGGAACGCCTTGTCGGAGGCGATGACGGAGGTGTACCTGCGCACCAGCGTCCACAGCTGCGTGCCCCAGCTCTGCTGCTTGGGCGGCCGCATCTGCTGGGGCGGCGGCATGTGGACGGACTGCGCGGCGACGGCGTCGATGTCGGCGGCGTACATCTGGTAGTGCTGCGAACCGCGCCAGCGGCCCGCCCAGTCGTAGTCGCGGTAGTTCTCGAAGGCGGAGAAGACGTCGGCCCAGGTGCTGTAGCCGAAGAAGTTCAGCGCCTCCTCCGGCGGACCGAAGTACGCGACGGCGCCGCCGGGCGCCATCACGAGCAGTTTGTCGCAGATGGCCAGCTCGGCCACGGAGTGCGTGACGACGAGCACGGTACGGCCGTCGTCGGCGAGGTCGCGCAGCAGCTTCATGACATCGCGGTCCATGCCCGGGTCGAGGCCGGAGGTCGGCTCGTCCAGGAAGATCAGCGACGGCTTGGTCAGCAGCTCCAGGGCGACCGAGACCCGCTTGCGCTGGCCGCCGGAGAGCGAGGTGATCCTCTTGTCCTTGTGGATGTCGAGCTTGAGCTCGGCGAGGACCTCGGTGATCCGGGCCTGGCGCTCGGCCTCGGTGGTGTCGGCGGGGAAGCGGAGCCTGGCCGCGTACTTGAGCGCCTTGGTGATGGTCAGTTCCTTGTGCAGGATGTCGTCCTGCGGGACCAGACCGATGCGCTGGCGCAGCTCGGCGAACTGCTTGTACAGGTTCCGGTTGTCGTAGAGGACGTCACCCTCGTCGGCGGGCCGGTAGCCGGTGAGCGCCTTGAGGAGGGTGGACTTTCCGGAGCCGGAGGGGCCGATGACCGCGACCAGCGACTTCTCCGGGACGCCGAAGGAGACGTCCTTGAGGATCTGCTTCCCGCCGTCGACCGTGACCGTGAGGTGGCGGGCCGAGAAGGAGACCTGGCCGGTGTCGACGAACTCTTCCAGCCGGTCGCCGACCAGGCGGAACGTGGAGTGGCCGACGCCGACGATGTCGTTCGGGCCGATGAGCGCCGTACCGGACTTCTGGAGCGGCAGACCGTTGACGTACGTGCCGTTGTGCGAGCCGAGGTCACGGATCTCGAACCGGCCGTCGGGCGTCGCGTGGAACTCGGCGTGGTTGCGGGAGACCTGGAGGTCGGAGACGACCAGCTCGTTCTCCAGCGCACGGCCGATGCGCATGACCCGGCCGAGCGAGAGCTGGTGGAACGTGGTCGGGCTGCGGTCGCCGTAGACCGGCGGCGCCCCCGCCGCGCCGCCGTGGACCGGGGCGGCGGGCTGTGCCGGACCCTGCTGATGCGGAACCTGCTGGTACGGGGCCTGCTGCTGGGGCTCCTGTGCCTGCTGCGGCCACGCCTGCTGGGGCGGGGCCTGGTGCTGCTGGGCCTGGTGCTGGTGCTGGGGCGGGGCCTGGTGCGCGAGCGGCTGGTGCTGGGCGGGCGCCTGCTGTCCGGGCCAGGCGCCACCGGCCTGCGCGTGCTGCTGGTGCGGCTGCGGCTGGTGGTGCGGCTGCGCGGGGGCCTGGTGGGCGGCGGGCTGGCCGCCGTGGGCGCCCGCACCGGCAGCAGCGACGAAATTCAGCCGCGGTCCGTCGGTGGCGTTGCCCAGGTGCACGGCGGCGCCGGGCCCGACCTCCACCCGCTGAATCCGACGGCCCTGGACATAGGTGCCGTTGGTGGAGCCGTGGTCCTCGATGGACCAACTCCGGCCGTCCCAGCTGATCGTGGCGTGCCGCCACGAGACCCTGGCGTCGTCGATCGTCAGGTCCCCCTGCGGATCACGTCCGAGGGTGTACGGCCTGGACGGATCGAGCGTCCAGGTGCTGCCATTCAATTCCAGTACGAGTTCCGGCACTCCGCGCCCCACTAGTTGTCCCCCGAGTTACCCCCGTCGCAGGGAGTCTAGGGATGCTGAACATCGTGGGGAACTATTCCAGGACCAGTCCCTTATCCGAAAGTCGGGCCGGTGAAGACGGGCCCCGAAGCGGACAAGGAGACAGGAAGAGAACTTAGCGCTCCTGACCCGGTCAATCCGGGTGATCCCGTTGCAGAGAGGACTCCTGGCGGAAAGCCCCGTACCTTTCCGTCCGGCACTCGGGACGGACGGCCGGAGCGGGGCCGGTGACCGATACGGTGGGAACACCATGAGCGCATCTCAGCCACCTCGGCCTCCCTCCTCCCCCGAGCTCCAGGGGAACCCCGTGGACCTTCCCGTGAACCCTCCCCCGGACCTTGTGGACAGCACCCCCACCCTGCTCGTCAAGATCTTCGGCAAGGACCGCCCCGGTATCACCGCCGGGCTGTTCGACACCCTCGCCGCGTACTCCGTCGACGTCGTGGACATCGAGCAGGTCGTCACGCGGGGGCGCATCGTGCTGTGCGCCCTGGTCACCTCGCCCACGGCGGGCGGGACGACCGAGGGCGACCTGCGGGCGACCGTGCACAGCTGGGCCGACTCCCTGAAGCTCCAGGCCGAGATCATCTCGGGTACCGGTGACAACCGGCCCCGGGGCGACGGCCGTTCCCATGTGACCGTGCTGGGGCACCCGCTCACCGCGGAGTCGACCGCCGCCATAGCGGCCAGGATCACCTCGACCGGCGGGAACATCGACCGGATCTTCCGGCTGGCGAAGTACCCGGTCACCGCCGTCGAGTTCGCGGTGTCGGGGACCGGGACCGAGGAGCTGCGGACCGCGCTGGCGACCGGGGCCGCGGAGATCGGCGTGGACGTCGCGGTGGTCTCGGCCGGGCTGAGCCGCCGGGCCCAGCGCCTGGTCGTCATGGACGTGGACTCCACGCTCATCCAGGACGAGGTGATCGAGCTCTTCGCGGCCCACGCGGGCTGTGAGGACAAGGTCGCCGAGGTCACCGAGCAGGCGATGCGCGGCGAGCTGGACTTCGAGCAGTCGCTGCACGCCCGGGTCGCGCTGCTGGCGGGGCTGGACGCCTCGGTGGTGGACAAGGTCCGCACCGAGGTGCGGCTCACGCCGGGTGCCCGCACCCTGATCCGTACGCTGAAGCGCCTCGGGTACCAGGTGGGCGTCGTCTCGGGCGGCTTCACCCAGGTCACGGACGATCTGAAGGAGCGCCTCGGCCTCGATTTCGCCTCCGCCAACACGCTGGAGGTGGTGGACGGCAAGTTCACCGGACGGGTCGTCGGCGATGTCGTGGACCGGGCGGGGAAGGCTCGGCTGCTGCGGAGCTTCGCCGAACAGGCGGGGGTGCCGCTCGCGCAGACGGTGGCCATCGGGGACGGGGCGAACGACCTCGACATGCTGAACACGGCGGGACTCGGCGTCGCCTTCAACGCCAAGCCCGTGGTCCGCGAGGCGGCGCACACGGCGGTGAACGTGCCGTTCCTGGACACCGTGCTCTATCTGCTCGGCATCACCCGTGAAGAGGTCGAGGCGGCGGACGGCCTCGTCGACTGACGGCGGGGCGCGAGTCGCCGCCGTCAGCCCCGGGAGCGTACGGGCTCGGGGTTCGGGAGCGTACGGAAGCGGCGGCCCTGGAGCGTACGGAGCCGTCGGTCCCGGGAACGTACGGGGAAGCGGCGGTTCCGTGGAGCGTACGGAGCCATCGGTCCCGGGAGCGTACGGAGTCGTACGGAAGCGGGCCCCGGCACGGGTGATGTGCCGGGGCCCTGCGCGTTCATGGGTTCAGCGGGAGCTGGGCGCTCAGTCGTTCGGCGTCCAGTACTCGACGAGTCGGCCCGCTCCGTGCTCCACGCTCTTCCAGGAGCCGGGGAACTCCACCACGGCGTACGAGGCCGTCGGGAAGCCGTCCCGGGTCATCCTGGCCAGGGTGTCGCCCTCGGCCGAGCCGGAGAGGGCGTCGGCGGCCCCGTGCATCCCCGGATTGTGGCCGATGACCAGAAGGTTGCGGACCTCGTCCGGGGTCTCGTTGAAGAGGGCGATCAGTTCGCCGAGGGATGCCTCGTACAGCCTCTCCTCGTAGACGGTCCTGGGGCGCTGGGCGAATTCGTGGACCGCCAGCTTCCAGGTCTCCCGCGTCCTGACGGCGCTGGAGCACAGGGCCAGGTCGAAGTCGATGCCGGAGTCGGCGAGCCTGCGGCCGGCCACGGGCGCGTCCTTGCGACCGCGCTCGGCCAGCGGGCGCTCATGGTCGGAGGACTGCGACCATTCCGCCTTGGCATGCCTGAGAAGGACGATCCTGCGAGGTGTCTCGACGCTCATACACCTCAGCTTCGCATGAAACGCGGCCTCTGGCGCAGGGTGTTGACGGGCTCATCCGGAAGGTTGACGTGCTGGTCCGGGGTGTGTTCGGCGGTCTGTTCGGCGCGGTGCGGGCCTCAGCGGGCGAGCAGGTGGAGCGTGTGCTCGATCAGGCGTCCGAGCGCGGGGTCGGCGGTGGCCGCCTGCGCCTGCCCCGGACTCATGACCATGAGCAGCAGGGCGGCGAACGCGACCGCCGGGAGCGTCACGGCCCACCAGGACAGCCGTATCTCCGCACGGTCGGCGGCGGGCCGGGAGGCGGCCTTGACCTGGGGCCTGGGGTGCGCGGGGACCGGCATGTCCGCCTCCGTGGGATGTTCGGTTCGTTACCGAAGAACCTACGGAAGGAGCCGGGCCGGGCCCATCCGGTGATCCACCCACTTCACCCTGACGCCTGCCCCCTAGGGGACGGTGGGGCAAACCCCAGCACGGGCGGCGGAGGGGCGGAGTCGCCGGGCGTCAGGGTGAGGCGATCGAGGCGATCACCCCGATGACCACCGTGACGAGAAGCATCCCCCCGAAGACGAGGAGGAGCTTCTTCTGACCGTTCTTGGGCTGCGGATCGAGCACTGGCATGGGTCCAGTCTCGCATCTCAGCACTCGTCCTCGATCGTCCGGTCCCGCCCGGCCAGCACCCCGGCCACCATCTGCGGGATCATCAGCCCCGCCATCAGGGCGATCGGCAGCCCCCAGCCGCCGCTGTGCTGGTAGAGCACGCCGACGAGCAGCGGGCCCGGGATCGAGAGCAGATAGCCGGTGGACTGGGCGAAGGCGGAGAGCCGGACCACGCCCGCCCCGGTCCGCGAGCGCATCCCGATCATGGTGAGGGCGAGCGGGAAGGCGCAGTTGGCGATGCCGAGCAGCAGCGCCCAGGCCCACGCACCGGCGGCCGGGGCCAGGTAGAGGCCCCCGTAACCGATCAGGCCGCAGAGGCCGAGGACGACGACGATGGGGCCCTGCTGCTTGAGCCGGCCGGCGACCCGGGGGATGACGAAGGCGAGCGGTACACCCATCGCCATGGTGACCGCGAGCAGGACGCCCGCCGTACCTGCCGGGACCCCCGCGTCCCGGAAGATCTGCGGCATCCAGCCCATGGTGATGTACGCGGCGGTCGCCTGGAGCCCGAAGAAGCAGGCGAGCCCCCACGCGGTCCGGCTGCGGGTGATCCGGAGCCCCGGCGCGTCGGCGGGACGGGCAGCAGCGGCGACCGTACCGGAAGCGGTCCGGCCGGAGTCCGTGCCCTTACCGGTCGCGGCTGACTGCCCGGGGCCTGCCTGTCCGGAGGCCGACTGCCCGGAGCTCGCCCGTCCGGAGGCCGACTGTCCGGAGGCCGCCTGCCCGGGCGCCGGGGTCCGGTCCCGTACGAGGATGATCCAGGGCAGCACCGCGAGCGCGGCCAGTCCGGCCCAGATCGCCAGCCCGGACTGCCAGTTCCCGCCCATCGCGCCGGTCAGCGGGACGGTGACGGCGGCGGCGAGGGCGGTGCCGAGGGCCAGGGCCATGGAGTAGAGGCCGGTCATGGTGCCGACGCGGTCGGGGAACCAGCGCTTGACGATCACCGGCATCAGGATGTTGCTGACGGCGATGCCCATCAGGGCCAGGGCGCTGGCGGCCAGGAACCCGGCGGTGGAGCCGATGTACGGGCGGATCACCAGGCCGACCGCGATGGCCGCCATGCCCGCGCAGACGACGGAGCCCGCGCCGAAGCGGCGGGCGAGGCGGGGCGCCATGACCCCGAAGAGCGCGAAGCAGAGCGGCGGTACGGAGGTCAGTACGCCCGCCACGCTCCCGCTCATGTGCAGCCCCTCGCGAACCTCTTCGAGGAGGGCGCCGAGGCTGGTGATGGCGGGGCGGAGGTTGAGGGCGGCCAGGACGAGCCCGACGGCGATCAGACGCAGCAGCCAGGGGGCCGGGGCCTCGGCGGCTCCGGGGAGCAGCGGGGCCGCCGAACGGGCGGCGGGGGTGCGCACGGTGGCGCCACGGCTCGCTGCGCCACGGTCCAAGGTCTGAATCTGGGCTTGGGTCTGGGTCTGGGTTTCGTCGTCCGGCATGATGCCATCATAGAATCATGGGATGATTGATTGTCCAATCGTCCGGAGCCGCCGGAACCACCGGTTCCCCTGAGAGAATTCGCCCGGACACTTTTCCCGCTTCACAGCCCCGCTCACGAGCAAGGAGCACCATGGCGCTGACGTCTCCACGGCGTTCGGCACTCGCCGACCAGGTGATCGCACAGCTGCGCAACCAGATCACCTCGGGCGAGTGGCCGGTCGGCTCACGGATTCCGACCGAGCCGGAGCTGGTCGAGCAGCTCGGCGTGGCCCGTAACACCGTGCGCGAGGCGGTGCGGGCCCTGGCGCACAACGGGCTGCTGGACATCCGGCAGGGCTCGGGCACCTATGTGATCGCCACGAGCGAGCTGGCCGGGGTGATGCACCGCCGCTTCGCCGCCGCCGATCCGCGCCATATCGCGGAGCTGCGCTCGACGCTGGAGTCGTCGGCCGCGCGGCTCGCCGCCGTACGCCGTACCGAGCGTGATCTGCGGCAGCTCGACACGCTGATGGCGCGCCGGGAGGAGGCGTGGGCCTCGGGGGACGCGGAGGCGTTCGTCGCGGCCGACGCGACGCTGCACCTGGCGGTCGTCGCGGCCTCGCACAACGACGTCCTGACCGAGCTCTACGCGGACCTGGGGGATCTGCTGCGCGAGTATCTGCGCGGTGACGTGGGTCCCGAGCTGCGCCCCGAGAACCATATGGATCACGCGCGGCTGGTGGAGGCGATCCGGGCGGGGGACGCGGAGACGGCGGCGGCCGAGGCGGCGAGCCATGCGCTGAACTGCCTGGTGGACCAGGTGTAGCCCTCAGGCCGCTCACAGCAGGGCTCCTCGATGTCACTCACACCGGCGCCGGGCGGTGGCTGACCCAGGCGGTCGCGATCTCCTTCCAGCAGCGGTCCTCCAGCCGTACGGTCCGCCCCGGCGCCACCTCGACGGCCGCGCCGTCCGCGTCCACGTCCCACCAGCGGACGCACTCGGTGTGGAGCTGGACCAGGTCGGTGGAGGGGTAGGGGTTGTGGCAGTACGCGACGACCCGGGAGCCCTCGATCGTCGTACGGCACTCGGAGCCGGCCGGTTCAGGTCTCGGCGGCTCCGCCCGCGTACCGGAGTCGGCGCCGCTGGCGACATGGACTCCCAGGGGTACGGCGAGTGCGGCGACGACCACCGACGCGGCCAGCAGGAGACGGGTCCGGCGACGCGTGGGGCGCACAGCGATCTCCCTCCCGCAGCCTGACAAGAAGTCCGGTTCCTCCACATTCTGCGGTGGATCGGCCGACTTTTCGACCGGAGCGACCACGCACGGCGACGGCCCCCGGTCACGCCACCTCCGGAACGGGGGTGACGCGGCCGGGGGCCGTTCAGCGGGGGGCGGTGCGCGGTCAGGCGCCCATCATGTGCACGCCGCTGTCGACGTGGATGATCTCGCCCGTCGTCCGCGGGAAGAAGTCGGAGAGCAGGGCGACGATGCTGCGGCCGGCCGGCTCCGGGTCGTTCATGTCCCAGGCCAGCGGGGCGCGGGTGTTCCAGACGTCGGCCAGTTCCTCGAAGCCCGGGATGGACTTGGCGGCCATGGAGCGGAGCGGACCGGCGGAGATGAGGTTGCAGCGCAGCCCGTCCTTGCCCAGGTCACGGGCGAGGTAGCGGGAGGTGGCCTCCAGGGCGGCCTTGGCCGGGCCCATCCAGTCGTACTGCGGCCAGGCGTACTGGGCGTCGAAGGTGAGGCCGACGATCGAGCCGCCCTCGCTCATGAGCGGCTTGCACGCCATGGCCAGCGACTTCAGCGAGAACGCGGAGACGTGCATCGCGGTGGCGACGGACTCGAACGGCGTGTTCAGGAAGTTGCCGCCGAGCGCGTCCTGCGGCGCGAAGCCGATGGAGTGGACGACACCGTCGAGCGAGCCGAGCTCCTCGCGGACCAGGCCCTCCAGCCGGTCCAGGTGCTCCTGGTTGGTCACGTCCAGCTCGATGACCTTGGCCGGCTTCGGCAGCTTCTTGGCGATGCGCTCGGTCAGGGTGGGGCGGGGGAAGGCCGTGAGGATGACCTCGGCCCCCTGCTCCTGGGCCACCTTCGCGGCGTGGAACGCGATGGACGACTCCATCAGCACCCCGGTGATGAGGATGCGCTTGCCGTCGAGAATTCCGCTCATGGTGATCAGTGACCCATGCCCAATCCGCCGTCAACGGGGATGACGGCTCCAGTGATGTACGACGCGTCGTCGGAGGCGAGGAAACGCACGGCGGCGGCGATCTCCTCGGGCCGCGCGTAGCGGCCCAGCGGCACCTTGGACACGATGCTCTCGCGCTGCTCCTCGGTGAGCACCTGGGTCATGTCGGTGTCGACAAAACCGGGGGCGACGACGTTGAAGGTGATGTTCCGCGAGCCGAGCTCACGGGCCAGCGACCGGGCGAACCCGACGAGTCCGGCCTTGGAGGCGGCGTAGTTCGCCTGGCCCGCCGAGCCGAGGAGGCCGACGACGGAGGAGATCAGGACGACGCGGCCCTTCTTGGCGCGCAGCATGCCGCGGTTGGCGCGCTTGACGACCCGGAAGGTGCCGTTGAGGTTGGTGTCGACGACGGAGGTGAAGTCCTCCTCGGACATCCGCATCAGCAACTGGTCCTTGGTGATACCGGCGTTGGCGACCAGCACCTCCACGGGACCGTGCTTCTCCTCGATCTCCTTGTAGCCCTGCTCCACCTGCTCGGCGTCGGTGATGTCGCAGCGGACCGCGAGGACACCCGCGTCGGTGAGCTCCCGGGGAGGCTCGCCGGAGCGGTAGGTGATCGCGACCTGGTCGCCGTTGTCGGCGAAGGCGCGGGCGATGGCGAGGCCGATGCCCCGGTTTCCTCCGGTGACGAGAACCGAGCGGCTCAACGGATCACTCTTTCCTTGGCGATGTGGGGCACGGTGCCTGGCGGTCTGGTACGTCGAAAACCTATCGGTACCGTGCGCCGATCGGGGAATCGGGCCCTGACAGTGGCTTGTCCGGGGTGCTGTGGGGTTCCTACAGTCCGCACGGTTGCGTGCCGGGCACACGTGCCCGCGATATCCCCGGCTGTCCGCACCTTCCGCATGGTTCACTGCCGTCGTGTATCGAGAAGGGAACTCCCTGTGCCCCACGAGGTAGATCAGTCATTCCTGGCCCTGCCCCTGCGCGCGCTGGCCGACGCGGCGCTCGCCCGGGCCCGGGCGCTCGGCGCCACGCACGCCGACTTCCGGCTGGAGCGGGTGCGCAGCGCGTCCTGGCGGCTGCGGGACGCGCGGCCCGCCGGTGCGTCGGACAGTACGGACCTGGGGTACGCGGTGCGGGTGGTGCACGGCGGGGCCTGGGGGTTCGCCTCGGGTGTCGACCTGACGATGGACGCGGCGGCGAAGGTGGCCTCGCAGGCCGTGGCGATGGCCAAGCTGTCGGCGAAGGTGATCGCGGCGGCGGGCTCCGACGAGCGGGTGGAGCTGGCGGACGAGCCGGTGCACGGTGAGCGGACCTGGGTCTCGGCGTACGACGTCGACCCGTTCTCTGTACCGGACGAGGAGAAGGCGGCGCTGCTCGCGGAGTGGAGCGGGCGGCTGCTGGGCGCGGACGGGGTGGCGCATGTGGACGCGTCCCTGATGACCGTGCACGAGAACAAGTTCTACGCGGACACGGCGGGCACGGTCACCACGCAGCAGCGGGTGCGTATCCAGCCGCAGTTCACGGCCGTGGCGGTGGACGGCGCGACCGGCGAGTTCGACTCGATGCGCACGATCGCACCGCCGGTCGGGCGCGGCTGGGAGTACCTGACCGGCACCGGCTGGGACTGGGACGCCGAGCTGGAGCAGATCCCCGTGCTGCTCGCGGAGAAAATGCGGGCGCCGAGCGTCGAGGCGGGGACGTACGACCTGGTGGTCGACCCCTCCAACCTCTGGCTGACCATCCACGAGTCGATCGGCCACGCCACCGAGCTGGACCGGGCGCTCGGTTACGAGGCGGCGTACGCGGGCACGTCGTTCGCCACCTTCGACCAGCTCGGCAAGCTGACGTACGGCTCCCCCGTCATGAACGTGACCGGTGACCGCACCGCCGAACACGGCCTCGCGACCATCGGGTACGACGACGAGGGCGTCGAGGCGCAGTCCTGGGACCTGATCAAGGACGGCACCCTCGTCGGCTACCAGCTGGACCGCCGGATCGCGAAGCTCACGGGTCTGGGCCGCTCCAACGGGTGCGCGTTCGCGGACTCGCCGGGCCATGTCCCCGTCCAGCGCATGGCGAACGTGTCGTTGCGGCCGGACCCGGGCGGGCTGTCGACGGAGGACCTGATCGGCGGGGTCGAGCGCGGGATCTACGTGGTCGGTGACCGGTCCTGGTCGATCGACATGCAGCGGTACAACTTCCAGTTCACCGGGCAGCGGTTCTTCCGCATCGAGAACGGCCGCCTGGCCGGGCAGCTGCGCGATGTGGCGTACCAGGCGACGACGACGGACTTCTGGGGCTCGATGGAGAAGGTCGGCGGCCCGCAGACGTACGTGCTCGGCGGCGCGTTCAACTGCGGCAAGGCCCAGCCGGGCCAGGTCGCGGCGGTCTCCCACGGCTGCCCCTCCGCCCTCTTCCGGGGCGTGAACATCCTCAACACGACGCAGGAGGCCGGACGATGAGCGGCGACCACGGAATCTGCTGGGGGTCCGGCCCGCGGCGCAGCCGCAATCGGACGCAGTGGCACCCGGGCAGGCACAGTCTCAACACGACGCAGGAGGCCGGACGATGAGCCGCGTCAGCAAGCCGTACGAGATCGTCGAGCGGGCTCTGGAGCTGTCCACCACGGACGGTCTGGTGGTCATCGCCGACGAGCACTCCTCCGCCAACCTGCGCTGGGCGGGCAACGCGCTCACCACGAACGGGGTGACCCGGGGGCGGACCCTCACCGTCATCGCGACCGTGGACGGGGCGAAGGGCACGGCGTCCGGTGTCGTGTCCCGGTCCGCCGTGACCGCCGACGACCTGGAGCCGCTGGTGCGGGCCGCCGAGGCCGCCGCCCGGGGTGCCGGTCCCGCCGAGGACGCGCAGCCCCTGGTGAGCGGGGTGCCCGCCTCCCCCGACTTCACGGACGCGCCCGCCGAGACCGGCTCGGAGGTCTTCGCCGACTTCGCCCCGGCCCTCGGTGACGCCTTCGCCCGGGCCCGCTCCGGCGGCCGTGAGCTGTACGGGTTCGCCAACCACGAGCTGACCTCCACCTACCTGGGTACGTCGACGGGGCTGCGGCTGCGCCACGACCAGCCGACCGGGACGCTGGAGCTGAACGCCAAGTCGCCGGACCGGACCCGTTCCGCGTGGGCGGGGAGGGCGACCCGGGACTTCAAGGACGTCGACCCGGCGGCGCTGGACGCGGAGCTGGCGCGGCGGCTGGGATGGGCGGAGCGGCGGATCGAGCTGCCCGCCGGGCGGTACGAGACGCTGCTGCCGCCGACCGCCGTCGCGGACCTGCTGATCTACCAGCTGTGGTCGTCCGCCGCGCGGGACGCCGTGGAGGGCCGGACGGTCTTCTCCGAGCCGGGCGGCGGAACCCGGCTGGGCGAGACGCTGGCGCCGCTGCCGCTGACCCTGCGCAGCGACCCGCACGCGCCGGGTCTGGAGTCGGCGCCGTTCGTGATCGCCCACGCCTCCGACGACAGCGCTTCGGTCTTCGACAACGGGCTGCCGCTGGCCCCGACGGACTGGGTGCGGGACGGAAAGCTGGAGCGGCTGACGACGACCCGGCACACGGCCGCCCTCACCGGGCTGCCCCTCGCCCCGTCCATCGACAACCTGGTGCTGGACGGGGGCGGTGAGCGGTCGCTGGAGGAGATGGTGGCCGCGACGACCGGGCGGGCGCTGCTGCTGACCTGCCTCTGGTACATCCGGGAGGTGGACCCGGCGACGCTGCTGCTGACCGGGCTGACCCGGGACGGCGTCTATCTGGTGGAGGACGGCGAGGTGGTCGGTGAGGTGAACAACTTCCGGTTCAACGAATCGCCGGTGGACCTGCTGTCCCGGGCCTCGGAGGCGGGGCGTACGGAGAAGACGCTGCCGCGCGAGTGGGGCGACTGGTTCACCCGGGCCGCGATGCCCGCGCTGCGCGTCCCAGACTTCAACATGAGCTCGGTGAGCCAGGGCGTGTGACCCGCCTAGACTGACCCGTACATCCCTACGTAACGCAAGGAGCACCGGAACCGTGACGGACATCGTCGACGAGCTGAAGTGGCGCGGGCTGTTCGCCCAGTCCACTGACGAGGACGCATTGCGCAAGGCTCTCGCGGACGGTCCCGTCACCTTCTATTGCGGCTTCGACCCGACGGCGGCGAGCCTGCACGTGGGGCACCTGGTGCAGGTCCTCACCGTGCGGCGGCTCCAGCTGGCGGGGCACCGCCCGCTCGCCCTGGTCGGCGGGGCCACCGGTCAGATCGGTGACCCGCGCCCGACCGCCGAGCGCACGCTGAACGACCCGGAGACCGTTGCCGCCTGGGTGCAGCGGCTGCGGCAGCAGATCGAGCCGTTCCTCACCTTCGAGGGGCCGAACGCGGCGACGATGGTCAACAACCTGGACTGGACCGCGGGCATGTCCGCGATCGAGTTCCTGCGGGACATCGGGAAGCACTTCCGGGTCAACAAGATGCTGACCAAGGACTCGGTCGCGCGCCGGCTGGAGTCGCAGGAGGGCATCAGCTACACGGAGTTCAGCTACCAGCTGCTCCAGGGGATGGACTTCCTGGAGCTGTACCGCCGCTACGGCTGTGTCCTCCAGCAGGGCGGCAGCGACCAGTGGGGCAATCTCACCGCGGGCATCGACCTGATCCACCGGCTGGAGCCGGGTGCCACCGTGCACGCGCTGGCGACGCCGCTGATGGTGAAGGCGGACGGGACCAAGTTCGGCAAGTCCGAGAGCGGTGCCGTCTGGCTGGACCCGGAGATGACCACGCCGTACGCGTTCTACCAGTTCTGGCTGAACGTGGACGACCGGGACATCTCGCGGTACATGCGCATCCTCAGCTTCAGGAGCCGTGCCGAGCTGGAGGAGCTGGAGCGGCTGACCGAGGAGCGGCCGCAGGCCCGTTCGGCGCAGCGCGCGCTGGCCGAGGAGCTGACCACGCTGGTGCACGGCGGGGAGCAGTGCGCGGCGGTCATCGCGGCGTCGAAGGCGCTGTTCGGCCAGGGTGATCTGGCCGAGCTGGACGAGGCGACGCTGAGCGCGGCCCTCTCCGAGGTGCCGCACGCCCGGGTTCCCGAGCTGGGTCCGCTGGTGGACCTCCTGGTCGAGGTCGGTCTCGCGCCGAGCAAGTCGGGGGCCCGGCGCACGGTCAAGGAGGGCGGCGCGTACGTGAACAACGTGAAGGTCGCCGACGGCGAGGCCGCGCCGGACGCCGGGGAGCTGCTGCACGGGCGCTGGCTGGTGCTGCGCCGGGGCAAGAAGAACCTGGCGGCCGTGGAGGTCGTCCCGGCGGGCTGATCCGCGCCGCCGTATCCCGTACGGCATGACAGCGCCGCGGCCGGAACACACTCTTCCTCGTGTGTTCCGGCCGCGGCGCTGTTCCGTGCTGTCCGGGGTCAGGTTCTGCGTTTGTTGCCCCGGACGGACTGCCAGACCATGTCTCCGACACCGACGACGGCCACGGCACCGATCAGCTGGAGCAGATGGCGAATCCAGTCGATGCCCTTGGTGTCCTCGACGCCGATCCAGCCGGCCACGGCGTTACCGAGGATGGAGCCGAGAATGCCGAACACGACGGTCAGCCAGAGCGGGATGTCCTGCTTGCCCGGCAGGATCGCCCGCGCGAGCACACCGAGCACCAGGCCCACGATGATTGCCCACAACCAGCCCATTTTTCGCCTCCTCGTACGGCGCGGAGTGCGCGTCAGCCCAGTGTCGGGCGGCGGCCGGCGGGCCGCACTCCGGACGGGGCCGTACGGGTGGGGGCCCGCTCCGGCGGCGGGTGGGGCCCGCCCCGGTCTTCGGTCCGGCGCGGGCCCGGCGTACCGTGGATGCGGCCCGGTCCCGGAGCGTCCGGCACAGAGATCTGGTGGTGGAACACATGCTGCGGAAGAACGACGAGGTCTTCCGGATCACGGGGGCCCGGCAGGGGCTGGCCGATGACGTGCGGGGCAGACAGCGGCGCTATGTGATCTCGATGTCCGTGCGTACGGTGTCGGTGGTGCTGGCCGCGGTGCTGTGGAACGTGGAGCGGCACGTCGCGATCGTGGCGCTCGTGCTGGGGGTGCTGCTGCCGTACGTGGCGGTGGTCATCGCCAACGCGGGCCGGGAGAACGTCCCTTCGCTGCCGTCGACGTATCTCACGACGCCGATGCGGCCCGCCGTGGAGGCGGCTCCGGCCGCCGGTCCGGCGGAACCGGCGGGGGCCGAGGGGCGGTCCGGGCGGACGCCACCGCCCCAGCAGCACACCTGAGCCCGGGTGTCCCGCACGGCCCGGGAAAAGCTCAGGAAAAGCTCAGATCAATCATGACGTTCCGGTGCACCGCACCCCGGTGCCCATGACATACTTCGAGTGCGCTCCGCATCCCCCGTCGGAGCGACGGACCGACGCCGGGCAGCTCCCCCCGTGGCTGCTCGGCGTCGCCTTTTTCTGGCTTAGGCTGGGTGCCGTGATCTTCCCCGAGACATCCGCCGAGAGTCCCGCCGGTGCCCCCCTCTGTTCCGCCAAGGGCTGCCGGGCCGACGCGGTGTGGGTGCTCGCCTGGAACAACCCCAAGCTGCACACGCCCGAGCGCCGCAAGACGTGGCTCGCCTGTGAGGAACACCGGGAGCACCTGTCGCAGTTCCTGGGCGTACGGGGGTTCCTCAAGGATGTCGTGGCGCTCAAGGACTGGGAGTCCGGGAGCGGCGCCTAGGGTGTGTCCGGTCCTGATCCGCCGGACACACCCTAGGCCCTGCCTCAGCCGCCGATCGCCGACATCGGGCGGTCGGGCTGGAGGAAGGACGGGTCGTCCAGTCCGGAGCCCGCCTTCTTGCCCCACATGGCGGCCTTCCAGAGCCGGGCGATCTCGGCGTCCGGCGCGTCCGAGCGCAGGGCGGAGCGCAGATCGGTCTCCTCGCGGGCGAAGAGGCAGGTGCGGACCTGGCCGTCGGCGGTGAGCCGGGTGCGGTCGCAGGCGCGGCAGAACGGGCGGGTGACCGAGGCGATCACGCCGACGCGGTGCGGGCCGCCGTCGACGGTCCAGCACTCGGCGGGGGCGGAGCCGCGGGCCTCGTCGTCCTCGGGGGTGAGGGTGAAGCGGGTGCGCAGCGAGGCGAGGATGTCGCCCGCGGTGATCATGCCGTCGCGCTTCCAGCCGTGCTGGGCGTCCAGGGGCATCTGCTCGATGAAGCGGAGCTCGTACGCGTTGGCGACGGCCCAGGCCAGCAGCTCGGGGGCCTCGTCGTCGTTGAGTCCCGGCATCAGGACGGAGTTGACCTTCACCGGGGTGAGGCCGGCCTCGCGGGCGGCTTCGAGCCCTTCCAGCACGTCCCGGTGGCGGTCGCGGCGGGTGAGGGTCTTGAAGACGTCGGGGCGCAGGGTGTCCAGCGAGACGTTGACCCGGTCGAGCCCCGCGGCCTTGAGGGCGGTGGCGGTCCGCTTGAGGCCGATGCCGTTGGTCGTGAGGGACATGCGGGGGCGCGGGGTGAGCGCCGCGCACTGCTCGACGATGGAGACGAGGCCGGGGCGGAGCAGGGGCTCACCGCCGGTGAAGCGGACCTCGGTGATACCGAGGGAGGTGACCGCGATACGGATCAGGCGCACGATCTCGTCGTCGGAGAGGAGCTCGCTCTTGCCGAGCCACTGGAGACCCTCTTCCGGCATGCAGTAGGTGCACCGCAGATTGCACTTGTCGGTCAGTGACACGCGCAGGTCGGTGGCGACCCTGTCAAAGGTGTCGATGAGCACGGTGGCTCTCCTCCCCCGGTGGTGTCGGTGCGGTCGGTGTGGTGTCGGTACGGTCGATCTCTTCCGAGCCTACGTGAGACCTGTGACATCGCAGGGGCCCGTTTGCCACGAGGTGCGGCCGGGCCGCGTCGTAGGACTCTACGACGCGGCCCGGCCGCGGGGGTGGGTGATGAACCGAACGGCTCCGTGAATTCCTTCTCTCAGTGCGCTCCGGTGCCGGTGAGGGACTTGACCTCCAGCTCGGCGTACTTGTCCGTGTCGGCCTTCTCCTTGCCGATGACCGAGCCGAGCCAGCCGAGCAGGAAGCCCAGGGGGATCGAGATCAGGCCGGGGTTCTCCAGCGGGAACCAGGCGAAGTCGACGCCCGGGAACATCGACGTCGGCTTGGAGGAGACGACCGGCGAGAAGAGCACCAGCAGGACGGAGGAGGAGAGACCGCCGTAGATGGACCAGAGGGCCCCCTGGGTGGTGAACCGCTTCCAGAAGAGGCTGTAGAGGATCGTCGGCAGGTTGGCGGAGGCCGCGACCGCGAAGGCGAGGGCCACCAGACCGGCCACGTTCAGGTCGCGGGCGAGGGCTCCCAGCGCGATGGAGACGACGCCGATGGCGACGGTGGCCCACCGTGCGGCGCGGACCTCCTCCTTCTCGGTGGCCTGTCCCTTGCGGATCACGTTGGCGTAGATGTCGTGCGCGAAGGACGAGGAGGAGGCGAGGGTGAGTCCGGCGACGACGGCCAGGATGGTGGCGAAGGCGACGGCGGAGATCACCGCGAGGAGGATGGCGCCTCCGGCCGATCCGGAGCCGCCGCCGATCTCCAGGGCGGCGAGGGGCGCCGCCGTGTTGCCCGCCTTGTTCGAGGCGATGATGTCGTCGGGGTTGAGGATCGCCGCGGCACCGAAGCCGAGCACGATCGTCATCAGGTAGAAGGCGCCGATGATGCCGATCGCCCAGTTCACGGACTTACGGGCGGCCTTGGCGGTGGGCACGGTGTAGAAGCGGATCAGGATGTGCGGCAGGCCCGCGGTGCCGAGGACCAGGGCGAGGCCGAGCGAGATGAAGTCCAGCTTCGAGATGCCGGAGACGCCGTACTTCAGGCCGGGCTCCAGGAAGGCGGCGCCCTTGCCGCTGTTGCTGGCGGCGGTGCCGAGCAGGTCGGAGATGTTGAAGTTGAACTTCAGCAGGATGAGGAAGGTGATGAGCAGGGTGCCCGCGATGAGCAGGACGGCCTTGACCATCTGCACCCAGGTGGTGCCCTTCATGCCGCCGATGGTGACGTACAGGATCATCAGCACGCCGACCAGGGCGACGATGACGATCTTCCCGAAGTCGCTGGTGATGCCGAGCAGCAGCGAGACGAGGACACCGGCACCGGCCATCTGGGCCAGCAGGTAGAAGATCGAGACGACGATGGTGGACGTACCGGCGGCGGTGCGCACGGGGCGCTGGCGCATCCGGTAGGCGAGGACGTCGCCCATCGTGTAGCGGCCGGAGTTGCGCAGCGGTTCGGCGACCAGGAGCAGGGCGACGAGCCAGGCGACGAGGAAGCCGATGGAGTAGAGGAAGCCGTCGTAGCCGAAGAGGGCGATGGCGCCCGCGATGCCGAGGAAGGACGCGGCGGACATGTAGTCGCCGGAGACCGCCAGCCCGTTCTGGAAGCCGGTGAACTGACGGCCGCCCGCGTAGAAGTCGGCGGCGCTCTTGGTCTGGCGGCCCGCCCACACGGTGATGAAGAGGGTCGCCACGACGAAGGCGGCGAACAGGGTGATGATCAGCGGCCGGTGCTCGCCCGCGCTGTCGGCGGCCAGCTGGACGGTCGGGTAGAGGGTGTGGGCGGCGCTCATGCGTCGGCCTCCATACGGGACTTGATCGCTTCAGCCTTCGGGTCGAGCTTGGTGGCGGCGTGCCGGGAGTAGAGCCAGGCGATGAGGAAGGTGGTGGCGAACTGGGCGAGGCCGAGGACGAGCGCCATGTTGATGTTGCCGAGGATCTTGGTGCTCATGAAGTCGCCCGCGTAACTGCAGAGCAGGACGTAGAGCAGGTACCAGGCGACGAAGGCGACGGTGAGCGGGAAGGCGAAGGAGCGGAACGAGCGGCGCAGGTCGGCGAACTCGGCACTCGCCTGCACCGCGTTGTACGCCTCGGTGGTGGGCTGGGCAGGGCTGGTGCCGACCGGGCCCTCGGGCGGCGGTGCATCGGTAGCCACGGAATCTCCTCGCAACGCGGGTGCGGTGGTCTGGGGGACGGGGGGTGTCATGGGAGACCTCGTTACCGGGGGGACGGTGTTGTGCCTCCTGGACAACGGCACGGAGGGCGCGACGAAGCGGTTCACGCGATCTTTCGCCTTCTCGGCCGCATCCCCGGTGACCGGAAGCCGGTGCCGGTGGCCTGAAGTCACCCGTATGCATTCGGCCGCACAGGTGCACTCTTCGAACTCACTTGCCCCAAATCGTTGATGCGCCGGGAAGATCGGCGATAGCTTCACTCGTCATGTACGCGACCGAACACGCCAGGTGTCCGGTCGACCGGCACGGATGATGTGGAGACCCCATGGCTCATCTGGCACCGAGGCGGACCCGCGAGGCCCATCCGGTATCGAGACGGACCCGCGCGCTCGCGCTGCCCGTCGGACTCGCGCTCGTCGCCTCGCTCGGCTTCCTGCCCGCGGCGACGGCCACGGCCGCGCCCACCGGCGCCCCGGCCGCCGCGACCCCGCGGACCGACGGCCCGAAGCTGAGTTACGTCGTCAACACCGGCACCGGCCGCGCGGCCGTCCAGCGGGTGGAGAAGGCCGTCGAGCAGGCCGGTGGCACGGTCGTCATCTCGTACGACCGGATCGGCGTGATCGTCGCCCACTCGCAGAACCCGGCCTTCGCGGAGACGATCCGGGGCGTACGGGGTGTGGCGTCGGCCGGTGCGACCCGGACCAACCCGATCGTGCCGCAGGCCACCAAGGACGTCGGTGCCATAGCGCAGCCGTTGACCGAGGCCCAGGCAGCCGCGGCGGCGGCAGCGGCCACGGCGGACGAGGACCCGCTGGAGCCGCTCCAGTGGTCGCTGCCCGCGATCAAGGCGGACAAGGCGCACCAGAAGTCGCTGGGCTCGAAGAAGGTGACGGTCGCCGTCATCGACACGGGCGTCGACGACACCCACCCGGACCTGGCGCCCAACTTCGACCGCCAGGCGTCCGCCAACTGCGTCTCGGGCGCTCCGGACACCACCGCCGGTTCCTGGCGCCCGGCGGCGGGCGAGAGCGACCACGGCACCCATGTGGCGGGCACCATCGCCGCCGCGAAGAACGACTTCGGGGTCACCGGTGTGGCGCCGGGCGTGAAGGTCTCCGGCATCAAGGTCTCCACGCCGGACGGCTACTTCTACACCGAGGCCGTCGTCTGCGGCTTCCTCTGGGCGGCCGAGAACGGCGTCGACGTGACGAACAACAGCTACTACACCGACCCGTGGCTGTTCGCCTGCAAGAACGACCCGGACCAGGGCGCCCTGGTCGAGTCGCTCACCCGCGCCGTCACGTACGCCGAGCGCAGGGGCACGGTCAACGTGGCCGCCGCGGGCAACGCGCGCCACGACCTGTCGTCCCGCTCGATCGTGGACCGGACCAGCCCGAACGACTCCGAGACGGTCACCCGGACCATCGACCCGCGCGTCTGCCCCGACATCCCGACCATGCTGCCGGGCGTCGTGACGGTCTCCGCGACGGGCGCCAAGGGCCTGAAGTCCTCGTACTCCAACTACGGCAAGGGCGTCATCGACGTGGCCGCCCCGGGCGGTGACTCGACGGTCTACCAGACCCCCGAGCCCCCAGCCGTCAACGGGCTGATCCTCTCGACGCTGCCCGGCGGCCGGTTCGGCTACAAGGCCGGTACGTCGATGGCCTCCCCGCACGTCGCGGGCGTCGTGGCCCTGATCAAGTCCCGCCACCCCTACGCCTCACCGGCCGCGGTGAAGGTGCTGCTGGGCCTCCAGGCGGACGCGAAGGCGTGCGGTGCGCCGTACGACATCGACGGCGACGGGACCGTCGATGCGGTCTGCGAGGGCACCAAGGTCTACAACGGCTTCTACGGGGCCGGAGTGGTGGACGCGCTGGACGCGGTCCGCTGGTAGGCGTAGGCATAGGCGTCTGAGCGAGCAGAGGGTGAGGGCCCGGGGAGTCTGTTCTCCCCGGGCCCTCACCATGAGCACTCCCCGGGCCCTCACCATGAACAGCCCCCGGGCCCTCCCTGAGCGGCCGGGCCCTCGCCGCGAACCCGGGTTCCGGATGCCATAGTTCCTCGATGACCCACGCACCGAATCCGGACCCGGCGACTCCCTGGGCGGCGCTCGGCGGCGATCCGGCCCTGCTGGAACGTGTGGCCCCGCCGGGGCAGGCGGAGAGCGCGGGCGCGGACAGGGCCGACGGACCGACAGGGCTGCTGGGCGCGCGGCTGCCCGTCCTGGAGCTGGCCCGTTCCACCGTCGCGGTCTGCGCGCTGGCGGCGGCGGAGCTGGCCGCGCTGCGGACCGGCGGCCCGGTCCCCCGGGTCCGCGTGGACAACGGTGCGGTGGCAACGGCCTTCGTCAGCGAGCGGCACCTGCGGATCGACGGGCGGCCCCCGGTCTCCTTCGCCCCGCTCTCCCGCTTCTGGCGCACGTCCGACGGCTGGGTGCGCACCCACGCCAACTACCCGCACCACCGCGCGCGCCTGCTCACCGCCCTGGGGCTGCCCGGGGACACCGGGCCGGAGGCCGTGGCGGAGGCGTTCGCGCGGTGGCGGGCGGTGGAGGCCGAGGAGGCGGTGTACGCGGCGGGCGGTCTCGCTGTCGCGCTCAGGTCCCCGGCGGAGTGGGCCGCGCACCCCCAGGGCGCCGCTGTCGCCGCCCGCCCGCTGCTGACCCTGGACCGGACGGGCGCCCCCCGCGCACCGCGCCGGTTCACCGCACCGGACGCCCCGCCCGGTGCACCCGCCGCCGGTCTGCGGGTCCTGGACCTCACCCGGGTCATCGCCGGTCCGGTCGCCACGCGCACCCTCGCGCTGCTGGGCGCGGACGTGCTGCGGGTGGACGCGCCGCAGCTGCCGGAGAGCCAGGACGCGCACAGCGACACGGGGTTCGGCAAGCGGTCGGCCCTGCTGGACCTGCGGGCACGGGCGGACCGGGCGGCCTTCGAGGAGCTGCTCGGCTCGGCCGACGTCCTGGTCACCGGCTACCGCCCGGGGGCGCTGGACGCGTACGGGCTGGGTGCCGACGCGCTGGCCGGGCGCCACCCCGGTCTGGTGGTCGCCCAGCTGTCGGCCTGGGGCACCGGGGGGCCGTGGCGGGGGCGGCGCGGCTTCGACAGCCTCGTCCAGGTGGCCACCGGCATCGCGGCGGTGGAGGGCGGCCAGCGGGAGCCCGGCGCCCTGCCCGCCCAGGCGCTCGACCACGGAACCGGCTACCTGCTGGCGGCGGGGGTCCTGCGGGCGGTGACGGAACAGACCCGGGAAGGCGGTGCCCGGCTGCTGCGGGCCTCGCTCGCCGGAACCGCTCACTGGCTGCTGAGCGGCCCCCGCAGAGCCGTAGCGCCCGCCGCCCCCGCCTCGTACGACCCTGCCGTCCACCTCACCACCTCGGACAGCCCGCTGGGCGAACTCCGCCACGCCCGGTGCCCCGTGACACCCCCGGGCGGCGGCCCCGCCGACTGGCCGAGCCCGCCGGGACGCCTCGGCACGGACGCTCCCCGGTGGCGTACGGCCGCTACGGCGTGAGGGCCGGGGAGGCGGCCCGTGCCCTCGCCCCCGCCCCGAGCACACCGAGGGCCAGCAGGAGCTGGGCGGCGATGTAGGTGAGCATCACCCAGAAGTCGGGGGCGGGCAGCCGGGGCCACTCGGCGATACCGGTGGCGATGAGGGCGTCGGAGAGCAGGAAGAGCGCCCCGCCGGCCGCCGCGTACCGGCCGAGGACACCGGCCCGCCACGCCATCGCGGTGAGCAGCACGCTGTATCCGGCCACCGGAACGCGCAGCTCCGCCGGGAGGTCGGACCAGATCAGCACGAGGAAGACGGCGAGCACGAGGACGTATCCGATCGCCGTCACCAGGGACGCGCGCGCCCGGCCCCCGTCCCGGTCCCGGTCTCGGCCGAAGAGCGTCAGATAGCAGACATGGCCGAGGGCGAAGGAGCCCATCCCGAGGAGGAACGCCAGGTCGTTGTCGGCGAGCAGGAACACATCCCCGCCCCACCCGAACAACAGGGCGACGACCAGCAGCCGGGGCCCGCCCCGGACGGCGGCGTACCCGGCGAGCAGCGGCATCAGCAGCGGTTTGGCGACCAGATGGACGGTGTCGAGCCCGGCGAGGAGCCCGGCCAGGTCGACGGCGGCGGCGAGGAGGAAGGCGAGGAGCAGGGGCCGGGCGAACCGCTCGGCCCCCCGTGCGGTGGCGCCCTCCGAACGGCCGGGACGGGACGCCGTGGCGCTCATCGGGTGTGCTCCGGGGCGGGGACGGTGGTGGAGGCGACGGCGGGTACGGGGGTGGGCGCGGGTGCCTCGACAGGTACGGCAGCGGATGCGGGAGCTTCGCCGGACACAGGCGCGGCCTCCGGTTTCGGCGCGGGCTGCCACCCCGGCCCCCGGAAGACCCGCCCGGCGCGCTCGCTCCAGCTCCGCGCGGCCCGGACGTCCCGGGCGATGGCCGCGTACTCATGGGTGGCGACGCGCAGTGGGTTGTGGGTGGAGATGTTCTTGGTGAGCCCGTAGACGGGCCGCTCGGTCTCGGCCGCGAAGGAGCCGAACATCCGGTCCCAGATGATCAGGATGCCGCCGTAGTTGCGGTCCAGGTAGCTGCCCTGCGAGGCGTGGTGGACGCGGTGGTGGGAGGGCGTGTTGAGGACGTACTCGAAGGGGCGCGGGAGCTTGCCGACCCGCTCGGTGTGGACCCAGAACTGGTAGACGAGGTTGGCCGACTGGCAGAACGCGAGCGCCGCCGGGTGCACCCCGCAGGCGATCAGCGGCAGGTAGAAGGGCCAGACGGTGGCGGAGGTCCAGGGCTGGCGGAGCGCGGTGGTGAGGTTGAACTTGCGGCTGGAGTGGTGGACCACATGGCAGGCCCACAGGATGCGGATGACGTGGTGGCCGCGGTGGGACCAGTAGTAGAAGAAGTCCTGGGCGAGGAGCATCAGCAGGACGGTCCACCACAGCACGGGCACCCGCAGCGGCGTCAGCTCGTAGACGCCCATGTAGATGGCGAGGACGGGGATCTTCCACAGCAGGTCGAACCCGAGGCTGCCGAGCCCCATGGTGACGCTGGTGGCGGCGTCCTTGGTGTCGTATCCGGCGGCGTCCTCGTCCGGATGGAAGCGGTAGCTGACCATCTCGATCACGGTGAGCAGCACGAAGGCCGGTATTGACCACAGCACGACATCGGGCAGGTTCGGCTCCATGCGAGCACCGTAGGGCCGCCGGTCGGTGAGGGCTAGAGGTTGTTACCCACAAGTATGCGAGACCTGCTGTCAGCAGTCTTTGGCACCTTCTGCCAAGGCGCCGGGCCGTAGGATTTCCGGAACGCGTGTCGCCGAGGGGGAGGAACGCACGTGTCCGGTACGGAAGTTGCGCTGATTCGGCTGGCCACGACGGTGGCCGGAGCGGCGGCGAAGGCCCTGCTGACCCCGAGGCCGGGCGCGGGCCTGGTGACGGACCCGGTCCGTCCGCTCCCCCGCCCGCCGAAGCCGGACCGGCTGGCGAAGGTGCTGGCGGCCCGTATGGCGGAGTCGTACGCGGACCTCCCCGAGCACGAACGGCTGGCCGCGCTCACCTCCGTACAGGACACGTTCGCGGCCGACGTCCTGGATACCGACCGGCTGTTCGCGGCGGAGCTGGCCCCGGGGAGGCTGCGCGCCGAGCTGTCGTCCCCCGCCTCCGGACTCTCGGCCCGCGCCTGCGACCTGTACGAGGACCTCCTCGGCCGCTGCTGTACGCACCTGGTGGAGCAGCTGACCGCCCACCCGTCGTTCGCGGCGCGGGCGGCGGTGGAGCAGGTCCGGGCGGAGGGGCGGACGCGGGAGCTGGTGGAGGACGTACGGGACCGGGTCGGCCCGCGCCCGGACGCGGCGGACCTGGAGTTCGAGGAGCGGTACGCGGAGTTCGTGGCGACGGCCAACAGCCGGGTGGAGCTGTTCGGGCTGACACTGGGGCGGTCGGCGGGCGGGTGGCCGCTGGAGACGGCGTACATCGGTCTGGAGGTCAGCGGGGAGTACGGGACTGCGGATTTGCTGGGTCTGGATCACCCGGTCCGGACCACGGTCAGGGTCGAACAGGCCCTCGGTGAGCGGAACCGGCTCCTGCTGCGCGGACCGGCCGGTTCCGGCAAGAGCACGCTGGTGCAGTGGCTGGCGCTGAACGCGGCCCGGCAGTCGTTCGGGGACGAGCTGGCGGGCTGGAACCGGTGCGTCCCCTTCGTCCTGCGGCTCCGCGCCTTCACGGCCCTCGATGTGCTGCCCGCCCCGGCGGACTTCCTGCGCGCCACCGGTGTACCGCTGCACGGATCGGCCCCGGCGGGCTGGGCGGACCGGCTGATGCGGCAGGGCCGGGCGCTGGTGCTGGTGGACGGGGTCGACGAGGTGCCGGACCGGCTGCGCAAGCGCACGGAACGCTGGCTGAAGGACCTGCTCGCCGCCTACCCCCGGCCCAAGTACGTGGTGACGACCCGCCCCTCCGCCGTCCCCGAGACCTGGCTCTCCGCCTCCGGCTTCGAGCCGCACACCCTGCTGGCGATGCGCCAGGAGGACGTACGCGCGTTCATCGGCCACTGGCACCGGGCGGCGAGGTCGGAGTGCGGGTCCGAGGAGGAGCGCGCCGAGCTGGACCGTTACGAGAACGCGCTCCGCCGGGCCGTCGGCACCCGCCGGGACCTGGGCCTCCTGGCGACGAACCCGCTGATGTGCGCCCTGCTCTGCGCGCTGAACCGGGACCGCCGGATGCAGCTGCCCCGGGCCCGTAAGGAGCTGTACGACGCGGCGCTGGACATGCTGCTGGTGCGGCGCGACACGGAGCGCGAGATCGCCGGGGTGGAGGGCGTCGACCTGACCCGCGAGGAGCAGACGGCGCTGCTCCAGCGGCTGGCGTACTGGCTGATCCGCAACGGTCTGGTCGAGGCGCGGCAGGACGAGGCGGTGGGCCTGCTCACCGACTGGCTGCGGTCCATGTCCCAGGTGCGGGGCACGCCTGACCAGGTCTTCGCCCATCTCCTCAACCGCAGCGGCCTCCTCCGCGAACCGGCCCCGGGCTCGGTGGGGTTCGTCCACCGGACGTTCCAGGACTACCTGGGCGCGAAGGCCGCGGTGGAGGCCCGCGACTTCGGCGTCCTGGTCCGCCACGCCCATGAGGACCAGTGGGACGACGTGGTCCAGATGGCGGTGGGGCACGCCCGGCCGGACGAACGGGCGGTGCTGTTGCGGGGGCTGCTGGAGCGGGCGGACCGGGAGCCGGAGCACGGGCACCGGCTGGTGCTGCTGGCGGCGGGGAGCCTGGCCCATGCGCCGGAGCTCGATCCTGGGGTGCGGGAGGAGGTGGAGGAGCGGACGGCGGGGCTGTTGCCGCCGGATGGGGAGGAGAGCATTCGCGAACTGGCCAAGGTGGGCGATCTGGCGGTGGAGCTGCTGGCGTCGATGGTGGACGGCTTGACCCAGCGAGAATCGGTCGCGGTCCTACGGACAGCCTCAGCGGTGGGCAACGAATCGGCGTACGAACTCGTCAAGCAGTTCCGGGACGACACCCGCTATCAGGTTGCTCAGGAAATCTCCGTCTCGTGGCAGCACTTCGACGCGGACCTCTTCGCGCGGGAGGTCATGGTCGCCCAGAGATGGGACAACGCCTACGTCATGGTCACGACGTCCGCACAGCTCTCCGCACTCCGGTACATCCCGTATGCCCAGAACGTGCAGGTGCTGGGCGACCACCCCGATCTCTCCGCGCTGTGGTCCCGGACGGAGACGAAACGGGTGTCCGTCTTCCGTAACGATGAACTCATCGACCTCCAGCCGTTGTCCCGGATGCCTCAGGTCACCCACATCTACCTGTATCGCTGCGCGACAGTTCAGGACATCGCTCCCCTGGTGCGGCCAGGGCTGAAGCGGCTCTCCTTCGTCGGCCTTCACGCGGCACTCGATCTCGCGCCGCTGAGCGATATGCCAGACCTCGATTGGCTGACGCTCGGCCATGCCACGGAGGAGCTACCTGTCTGCGAGCAGGTGACCTACCTCTGTCTGCTGCGCGAATCCGCATGCCTGCCGCTGACAGACCTCGGCAGTCGCTGCCCGCGCCTCGAACGCGTGGAGCTCTACGCCCCGGCCCACATGGAACAGCTCGACTCCGCAGCATCACTGTTCGGACTGGCCCAGCTGAACCTCAGCGCCATGAACCGCGTCGACCTGCTCCGACTGGCACCCCTCAGTCGGCTGAACAGGCTGGTCCTGAACAACTGCGACCCGACCGATCTCGCTCCGCTGGCCGTCCTCCCCGCTCTCACCACCCTTGCCATCCACGGAAACCAGGGCACTCACGACCTCACCCCCCTCGCCGCCTGCGAGAACCTGACGATCCGCCTGGCCCACGACACCCACGCCACCGGCACCCACCTCTTCCCGCCCGAGCGCATCATCCGCCTCCCCTGACCCACCCCAGGGCGCACCGAATAGGGGACTGTCAGTCATGGCCCGTATTCTCTGTGACCATGCTCGACGACCGCCAGACAGCCGCACCGTGGCCGACCGCCTACCCCCAGGGGTACGCGGTCGTCGACGTGGAGACCACCGGCCTCGCCCGGGACGACCGGATCGTGTCCGCCGCCGTCTACCGGCTGGACGCCCTGGGCAATGTCGAGGACCACTGGTACACGCTGGTGAATCCGCAGCGGGACCCCGGTCCCGTCTGGATTCACGGGCTGACGACCGACGTGCTGGAAGGCGCGCCGCTCTTCCCCGACGTGGCCGCCGAGCTGTCGGCGCGGCTCTCCGACCGGGTGCTCGTCGCGCACAACGCGGCGTTCGACTGGTCGATGATCGCCCGGGAGTACGCGCGCGCCTCGGTGATCGCCCCCGTCGAGCAGCGGCTCTGCACGATCGCGCTCGCCAAGGAGCTGCGGCTGCCGCTGCCCAACCACAAGCTGGCCTCGCTCGCCGCCCACTTCGGCGTCGTCCAGCAGAACGCCCACCACGCCCTGGACGACGCCCGGGTGCTGGCCGAGGCGTTCCGGCCGAGTCTGCACGCGGCGGCCCGGGACGGGGTGCGGCTGCCGTTGCTGGAGTGCCGGCCGCTGACCGAGTGGTCCGACTCCCCCGTCACCCCGCGCGTCGGGTATCAGCCCGCGCGGCAGCCGAACAGCTGGCGGCCCTCGCGGAAGCGGCCGGCCTGCCCGTATCCCAATCCGGGGCGGTACGAGAAGGAGAAGCCGCTCAAGCAGGGGATGCGGGTGGCGTTCTCCGGGGACACCTCGGTCGACCGGGAGCTGCTGGAGGACCGGGCGGTGGAGGCGGGTCTGCATGTGGCGACCAGCGTGTCGCGGCTGACCAGTCTGCTGGTGACCAACGACCCGGACTCGGCGACGTCCAAGACGCAGAAGGCGAAGTCGTTCGGGACGCCGATCGTGGACGAGAGCGCCTTCACCCATCTGCTGCGCGATGTGGCCCCCGCCGACGGGGCCGCGCTGCCCCGGCAGGCCACCCCGCCGCCGTCGGAGGCCACCCCGTCATCGGAGTGAACCGGCCGCGACTCGCCCGCCGCCCGCTCGCCCGCCGCCCGCTCGCCCGCCGTCGCCGGGCGTCCCACCCTGTGGCGCATGGCACGTTGTGAGGTTTGCGGAAACGACTACGGCATGTCCTTCGAGGTGCACGCACAGGGTGCGGTGCACGTCTTCGACTGCTTCTCCTGCGCCATCCACCGCATGGCGCCGATCTGCGAGCACTGCCGGGTCCAGGTGATCGGGCAGGGCGTCGAGGCCGACGGGCACTGGTACTGCGGCGCCCACTGCGCCCGCGCCGAGGGGAAGGCGGGCATCGTGGACAAAGTGTGACGCAACCTCTCGCCGCCGGGCGGCAGCCCCGGCGCCACCCCTGAGTGCCGCACCCCATGGCCCCGGTTGTACGGTCATGGGGTGTACCGCTTCCTGTTGACCCGGCAGTGGGTTCTCCTCACCCTCCTGGCTTTCGTCCTGATGCCGACGATGGTCGAGCTGGGTTTCTGGCAGTTCCACCGGCATCAGCACCGGGTCGCGCAGAACGAGCTGATCTCACGGAACCTCAAGGCCGATCCGGCCCCGGTCACCGATCTGACCTCCCCGGGGCACACCGTCCCGCGGTCCGACTACTGGCGTGCGGTGACCGCGACGGGCACGTTCGACACCGAGCACGAGGTGGTGGTCCGGCGGCGGACGTCGGCGGACGACAAGATCGGCGTGCATGTGCTGACCCCGCTGGACCTCAAGGACGGCGGTACCGTCCTCGTCAACCGGGGCTGGGTCCCCGCCGCGCCCCACCAGACAGCGTTCCCGGATGTACCGCCCGCTCCCCGGGGCGAAGTGACCGTCACCGGGCGGCTCAAGGCGGACGAGACGACCGGCAGCAGCGGGATCAAGGATCTGGCGGGGCTGCCGGACCGGCAGGTGATGCTGATCAACAGCGAGCAGCAGGCGCATCTGCTCTCCCGCGAGGTCCTCGGCGGGTACATCGAGCAGACCGCCCCGGAGCCCTCGGGGGGCCTGCCCGAGCAGATCCCCTCCCCCGACGACAGCTCGATCGGCGCGCACATGGCGTACGCCGTCCAGTGGTGGCTGTTCGTCGCCGCCGTTCCGGTCGGCTGGATCATCCTCGTACGGCGGGAGAAGCGCGACCGCGAGGAGGCCGCCGCCAAGGGTGAGCCGGCCGCCGGTGCCGCCGAGCAGCCGGAACCCGCGAGCGCCTGAAAGCCCCCCGGCCCTGGAAGTCCCCGGCCCTGAGAGTTCCGGCACACCGGTTGGCTGGTTGACGAGGGTCCGGTTCGGGAAAACGCCAGAGCGTGACCCCACGTATCGAGGACTACGCTCTGATCGGCGATCTCCAGACCGCCGCGCTCGTCGGCAGGAACGGTTCGATCGACTGGCTCTGCCTGCCCCGCTTCGACTCCGGCGCCTGCTTCGCCGCCCTGCTCGGCGACGAGGAGAACGGCCACTGGCGCATCGCCCCGCAGGGCACCGGGCCCGCGGACACCTGCACCCGGCGCGGCTACGCGGGTGATTCGCTGGTGCTGGAGACGTACTGGGAGACCCGGACCGGCACGGTCAAGGTCATCGACTTCATGCCGCAGCGCGACAAGTCGCCCGATGTGATGCGGATCGTGGAGGGCGTCAGCGGCAGCGTCGCCATGAGCTCCGTGCTGCGGCTGCGCTTCGACTTCGGCTCCGTCGTGCCCTGGGTGCGCAAGGCGCACGGCCACCGGGTCGCGGTCGCGGGCCCCGACTCCGTATGGCTGCGCAGCGAACCGCCGGTCAAGACGTGGGGCCAGCAGTTCAGCACCTGCTCGTCGTTCACCGTCGCCGAGGGCGAGAGCGTGGCGTTCGTGCTGACCTGGCACCCCTCGCACTCCCCGCGCCCGAAGCTGATCGACCCGCACAAGGCGCTCAAGCACACGCTGCACGACTGGGCGAAGTGGACCGGGCGGTGTACGTACGAGGGGCCGTACCGCGAGGCCGTGCTGCGTTCGCTGATCACGCTGAAGGCGCTGACGTACGCCCCGACCGGGGGCATCGTGGCGGCCCCGACCACCTCGTTGCCGGAGGAGATCGGCGGCGTACGGAACTGGGACTACCGCTTCTGCTGGCTGCGGGACGCCACGCTGACCCTCGGGGCGATGGTCTCGGCCGGGTATCTGGAAGAGGCGGAGGCGTGGCGGGACTGGCTGCTGCGGGCCGTCGCCGGGGACCCGGCGGACCTCCAGATCATGTACGGGCTCGCGGGCGAGCGCCGGCTCCCCGAGACGGAGCTGCCCTGGCTCGGCGGGTACGAGAACTCCCGCCCGGTACGGATCGGCAACGCGGCGGTCCGCCAGCGTCAGCTCGATGTGTACGGGGAGGTCATCGACGCGCTCCGGCTCGCCAAGGTCGCCGGGCTGGACGACAAACCGCACGCCTGGAACCTCCAGCTCAGCCTGCTCGGCTTCCTGGAGTCGTCGTGGCGCGAGCCGGACGAGGGGCTGTGGGAGATCCGCGGCGCGCGGCGCCACTTCGTGCACTCCAAGGTGATGGCCTGGGTCGCCGCCGACCGGGCGGTGCGCTCGCTGGAGGAGAACCCGGAGCTGCCCGGGGACGCGGACCGCTGGCGGGCGATGCGGGACGCCGTGCACGCCGAGGTCTGCGAGAAGGGGTACGACCCCGAGCGGAACACCTTCACCCAGTCGTACGGGTCGCGGGAGCTGGACGCCTCGACGCTGCTGATCGTGCGGACCGGGTTCCTGCCGCCGGACGACCCCCGGGTCATCGGCACGGTCGACGCGGTCCGCGCCGAGCTGGGCAGCGACGGGCTGGTCCGCCGCTACAGCACCGAGGGCGCCTCCGTCGACGGACTGCCCGGCGACGAGGGGGCGTTCCTGGCCTGCTCGTTCTGGCTGGTGGACGCGTTGCAGCGGATCGGCAGGCCGGAGGAGGCGCGGGAGCTGTTCGAGCATCTGCTGGAGCTCCGCAACGACCTGGGGCTGCTGGCCGAGGAGTACGACGTCACGGCCGGGCGGCAGCTGGGCAACTACCCCCAGGCGTTCAGCCACATCGGCCTGGTCAACTCCGCGGTCGACCTGGCCGGTGGGCAGGCGGAGACGGCAGGATAGGGCCATGGATCTTGGACTGAAGGACCGCGTGTACATCGTCACGGGCGCGACCCGGGGCCTCGGCAACGCCACGGCTCGGGCGCTGGCCGCCGACGGGGCGAAGGTGATCGTCACCGGCCGGGACGCGAAGGGTGCCGAGGAGGCCGCCGCCGAGCTGGGCCCGGACGCGGTCGGTGTCGCCGCCGACAACGCCGACCCGAGCGCCGCCCAGCGGCTGGTGGACACGGCACGGGAGCGGTTCGGGCGGCTCGACGGCGTCCTCATCAGCGTCGGCGGTCCCGCGCCCGGCTTTGTCGCCGACAACACCGACGACCAGTGGCAGACGGCCTTCGAGACGGTGTTCCTCGGCGCGGTCCGGCTGGCCAGGACGGCGGCCGCCGCGCTGGGCGAGGGCGGGGTCATCGGCTTCGTGCTCTCCGGGTCGGTGCACGAGCCGATCGCCGGACTGACCATCTCCAACGGGCTGCGCCCCGGTCTCGCCGGTTTCGCCAAGTCGCTCGCGGACGAGCTGGGGCCGCGCGGCATCCGGGTCGTCGGGGTGCTGCCCGCCCGGATCGACACGGACCGGGTCCGCGAACTGGACGCGCTCTCGGGCGACGCGGAGGCCGCCCGTACGGCCAACGAGGCCCGCATCCCGCTGCGGCGCTACGGGACGCCGGAGGAGTTCGGGAAGACCGCGGCCTTCCTGCTCTCCCCCGCCGCCTCGTATCTGACGGGGATCATGGTGCCGGTCGACGGCGGGTCACGGCGCGGGTTCTGAACCGCTGCCCTCCGGCCCGTACACGCCCACCGGCCGTCAGGACACCCGCTCCGCGCGGTGCTTGACGGCCCGCAGCCGCACCTCGGCGGGGAGCTCGTCCAGACCGGCCGACTCGCGGGCGTGGGCCAGCGCTCCGTCGGCCACCGCGTTCAGGGCCTGCTCGGGGGCCGCGTGCGGCTCCATCAGCAGCCGGATACGGGCCTGCGGGGCGGTCCGGCGGCCGGTCAGGGCCGCCTGGGCGCGGGCCACTCCGGACACCTGGCCCGCCTCGTCGGCGAGGACGCCCTCCAGCGCCCGGCCGCGCACCTGGGCGCCCTCGCCGTCACCGCTGTCGACCAGCACCTCGGCCAGACGGCCGCGCCGGAGCTGGGCGAGGAGCCACCACAGGGCGAGGACGACGAGCACGGCGAGGACCGCGATCACGGTCGGCCACCACCAGC